>NZ_JAFBCC010000001.1:1851560-2468747 GCF_016907495.1 Arthrobacter tumbae
ATCCATTCGGCAACGTCCGGGCAGGCTGCCTCTACTGTGGCTTCTGCACCAGATACGGATGTGAAGTCGGCGCCAAAACCAGCCCGCTCACAACATGGTTACCGCCGGCGCTGGATACCGGCCGCTATGAGGTCCGCACCCGTTCGCATGTGATCGGCATCGAAACCGACGACGACGGCCGTGCGACCGGCGTGCGCTACGTGAACGCAGATGGGAACGAATTCTTCCAGCCGGCGGAGCTGGTCATCACTTCGGCCTACACACTGGAGAACATACGCAACCTGCTTCTCTCACGCAGCAAGGCCCATCCGGACGGCGTCGGCAATGACCGTGGTCGCGTTGGCCGCAACTACACCTATCAGCTGGCCCAGAACCCTGCCAGCGGTTTGTGGGAGAACGAACGGTTCAACTTCTATATGGGTAACGGCTGCACCATCCCGCAGGTTTTCGACTACAACGCCGACAACTTCGATCACTCGGATGTTGACTTCATCGGCGGCGCAAGGATGTATCCGTCCGCGGGACAGCGTGAGCCGATCAGCTCGGCTCAGAATTTGCTCGAGGGCCTCACCGACCGGCGCTGGGGAGCAGAGTGGAAACAGACCCTCGGATCGAGCTGGGACAGCGTCGGGAGCATCGGCATCGAGGGCGAAAGCCCTGCCTACGAGGGCAATTTCTGCGACCTTGATCCTCGTTTCACCGATGCCTGGGGGCTTCCGCTGTTGCGCATCACGTTCGACTGGCGTGAGAACGAGCGGAACATGTACCGCTTCCTCGCGAACCGCAGTGAGGAGATGATCAAGGCGATGGGAGCGGACCGCACCACCGTCACGCGGCAACTTGCGCCTTACCGCTACGACGTCTACCAAAGCACCCACGCCACTGGCGGTTGCATCATGGGGACCGACCCCGGGAACAGCGTGACCAACGGCTACGGCCAGGTCTGGGACACGCCCAACGTGTTCGTCACAGGTGCTGCACTTTTTCCGCAGAACCCCGGCGCCAATCCCAGCGGCACAGTCGGCGCACTGGCATACCGGGCAGCGGAAGCCATTCGCGACCGTTACTTCAAAGCGCCGGGGGAGCTGCTCACATGAGGGCCGGCCGCCTGCTGTCCGCCGCTTTCCTGGCCATGACTCTGACCGGTTGCAGCGCCGGCGGCGGTGCGTCGACAGCCCTCGTCCAAATTTACGACGACGGACCTGACGGCGGCATGTTCGAACCAGCAACCGTGGTGGTTCCGCCCGGAACAGAAGTGCGGTGGCGCAATGAAGGCGCCTGGCAGCATGTCGTCACGACGGACAGGTCCGTCATCGCCAGCGAACCGGCGGTGCCGGAAGGCTTTCAACCGTGGGAGCCGGCACTGCTGAGACCGGGTGGAACTTTCGCGCAGACGCTCGACGTCGAAGGGAACTATCTGTACTGGACCAAACAGGGCGACGGACAGCGCAGCTACGGCACTATCCGGGTCGAGTCGCCATGAGGCTGGCCTGGTTGAACGTTCGAACCCTGGCAGCCTCGCTTTACCTGCTGGTGTTTTTGACAGCATGTGATGGCGCTCGCCAGCAACAGTCGATCCTCAACCCGGAAGGGCCGCGTGCGGAGTCCGTCCACGGTCTCTGGCTTCTGATGCTGATTTTGGGCAGCATCGTGTGGATCCTCGTCACCGTAGCCACCATTGTTGCGGTTGTGCGGCGGCGGAGCCGCGAGGACGTTGACCAGACGACCGAGGGCGAGGACAGCTACGGAGCAACCGGCGAGGGGCCTTCCTGGGCTCGTAGCCGCGGAAACAAGGCACAGACCCTCTGGATCGTTGCTTTCGCCGGGGCGATCGTTCCCGCCGTCGTCATCCTGATCGTGACTGCCGTTTCCACCATTGTCCTCCGGGATATCGATCCGAACGAGGCGGGCGACGGCACTGTCGTGGAGGTGACCGGGCATCAGTACTGGTGGGAAGTGCGTTACCCCGGACTTGACGTCATCACCGCGAACGAGATCCACATCCCGGTCGGGGAGCGCGTGGAGCTGCAGGTGAACTCCAGTGACGTCATCCACAGTTTCTGGGTGCCGGAGCTCAGCGGAAAAATGGACATGATTCCCGGGCGGTCCAACTCCATCTGGCTCGAAGCGGACGAGCCGGGCATCTACTGGGGCCAATGCTCGGAGTACTGCGGCGAGCAGCACGCAAAGATGCGGTTTGTTGTGGTAGCGCATCAACCGGAGGAATTCTCGGGCTGGATCTCGGCTCAGCGGGAAACAGCCGAGCCGCCCACCCTTCCAACTGCCAAGACGGACGAACCACCGCTGGTGGAGGAAAGTGAAGTACTCGCGCGGGGCCGCGAAGTGTTCATGTCTTCCTCCTGCGTCTACTGTCACGCCATCAACGGCACAGCGGCCGCCGGCGAGGCGGGGCCGGATCTGACGCACCTCGCCAGCAGGGAAACCCTTGCCGCGGGCGTACTGCCGAATGACCGGGGCAATCTCGCCGGGTGGATTCTGAACCCCCAGTCCATCAAGCCGGGTGCACTGATGCCCGGAACAGACCTTGACGGAGACGAATTACAGGCGCTCCTGACCTATCTCGAAAGCCTGGAGTAGCGATGGCGGCCTCGACCCAGCCGCTGTCCAAGGACAGCTTCGACCAGATCTGGTCCAACCCACCGGGCCTGCGGGGCTTCTTCAGCGTCGTTCAGCACAAGAACGTCGGCGTGCGGTACATGGTCACCGCCTTCGTGCTGTTCCTGGTCGGAGGGCTGCAGGCACTGTTCATGCGCGTGCAGCTGTCAGAAGCTGAAAACACTTTCCTCAGCGCGGAGACCTACAACCAGCTTTTCACCATGCATGGAACAACCATGATGTTCCTGTTTGCGGTGCCGTTCCTCGAGGGCCTGGCCAGCTACATGCTGCCGCTCATGATCGGCTGCAGGGACCTGCCGTTTCCGCGATACAACGCGTTCAACTATTGGTGCTATCTCCTCGGTGGCATCATCCTGTACTCGAGCTACCTCTTCGCATTGGTGCCGGACGCCGGCTGGTTTGCCTACGTGCCGCTAAGCGGGCCGGAATTTTCCGATCAAGCGATGGACTTCTGGCTTTTCGGACTGACGCTTGCAGAGCTGGCCGCTGTCGGCGCAGCGATAGAAATCGGCGTGGCCATCCTGCGCAACCGGGCCCCCGGCATGTCTCTAAACAAGATGCCGATCTTCGCGTGGACCATGCTCGCGGTGGCCTTCATGATCATTGTCGCCTTCATCCCGCTGATCGTCGCCTCCGTGCTGCTTGAGCTCGACCGCACTATTGGTACGGCCTTTTTCGACACCTCCGCAGGAGGCAGTCCGCTGCTCTGGCAGCATCTGTTCTGGATCTTCGGGCACCCAGAGGTCTATGTGATGTTCCTTCCGGGCGCAGCCATCATCAGCCACATTATTCCGGTCCATTCGAAGCATCCGCTCGCAGCTTACGCGCTCGTGGTCGTGGCTATCGCATCGACGGCCGTGATGAGCCTCGGGCTATGGGTGCACCACATGTATACGACCGGCCTGCCCAGCCTGACACTCTCATTCTTCACGGCAGCAAGCATGTCGATCACTCTCGCTTCAGGGCTACAGGTGTTCGCCTGGATTGCCACCCTCTGGTTGGGCAAGCCCAGGCTGACCGTGCCGATGCTCTATTCACTGGGATTCCTGGTGACGTTCGTCGCCGGCGGGATTACCGGCGTCATGGTGGCGTCCGTTGCGTTTGACCAGCAGGTCCACGACACCTACTTCGTGGTTGCACACTTCCACTACGTACTGATCGGCGGAATGCTCTTCCCGGTCTTCGCGGCACTGCATCACTGGTGGGCCAAGTTCACCGGCAAGGAATACTCCACACGGGCCGGCTATCTGAGTTTCTGGCTCGTCTTCATCGGGTTTCACGTCACCTTCTTTCCCATGCACCTCACCGGGCTCTGGGGTATGCCCCGACGGGTATACACCTATGAGCGCGAACTCGGCCTCGACACCGTGAACCTGCTGTCCACGGTTGGTGCGTTCATCCTCGCCAGCGGGGTACTGGTACTGACTGTCAACCTGCTTCATTCCCACTTGCGCGGTCGGCAGGCGGCGGACGACCCTTGGGGCGGTGACTCACTTGAATGGCAGACGTCGTCGCCGCCTTCGTCGGAGAACTGGCCCGCCATCCCGGTGGTGAACAGCCGGCATCCGGGGTGGGACCCGCCGAGTGAACATCCACACAGAGAGTCGATCGACGCGGCGTTCAATCGGGCGCCACAGCACTTCCGTGCCACCCCGATGACCACCGTCATCAACGCGACACCCGATGGCGCCGCCCTCATTCCGGGCCCCACCATCTGGCCGCTGGTGCCCGCGGTCGGGTTCGCCCTGATCGCTGTCGCACTGCTGGGGCAGTGGTATGCGTTCGCGTTCGTTGGAGTGGCTGTCGCCGTCATTGGATTTGCCGGCTGGGCCTGGCGGAATGAAGCCGAGCACCTCCAACACAATCTCGAGCCGCTTGAAGGCAAGTACCCGTTCGAGGCGCCGGGGTCCCGATCCATCGGATGGTGGGCTGCCGCTGCCACGGGAATTATCTTCCTGGTCGCCATCGGCACCCTGGCCGCCTCAACGCTCTTTCTTCAGGTCAATGCGCCGGTGTGGCCTCTTGGCGGCGCGGTTGGCCGGCCCGTGCTTTTCAGCTTCATAGCGCTGGCTTTGCTTGTCTGCCTGGCTGCCTCATGGTGGGGTTCCCGCCGTGGCGGGGACGAGCGTCACCGGACGGATCCGAAGGTGAGAAGGGCTCAATTTCTTGCGGTGATCATTACGCTGGCTTCCGGATTGGTTGCGGTGACTTTGCTTCCAATCGCCTGGTTCGGCAGCGGGCTGGATCCGATGGCACACGCTTACGATTCAGCTGCCTGGACCCTGCTGGCCGCCCAGACATTGATCACGGTTGGCGCGCTCGGTTCAACCGGCGTCGCACTTCTTGCACGCGTGCGGCACGAACATGACGGGCGCCCTGCCATCCTGCTGCAGCATGCCGCGATCGTATGGGGTTGCAGCGCGCTTACCTGGGTGATCGTGTGGGTCACCACGGATCTATTGCCGTTACTGGTGATTTGAGATGGCTCGCGAGGGTACCTCCACTGCAGTTAGGGGCCGCAGAGAGCAGGGCAAGCGGTGGCGCGAACCATTGCCGGTCGCGACTGTTGCTGCTCTGACGCCGCCGGTCGTATGGCTGCTGTCCCTGGGGCTGTCCTATGCCATCGAGGACTTCGTGTGTACTGCCGCCGCGAGTGCAGGTGCTCCGGCCCCGACGGAAACTGTGCGGGTTCTGATCATCGTCCTCAACATAGTGCTTTTGCTGGTGACCGTTGCAGCTGGTCTGGCGGGCTTCGTTGCCGCCAGACGCGTCCCTGCATCCAATGGTTCAGGCGCAGCCACGTTCCTTGGCTATACCGGTGCGCTGCTCGCAATCATGTTTGCATTCGGCATCATTCTCATCGGGATCAATCCACTGGTCTTGGAGGTTTGCGCAGCATGAAACCGTCATTCGCCGTCGTAGCCCTATTTCTCGCCGTCGTGGTGGCAGGCTGTGCCGAACCGCCGCAACAGCCGCGGCAGATCGTAGGCGGGGATCCCGAACGGGGGCAAGAAGCGGTCCAGCTCTACGGCTGCACCTCCTGCCACGCAATCCCGGGAGTCGCCAGCGTCGACAACGATGACATAGCCCCGAATCTTGACGGTTTCGACCGCCGTCATTACATCGCCGGTCAGATTCCCAACCGACCTGAGGAGTTGGTGCAATGGTTACGCGCCCCAGATCAGATAGCGCCCGGAACCGTCATGCCGAATCTGGGCGTGACCGAACAGGACGCCAGGGACATGGCAGCGTTCCTGTACGACCAGTGAGGAGGCGCCGGGCGCGTTTCGCCTTCGGAGCGGTGACAACCGTCGTCGCCCTCACAGCGCTGCTCTTCGGGGCCTTCATTGCTCCGCCGGACGTAGTGCAGGGCAACGCGCAGCGGCTGATGTACCTCCATGTTCCTGCGGCCTGGACGGCTTATCTGGGCTTTTTGATCGTTTTGCTCGCCAGCTTGGGCGTGCTGTTCACCCGGTTTCGGCGGTCAAGCGATGTTGCGCGGGCCGCGGCTGAGGTGGGACTGGCATTGACCGCGCTGACGCTGGCGACCGGCAGCCTGTGGGGCGGCTTGACCTGGGGAACTTGGTGGGCCTGGGACGCGCGCGTCCTGAGCACGGTGGCCATGGGGTTGGTGTACACGATCTATCTGGCGGCCCGGTCGCTTGCCGATGAGGAACGCGGGGCGCCCGGCGTGGCCGTGCTCGGTGTCATCGGCTTCGCCATAGTCCCGGTCGTGCATTTTTCCGTCCTGTGGTGGCGCACGCTTCACCAGCCGCCCACCATCCTCGCGCCGCAACTGAATCCACCGATGGACGCCACCATGCTGTTCACTCTGGGCGCCGCCGTTCTGGCGTTCACGATGCTCGCCCTGATGGCCATCGCGCTGAGAACCCGGGGGCTGGCTGAAGGGTCAGTTGACGTGAACCAGCACAGCGCGCTGCACCGGGGCTCGACGAGCGAGCGTGCTCTTCAGTGATGCTTTCTACAGACACGGCCGCAGCATGACCGGGAAGCGCTTCGTATGGACGCGCGGCCGCAAAATCAGCGCAGTGATCCTGGTGGTTGCGACCAGTGCCCTGACCATGGTTGCCAGCCTTGCGGGCGGCGATGGCATGGTCTACTACCGGACACCGACCGAGATCGTGCACAACGACGTCGTAGCGAGCGAATCGGTGCGTGTCGGAGGATTGGTGCTTGCGGGATCGATCGAGCAATCAGACGCCGAATCCACCCTTCTTCTCAGCGACGGCGCAACGCAGATCACCGTGGTGTACCAGGGCAGGTTTCCGGCAATCGTGCAGGAAGGCCAAGGCGCCGTGATCGAAGGAACGTGGCGATCCGACGGCGTCCTGTTGGGTGAGGAGTTGCTGCTGCGGCACTCGAATGAATACCGGGCCCCGGCTGAGGGAACACTGTGAGCGTTATTGGAACCGGGCTGCTGGTGTTGAGCTTCGCGGCTGCCCTCGTTGCCATGCTGTTGTGGGCGGCAGCCGCGCGAAAGAGGTTTCAGGCAACGCGCGTGAGTGCAGGTGCCCGCGGGGCCTCCTATCTGTCGCTCGTCTTCATCCTCGGGGCCGTTGCGCTGATGGAATTTGCCCTCCTCCAGGGCGGAACCGGGCTGAACTATCCTGCCACCGTCACCGAACCGGGGCTGCCCACCTATTACAGGTTCACCTCGCTCTGGTCTGCCATGGAAGGGTCGTTGATGCTGTGGCTGCTGACCCTCGCAGCAGTAATGGTACTTTTCATAGCCCGCCGGACACGGTCCGGTTCTCAGGATGATCCGATTGCGAGCGGGGTGCTGTGCGGGCTGGTAGCTGCTTTCGGGCTGGTTGTTCTGATCGCCCACCCCTTCGCCGCAACAGGGGAGCTCAACGGCAGCCCGAGTCCACTACTGCAGGACCACCCGGCCATGGGTATCCACCCACCGCTGCTCTACTTGGGATTCGCTGGACTGGCCGTACCGTTTGCGCTCTCCTTCGCGGCGCCGCGCGACCGTTCCTCGAGCGTACTGTGGGCGCGGAGCGTGTACGCCTGGACCGTCGGATCCTGGATTCCACTAACTGCCGGGATTCTGCTTGGCGCATGGTGGTCTTACGCCGTCCTTGGGTGGGGCGGGTACTGGGCTTGGGACCCAGTAGAGAACGCGTCCCTGATGCCGTGGCTGCTGGCCACGGCTCTCCTGCACTCCATCGGTCCACGTACGCGAGCAGCGGGATGGTACCTGTGGTCCATCGTGCTCGCAGGGGCAGCGTTCTCTTTCGTGCTGCTCGCCACTTTTCTTACGAGGTCCGGCGTCGTTCAAAGCATCCATGCCTTCAGCACTTCGCCACTGGGCCCCGCACTGCTCCTCATCCTGGCGCTGGCAGCAGGCGCCTGGATCATCAACGCGGCAAGGGCCGGCAGGGTTCTCCGGCGCAGTATGTCGGATGCCCCACTGGTCAGCCGCCAGACCGCCGTGCTGGTGAACCGTATCCTGCTCGTACTGATCACCGGAATCATCCTGCTGGGTTCGGTGGTTCCCACCGCCATGCTCGCGGTGACCGGAGAGCGGGTTTCCGTCGGTCCGCCCTGGTATGCACGCACCATCGCGCCGCTGGCGCTGCTGCTGTTGCTGTCCATGGCGCTTGCCCCGCTCCTGCGCTGGCGTCAGCTCGGCCGGGCCGAGCTGGTGCAGGCGCTGAAGCTGCCCGCCATCTGCTCTGCCGCGGTGGTCGCAATCACTGCCTTCACAACAAGTGACCTCTGGCTCTCAATAGCATCCGGGATTGCGGGATTCGTCATCGCCGACCTGGTGAGACGCTGCTCCACCCCAGCGAAGCGCAGCCTACGGTCGATCGGAGCCCTCCTCGCCCATTTTGGATTCGCAGTAGGAGCAGTTGCGGTGGTTGCCGGGGGTCAGGCCACCACCACGGAGCAGACCGTCCTTATCGGCGAGTCCCTTCAAACGCAGGGCACCAGCGCCACCCTCATCACGGTTGAACGCTTCGACGACGGGCGCCGAAGCATTGCCGAAGCCAGCGTTCTACTGGGGGATGGCGAGAAACCGCTGGGGATAGTCGAACCCCAATTGCGCTGGTATGAACAGCAGGGAACGGTTCTGGCCGGACCGGCAATCAGATCCGAACCTTTCCGGGACGTCTATGTCACCCTGCTCAACGTTGATCCTTCCGAAGGGAGCGCACATCTGCGGCTGACGGTGAACCCCCTCATCTCCTGGCTTTGGGTTTCGGGGCTGCTGGTGGTGACCGGCTCCGCCGTGGCTGCGCTGCCGGGCAGTCGCAGGAGGCAGAACAGTCCGCCACCAGAAGTCTCCTTGAAGCCGCACGCTTCCAAGGGAGCGGGATCATGAGCCGCAGCAGAATTGTCACCCTGATCCCTCTGTTGCTGATTTCCCTGTGCACCTCCTGCACAACCGGCGTCCCGGAACAGGATCCATATCCGGCGCCTTCACTGGCCGGCCCTGACCTGACCGGGCGGCAGTGGAACGTTGAGGAGCATCGAGGTGCGGTAGTGCTCGTGTCGGTCTGGGCTTCGTGGTGCGGCCCCTGCCGGGATGAAGTGCCGGTGCTCTCAGCCGTCGATGAGCAGTATGACCCCGACGAACTCCTCGTACTCGGCTTGATCTTTCGCGACAACCCCGACGCCGCCCACCAGTTCATCGAGGAGGAACGGCCCAGCTTCCCCAGCGTCGTCGACGCTGATGGCACAATCGCGGTTGACTGGGGAGTGTCAGCGCTGCCGCAATCTTTCGTCATTGACCGGAACGGCACCGTTGTAGCCCGCCACTTCGGTGCGGTGACGCAGGAGTGGATTGACGACGTCGTTATTCCGGAGGTAGCGCGATGACACGCCCGTGGTATCGCCTGGCCCTTGGCTGCGTAGGGCTGCTCGCCCTTGCCGGCCTTGTCTTCGCGGGTTTCACCGCCCCCGAACGATCCCTGGAGGAGCGCACCCGGGAAGTCGCCCAAACCCTCAAATGCCTGACCTGCATCGGCGAGGACGTAGCCGATTCGACGGCTCCGGTTGCTGCGGCGATGCGCATGAGTATCTCGGAGCAGATTGAGCTGGGTAAGTCGCCACAGGAGATCCGCCAGTGGTTCGCGGACCGGTACGGGCCTGGCGTGCTGCTTGAACCACCGATGGCAGGCACGGGGCTGTTGATGTGGCTGCTTCCAGCGTCGCTGATCGGATGTGCGGCATGGTGCCTTTTCCGGCAGGCTAGAAATCGGTCAGGATGGATTCCTCTTGCCGCCGTGCTGGCCATTGCCGCAGCGGTACTGGCGTGGCGAATTCCCCAGGGAGGAAGCGTTCTCCAGGCTGGGTCAGCGGAGCCAACTGACAACACTGAATCTTTGCTGTCCCAGGCTGTTGCCGATGCGCCGGGAGACATAAGCCTTCATCTCGCTTACGGACGCGAACTCCAGAGGCAGGATAGGCATAGTGAAGCCGCAGTGCAGTACGCCACGGCAGCGCGGCTTGATCCATACAATGTGGAAATCATCTATCTGGAGGCCTCGGCGCTCGTGCGTGCGGGGGCTCCCGAGTCCGCTGTGCCGCACCTCGAGAGGAACCTGCAACAAAAGCCGGACCATTCGCCGTCGCTGCTGCTGCTCGGGACGCTGCAGGCACGAAGCGGGAATCCGGGCGGGGCGGAACTGCTCGAACGCTTCCTTGTGTTGAATGACGGTCATCCGTCCGCGGATGATGTCCGGAAACTGATCGAAACCGTCCGGGAGGTGAACCCATGAGGCAGTTGCTCAACGTAATCGGCGCGCTTCTGTGCTGCGCGGTGCTTGCAGGTTGCGCCGCAACGTCCGGCACCGGCGGTGAACTCCAGGAGCCAAGCAGTGAGCTGAGCGTCGGTTTGACTGAGTGGTCGATCGAAACCGGTCCGGTGCAGGCCGTTGAAGGGACCGTCGTGATCACTGTGACCAACGCCGGGGCAACCAGGCATGACCTTATCGTGATCGGCGAGGGAGGTAAATGGGCTACGCCCGTTCTTCCTCCCGGTGGTGAGCACCAACTTTCAGTCTCCGCGCGTGCCGGTGAAGAGCTGAAGCTCATCTGCACGCTCACCGGGCACCACGACCAAGGAATGAGCACGACGATCCCGGTCAGGGAGTCCGTTCAGACCAGCCGAAACAACAGTTGAGGTGAGCGAGCAGATCCGCGTCCGCGTCGTCAGCTTTCCCCGCCCTGCCCGTCCTCCTCGTTGGCCGGCCGGTCATCATCCGCGGCCTCAGTTGCAGCACCCGACGGCGTTGCCCCACCCTCGCCGGTCCAGTCGCCCTGGTTGCTGGCGTCGGCGGCGGGATCGGACTGTACATCCGGATCAACCGGCGGAGCACCCGGCAGGTCCTCGTTGATCTCCTGCGGCTCGTCCGACGTGCTTTCGCTCATGATCGCTCCTCGCGTATGCAATAGGTGACATCTGATTCCTATGCCCCGGCGGCGGTCCCCGTCAAGACCGCCGCCGGGGCAGGGTGGCAGGTCAGAGGCCGAGGTCTTCCAGCACCGGAAGCTTGCCGCGCACGGCACTCCGGGCATCTTCAGCGGTGCGCGCGGAGAGCGCAAGCTGCGCCAGTTCCTGCGCCTGCTCCAGCGTCACAGTTTTGAGCACGGCCGCCACCGCGGCCAGGGACCGAGCGGTCATGGACAGCGTGGTGACGCCCAGACCCACCAGTACGACGGCGAGGGCAGGATCCGCTGCCGCCTCACCGCAGACTCCCACCGGTTTCGCGTTGCCTTCAGTGGCAGCGCCTTCCGCTGAGAGGCGGATCAGCCGCAGCACGGCCGGCTGCCAGGGTGTGTTGAGCGCGGCAAGGGGGCCCAACTGGCGATCCGCCGCCATGGCGTACTGCGTGAGGTCGTTGGTTCCGAGGCTCGCGAAGGACACTTCGCGGAGGATGGCATCCGCGGTCAGCGCGGCAGACGGCACTTCCACCATCACGCCGGGCGTCTTCAAACCTGCGTCGGCACACATGGAAGCGAACTTCGCCGCCTCGTCCGCCGTCGAAATCATGGGTGCCATGACCCACACATCCGCTTCCGACCGGTCAGCAGCGCGCGCGATCGACTCAAGCTGGCGCTGCAGCACCCCTGGCGAGGTGAGGTCCGTGCGGTAGCCGCGGACGCCGAGCGCCGGGTTGGGCTCCGTTGCGTCAGTGAGGAAGGGGAGCGGCTTGTCCGCTCCGGCATCCAGCGTACGGAGGACCACCTTCTTGCCGGGAAAAGCGTCGAAGACGCCCTGATAGGCTGCGGTCTGCTCGTCGACCGTCGGCTCGCTGTCCCGCTCGAGGAAACAGAACTCGGTCCGGAACAGGCCGACTCCTTCGGCGCCGAGCGCCGCGGCCGCCACCGCGTCCTTCGCACCTCCCACATTGGCGAGGAGGGGCACCAGGTGGCCGTCCGCCGTCGTGCCCTGGCCGTCGAAGTCAGCCAGCAGCGAAGCTGTTTCCTCCCACGCGGCAGCAGCGGTGCGTTCCGCATCCCCGGGCTCAACGATCAGCGCGCCGGCCGCGCCGTCGACGTAGACTTCCGCGCCGTCGGGCAGGTCGTCGACACCGGGCGCTGCCACTACGGCAGGCAGTCCGAGGGAGCGGGCGATGATCGCGGTGTGCGACTGGGGGCCGCCGCCCGAGGTGACGAGGGCGAGGACGGTGGCGGGATCCAGCGTGGCGGTGTCGGCCGGCGCAAGGTCCTCGGCGACGAGGACAAACGGTGTGGCGGAGGCGGGGATGCCGGGCGCTGCCTGGCCGCGGAGCTCGGCGACGATGCGGGCACGGACATCGAGGACGTCCGTTGCGCGTTCGGCCATGTACCCGCCGAGGTTGTGCAGCATTTCGGAGACCGAGGCGGCGGACTCCCAGACGGCCCGCTGGTTGGAGACTCCCTTGGCGATCAGCTTTCCGGCGCCTTTGAGCAGCATCGTGTCCCTGGCCATCAGCGCCGTTGCTTCGAGGACCGCCTTGCCGTCACCTGACGCGCGCTCGGCACGCGCCTTGAGTTCGTCGTGGACCGCCGTCGCTGCCAATTTCAGCTCCGCCGTTGCCTCCTCGGCGCTGACACCGTCGGGCAGCGGTTCCCCGGCCGGAGGTTCGCTGACGGGTTTGGGCATCTGGCGGACCGGTCCGATCACTCGACCCGGGCTGACGCCTACTCCTTGAAAGTTCTGCACTGGAGGTCCTCGTTTTCCTTGTGACGCAGTTCATATAGCGTTGCTATAGGTGCTAGGCTAGCGGCCATGAGTTTCGAAGGCCAGCCACCGGCGAAGATGAGACTGCTGCGTGCAGCCGCAGAACTGCTGGCCAACTCTGCTGGAGCTCCCGTCTCCACCCGCCAGATCACTCAGTTGGCGGGGGTAAGCGCGCCCACCTTGTATCACCACTTCGGTGACAAGGAGGGCCTGTTCGATGCGGTGGTTTCAGCTGGTTTCGAGGAGTATGTGGCGGGCGAGAGAGATTTCGCCCCGTCCGGGCAGCCGCTGGTGGACATCCGGCGGATGTGGGACAACCACGTGCAATTCGGGCTCAACCAGCCGGAGCTCTATTTGGTGATGTTCGGCAATATCCGCCCGGAAAGCCGCCCGGCCATCGTTGCAGATGCCGAGGCGCTCATGGAGGAGATGCTGAATAAGGCCGCTGCTGCCGGCCAGTTGAGCGTTCAGCCGCGGGAGGCGGCCAGGAGCATCCTGGCGGCCAACGTGGGAGTAACGCTCATGCTGATCGCAGAAGCTGTCGTTGACCGGAACCTCGATCTGTCCACCATGACCCGGGACGCCATGATCTTCGCGGTGGCCTCGGATCAGGCGGAGCAGAACGGGAACGAAACCTCCGGAAAGTCGTCGGTCGTGGTGGCTGCGATTGCGTTGAATGCAGCACTGCAGTCGTCGCACTCCGATCAGCTGTCCAGTTCCGAACTCAAGCTCTTCCTTGAGTGGCTCCACCGGATCTCAACCAGTTCCACCACATAGTGCTCCACATCTATCGGACCATCCTGCGCTGACGCGGGACTCACGGTTAGGAAATCACATGGCAACAGAGACAGCTGCGAAGCCCAAGGGCAGCATGCGCGTCGGCGTCCAGAAGTTCGGGACGTTCCTGTCCGGCATGATCATGCCCAATATCGGTGCGTTCATTGCCTGGGGGCTCATTACCGCGCTCTTCATTGAAGCGGGCTGGCTTCCGGTTGCGGAGCTGGGCGGCTTCGGTACTGATGCGGAGGGCAACCCGAATATCGGCCTGGTCGGGCCTATGATCACCTACCTGTTGCCGCTCCTGATCGCCTACACCGGCGGCCGGATGGTCTATGACGTCCGTGGCGGCGTCGTGGGTGCAATCGGCACTATGGGCGTGATTGTCGGCGCAGGCATCCCCATGTTCATCGGCGCCATGATCATGGGCCCGCTGGGCGGCTGGACCATGAAGAAGATCGACAGAATCTGGGACGGCAAGATCAAGCCCGGCTTCGAAATGCTGGTCAACAACTTCTCCGCCGGCATCTGGGGTGCAGCGCTCGCGCTGATCGGCTTCTACGGCATCTCCCCGATGGTCGAGGCGTTCAGCACGGCCGCCGGCAACGTGGTCCAGTTCCTGGTGAACAACGGACTCCTGCCGCTGACCAGCATCTTCATCGAGCCTGCCAAGGTTTTGTTCCTCAACAATGCCATCAACCACGGCGTGCTCACCCCGTTGGGTGTCCAGCAGTCGCTGGAGGATGGCAAGTCCATCCTGTTCCTCCTCGAAGCAAACCCCGGCCCGGGCCTCGGCATCCTGCTGGCGTACATGTTCTTCGGCCGCGGCATTGCCAAGGCATCCGCTCCCGGAGCTGCAATCATCCACTTCCTCGGAGGCATCCACGAGATCTACTTCCCGTACGTCCTGATGCGCCCGCTGCTGATCCTGGCCGCCATTGCCGGCGGTATGACCGGAATCGCGACGCTCGCCGTCACCAATTCCGGCCTGGTTGCTCCTGCCGCTCCCGGCTCGATCATCGCTGTACTCGCCCAGACCGCCCGAGACAGCTACTTCGGTGTGATTCTCTCGGTGATCCTTGCGACCGCTGTGTCTTTCCTGGTTGCCTCGGTGATCCTGAAGACTTCAAAGCAGAAGGACGACGACGGCGATGAGGGCGGTCTTGCGGCCGCCATCTCGCGGATGGAATCCATGAAGGGCAAGAAGAGCTCGGTCGCCTCCAACCTGACCGGTGGCG
This sequence comes from Arthrobacter tumbae, assembly GCF_016907495.1. Taxonomy (NCBI): domain Bacteria; kingdom Bacillati; phylum Actinomycetota; class Actinomycetes; order Micrococcales; family Micrococcaceae; genus Arthrobacter; species Arthrobacter tumbae. The sequence goes on from NZ_JAFBCC010000001.1 coordinate 1,866,411, forward strand.
GAAACGTTGCCGTGATGGCCGGACCGATCCAGAACATCGTCTTCGCCTGCGACGCCGGAATGGGCTCAAGCGCCATGGGCGCATCGGTGCTGAGGAACAAGATCAAGGCGGCCGGCTACCCGGACGTCAAGGTCACCAATGCCTCGATTGCCAATCTGCGTGACGACTACGACGTCGTGGTGACGCACCAGGACCTGACGGAACGGGCCAAGCCCGCTACCTCCAGTGCCGTGCACGTTTCCGTGGACAACTTCATGAACAGTCCGCGGTATGAGGAAATCGTTGATCTGGTCAAGGAAAGCCGCAGCGACCGGGTGGATGCGGATGATGCGGCGGGTAGCGGTGCCGGCTCGGATGCTGATGCCGGATCGTTCGGCGGCGCGCACGCCGCCGGAGCGCATGCGGGCGGAAACGCGGCGGAAGAGGCAGTCGGCGGCACGTCCTCCGACTCCCGTGGAGCCGGCGCACACGCTGCCGGAGCGTCGGCGCACGGTGAGGAAGCGACGTCGGACATCCTGGTTGCCGAGAGCGTTGTGCTCAGCGGTTCCTCGACCTCCCGCGACGCAGCCATTGACGAGGCAGGGCAGCTGCTGCTGGCCCGCGACGCAGTGGATGAGGGCTACCTCCGCGCCATGCACGAACGTGAGGAATCCGTGTCCACTTACATGGGCAGCTTCCTGGCGATCCCGCACGGCACCAACGCGGCCAAGGGCCACATCCGCAAGTCCGCGGTGTCCTTTATCCGCTACCCGGAGGGAATCGACTGGAACGGCAAGGAGGTCAAGTTCGTGGTCGGTGTGGCCGGGGTGAACAACGAGCACCTGCACATCCTGTCCTCCATCGCGAAGGTCTTCACGGATAAGGCGCAGGTGGCCCAGCTGGAGGCAGCGACCTCGGCTGAGGAGATCCTCGAAATCTTCCGGAAGGTCAACGCATAGTGAAGGCAGTCCACTTCGGAGCAGGGAACATCGGGCGCGGCTTTGTTGGGCTGCTCCTCCACCAGGCCGGCTATGAGGTGGTGTTCGCGGATGTCGCGGACGCGCTCATCAGCGAGCTGGCGGGCGCGGACAGTTACCGCGTCCACGAGGTGGGTGAGCAGCCGGCGGTGCACACGGTTGACAACTTCCGGGCGGTGAACTCCAACACGGAGGAGAGCCGGCTGGTCGAAGAGATCGCGTCTGCGGACATTGTGACCACGGCGGTGGGGCCGCACGTCTTGAAGTTCGTGGCTCCGGTGATCGCGAAGGGCATAGCCGCACGTGCCGGCGGCTCCGCCCCGTTGCAGGTCATGGCCTGTGAGAACGCGATCAATGCGACCGACATCCTTCGTGAGTTCGTTGCGGCGTCCTGGGATGAGGCCGGCGGAAACCTGGCGGACAGCGCGGTCTTCGCCAACACTGCGGTGGACCGCATTGTCCCAAACCAGGAGCCCGGCCAGGGCCTCGACGTGACGGTGGAGACCTTCTACGAGTGGGTGATCGACCGGACGCCGTTCGGGAAAAACCCGCCGGTGATTCCGGGGGCGATGTTCGTGGACCGGCTCGGCCCATACATCGAGCGGAAGCTGTTCACCGTAAACACCGGTCACGCATCGGCGGCCTACTTCGGGTACCAGGCGGGACTGGAGAAGATCTCCGAGGCCATGGCTGACCCGTCAGTCGCCGCGGACGTTCGCGCCGTGCTCGGGGAAACCAAGCAGCTCCTCGTGAACAAGCACGGCTTCGATGAGGGGGAACAGGAAGCCTACGTGCAGAAGATCCTGGGCCGCTTCACCAACCCGCACCTTCCGGACACTGTGAACCGGGTGGGGCGCGCGCCCCTGCGTAAGCTCAGCCGGAATGAGCGGTTCATCGGTCCGGCCGCCGAACTCGCCGAGCGGGGCACCCGCCCCGAGGCGCTACTGAAGACGATCGCATCCGCGCTGCGGTTCGATGATGCCGCTGACACCGAAGCGGTTGAGCTACAGCAGCTCCTTCGGTCCTCAGAGGCAGCCGAAGTTACTCAACAGATCACCGGGCTCTCATCGGACCATCCGTTGTTCCCGGATGTGCTGAAGCTTGTGGGGGAGCGGCAGAGCGCGCTGGTTTGAGTCCTGAGCACAGCGAAACGGCGCCGCACCTCATCAGAGGTGCGGCGCCGTCGTCGTTCTTCTTGAGGGTGCGCTGACTCAGGCGCTCTCTTCACCCTTGGTATCGACTTCCTCAACCCAGCTCGGCGGCTCGTCTTTGCCCTGGTCCTCGTCCTTCTCGGCGTCATCCGGCGTGTTCTGCACGATGCCCTGCGCGTGGTGGGTAGGCGCGTAGATGGTGTACAGGCGGAGCGCTTCATCCCCGGTGTTCTCAACGTCGTGCCAGGTTCCGGCGGGTACCTGAATGCTCCAGCCGTCCCCGACATCCTGCTGGTAGGAGAGGTCGTCTTTCGACGGTCCCATCTTCACGCGGCCCTTTCCGGCATCGATACGCAGGAACTGGTCGGTGCCGTGATGCACTTCGAGGCCGATTGCACCGCCGGGCTCAATTGACATGAGGGTTACCTGCAGGTGCTTGCCCGTCCAGGCGACGCGGCGATAGGCGGCGTTTTCCGTTGTGGCGTCCTCAATGTTGAACGCGTTGGGGTTCGGTCCGTTGTCAGTGATGTCCATAAATCCATCCTTGACCATCTCGCCGAGGACCGCCAGAGCGTGGGCGGGCCACCCACTGCCTGGGAAGGGCGATCTCAGCCTCAGGTCCAGTAGAGAAGCCGGGCAGCAGGCAGGCGTCGCTGCAACTCCTCGGTGAACCAATCGCGCATTTCGGTCATGGTCTGCTTTGGGTACACGTACTTCACTCCGCCGAACTTGGAACGCTTCTGGCTCCGCGCACTTTCATCCATCTCGAGCCTGGTCCTGGGATACCACCCGAGCAGCACTTCCTTGCTCGCCGGAGTGAAGCGGTGTGTAATAATTTCGGCCGTCAGGTCGAGGTCACTGATGCCGTCGACTGCCTCGGAGACATCATTCAGCAGCGCGCCATACTGCTCCTTCCAACCGGGTACGGGCATGATGGGGGCGATCGTCAGACCCACCCGGTAGCCGGCCGTCGCGACCGCGCGCAGGGCGGCGAGCCGCGCAGGCATTCGTGCGGTTCCCCCTTCGAAACGGTTCGCGACCTCTGCAGCGTTGACCGAGAACCGGATCCGGGTGCGTCGTCCGTGATCCAGTGTCACCAAGTTGCCGACGTCGTCGAACTTTGTCGTGAAGCGCAGCGACACGTCGCTTCCGAGCTCGCCGGAGCCGACGCGGGAGATTGCGGTAGCGAGCGATCCGGTCACGCTCTCAATTCCGAGTGGATCGGTGTAGCAGGACATCTCGAACGTCGTGCCCTCGCCACCACGCTCGAGGGTGCCGCTGGTAACGGAGCCTCTGCCGGCGTGGGTGCGTATGCCGTTCAGTACGTCGTCGAGGTTGGCGTACACACGGGTGACCGGCGGACCCTGCAGGGAACCGGCGAGATAGCAGTACTGGCAGTGCGCAGGGCAACCCCTGGCAAGGTCAATCCGCCAATCGGCGCTCGGCGGAATCGGCTGGGGCTTGAGGGTGCTCGGAGGGGCGACAACCACCGCGAGAGTGTTTTTAGCGGATGCGTAGGTTTCGCGCTCGGTAGCGCCACGCAGGCCCGTGAGGGCGTTGCCGGGCAAGACCCGGATGTCATCCACTCCGGCAACCTCACACCGCCGGATTATCTCGGCGGTGTGAGGCAGATCGGCTGCGGCCTGCGTGATCAGCACGTGTTTGGGAACCCACAAACGCGTAGGAGGAACAGTGGTCAGATCCAGTTCCTGGTATGCCGTCGTCATCACTCTGTACAACAACGCGGAGGGCTGGTGTGTTCCGTCCTCTAGACAGACAGTGGGAGGTGTGGGTAGTCCGGTTCCCGCTGCTGGAACTGCAGTACGTCCGGGTTCAGGACCACGCCTTCGCGGATTTCGATCGCGCGGCTGATGGTCTCGTTCTGTGACCAGGCCGCTGGGCCGGTGATCACGGTTTCCAGGAAGGGCAGCAGGGCCTCGCTGATCTCCCAACTGGCGGAATTCCAGAGGTAGGAGGGGCTGTGATCCACCGCGTAGTAGTCAATGTGGTCGCCCACCGTGAACATCGGCTCGGCGAAGGTCGTGGGCTTCGCCCAACTGAAGCCCATACCCTCATCGCAGGAAACGTCGACGATCAGGCTGCCAGGCCGGAAAGCGTCCAGGTCCTCGGTGCGCAGGTAGGTCAACGGTGCGTTGGGGTCCTGCAGCGTGCAGTTGACCACGATGTCTCTTTCGGCGAGGAACGGCGCCAGCGGCACCCTCCCGCGTTCGGTGATGACCTCGCTGAGGAACGGTGCCTCATGATTGTGGTCGAACTGGGCAATCCGTACCGAATGAATGGGTGACCCCACGGCGGCCACTCCCCGGTTGGTCAGGACCTGGACGTCATGGATCCCGTGGGCATTGAGGGCGGTGACGGCCCCGCGTGCCGTCGCGCCGAAGCCGATGACGACGGCGCTCAGCCTCCGGCCGTAGTCCCCGGTGGCGCCGGTCAGCGCGAGGGAGTGCAGTACGGAGCAGTAGCCGGCCAGTTCGTTGTTCTTGTGGAACACGTGCAGGCCGAAGCCGCCGTCGCCGGCCCAGTGGTTCATGGCCTCGAAGGCGATCAGCGTGAGTTTCTTGTCGATAGCCAGCTGCGTGATGGCTCGATCCTGGACGCAGTGCGGCCACCCCCAGAGGATCTGCCCATCGCGGAGGTCGGTAAGGTCCTCGGGCTGTGGTTTGGGTAGGAGCACGACGTCGGCTGCCGCCAGCAGTTGCTCCCGTGGCGCGATGCGGCCGACGAGGGGTGCCAGATGGGAGTCCGAAACACCGAAGCGCTCCCCGTACCCTTCCTCCAGGATCATGTGCTGCCGGAGTTCGGGGGCAATGCGATTCAGATGCAGGGGGTGTATCGGCAGGCGCCGCTCATCAGGTTTTCGGGTGTTGGAAAGGACGCCGAGGGTGAGGCGATCGGTCTTGGATGCTGCTTGGCGGGGGGACTTATCGGCCATGATCGCTCCTGTAGCGGAACCGAAGGGGTTCCTGACTTTGAACGTTACAGGCAGGGGCCTAATGCAACTGCGGGAGCCCACCTGGCGCGATCAACCTCGCCGATGACGCGGACCCCGTTGACGCGAAGACGGTGCACACCTCTCTGCTCACCCTGGTGAACTCGAACTGGGCATGCGTCGGCACCACCGACGCGTGGACCGCCCTGACTCCGGCATGAGCCCGCCAGGCAAGGGAAACCTTTTTGCTAGCTTGCCTAACTGGTTCGAATCCGCTTACACTTTTTCTGGTTCAGAAGTGGGCCGCAGAGTTCATTCTCTGGTCCAGCAGCGGGCCACAGGATCGTCATCTTGTGGAGTCTTCTCATGGATCACAAACTGCGTGTTCTTGTCCGCCTCGATGTTGACCGCACGGCTGCGGTTCTCGCCGTCAACGGATGCCTCACGGAAACCAACTACTTCGCGTTGTTGCCCATCGCCCGGCGTGCTCATTCACTGATCCGCGGCTTGTCAGTCACCGTAGATCTCACCGGCGCCAGGCACATCGATGCCAATTCGATCGACCTGCTGGAACGAGCGCTCACCGCGGTGCCAGCTCACACGGCGCCTTCCGATGCATTCAGGGTGCAGATTCCAGCCGCCCTTCCTGAGTGCCCGGCACTGTTCTACAGTTCACAGGTAGAGGAGGTGGCAGCATGAGCCAGCCGCCGATCGGTGCCACCGTCGAAGGGCCCGGCATGCTCACAATCGACAGCGCTTCCCATTTCGGTGAATTCGATCTGAGAGGTTTCGACGAAGAAGAGCTCGCGTTCCTCTCCGCTGATCTTTGCGGGCTGGACACGGCCGACATCATCCGGTTGTGCGATGAAGCTTTCGTGGAACTTGATCAGCCCGTACCAGCCCGTGCCGCGAGGATGAATTATGAGGCGTTGAGTGAGGAACTGGATCGGCGTCAGGCGGAATGAGCAGCGATCCGACCACTTCGCGCACCATCGATCACCTTCAAGATGCCGTCCTTGACTCTACGGACGTGAGCCAGTTCCTGGACCAGCTCTGTCGGCATGCGGTGACCTCTCTTACCGACGGCGCACAGGTGCTCTGTGGAATCACACTGTTACGTAACCGGAAAGCGGCGACCGTGGCCAGCAGCAGTGAATACGCCCGCAACATGGACGAAATTCAGTACAGCTTCAACGACGGGCCCTGTATGAGCGCCGCACGTGAGCAGAGCATCGTGGAAGTCCGGGACGTACGCCTGGAACAACGCTGGCCCGAATACATGCACGCAATCAGCGGTCACGGGATGCGTTCCATCCTCGCCGTCTCCTTCGATCTTGCAGGTGAGGCTAACGCCGCACTGAATCTTTACTCGGACAAGGCGAACAAATTTACAGATGACGCAATAGGACGAGCGAAATCCTATGCCAGCGAAGCGTCCCGATCGCTACGCCTGGCGGTGCGGATCGCGCAACACAGTGAACATGCTGAAGACCTGATCACGGCGATGGAATCACGCACCGCCATCGACATCGCAATAGGAATCATCATGACCCAGAACCGCTGCACCCAGACAGAGGCTTTCGCGGTCCTCCGGAAAGCTTCCTCACACCGCAACGTCAAACTACGGGACCTCGCCGGTCAAATCGTCGCTGGCCACAACGCAAACTCGACACCGGCGACGCACTTCGAACACCACAACATTCCAACGCAGATATCCGGAGGCAGTTTCCCGCCCCTGAAATAGGCCGCACAGGCCGCCAGCCGCAGGGTTAAGCAGTCAGCCCTGAGTGGAACTGGTCACAGGGCGAAAGCCTTGTGGCCAGTTCTTCGTGAGGGAGTGAGGCCGGATGCTCACGAGTCGATCGTCGAGCAGACGCCGTCGTCGTTCTGGGGTTAGCTCTTGCCCAGCCGCTCAGCGAGACCCATCGCGTTGAACGGGGCGTGCACCTTCACATCATTGTCGAAATACACGTAAACGTCACGGCCGCGCTCGTCAGCAGAGGTGCGCCCTGACAGCCAGCCCTCACACAGCTCGGCCCACTCGTCCAGCTCCGCGTCCGTGTAGCCGCTGGTGTAGAGCTCGGTGCTGCCATGCAGCCTCACATAGACGACGTCGCCGGTCACCTCCCGGAATTGAGGCCACTTTTCGGCGGAGTCCGCCACCACCAGCCCGACGCCGTGACGTCGCAGAATCTCGTAGCATTCCTCGCTGCCGAAACTCTCGTGCCGAGGCTCGAGCACATGATGAATCGGCCGGTCCGCGTCGGTCGTGACCCAGTCGCGGTCCGTGAGCCGCTCATCGTGGCCGCGGGCGAGGGAGGCGGCCGCCGTCGTCGTTCTAGGGAGTTGGGAGAAGAAGGTATCCAGGAGTTCCGGATCGAAGCGGCGGGTGGCGGGCAACTGCCAGAGAACCGGTCCGAGTTTCTCACCGAGGGCAAGGACTCCGGAGGCAAAGAAGTTGGCCAGTGCCGTCTCGGCGTTTCGCAGTCCGAGCATGTGCGTGATGTAGCGCGGGCCCTTGACAGAGAACCGGAAACCGCCCGGCACGGTGTCGCGCCAGCGGACAAAGCTGTCGCGATGCTGAAGCGAGTAGAAGGTCCCGTTGATCTCGATGGTGCTGAGTTGGGACGAGGCATATTCAAGCTCGAGGCGCTGCGCAAGACCGGCCGGGTAGAAGGACTTGCGCCAGGGCGCATACCGCCAGCCGGAGATGCCGCAGCGGGCTCGGGCCTGTGAATCCGACATGGGGCGAACGCTACCCCGCGCGGCGCTTGCGGCACCAGTGGTGCGGACAGTTGGCAGAGGCAATTGTCCTTGTTGGGGCAGTTGCGGCGGGCGTAAGATGCAGTCCTCAGTTCACTGTTGGGGGCCGACGTGAAAGGAGTCGGAGACACCAGTTCCCTTACCTCCGCCGCGACCCGCGTCGCACCCACAAGAAGCTGAAGATCATGGATTCCGCCCTGCCAAGCGTTGCCCTGCGTACTACGTATTCGCCCCCGCACATCGCGCTCTTTGCCCTCAGCGCCACGGCAGCCTGGATTTTGTCCGTCACGATCGGCGCCCTGCTCGAGGTTGATTCCGGAGTCGCGAAGGTTGCTCTGGTTGCGCACACCATCTCCCTGGTCGCGGCGTTCGGTGCTGTCCTGCTGGTCGACTGGGTGGGTTTCCTTTGGCTGATCTCCCGGCGGAAACTGGTTGAAACCAGCCGGATAGAGTCCGCGGCCATGCCCATCATCTGGGGTGGGCTCGCCGGCCTGCTGGTCACCGGCGCCCTGATCAACCCGGCCATGGATAATCCACTGACCATCATCAAGGTCTCCGCGGTGCTGGTGCTGATGCTCAACGGGATCCTCCTCATCCCGTGCATGCGCCGGCTCAATTCCATGCCGGCAGGGACCCGGTTCGGTGACGTTCCCGGAGGGATGCGGGTACACCTGCTGATCTGCCTTGGTATTTCGCAAACGTGCTGGTGGACGGCGATGATCGTCGGGTTCATCAACAGCTCTGACCTCTTCTAGCGTTCCCGTTTATGTTGTCCGCTAAACTTGGGTGGTAAGAGCCCCGGACTTCTTGCGTGATTCACTGCGAGTCTTGGGGCATTCTCATGCACGGCGGCATATTTCGCGCGGCACGCGGCGCGCACTTCGCCGCCAAATGATGGGGGAGGATCCCATGCCAGCAATCGTGATCGTCGGAGCCCAATGGGGCGATGAAGGCAAAGGCAAGGCCACAGACCTGCTCGGCGGGCGCGTGGACTACGTCGTGAAGCCAAACGGCGGCAACAACGCCGGGCACACCGTCGTCGTCGGCGGTGAGAAGTACGAGCTCAAGCTCCTTCCGGCCGGCATTCTCAGCCCCAACGCCATCCCGATCATCGGCAACGGCTGCGTCATCAACCTCGAGGCGCTGTTCCAGGAGATCGACGGACTGGAGGCACGCGGTGCTGACACGTCGAAGCTGCGCGTTTCCGCCAACGCACACCTCGTTGCCCCCTACCACCAGGTCCTCGACAAGGTCACCGAACGCTTCCTCGGCAAGCGGGCCATCGGAACCACTGGGCGCGGCATCGGCCCGGCCTATATGGACAAGGTGGCGCGCCTCGGTATCCGCGTGCAGGACGTCTTTGACGAGTCGATTCTGCGCCAGAAGGTCGAGGGGTCACTGAAGCAGAAGAACGAACTCCTGCTGAAGGTGTACAACCGGCGCGATGTCGAGGTCGAGGAGATCGTCCAGTACTTCGTCTCCTTCGCCGACCGGCTGCGCCCGCTGGTCATCGATTCCACCTACGTGCTCAACGAAGCGCTCGACGCCGGCAAGGTGGTCCTCATGGAAGGCGGCCAGGCCACGTTCCTCGACGTGGACCACGGCACCTACCCGTTCGTGACGTCATCCAACCCGACCGCGGGTGGAGCATCGGTGGGATCGGGCATCGGGCCCACCCGTATCAGCCGCGCCGTCGGCATCATCAAGGCGTACACCACGCGGGTCGGCGCTGGGCCCTTCCCCACCGAACTGTTCGATGACATGGGCATCTACCTGCAGAAGACCGGCGGCGAGTTCGGTGTGAACACCGGCCGGCCGCGCCGCTGCGGCTGGTATGACGCCGTGCTGGCCCGCCACGCTGCGCGCGTCAACGGGTTCACGGACTACTTCGTGACCAAGCTTGATGTTCTGACCGGGATCGAGCAGATTCCCGTGTGCGTGGCCTACGACGTGGACGGCGTCCGCCACGATGAGATGCCCATGACGCAGACCGAGTTCCACCACGCCAAACCGATCTTCGAGTACTTCGCCGGCTGGACCGAGGACATCACGGGTGCGCGGACTCTCGAGGACCTGCCGGAGAACGCACAGGCGTACGTGCGGGCGCTCGAGAAGATATCCGGTGCCCGGTTCTCTGCCATCGGCGTTGGCCCGGACCGCGACCAGACGATTGTGATCAACGACCTCATCGGCGGCTAGCTCCACCTACAAAAAAATGGCCAGGTCCCCCTTGTGGGGACCTGGCTATTCTCTGTTGCGGCTGCTCTGCAGCGCCCGGCCGGCTCCGGCGCTCAGAAGCAGGCGTGAACTCTAAAGATTACTGACGACGTCGGCCTCGCCACGAAGCTTCTCCACCAGCGCAAGTGCCGCTTCGGACTTCTTCTGGTCCGTGACCTGCTGCTCCAGCTGGGGCTTTACTTCCTCGTATGGTGGAATCTCCGCGCCCTGCGCGGCTGCACCGGACGCCTTGGCCTCCTCGTAGGCGGCCTTCAGCTCCTCCTCGGTGGGCGCGGTGTCTCCGGTTTCCTCCGCGAGCAGCGCGTCGAGGCGGACCTGCGACTCGATCTGCGAGGTGGCGTCCTCCTTGGTGATGCCCTGCTCTTCTTCAAGCGCCGCGAAGAGCTCGTCAGCAGAGGCAAACTGGTTTGACGCAACCAGCTCATCCGTTGTCGCGGTGACCGCTTCCTCGCTGGCCTCGATTCCCCGGGTGTCAGCTTCCTGGATGAGGAGCTTGTTGCCGATGAGGTTGTCGAGCGTCTGCGTCCTCAGCTGTTCCTGGTCGACTTCCTGACCAGTCACCTGAGACTGCATGGACATGCTCCGGAAGGCACCCTCATACGAGGTGGTGAACTCTTCCTTGGTGATATCGGTGCCGTTGACGGTGGCGACGACGTCGGGAATCCCTTCAAGGTCAGGGGTGGGGGCTTCGGCCGGGGCGCTCGCTGCACTTTCGCTCGGTGCAGGCTCTGCCTCGGTGTTACCGGCGCAGCCAGTCGCGAAGGCGAGCGAGCCCGCCAGGACAACGCTCAAAAGCAACTTCTTCTTCACGGACTCTCCTCATGTTGATTACCGACGTAAGACTCTAGCAACCGTCGATGTGTGTGGGCTCGGCATCGGCTGAGTGGATGCTGGACGGTAGGATGCGCAAGATGCCGACCTTCAGCGCCGACCTGCACCTGACCAGCCTCCCGCAACTGCTGCTTGATGTGAATGCCATTAACGCCAACATTGCACTCAAGGAGCAGTGGGCGGCCGAGCATTCCATGGTGCTGGCTCCACACATCAAAACAACGATGACCCGCGAAATAGTCCAGCGGCAGCTCCCGGGATCCTGGGGGGTAACGGTCGCGACGCCGGCGCAGGCAGCCCACGCCGTTGGCTGGGGTGCCCGGCGGATCCTTATTGCCAACGAGGTGGTTTTCCCGCCGCTCGTCCATGAGCTGCGCCGGCTGCTGGAAGTCAATCCGTCCCTCGAGGTGTATTGCCTGGTTGACTCTTCGGCTGCCGTTTCAGCCCTCGCCGGCGGATTCGAGGACACAGACCGGCAGCTGTTCGTGCTGCTCGACGTCGGTATCCCGGGCGGACGCACCGGCATCCGGGCCGCCGCCGAAGCTGCCGCTCTGGCTGCTGCGGTGATGAACGCCCGCGGCCTCCGCCTCGCGGGCATTAGCGCCTACGAGGGGATCGCCCCGAATGTGAGGACCCCGGAGAACCTGGTGGTGATCGACGCGCATTGCCGGACGGCAATGGAGGTCTTCAATTCGCTGCGTGACCAGTTCGAGGTTGAGCGGCCGCTGTTCTCGGTGGGCGGATCGGCCTTCCAGGACCGGGCGGCACAATTCCTTCCGGAAGGAGCGCTGAGCGTGCTGCGCTCCGGCTGCTATGTCATTCATGACCACGGCACCTACGCGGATGTCTCCCCGCTGCCGGGTCTGCGGGCCGCGGCGGTGGTGCGCGCCGTCGTACTCTCCGTGCCGGAAGAGGGGCGGGCGATCCTGGGCGCGGGGAAGCGGGAGTTGGCGTACGACGCCGGCCTGCCCACCCTCGTGGCACACCACCGGGACGGCATTGCGCTGGCTGAGCCGACCGGCGTCGTCGTTCGGCTTTTTGACCACCATGCGGGGGTGGATAGCGCCGGATCGCTGCAGGTCGGCGACACCGTTGACCTCGGGATTTCCCACCCGTGCTCGGTGTTTGACCGGTGGCGGACGGCGCTTGCGGTGCACGGCAACTCGACGGAGCTGTGGCACCCGCAGTTCTGAGCGCTACCAGCCCCAGGTGCCCGGTGCGCCCTTGAAGGGACCGACCACCTTCGAGGTGATCCAGCCGCCGTAGAAGTCTCCGGGCTGGGCCTGGACCTCCTCATTGTCGACGAGGCAACGGTCCATCCGCCCCGGATACACGGCAATGGTTCCGGCCAGCTGCTCAAAGCCGGCCGTGGGTTGAAGGTACGTCCAGGCGGACTGTTCCGCGCGTGCTGAGCCGGCAACGACGTCGTAATAGGTGGCCGCACCCTTGAACTCACACCAGGTGGTTCCCTCCACCTGGTGCAGCGTGCCGGCAGCGAAATCCGCTTCCGGCACGTAGAAGACGGGCGGATGGCTCGTCTCCAGCACGCGCAGGGCTCGGTTGGTCCGTGCGATCTCCTGACCGCCGAACTCAAGAACGACGACGCCCGGATGGTTCTCCACGCGGGGTGGGCGCGGGTAGTCCCACACAGACTCCTGGCCCGGCCCCGGCTTCTCTCTGTTGATACCCATAGCGCCACGCTACTCTTCGGTACCCTTGAAACAGTTCCACTTCCTACCCGAAAGGGCCGCGATGAAGATCAGTGTTGGACAATTCAGGCCGGGCGGGGACGTCTCCGCAAACGTCGCGACCATGCGGGAGCTCGCGCGCCAGGCTGTGGAGGACGGGTCGGAGCTGATCGTCTTCCCCGAGGAGTCGATGTTCTCGATCGGCAAGGTCGAGGGCGCGCTCGCTGCTGCTGTGGACGCGGGTTGGTCCGTCTTCGTGCAGCAACTCTCTTTCCTGGCAGCGGAACTGGGGATCGCCGTCGTTGCCGGCGGGTATGAGTCCAGCGGCGAGGAACGCCCCTACAACACGCTGGTGCTGATCGACGCCACCGGGCGGATTGTGGATACCTACCGCAAACTGCACCTCTACGACGCGTTCAGCTACTCCGAGTCGCAGCGCATCAAACCGGGCGACGGCGGAATCACCGTGGTGCCGGTCGGTGCGCTGAATGTGGGGCTGATGACCTGCTACGACCTCCGTTTCCCGGAGCAGGCGAGGGCGCTCGCGGACCGTGGGGCCGACGTCGTGCTGGTTCCTGCCGCGTGGTTCAAGGGGGACCACAAGATCGAGCACTGGGAGACGCTGCTGCGCGCGCGGGCCATCGAGAATACGGTGTGGATCGCGGCGGCGGGGACGTCGTCGGCGCACACCATCGGGCACTCGGCAATCCTTGACCCGATGGGGGTTCCGCAGGTCTTCCTGAATGACGAGGAGCAGGGCGTGGTCACGGCCGACGTGAACCGGAAGCGCATCGAGGAGGTGCGCGAGTTCCTGCCGGTGTTGCGGAACCGCCGGTTTGCGCGGAACGAGGAAATCGTCGAGGGGCACTAGCTTGTAGGACAAGTTGACGGGTTGTACTATAAGTTATCCGATCCGCTCTTCCGAAGGTCCCCGTGATGACTTACACGCCCGACGCGATCCGCCACGTCAAACTCTCCACCGCCACGCTGCCGCTGGCCACGCCAATCTCCGATGCCAAGGTTTTCACCGGCAGACAGAAGCCCATGACCGAGGTGGTCTTCCTCTTCGCGGAGATCCTCACGGAGCAGGGCGTGTCCGGCCTCGGGTTCTCCTACTCGAAGCGGGCGGGCGGCCCGGCGCAGTATGCGCATGCACGGGAAGTTGCCGAGATTCTGATCGGCGAGGATCCCAACGACATCGCCAAGCTGTATAACAAGTTGCTCTGGGCCGGCGCTTCCGTGGGCCGCTCCGGTGTTGCCACCCAGGCGCTCGCAGCGCTGGACATCGCGCTGTATGACCTGAAGGCGAAGCGCGCCGGGCTCCCGCTCGCAAAGCTGCTCGGTGCCCACCGGGACTCGGTGCGCACCTACAACACCTCCGGCGGCTTCCTCAACGCCTCGATCGATGAGGTGAAGGAGCGCGCCACCCAGTCGCTCGCGGAGGGCATCGGCGGCATCAAGATCAAGGTGGGCCTGCCGGACTCCTCCGAAGACCTGCGCCGCGTTGCAGCCGTCCGCGAGCACATCGGCCCCGACGTGCCGCTGATGGTGGATGCGAATCAGCAGTGGGACCGCGCGACCGCCCTGCGCATGGGCCGCAAGCTTGAGCAGTTCGATCTGGTCTGGATTGAAGAACCCCTGGACGCGTACGACGCCGAAGGGCACGCAGCGCTGGCACTGGCACTTGATACTCCGATCGCCACGGGCGAGATGCTCGCGTCCGTCGCGGAGCATGAGCGGCTCATTGCCACCCGCGCCTGCGACATCATCCAGCCTGACGCGCCGCGCGTCGGCGGCATTACCCAGTTCCTCCGGCTCGCCACGCTGGCGGACCAGGCGGGCCTCGACCTCGCGCCGCATTTCGCCATGGAGATCCACCTGCACCTCGCCGCCGCGTATCCGCGCGAACCGTGGGTTGAGCACTTCGACTGGCTGGACCCGCTGTTCAACGAGCGGCTCGAGACCAGTGAAGGTCGCATGATCGTCCCCGACCGTCCAGGCTTGGGCGTGACCCTCAGCGACCAGGCGCGGGCGTGGACCACGGACAGCGTCGAGTTCGGTGCGCGCTGACGCCCGCCGTGCCTGGCAGCCGTAACGGCGTGTCAGCATTAACGTCATGAAGCAAACGTTGGCCGTCTCGCTCGTCGACAGCCTCCGCCGTCGGATCGTGGACGGCACTATCCCCTCCGGCGAGAAGCTGCCGAGCGAAAGCGCGCTCATCGGCGAGTTCGGTGTCAGCCGCACGGTGGTGCGGGAGGCGGTATCCCGGCTCCAGGCCGAGGGACTTGTGTATACCCGGCGGGGGAGCGGCAGTTTCGCGCTGACCCCGCCGTCCCCGGACGAAGACTCGACGGGCGGCATGCGGCGGCCCCGTACCCTGGAGGAGCGGCGCGCGCTGCTGGCGTTTCGCGGGGGCATCGAGAGCGAAGCCGCTGCGCTCGCCGCCGGTAACGCCACTCCGGCGATGGTCACTGCGCTGGATAACGCCCTCGCGGCATTCGACGCCGCCGGCAACCACGCCGCGACGGCCGTCTCCTGCGACTTCGCTTTCCACCGGGCCGTGGCCGAGGCCAGCGGAAACTTCTACTTCGTTGACGCGCTGCTGTCGCTGGGGCCGGCCATGATTGCGATGCCGCCGGAGCGTCTCGAACCAGCCGACGACGGCGGCCAGTCAGAGCGGTTGCAGCGCGTCGCTCTCGAGCATGCCGCGGTGCGCAACGCGATAGCTGCAGGGGATCCTCTGACCGCCGCCGCTGCCATGCGCCTCCACCTGGCGAACTCGCGGTCCCGGCTGGGCGGAGAATCCGGGCAGGGGTAGACGTAGCGGGATTGCGTGCCATTTCTCGCAGGTTTGAATCCGTCGACGGCGTGTCCCTCCCGACACGCCGTGCTTCCGGGGCTCCCGCTCGTCAAACCTGCGCGGAACAGATCGGTGATGGGCACTGACCGACCGCAATGCCGAAGCGCAGGATGGCCTCGGACGTACGATTGTTCAATGACCACAAACCCAGAAACCATCCGGATGTACGGGGCCGACTGGTGCCGGGACTGCATCCGTACCAAGCGGCAGCTGGACGAGCTCGGCATCAGCTACGAGTACATCAACCTCGTTGAAACGCCGGATGCTGCTGAGGAAGCGAAGAGCATCTCGGGCCGGACCAACATTCCAGTTGTGGTGTACCCGGACGGCGCGCACCAGGTCGAACCGAGCAACCCTGACGTTGAGGCGAAGCTCCGCGAGCTGAACCTGCTCGGCTAGCTAATTTCGAGCCCGCGTACGATTCCGTGCAGGTTCGGGAGCAGCTACCGGCGCGTCTCCGGCGACATGCCGTGCATTCGGGTTACCGATCCGGCAAACCTGCACGAAATGGGCGGCGAGCCGGCCTGAACCTCGTCGGCAGCTGGCTCGGCAACCTGCTCGACTAGCTAGTCCCGGCCGTCCGGCTTAACCGCGAGCACCGGGCGGTCCGCCTGCAGGAGGATCCGCTGCGCGTGCGAACCCATGATGAACTTCCCCACCTGCGTGCGCTGGCGAAGCCCGATCACGATAAGCGAGACGTCGTGTTCGACCGCGAGCTCGAGAATTTCATCCGCAAGGTCATCCCTGTGGGAGGGGCGAAGGACGCGTGCGGTGATCCCGGCGTCGTCGGCTGATTTTTGAAGCCGGATGAGATCCTCGTCACTGGCAACCGACTTGTCCACGCGGGAGCCCTCGCGCACGGAATTGACGATCAGCAACTCCTCGTCGCGGAGCTTCGCCTCGGTGATTGCTGCGGCAACTGCGGCTTCGCCGACAGGGGTGGGCACGTAGCCGACCATGATGCTCATAAGTTCTCCTAGAAATGTGCGATCAAGAATCTGGGATTAGGAATCTGCGCTGACGCGGGTGGTGTCGCGCTGGCGGCGAGCCAGAGCGGACTTGATCATGGGGCCTACTGCTACCAGGACAAAGATCACCAGCAGGGTGGCTGAGATGGGTCGGGTGAGGAAGCCCGAAACGTCGCCTTCGAGCACCAACAGTGAGCGGCGGAGGTTCGACTCGAGGAGCTCACCGAGCACGAACGCCAGAACCAGCGGCCCTGGCTCGAAGCCGAACTTCTTCATCAGGTAGCCGAGTGCGCCGAAGAGCACCACGAGCAGGACATCGAACATCGAGTTGCGGATGGTGTACGCGCCGAGGATGGTGATCAGCGCCGTGATAGGCGCGAGGATGGCGGCCCGTACCCGGAGGATCTTCACGAACAGCCCCACCAGCGGGATGGACAGGATCAGGAGCAGGATGTTCCCGATGTACATCGAGTTCACCACGCCCCAGAACAGCTCCGGGTCTTCGGAAATAAGTTGAGGCCCCGGCGTGATGCCGTGGATCAGCAGTGCTCCGAAGATGATGGCCATGGTGGCGTTCGCCGGGATGCCGAGCGTGAGCAGCGGGATGAAGGAGCTGGTGGCGGCTGCGTTGTTGGCGGTCTCCGGGCCTGCCACGCCCTCGACGGCGCCCTTGCCGAAACGGGAGGGGTCCTTGGCCCGCTTCTTCTCGACCGCGTAGGAAACCATGGAGGAGATCGTTGCGCCGCCGCCGGGAAGGATGCCGAGGAAGAAGCCCAGGACGGAGCCGCGGCCGATCGCGCCGGAGGACTTGCGGAGGTCAGCGCGGGAGGGCCACACGTTGGCGACCTTCGCCGGCGCGCTGACCGCGCGGTGGCGTTCCTCAAGGTTGTAGAGGATCTCGCCGATGCCGAACAGGCCCATGGCGATGGGCACGAAGTCGATGCCGTCTGCGAGGCTCAGGTTGCTGAACGTGAAGCGCTCGGCGCCGGTGAAGACGTCGCGGCCCACGGTCGCCAGCAACAGGCCGACTGCGGCGGCAATGAGCGCCTTGATCTTGGTTCCGCCGCTGATGGTTGCGACCAGCAGGATGCCGACGAGGGCGAGGGCGGTGTACTCCGGCGGGCCGAAGTCGAGCGCGAAGCTGGCTACCAGTGGAGCCAGGAAGGTGAGGCCGATGATGGCGACCGTTCCACCGATGAACGACCCGATGGCGGCGATGCCCAGGGCGGTTCCGGCTTTGCCTTGCTTCGCGAGGACGTAACCGTCAAACACGGTCACCACGGAGCTCGCCTCGCCGGGAAGCCGCAGGAGAACGGAGGTGATGGTTCCGCCGTACTGGGCACCGTAGAAGATGCCGGCGAGCATGATGATCGCGGTGACGGGGTCGATGCCGTAGGTCAGGGGCAGCAGGATGGCGATGGTTGCTGCGGGACCGAGGCCGGGCAGCACGCCGATGAGCATGCCGATCACCACGCCCATCAGGCAGTAGAGAAGGTTCTGCGGGTCCAGAACGACGCCGAAGCCGTTGAGAACCGGGTTGAAGAAGTCCATGGCGAATCCTTTGGCTCTCGGTGCTTAGAACAGGTGGGGGATCGACGTCCCCAGTCCGAGGATGAAGATGGCGTAGAAGGCTGCCACAACGAGCACTGAATAGAGAGTGGCTGAACGCCAGGTCTCGCCGCCGAGGAACTTCATCCACACGAAGCACAGCAGCAGTGCCGGAATCTCGAATCCGATGACCGGCATCAGCCACACCATGCCCAACAGCGTGACGAAACCGAAGGCCGCCATCCGGGACAGCGGGGAGAACTTCTCGCCATCTACACCCCCGCGCCGGCCGATGATCAGCTGCGCGAGGGCGAGGACGGTGATGATGAGACTGATGATGAACGGCCACGTGCCGGGACGTGGCTCCCCCGGTGTGCCCAGGCCGAGACCTACGGCAATGACCATGCCTGCGATGCCGACGCCGGCCGCCACCAGTGAGGCGGCAAGGTTGGCGATCGAGCCCGACGGCGGCGCGGAGTCTGCCGCCCATTCGGCGGCGAGTTCCTCCGGCGTCAGGTCCGGTGCGCCGAGGACGTCCGTGGAGTCACTCTCGGCTTCGTAGTCGCGCTTCCGGTTCATGGCAATGCTCATTTCAGCTGATGGTCTCGGCCTGGGTAGGTGAGGCTATTACTCGCCGGAGAGCGAGATGTCGTATTCCTCAATCAGCGCCTTGTACTGCTCTGCGAGTGCGTTCCACTCTTCGACGACCTCTTCCCCGGTTACTTCCCACGGGGCAAGGATGTTTTCCTGGTTGAACTCCTGGTACGACTCGGTGGCCTGGGTGGCTTCGACGGACTCAACCAGCCGCGCCTTCGCATCCTCGGAAAGGCCCTTCGGTGCAGCGAGCGCACGGTACTGCGAAACCGGAACCTCGTAGCCTTCCTCGATGGCGGTCGGAGTGTCAGGCAGGAACTCGTTGCGCTCCTTCGCGAACGTAACGATCGGAGTCACGGTGCCCGCCTCGATCTGCGGAAGGGCTTCGCCGAGCTGAATGGTGGAGACGGCAACCTGGTCACCCATGACGGCGGTGAGTGCCGGTGAACCTGAATCGAACGGTACAGCGGTTCCGTCAATCTCGGCCTGTGCGAACAGGACTGCCTGGGCCAGCTGCGAACCGGTGCCGACGCCGGTGGTGCCGAAGTTCAGCGGATCGCTGCTCTCCTGGATGTCGGCCAGGGTCTCAAAGCCTGACTCCTTGCTTGCGACCAATACGTAGTCGTCCTGGGAGAGGCCCTTGATGACGTCGAGGTCATCGAGGGTGACGGCTTCACCTTCAGGAACGGTGAGGGATGTGATGGTGATCAACGATGCGTTGAGGAGGATGAGGTTCTGGCCATCGGGCTCCATGGCGGCGACCTCCTTGGTGGCCAGCGCGCCGTTGGCTCCGGCCTTGTTCACTACGGGCACGGCTATGCCGAGGTCCTCCGCCATGCCATCGGCAATCGCACGTGCGATGCGGTCGGTCGAGCCGCCGGCGTCCTGGCCAACAGTGAGGGTGATGGGGCCGCTTGGAAACGCTTCGCCGGATTCGGCGCTGCCCCCGGCCACGTTTCCGCCGCAGGCTGACAGGGCGAGAACGCCGGCAGCTGCGGTGGTTGTGATCAGGGTGCGGCGGGTAAGTGATGCTTTCACGAGTTGGTACTCCTCATTCAGGAACGGCGTTGTTCGGCTACAGGCCTGGAGCAAAGATGTGATGGCACTCACGGCTCGGCCCTGAGAAGACTGTACGGAGCGGCTATGATGCATGTCCAAGCCAACATATGCATGAAGTGATACCCGGAAGGCATCATGTTTACTCTCGATCAGGCACACAGTTTCGTCATCGTTGCCGAAGAGCTGCACTTCGGGCGGGCAGCCGAACGCCTTAACATGACCCAGCCCCCGCTAAGCCGCCAGATCCAGAAACTGGAGCGCAGCGTCGGCGTAGAACTGCTGTTGCGCGATAACCGGAAAGTGTCCCTTACTGCTGCCGGCCGCGCCTTCCTCGTCGAAGCCCGGAAGTTGGTTGTCGCCGCTGAACGCGCACCAAGGACGGCGCAGCGGATCGCGGCCGGCAAGTCCGGACAGTTGCGGGTCGGGTTCACGGCCGCCTCCGGCTTCAGTTTGCTTGGACCGCTGCTGACCGAGATCGCAACGGAACTGCCCGACGTCGATGTGGAGCTTCAGGAGCTCGTCACCGGTGAGCAGCTGGCAGCGATTATCGACGGCGACCTGGACCTTGGCCTCGCACGGCCGGCTTTCGACGCCGACCTCTTCGAGTCCCATCTGATGTTCACCGAAGATCTCCTGCTGGCTGTCCCCTCCGGGCACGAGCTTGATCAGCTGAACCGCTCGTTGACGGTGGCGGACCTCAAGGGTGTGCCCCTGATCATGCATTCTCCGACGAAAGCCCGGTACTTCTACGACCTGGTGGTTCGCTCCATCCCCGTGGAGCACGGCAACGTAGTTCATACGGTGAGCCAGGTCCTCACGATGGTGGCGCTGGTAGCTGCCGGACGGGGAGTGGCCTTCGTGCCGGAGTCGACGAGCCTGCTCGGCGTGGAGGGCGTCTCCTACCTGAGGCTGGCGGATATTGAACCGGACGCCGTCGAACTGTATGCCATTTGGAGCAGGGAGCTGCGTAATCCGGCCCTGGGCAGACTTCTTGAGGTCATCCGCACCAAGGACCTCTGATACCCGCAGGGCATCAATCCATACAAAAGTGGGCTTGGACAGGCATCACCTGACTTCCTACGGTTGAGGTAATCCACCAAGAAAGCACCACCCCTCGCCGTTCGCGGCGATCTGCCCTAAGGAAGATGCATCGTGGCCCAGTACGCGCCCCATGAACTCGCCCAGAAGCTGAAGGACGGCCTGCTGTCCTTCCCGGTCACCGCCTTCACGCCCGAGCTGGCCGTGGACGAGGACGCCTACCGGCAGCACCTGTCCTGGCAGGCGAGCTTCGACGTCGCCGGTCTCTTCGCGGCCGGCGGTACCGGTGAGGGTTTCAGCCTGACGCCGGCAGAAGCAGCGCAGGTCATCCGCGCGGCCGTTGAGGAGGTCGGCACCAAGGTGCCTGTCCTCGCCTCCGCAGGTGGTTCCACTGCCCAGGCTATCCAGAACGCTCAGGACGCCGAAGCTGCCGGCGCCGAGGGCCTGCTGCTGCTCCCGCCGTACCTCACCGAGTGCGACCAGGAGGGGCTGCTGGCCCACGTCAGCGCCGTCTGCTCCGCGACCTCGATCGGCGTCATCGTCTACAACCGCGCCAACGCCATCTACTCGGCGGACACCGTTGCCCGCCTCGCTGAGCGCCACCCGAACTTCATTGGTTTCAAGGACGCCGTCGGTGATATCGAGCACCTCACGAAGGTCTACGCCAGGAACGGGGACCGGCTCTTCTACCTGGGTGGCCTGCCCACCGCCGAGACCTTCGCCCTCCCGCTGCTGCAGCTGGGAATGAGCACCTACTCTTCGGCGCTGTACAACTTCGTTCCCGAGTTCGCGCTTGAGTTCTATGGCGACGTCCGGAGGCAGGACCACGCAGCGGTCACCGAGAAGCTGCAGCGCTTTGTGCTGCCCTACCTCGACATCCGCGACCGGGTGCGAGGTTACGGCGTCTCGATCGTCAAGGGTGGGCTGAAGGTCGTCGGCCGCGATGTCGGCGGCGTCCGCCCGCCGCTGCAGAACCTGACGGAGGCTGATCTTACTGACCTAGGGGCGCTCATCGACGCCGCCGGTATCCGTCCTGCACCCGCCGCGCTCACCAACGCCTGAACGCACTATCCGTAGAACAACCCACCGGACACCATCCGTAAGGAGCTTTCATGCCTACGCAGCACGCCACACTTCAGGGTCACTCCATCATCGCAGGGCAGGGAATTGCCGGTAGCGGCAAGACCGTCAACGGTTTCAATCCGGCGACCAATGAGACGCTGGAGCCCGGCTACTCCCTGATCGACGAGACACAGCTCAGGGAAGCGACCTCCGCCGCGGAGGAAGCGTTCGGCTCCTTCAGCAACCTCGACCCCGAAACCCATGCGTCCTTCCTGGCGAGCATCGCAGACCGCATCGAAGCATCGGGTGAGGAGATCGTTGCCCGCGCCATGCTCGAGACGGGCCTGCCGGAACCGCGCATGCGCGGTGAGCTGGCCCGCACCACCGGCCAGCTGCGCCTCTTCGCCTCGGTGGTTCGCCAGGGCGATCACCGCGGCGTCCGGATCGATCCTGCGCAGCCCGACCGCGCGCCGATGCCGCGCGCGGACATCCGGCAGCGAAAGGTGCCCCTCGGTCCCGTCGCCGTCTTCGGTGCGAGTAACTTTCCGCTGGCCTTCTCCACTGCCGGCGGTGACACTGCGTCGGCGCTCGCCGCCGGCTGCCCGGTGATCTTCAAGGCGCATAACGCCCACCCCGGCACCAGCGAGCTGGTTGGCCGCGCCATCACGGAGGCAGTGAACGACGCCGGTCTCCACCCGGGCGTCTTTTCCCTCATCTACGGTCCCGGTGCCAGTATCGGCCAGGCCCTCGTCTCGGATCCGGTCATCCAGGCGGTCGGCTTCACAGGCTCCCGTTCCGGCGGCACAGCGTTGATGGCAACAGCTGCCGCACGCACCCAGCCCATTCCGGTGTACGCGGAGATGAGCTCCATCAACCCGGTGATCTTTTTCGAGGGTGCGCTGCAGGACGATCTCGACGGGCTTGCCACCGCGTATGTCACCTCTGTCACCGGGTCCAGCGGACAGCTGTGCACCTCGCCGGGCCTGGTCTTCGTGCCAACCGGCGACGCCGGCGACAACTTCCTTGCCGCAGTCACCCGTGCGCTCGCACCGTCGGCAGGACAAACCATGCTCACCCGCGGAATCGCGGACTCCTGGACCGCAGGCGTTGAAGCGCTCGGCTCGCAGGACGGCGTCGAGCTGGTCGCCCAGGGGACAAACGGGGCTACCGAGAACGCGCCCGCACCGGTTGTCTACGGCACCCAGGCGGAAACGTTCCTGAACAACCCCGTGCTGCACGAAGAGATCTTCGGCGCCGCGTCCCTCGTGGTGCGCTACTCCTCTCCAGAGGAGCTGGTTGCGGCCGCGAAGCGCCTCGAAGGGCAGCTGACCGCCACCCTCCACCTCACCGGGTCCGACTACGACACCGCGGCCGGCGTCCTGCCCGTCCTGGAGCGCAAGGTTGGCCGCATCCTCGCCAACGGCTGGCCCACCGGCGTCGAGGTTGGCCACGCGATGGTTCACGGCGGCCCGTTCCCCGCGACCTCGGATACTCGGACGACGTCGGTCGGTACCCTCGCGATCGAGCGTTTCCTGCGGCCGGTCGCCTATCAGAACATCCCTGAGCTGCTCCGCCCCGCTGCCGTCCGGGACGGCAATCCCTGGAAGCTGAACCGCCGGATTGACGGCACGGTAGTGCCGGCAACGGAGGGCGAGGGCAGCGGTTCAACCGTCAAGGCCACCGGGGAGGACGCGTGACCGCCCAGCCAACCATCGCCGTCGTCGAGGTTGTCCCGGTTGCCGGGCACGATTCGATGCTGCTCAATCTCTCGGGAGCGCACGGGCCGTTCTTCACCCGCAACGTCGTCATCATTACCGATTCCGATGGACGGACCGGGCTCGGTGAGGTTCCCGGCGGGGAGGCGATCCGCTCCACCATCGTGGAAGCAGGACGGCTGCTGACGGGCAAGCCGGTAGCGCGTTTCCGCAGCCTCCTGCGCGTCGTCGCCGCTGCGTTCGCTGATCGTGACGCCGGCGGCCGCGGACTCCAGACGTTCGACCTGCGCACAGCGGTCCATGCGGTCACCGCGATTGAGTCGGCGTTGCTGGACCTGCACGGCCAGTTCCTCGGCGTTCCTGTTGCCGAGCTCCTCGGCGACGGCCAGCAGCGCGACGCGGTGCCGATGCTGGGGTACCTCTTCTACGTGGGAAGCCCGGACTCCACGGGCCTGCCGTACTTGCGCGAGCAGGGTTCCTCTGACGAATGGGAGCGTGTCCGGCGGGAAGAAGCGATGACGCCTGCCGCCGTCGTCCGCCTGGCCGAAGCAGCGCAGGCACGCTACGGTTTCGCGGACTTCAAGCTCAAGGGCGGAGTGCATGCAGGCGATGACGAGGTGGACGCCGTCGCCGCGCTCAAGGAACGCTTCCCGGACGCGAGGATCACGCTCGATCCGAACGGGGGCTGGCTGCTGGAGGATGCCATCCGGCTGGGGAAGCGGATGCAGGGAGTCGTGGCCTACGCCGAGGACCCCTGCGGCGCCGAAGGGCGGTTCTCCGGCCGTGAGGTCATGGCGGAGTTTCGCCGCGCAACCGGGCTGAAGACAGCGACCAACATGATCGCGACCGACTGGCGGGAGATGGCTCACGCCGTTCGCACCAACGCCGTGGACATCCCGCTCGCTGATCCGCATTTCTGGACCATGGCCGGCTCGGTCCGGGTGGCGCAGCTGTGCAACGAGTTCGGGTTGACCTGGGGATCGCACTCCAACAACCACTTCGACATCTCGCTGGCCATGTTCACCCACGTGGGAGCTGCCGCACCGGGCGAGATCACGGCGATGGACACGCACTGGATCTGGCAGGACGGGCAGGGGCTCACCACCGATCCGCTGCAGATCCGTGGCGGCGAGATCAGGGTGCCGGACGCGCCCGGACTCGGCATCGAGCTGGACCGCAGCCGCCTCGAGGAAGCGCACGCGCTCTACCTTGAGCACGGTCTGGGCGCCCGCGATGACGCTGCGTCCATGCAGTACCTGATCTCCGAGTGGACGTTCGACCCGAAGAGGCCCTGCCTGGTCCGGTAGTGCAGGGTCCGTAGGAATCGACATGTGAACAGGAGGGTTCGTGGAGGGGGTTCTCCTCGGGTTCGGCATTGTCCTGGCGCTGGTTGGCGTTGGCATTGCCGCCTCAATCCTCCTCCCAACCCGCACCCGGGCCATGCAGGAGGGCCTCACGCCGGTGATTTACTACATCACCAACCCGGCGCTCATGTTCATCCTGCTCGCCGAGACCGAGCTGGCTGAAGTCCTGAGCATCTACACGCCGATTGCGCTGATTGTTGCCGCCGGAACCGCCGCTGTCTATGCGCTGTTCAGCCGCTTCATCCTCAAGCGCGCGGCCGCACAGACCGCGGTGGGTGCGATGGCGTCCTGCTACGTCAATGCCGGCAACATCGGCATCCCGATTGCACTCTATGCGGTGGGCAGTTCAGCCCCCGTGGTGTCGGTGCTGCTGGCCCAATTGCTGGTGATCGCGCCGGTTTTCCTCACGATCTTCGCCTGGTGCGGCAGGAAGACAAGCTCCGCCGGTTCATCGCTGTCGCCCGGCTCGGCCGGTGGTTCCACGTCTCCGCGCAGCTCACCGACGCTTGCGCGGACGGTCTTGCGCTCGGTGGCCAATCCCGTCACTCTCGGGACAGCCGCAGGGGCGCTGTTCGCCGCCACCTCGCTCACGCTGCCGCCGATCATCTGGACTCCGCTGGAGATGCTTGGCCAGGCGTCGATCCCGCTGCTGCTGATGGTTTTCGGTATGAGTCTCCGGGGACAGAAGCCGCTGGCACAGCGGAGCCTCCGTGCCGACGTCGTGCTCGGGAGCGTAGTGAAGCTCGCGCTGATGCCGGTCATCGCGTGGGCGGTTGCGTACTATCTCTTCCGCGTTGAGGGCACAGCGCTGCTCGGCGTGGTGGCGATGGCGGCTCTGCCGACCGCGCAGAACGTGTTCCTGTTCTCCGCCCAGTTCGGGTTGAAGGTCACGCTGGTCCGCGACATCATTCTGATGAGTTCGCTGCTGGCGCTGCCGGCGTCACTGCTGGTGGCGGTGTTGCTGGGCTGAGCGCGCGCCGTTGCCGGGAGTGCTGCCCCGGGGCGCAGAGGGGTTCTTTTTCTGCCGCTGCGTGCAATACGGACTCATCCGGCAGCGTGATGCCGGGCCACACAACCTTTGACCGGCCGCGTGCGCGCTTCATTGCGGCAGGCACGAGGGACAGGTCGGCGCCGGCTTCAAAGCAGATCTGCGCTACCAGGGGATGCGACCAGCTGCTGGTCGGTTTGCCCTCGATCGATCCCAGATACATTCCGGCGACCTCCGCGAGGACCTGCGGGCTGACACCGTGAATAGTCCTGATTTCACTGACGGCGCTGCCCAGGTCGAAGGGCCGTGTGGTTGCGTGACGAATGGCGGTCCCGGCCACCCACGAGGCGACGATGTGAGGATCCTTCGCAAGCATGACGTCAGCATAGAAGCCGGCTCTGACATCGTGGTTTCCGTTCCACGCGTACGTGCTGTGCGACAGACTTGCTTCATGGCTGATTCAGAAATCACAACCCACGGCTCCACAGTCGAGGAATGGACGCGAGCCCTGGGGAAGTCCGTCGGCTCGCCGGGCGGCGGCGCTGGAGCGGGCGTCATGCTTGCCATTGCAGCATCGCTGACCTCCATGGTTGCGGGGTATACCGACGCCGGGGCTGAGCAGCGGGACCAGCTTGAGGACCTGCACGCTCGAGCCCAGGAACTTCGTCGAACTGCCCTGCAGTTGGCCGATGATGACGCGTCAGCTTCGCGGGCCTTCGGCGCAGCCTTCCGGTTGGAAAAGGGCGACGAACGCGACCAGGCCATCCGCGAGGCATCACTGGGTGCCGCGAGGTCCTCAGCAACGCTGGGCGATCACGCCGTTGCTGCGATCGCTGACCTGTCCTGGTTGGCGGAGAACGGCAATAGGGCGCTGATAGCCGACGTCGTTGTGGCTTTCGGCGCACTGCGGGCGGCCGTGACGGGAGCCCGAACGAATGTCAGCTTCGATCTGGCCACGCTGAGATCTTCCGGCCTCACGCTCGAGCAGGTCCGCGAGCAGCAACCCCGTCTCTGGGCGGCCGTCGAGAAACTTGATGCCGCAATTGTGCGGATCGATCAGGCGACGGCTGCCGTGGACCACCGTGCCGCGCCTACCGACACTGCCTAACGCTGGCCGCCTGCCTGGCCAGGTCCCGTGTATGGAGTGGCAGCGATGATCGAGATGGAGACCTGCCGCTTGTTGGGAGCGGTGTAGGAGGTGACATCTCCGGGCCGCAAACCGCGGATGGCTACACCCAAAGGGCTCTGTTCACTGAAAACGTTCAGCTCCTCTGTTCCCTCGATGACGCGGCTTCCCATCAGGAACACCTCGGGTTGCCCGTCGATGCAGGCCTCGATCAGCATGCCGGGCTCCACGATCCCGTCATCTGCGGGCGAATGAATGTTCACGTTCTTGAGCAGGGCTGTCAGTTGCCTGATCCGCGATTCCGTGGCCATCCGCTGGCTGGATTCTTCCTGCCGTACCCGTGCATTGAGCAAGCTGTCCAGTTCCCTCTTCAGGCGGGCGTAGGCATCCTGCGTGAGCCAGGTAGCGGGGGCAACTGAATGCAGCATTTCACTCCTCGAATACGTGCGGGCACCACCGGAAGAACCGAGTGAACAGGGCCCGGGACGGTGATGAATGTTTGAGCATAGCTCATTCCTGTTTTATAGCAATTCCGGCCATCGTGAGGGCTGCGGATTTCTTCTACAGCGTCAGGACTGGCTTTAAAAATATAAGTGGGTATGGTTCTGGGTATTGATGAGGAAGGCGGTGATCCCGTGTCAGGAAAGTCTCCCAGGAGTGTCGGCGCAAAGAAACAAGGAAAGTCCATCCTTGAAAAGCGAGCGCAGAAGAGGGCAAAGGCAGAGTCCAGTGAATCGCTGTTTGCCAAGCCCCGTAAGAACCAGCGGTAGTTGAAGCTTCAGAGGCGTCCTGCTCACGCCTTCCACCTACCGACGTTCCTCCCACGGGTTGGTGAAGATAGTGCGTAAGCGGGGTGCCTCTGATTTGCCTTGTAAATAGTTCGGTGGTTTTCCTGAGCCGGATTTTCTGCGTCGGAAAACCGAGCTTCGCGGAATGTACTTATATTTTTGGAAATTGTCGTGAAATTTCCTTTTCACCGCCCGGTGTATGGATGCAGAACTTTTGTAGGCGTGATGCGGGCGGACGGATTCGCGCGGATTGACTGACTTATTTCCGGGGAGGGTTTCCCTGATCAAGTACCGTTTCCTGTGTGACCGTGAACAGTGAACCGACGCCGTCGTCTGCCGGGCAGCCGCCCGCGCGCAGCCGCTCCGCGAATATCCGCGACGTCGCGAAGGCGGCCGGGGTCTCCCACCAGACAGTCTCGCGGGTGATCAATGGGCACCCGAGCCTGCGCGAGAGCACGCGGCAGCGGGTTCTTGACGCGATGGAAGCACTCCAGTTCCGCCCCAACCGCGCGGCGCGGTCCCTGGTGACCAGCCGCTCCGGCATGATCGGCGTGTTGGTGACAGACGGCACCTACTTCGGTCCGGCGTCGACAAGGGCTGCAATCGAATCTGCAGCCTCCAGTGCCGGGTACCTTGTCGATACGGCGACGCTCACCTCCCTTGAAGAGACCGCTTTCAAAGAAGCCCTGGGGCGGCTTGTCGATCACGCAGTTGAGGGACTCATCGTCCTGGCGCCGCAGGAAGCTACCCTTCGCCAGCTTGCTCACCTGCCCGTCAAGCTGCCCATGGTCACGGTGCATTCGACATCAGCAGCGGACGATCACGGACTCTCGGTGGATCAGGTGGCCGGCGCCCGGCTTGCAACCCGACATCTGCTGGAGTTGGGTCACCGGAGCATCGCGCATGTTGCGGGACCCGATGGCTGGGTGGAGTCGAAGGAGCGGATCCGGGGATTTCGCACTGAAATGGCGGGCTGGGGTTTGGATTCGTCATGGATTGTCGCCGGTGACTGGACATCCGACAGCGGTTTCCGGATAGGCCGGGAGCTCCTTGCGGCTGACCCGCCTACCGCAGTCTTCTCCTCCAATGACCAGATGGCGCTAGGGGTCACGCATGCCTGCAGCGACCGCGGTCTCCGGGTACCTGAGGACATCAGCATCGTAGGGTTCGACGACGTGCCTGATGCCCGGCATTTCGCCCCACCCCTCACGACGGTTCGCCAGGACTTCGCCGAACTGGGGAGGCGCTGCGTGGCACACCTGCTCACCCAACTGGGAGTGCCCGCCCAGAACGCACCGCGGACCGTTGTGCCCGAACTGATAGTTCGGCGGTCGACCGCAGCGCCCAGCTAGCACTTTTCACGAAAGCACACCGCGATTACTTATGCGGGAGCATTCGCCGGCAGGGCTTCAATAGCGGCGCGCTCCACGCGGAGACCCCTGTGGTAGCGGTCGAGGTACGTTGCGAAGCCGGCGACGTCGGCGGCGTCGGGTTCGGTTGTTTCGAATTCCGCGCTGGCGAAGACGTGTTTACGGAGGTAGGCGTCCAGGTTGAGCTCATTGCCTGCGGCGTTGGCCGATGCGTAGGAAGCGAGCACCGCCATGCCCCAGGGGCCGCCCTCGGACGCGGTCGCCGCGACGGAGACCGGCGCGTTGAGAGCGCCCGAGAGAAAGCGCTGCGCCACGCCTGCCGTGCGGAACATACCTCCGTGCGCAAACATTCGGTCCAGTTCAACGCCCTCACCGGCGAGGACGCGCATGCCCAGGGCGAGGGTGCCGAACACTCCGTAAAGTTGGGCGCGCATGAAGTTGGCCAGTGTGAATTCGCTGTCGGGCGTCCGAAGGAACAACGGCCGACCCTCACTGATTTCCGCGATTGGTTCGCCGGCAAGGTGATTGTAGGCGAGCAGGCCGCCGGCGTCGGGTGCGCCGTCGAGCGCTTCACGGAAAAGCGCGTCGAAGACCTGATCCGGTTCAAGCGAAGCGCCGGACGCCGACACAGCTCCGGAGGCCGCCGCGAAGCGGGAGAAGAGCCCTACCCACTCGGCGAGCTCGCTGGCGCCGTTATTGCAATGCACCATGGCTACCGGGTTGCCGGAGGGAGTTGTCACCAGATCCAGTTCATGGTGTACGCGCTCAAGCGGACGTTCGAGTACCACCATCGCGAAGATGCTGGTGCCGGCGCTGACGTTGCCGGTGCGGGGGGCAACCGAGCACGTTGCCACCATTCCGGTGCCGGCGTCACCCTCAGGCGGGCACAGGAGGGCGCCGGGTTGGAGACCGCCTGTTGGATCAAGGAGGGCGGCGCCGGCGGTTGTCAGCTCGCCTGCCGGCTGGCCAGCCACCAGTACGTCGGGCAGGATCTCAGAAAGCTTCAGGCCGGGCGCAGTCTTGGCTGCCAGGGTGTCATAGCGGGACAGCAGCTGGGCGTCGTAATTACTGGTACGGGAGTCGATGGGGAACATTCCGGACGCATCGCCGACGCCAAGGACGTTGCGCCCGGTCAGCTCACGATGCACATAGCCGGCGAGGGTGGTGATGGAGCGAACCTGAGCCACGTGCGGCTCACCACCGAGCGCGGCCTGATGCAGGTGTGCAACCGACCACCGCAGCGGGATATTGACGCCGAAGAGTTCGGTGAGCTCCGCCGCCGCCGGTCCCGTGTTGGTGTTGCGCCAGGTGCGGAAGGGAACGAGGAGTCGGTCGGCGTCGTCAAAGGCGAGATAACCGTGCATCATCGCTGAGACACCGATGGCGCCCAGTCTCTCCAGCCGTGTGCCGAAACGGCGTTCGACGTCGGCGCCCAGGTCCGCGTACGCGGCCTGGATGCCCGTCCAGACCGCTTCCAAAGAGTAGGTCCACAGTCCGTCGACGAGCTTGTTCTCCCAGTCCTGACTGCCTACAGCCAGAACCACTGAAGGGTCCTCTCCAATCAGGCACGCCTTGATCCGCGTTGATCCGAGCTCGATCCCGAGGCTGGCCCGGCCGCCGGCAATAACGTCCTTGGGGTCGGTCATGAACAGATCTCCTTCGGATAGGGCGTCATTGATCCGCGCGCTTTTCTTCGCTGACGAAGTGTTCGGATGCGGTGATGCTTGACAGTGAACGTGACGTCGAGCATATAGTGTGAACGGTCACATTGGTAGTTCAATACACTCCACCGGGCCGCCTACTTGAAAGCGATGGTCACCGCATGGCTAGCACCGCCGGGTCCTTTTCAGATCGTGAATTGGACGCCATCAACGCCGTCCGCCGGGAGGTGGCCAAGCTGCACGCAGAGCTGGTCCGCTACAACCTGGTGGTCTGGACGGGCGGGAATGTCTCCGGACGTGTCCCGGGAATGGACCTCTTCGTCATCAAGCCGAGCGGCGTTGACTACGACGAACTGACGCCCGAAAACCAGATCCTGTGCGACCTCGAGGGCAACGTTATTGAAGGAACGCCGGGCTCCGAGCGCTCGCCCTCCAGCGACACCGCCGCCCACGCGTACGTCTACCGGAACATGCCGCGCGTCGGGGGAGTGGTGCACACCCACTCCACCTATGCGACGGCGTGGGCTGCCCGCGGCGAGTCCATCCCGTGCGTGATCACCGCCATGGCTGACGAGTTCGGCGGAGAGATCCCCGTGGGCCCGTTCGCTGTGATCGGCGACGATTCGATCGGCCGCGGCGTCGTCGAAACCCTGACGGGACACCGCTCCCGCGCCGTCCTGATGCAGAACCACGGGCCGTTCACCATCGGCAAGGATGCGCGCGACGCCGTCAAGGCCGCCGTCATGCTCGAAGACGTTGCCCGCACCATTCACATCTCCCGTCAGCTCGGGGATCCGCTGCCGATCGAGCAGCACCACATTGAATCCCTTTTTGACCGCTATCAAAACGTGTACGGGCAGTCCACGCCCGCAGGAACCGGAGCCGCACTGTGACAACCCTCAATACCTCCCTGGATGAATACGAGATCTGGTTCCTCACCGGAAGCCAGGACCTCTACGGCGAAGACACTCTCCGCCAGGTGGCTGAGCAATCCCAGCAGATCGTGAAGATGATCGACGCCTCCGACGTACCGGTCAAGGTGGTCTGGAAGCCGACGTTGAAGGACTCGTCCTCGATCCGCCGGATGGCACTGGAGGCAAATGCGAGCGACAAGACCATCGGCGTCATCGCCTGGATGCACACGTTCAGTCCCGCCAAGATGTGGATCGCCGGCCTCGACACCCTGCGCAAGCCGCTGCTGCACCTCCATACCCAGATCAATGTCGAGCTGCCCTGGGCGGACATCGACTTCGACTTCATGAACCTGAACCAGGCCGCGCACGGCGACCGCGAGTTCGGGTACATCCAGACGCGCCTGTCCGTGGCGCGGAAGACCGTCGTCGGGCACGTGTCGAATCCCGCCGTGACCGCGCAGATCGCCACCTGGTCACGGGCAGCCGCGGGCTGGGCCGCCGTGCACGAGCTCAAGGTCGCCCGCTTCGGCGACAACATGCGCAACGTCGCAGTCACGGAGGGGGACAAGACGGAAGCGGAGCTGCGCTTCGGTGTCTCCATCAACACCTGGGGCGTCAACGAACTGGTCGAGGTGGTGGACGCGCAGTCGGACGCGGACATCGACGCGCTGGTCGCCGAGTATGAGGAGACCTACGACGTCGTTCCTGAGCTGAGGCGCGGAGGTGACCGCCATGAATCACTCCGGTACGGCGCGCGGCAGGAGTTGGCCCTGAAGTCGTTCCTGGAAGCCGGCTCCTTCGGCGCCTTCACGACGACATTCGAGGACCTTGGCGGGTTGCGTCAGCTTCCGGGGCTCGCTGTTCAGCGGCTCATGGCCGCCGGCTACGGTTTCGGCGCCGAGGGCGACTGGAAGACCGCGGTATTGGTCCGCGCAGCCAAGGTGATGGGCGCCGGCCTGCCCGGCGGCGCGTCGCTGATGGAGGACTACACCTACCACCTGGTCCCTGGGGAGGAGAAGATCCTCGGCGCGCACATGCTGGAAATCTGCCCCACGCTCACCACGTCGAAGCCCACCCTTGAGGTGCACCCCTTGGGGATCGGCGGCAAGGAGGACCCCGTTCGGCTGGTGTTCGATACGGACTCAGGGGACGCCGTCGTCATCGCCATGTCCGACATGCGCGACCGCTTCCGCCTCACTGCCAACGCCGTCGAGGTCGTTCCGCCGGACGCGCCGCTGCCCAACCTGCCGGTGGCGCGCGCCGTCTGGAAGCCGCAGCCGGATCTGGCGACGTCCGCAGCGGCCTGGTTGAGCGCGGGTGCTGCGCACCATACGGTGATGAGCACCGCCGTCGGGCTGGATGTGTTCGAGGACTTTGCCGACATCGCCGGAACCGAACTCCTGCGGATCGACAGCACGACGACGCTGCGGGAGTTCCAGCGCGAGCTACGGTGGAACGCGGCCTATTACCGGCTGGCGCAGAAGCTTTAGCCCGTTCAATTCGCAGGACACGCCCCTTATGGGTCTCCATTAGGGGCGTGTCCTGCCAACTCACGCGAGGAGAACCTGATGGCGAACGACGCCGGCACCAACTGGGCGGGGAACCTCGCCTATGGAGCTTCCATCCTGCATGAGCCGACGTCGGTGGACGAGGTGCGCCGGATCATCGCCGGTGCGTCATCCATCCGTGCACTGGGTTCACGGCACTCCTTCAATGGCATCGCCGACGGGACGGCTGAGCTGCTGTCGACGGCGGCTCTGACCGGTCCGGTGACGGTCGACCGGGACCGCTCGACCGTGACTGTCGGTGCGGGGATCCGCTACGGAGAGCTGGCGCGGGAACTGGAACGGGAAGGCTTTGCGCTGGCGAATCTTGCGTCCTTGCCGCACATCTCGGTGGGAGGGGCTGTGGCTACGGGGACCCACGGGTCAGGCAAGCGGAACCGCAGTCTGGCTGCCGCCGTCGTCGGGCTGGAGCTGGTGAGCGGCAGCGGCGAGGTGGCGCGCTTCTCCGCTGGAGATCCGGACTTCGAGGGTGCGGTGATCAACCTCGGGGCGCTGGGTATTGTGACCAGTCTGGAGCTGACAATCGAGCCGGCTTTCGAGGTTGAGCAGACGGTTTACGAGCGGCTTCCGCTGGAGAACCTGCTGCAGGATTTCGACGGCGTGACCGGCGCCGCATACAGCGTCAGCGTCTTCACCACCTGGCGGGATCCGGACGTGGCCGACTCGGTATGGGTGAAGCGCCGCCCCGGTCGGGATGCGCCCCTTGAGGAGACTCTGTTCGGCGCGGCGGCTGCGGATGATGAGCGCCACCCGCTGCCCGGGCTGCCGGCCATTGGCTGCACTCCGCAGTTGGGTGTGGCCGGTCCCTGGTACAACCGGCTGCCTCACTTCAAGCTGGACTTCACACCGAGCAACGGCGTGGAGCTTCAGTCCGAATACCTGGTTCCCCGCGAGCACGCCGTTGACGCCATTCGTGCCGTCCGGGAGCTCAGCGCGGAAATTGTGCCGCTCCTGCAGGTGAATGAGATTCGGACCGTTGCCGCGGACGACCTGTGGCTCAGCTCAAGCTACGGGACCGATGCCGTGGGGCTGCACTTCACCTGGGTCCAGGACCAGCCTGCCGTCGAGGCACTGTTGCCCACCCTCGAGGCCGCACTGGAACCGTTCTCGGCGAGGCCCCACTGGGGAAAAGTGTTTACTGCCGAAGCGCACGACTTCGACCGCCTGTATCCACGGCTCGAGGACTTCCGGATCCTGGCTAAACGGTTGGACCCCGAAGGGATATTCGCTAACCCGTTCACCGCAAGCGTTATGGGCCGCTGACCCCCTTCGGTCCGCGGGAGCGTCTTCCGAGCACAACCAGGCCGGCGGCCAAAAGGATCATCAGTGCAGCGCTGATGCCCACCACCGGCGGGGAGCTTGCTGCAGCCACCACCGGCGACTCGCTTTCGGCAGCCGGTGTGGCCGGAGCGGGTGACTCTGTCGGTTCCACGTACATGGGCGCCCAGGCATAGGGCGGCATGGCGAATGGGGCGATTTCGGGTTCTGCCTCTTCCGTTTCCTTTGGCGCTGGCTGCTCGGCCGGGACGATCTGCATCGGCACGGTCAGCACTGGCGCGGGCGGTGCGGGAGGTATGAACTGCTGAGGGATCTGGACGGGTGCTGGTGCTGGTGCTAGCGGGGGCGGTGGAGGTGCCGGTGCTGGCGGGGGCGGCGGAGCCGGAGCGGGATCTGGATCTGGATCTGGCTCGGGCTCGGGGGCTGGAGCAGGCGGGGCGGGTGGCGCTGGAGTCGGTTTGGCGGGCGGCGCGGGAGCGGGGTGGGGGTCGGGGGCTGGAGCCGGCGGTTCTGGAGTTGGTTTGGCTGGCGGAGCGGGTTCGGGTATCGGCGAAGGCTCATTAATCGGTGGCGCGGTTGTCGGTGGCGCGGTCGGCTGTGGCGACGGCGTTGGCGCATCACGATCACCGTCATCATCGCCACCACGATTCCGCCGAGGCTCCGTGTCAGACGGCGGCCCGATGTCGGACCCCGTGGCCTGAGCGGACGGGGAGGGATCAGAATCCGAGGTGTGATCCGCGCTGGCGGGCGGAGCGGCGGTAAGCGTTGCACCGATGATCAGTGCAACCCCTGCGGTATATCTGAACCAGTCTTTAGTGCTATGCACGTTATTCTCCCAACGCTGCCGGTCGAATACGCGGTACAGCTCTACGCGGGCTAGCGCCCGCTTGATGATGAAGGGCCGATTGCTTGACCGTCAGTGTGCTGATAACTTTCCAGTATTGATCAGAATGTCGGGTTACACAATCAGTAATGGACCTGTGCGGAGGTGAATCCGCGTTTCAAAGGATGGTGTCAACCCAAAAGCGCCCGCGACAGTAGGTGGAGCACGACCGCAGCGAAATAAGGGAGGGCGAAGACTCCCGGAATGAGCAGGACGGCCGCAAAGATGCCGTTCAACCTCGCGGATAGTTTTCCGAGCTTCGAGGCGGGATTTCCTCGGGTGGATGCTGCGCATGCCCAGCCGGCCGCCGCCACAAGAAATGCCGGCACGATGAGCAGGGCAGAGTAGAGCGCTGCTACATCCATCGCGCCGCCCTCCTCCGGAAACCTGGAGAAGAAATAATGCAGCATCCCTGCGAGGGTCAGGACAAGCAGGGGCGCACAGTAGCCAAAGATCCGCCGTGCTATCCATGTGCGCGATGGCGGCGAGAAATCTTCTACCCGCGGAGGGTGAGGACTGTCGGTACTCATGCTGGATCCGTTCTCGATGTGCCTGAGAATCGACAGTATCGAGCAACGGTCCGTGGTGACATTGGTTATCCACAGGGAGGCAAAACGCTAACCGAACCTCAGCGCTGCTTCCGCTGGCCGTTCCGGATCTCGCGGATGGAAAGGGCTCCGGTGACGTCTTCGGCGGCCGATCGGCCGAGTACCACCACACGGTCGGCGAGCCGGAGCGCCTCTTCCATGCTGTTGGTCGCCAGGAGGACGGTGGTCGGAAGGGCGCGGTGAAGGGTCTGCAGCACGTTGTGCAGCACGGTGCGGGCAGCGCCCTCGACGGCGGCGAACGGGTTGTCCAGCAGCATGACGCCCGGTCCGCTGGCCAAAGCGCGCGCCAGTGCCGCCCGGCGGACTATCTCAGCGGTGACCTCGGTCGGCAGCAGCTTCGCGAAGCGATGCAGGCCCGCGAGGTCGAGAAGTTCAGCGATCTTCGCCTTGCCCTCACTGGCGCTGGAACTCTTGCGGAGCCCGAGCGCGAGGTTCGCCTGCAGCGAGTGGGCCGGCTGCAGAGCGGCGTCCCTGGGGGTCCAGGAACAGCGGTCGTCGGTCCGGCGAACAGGTTCCCCGCCGACCAGAACCGATCCTGACTGGGGATGATCAAGACCGGCGACTGCACGCAGCAGGCGGGAGGCGCCGTCGTTCTCTGTCCCCACAAGGTTCTCCGTGCCGGGCGAGGGTGTTTCGGGCGAGGCGCCCACAAAGGCAAGCACCTCACCCGCACGAATCTCCAGATTGACATCCCGCAAGCCCTCGGCGTGAAGGCTCACAAAGGAGACGGGCAACGGCATGGAAGCGCGCTTCACTGCGGCATGAGGGGGTGGAACCGTGCTGGGACTCATCGGTTTCTCCATAGCATCCAGGTGGCGGGGCAGCCCCGTCTGCCCGCCAGTGATACCCCTAACCTAGCGGGGCCTGGACCGCTCGTAGCCACCGCGGGGATATGTCTCGAAACATTACGGACGGCATGTCACGGGCGCGGGCGGAACGTCTCTTCCATGGTGCGGTCCAATGGAGTCTGCGCCGCGCACACGATCAGGCCGAGCCAGGCGTTCCGGGCGACGTCGGAAATGCGCCAGGACGAGAGCGGCAGGCGCTCCGACGCCGGCATCGAAGTCCGCCCGATGTACGCGAACACGGCAACGGTCGCACCGAGGATCAGGAGCAGTTCCATGACTCACACACCTTCCGGCGTGGAGTTGGAGGTGGAGTAGGACCGGCTTGGCAGAGCAGAATCTCCCCAGCCCGTGTGTGAGCGGACTGTCGGAGTGTGCCCCCTGCCGTCAGCAATAACGACGCGGAGGACCGCCGCGGTGAGTGCGGCCAGCAGAACCAGTACGACGACGATTTCCATACCTTGATCGTCCTCCGGACCACCGCAGCACAACAGTGGCAGAAAAGACCACTATCGATAACTTACTGCCACGTTCAAGCGAGTCCCACTCGCCGTGGTGCTAGGCGGTCACCTGACGCTTCGAGGAGATAACGCCCGTGTTGAAGCCGGCCAGGTTGAGGCCGCCATGGAAGCGCGCGTGCTCGATCTTCACGCAGCGATCCATGACCACGTTCATGCCGGCAGCCTCGGCGTTCCGCGCCACTTCCTCGTGCCAGGAACCCAGCTGAAGCCACAGCGTTTTTGCGCCGGCAGCTTTGGATTCCTCGAGAACCGAGGGGAGGTCATCATGCTTACGGAACACGTCGACGATATCGGGCTGTTCCGGCAGGTCCGCCAGAGACTTGTACACCGGCTGCCCGAGAATTTCGGTGGCGGTCGGGTTCACGAAGTACAGCCGGTACGGCGAGGACGACTGCAGGTACGTCGCCACGAAGTACGACGCCCGTGACGGCTTGTCCGAGGCACCGACAATGGCGATCGACTTGGCGTTGCGAAGGATGTTCAGGCGTTCGGGAGCCGAAGGGCCTTCCCAGGTGCGGTCCTGCGTGCTCATGCTTTTACTCCCTCTGCAGCGATTTCCTCTTCGCTGACGTCCAGCGCTTGTTCGAGGTGCTCGGATGTTCCGGCAACAGCGGTCTCGAGTGCCTGGTCGAGGTCCCACAGGATGTCGTCCAGATCCTCAAGGCCGATGGAGATGCGGATGAGATCCTCCGGGATGCCCGCCGCTGCGAGTTGTTCGGCGGAGAGCTGCTGATGCGTGGTGGACCCGGGGTGGATCACCAGGGTACGGGCATCGCCGACGTTGGCGAGGTGGGACGCCAACTGGAGGGCCTCGATGAACTTCTGCCCGGCCTCCCGGCCGCCCTTGACGCCGAAGCTGAAGACTGAGCCGGGGCCCTGCGGCAGGTACTGCTTCGCCCGCTCATGGTGCACGTGCGAGGGGAGCCCCGCGTAGTTCACGTACTCGACGCGCGGATCCTTCTCGAGCCATTCGGCAACGGCCTGTGCGTTCGCCACGTGCTCGTCGACGCGTTGCGCCAGCGTCTCGACACCCTGCAGCAATTGGAAGGCCGACGACGGCGACAGTGACGGTCCGATGTCCCGTAACTGTTCCGTACGCAGCTTGGTGAGGAAACCGTACTCGCCGAAGTTGGCCCACCACTGGATGTTCCCGTACGACGCCACCGGCTCGGTCATGGTGGGGAACTTGCCGTTGCCCCAGTTGAACCGCCCGCTTTCGACAATGACCCCGCCCAGTGTGGTGCCGTGCCCGCCAATGAATTTGGTGGCCGAGTGGATCACGATGTCAGCGCCGTGCTCGAGCGGGCGGATGAGGTAGGGCGTGCTCAGGGTGGAGTCGACGATCAGGGGGACTCCGGCGTCGTGCGCTACCTTCGCCAACCCCGCGATGTCCGCAATTTCACCGCTTGGGTTCGCGATGATCTCCGTGAAGACCGCCTTGGTGTTGTCCTGGATGGCTGCGGCGTAGTCGGCCGGATCGGTGCCCGGAACAAACGTTGTTTCGATGCCGAACCGGCGGAGCGTCACGTCGAGCTGGGTGACCGTGCCGCCGTAGAGCTGGGCTGCCGCGACGATGTGGTCCCCGGCCTGGCAGAGCGCGGCGAAGGTGATGAACTCGGCGCTCATGCCGGACGCCGTTGCTACCGCACCGATGCCGCCCTCAAGCGAGGCGATGCGCTCCTCGAAGGCCGCTACCGTGGGGTTGCCGATGCGCGAGTAGATATTGCCGTACTTCTGCAGCGCGAAGAGGTTGGCGGCGTCGTTGGTGTCCTTGAACACGAACGACGTGGTCTGGTAGATCGGGACAGCCCGGGCACCATGTGTGGCGTCCGGGGTTCCGCCGGCGTGCAGCGCGCGGGTGCGGAAGCCGAAGGTGCGGTCAGTGCCCATGATTCCTCCATCGTTTCTGGCAGTAGCACCCTTGAGTTCTCGAAGAACGAGCGAGGGTTGCTGCGGCGTCAATGAGCCAGATCTCTCGTGCCGCTCGGGATGGTCACCTTCGATCATCCCAGCTGTATGGGCTGCGCTCCAAGATTGTTGCCGGCGGTTACCACCGCGATGGAAGTTCTGCGCAGGTCCGGTGGGTTCAACTGCGGTTGAACCCACCGGACCTGCGCAGAACTTCCGTTAGTAGGGCCGGGCCGTCCCTGACTAGCCGGTGATCACGGTGAGCAGGCCCGTTGCGGCGGCGGCCACCAGGCCGGTCCAGATTACGATCGCGATGATCTGCCACAGGATCACCCAGCCTTTCCGCACTCCCGAGGCGACGAAGGTTGCAGCCGTCAACTGGGTGGGCAGGGCTAGGGGCGCAAGGAGACTGGCCCCGGGCACACCGAAGCGGACCAGCCACCGTCCCAACCGGCGCCGGCCCTTGGACTGAGGCTCCGGCGTCGTCTGCTCCTCAGTAAGAATGGTCGCGGTCCCGGTCCCGGTCCCGGTCCCGGCCCCGGCCCCGGCCCCGGTGGCGTTGCGGGTTCGGCGGGCGACGGCAGCCTCGCGGACCCGGGAGCTGAGCAGCACCACCAGCACCACGCAGATGATGTTGCCGGCCGCGCCCGCGACCGCAGCAACGAAGGGATTGACGCCGGCGATGATGCCAAGTGCCGCCGATCCCTCACCTTCGATGTAGGGCACGGCCGCAGCGGCGGCGATGATGAGCGGCTGAATCAGTTCCGGCACGGTGGCCACGAAATCCTGCAGGCCTTCGTAGGGGTTGGACATTGTTCTTCCTTGTCTTCATAGGGTTGTTGGCCGCCAAAGGGCATAGCGGTATGGACCGGCGTCGGGCACGACGACGGACGGCAAAAGCGGGATCGGCAGAAGGGGTGTGAGGTTGAAAGGGAATATTAGGAGAGGTCAGTCACCGTGGGAGTCGAGGGCGTCGAAACGGTCATCCGTGGCATCCCGGGCAATAAGGTCGGCCCGGTAGATCACCTCCAGCTGGGCTGGGTTGTAGAGCTCCTGCAGGGCGAGGGTCACGGCACTCTCCGCTGTTTCAGCTCCACGTGAGGTGTGGGATTGAAGATCAGTCAGGGCGGGGTAGATCTCATACTGTCGACGGATGGCCTCCGCCAATTGCTCGGCCAGGCGCCGGCGGGTCGCCCGGTCCGCGTCAGCGGGCAACGCGTCAAACTCCGCATCCACGCTGGTGCGCGGCTCATTCAGCATCAGGTTCCGGAGCTCGTCCAGCCAGGTCTTGTCGAACACCCGCGAGTAGATCATCAGCATCGACCGGTCCTGAGACGAGAGTCCTTCTGCCACCGTGCTGAAAGCTGCGGGGAGATCGATGGGTGCCCGGTGGCGCAGAATAACGGCGAGTTCTGCACGCACCCGCTGCAGCCGTTCGACGGTTGCAGCCAGCTCCGCGTCGATCACGCGCAGGGCTTCATCGGGCTGCTCGTCGGCCCGGCCCACCGAGGCGACCTGCGCCAGCGGCACCCCGAGGTCCACCAGCCGCTTGATCTGCAGCAGCCGCACCAGTTCCGCAACGCCGTACTGCTTGTAGCCGTTGGACTTCCGCGGCGGCTCATCAAGAAGACCGAGCTCGTGGTAATGGCGAACGGCCTTGACCGTGGTTCCCGCAAGTTCCGCCAGTTGGCGGGTGCTCCAAGCCACGCTCTGCTCCTCTCGTCCAGCCGGCGGAATTGCCGACTGATACCAGTGGAAACCATGACCTCGGGGCACAGTCAAGCAGATTTCTGAATGGTCTTTTAAACCCGCGAAATTTTTTGCAGGTCCGGTGGATTCAACCACCGTCGAACCCACCGGACGCGCGCAAAAGTTCCGTTAGTTTCGGGCGGCGAGGACGTCCGCGATCCGCGGCACGCACCCTTCATTCTGCAGCGAGGTGGTGTCACCGAGCGGCGTGCCCTCGTACAGCTGGGTCAGCAGCCGCCGCATGATCTTGCCTGAGCGCGTCTTGGGCACGTCACTTACGACGACGACGGCGCGCGGCTTGGCAATCGGCCCGATTGCCTTGGCTACGTGGTTCCTCAATTCCTGCTCGAACGCCGGAGTGCCGACACCGCCATGCACGACGACGAACGCAGCGATCGCATGCCCCGTCACCGCATCAGCCACCGGGCAAACGCCCGCCTCGACTACCCGCGGATGCGACACCAGCGCCGATTCAATCTCGATCG
The DNA here is from genome assembly GCF_016907495.1 of Arthrobacter tumbae. Classification (NCBI taxonomy): domain Bacteria; kingdom Bacillati; phylum Actinomycetota; class Actinomycetes; order Micrococcales; family Micrococcaceae; genus Arthrobacter; species Arthrobacter tumbae. Next base: position 1,907,885 of record NZ_JAFBCC010000001.1, read on the forward strand.
TGGAGAGCCGATGGCCCGAGACATTGATGACGTCGTCCACACGGCCGAGGATCCAGGTGTCGCCGCCGTCGTCGTATCTGGCGCCGTCACCGGCAAGGAACCAGCCCTGCGCAGCGAACTTGCGCCAGTAGGAATCGAGGTAGCGCTGCGGGTTACCCCACACCGTCCGGGCCATCGCCGGACCGTGGCGGTCCACCACGATCAGGCCCTGCTCGCCGGGACTGACTGGCCCGCCGTCGTCGTTCACGATGCGCGTGCTCACACCGGGCAGGGCGCGAGAGGCGCAGCCCGGCTTGAAGGAGGCGTCGGTTGGGCGTGGACTGAGGACGGTCGCGCCGGTTTCCGACTGCCACCAGGTATCCACGACGGGCGCGGTGCCGGAGCCGACGTTCTCGCGGAACCAGCGCCACGCCTCAGGATTAGTGGCCTCGCCGACCGTGCCGAGGACCTTGATGGACGAGCGGTCGTAGGAGGAGGGAACGCCGTCGGGAAACCAGCCCATCAGCGAGCGGATCAGCGTGGGCGCCGTGTAGTAACTGGTCACGCCGTAACGCTCGATGATTTCGAAGTGCCGCCCGGGATGCGGGGTGTTCGGTGTGCCCTCGAAGATCACCTGGGTGGCGCCGTTCGATAGCGGACCGTAGATCTCGTAGGTGTGGGCGGTGACCCAGGCGAGGTCCGCGGTGCACCAGTGGACGTCGTCGCCTCGTTTGGCCGGATCCGGGTCACTGAAGAGAAACTCGTAACTCCACGACGCCTGCGTCAGGTAGCCGCCAGTGGTGTGCACCAGGCCCTTGGGCTTCCCCGTGGTGCCGGAGGTGTACATGATGAACAGCGGCGTCTCGGCGTCGAACGCCTGTGCCTCGTGCACGGAGGAGGCGGCGGCGACGGCGTCGTGCCACCACACGTCGCGGCCCTCGTGCCATTCAATCTCGCTGCCCGTCCGTCGGATCACCAGCACATGCTCGATCGCGTTGTCACCATCGACGGCGACGTCAACGGTGTCCTTCACCGGCACCGCAGTGCCGCGCCGGTACTGCCCGTCGGTGGTCACCAGCAGCTTGGCACCCGTGTCCTCGACCCGGAACCGCAGCGCCTCGGCGGAGAACCCGCCGAAGACGAGCGAGTGGACAGCGCCGATCCGCGCGCAGGCCAGGGTCACGACGACGGTCTCCACCAGCACGGGCAGGTAGATGACCACGCGGTCGCCCTTGCCGATTCCCAGGGCGGTCAGTGCGTTAGCGGCCCGGCAGACCTCGTCCTGGAGCTCGGCGTAGGTGACCGTGCGCCGGTCTCCGGGCTCGCCCTCGAAGAACAGGGCGGGTTTGTTGCCCAACCCTGCAGCGACGTGCCGGTCCACGCAGTTGTACGCGGCATTCAGCGTGCCGCCCGCGAACCACTCAATGCGCGGCACCGACAGCTCGCCGTCGGGTTGAGGCCGTGCCGGTTCAAACGTGTGCGCCGTATGCCACTCTGAGGACCAGCTGAGCCTGCGAGCCTGTTCTTCCCAGAAAGCGATTCGCTCTTCCTCGGTGCGAAGATCCGCTTGAGGTGGGCGTTCTACGGCACTTATGCCCATTTCCGGATAGCCCACTTCTCGAAAACACCCAAAATCGCGTCCGTGAGCTTGCCGAGGATTGCCAGCAGCACGATTGCCAGGAGCAGCCGGTCCACCCGTCCGTTGTTCTGGGAATCGGTCAGCAGGAAGCCGAGGCCCATCGAGGACGCCAGGAGCTCAGCCGCCACCAGGAACAGCCACGCCTGCGCGAGCGCCAGCCGCAGACCGGAAATCACCGAGGGGACCACCGCAGGCAGCTGCACCGTAGTGAACAGCCTCAGGCCGTTCAGGCCGAACGCCCTTCCTGCCTCGACCAGGTTTTTGTCCACGTGCTGCAACGCCATGGCAACGGTGGTGAACACCGGGAAGAAAGCGCCGATGGAGATGAGGATGACTTTCGAATCCTCACCGATCCCCACCCAGAGCATCAACAGCGGAACCCATGCCAGCGACGGGACGGCGCGGATGGCGCCGATGGTCGGCGAGAACAGGGTGTCCACCCACCGGGACAGGCCGACAAACGCTCCGACAGCGAGGCCGGCGATCGCGCCGATCAGGAAGCCGATGACCACGCGTTGCGTCGAAATGGCGATGTGGATGCGCAGTTCCCCGCGCTGGATCAGGTCCACGGCAGCCTCGAAGACAGCGGTAGGGGCAGGCAGGGTGACCGGACTGATCAAACCGACGACGGCGGCCAGTTGCCAGGCAGCCAACAGCGCCAGCGGGACAATGAGTCCCAGTCCGAGCTTGGCGACTGCCTTGCCTCGCGGCTTGCGGCGGGGAAGTGCGCTGCCCTGGCCGTCGTCGTCGTTCTGGTTTGTCCCGTTCGGGGAGTTCGTCCCCTTCGGCGAGAGAACCGAAGCGGGGCCGGTGCCGACGCCGCCCGGCACGGTGCTGTTACCGGTGAGGTAGGGATTGCTCATTACTCTCCAATAGCGGACGGATCGGCGTTGGTTGCGTAGGTGTCATCGAGAAGCGTGGAGAGGGCTTCGTCGATGTTTTCCTGGCTGGCGACGTCACCGGACTCGACGAACATGGGGCCGACCACCTCGAGCACGTCCAACTGGGCCTGGCCGGGTGTTCCGTTGACGTCGAGGTTGGACCGTTCGGTGATGACCTTGGTTGCGACGGACTCTTCGATGCCCGCAACTTCGGCGAGGATCGCCGCGGTCTCCTCAGGGTTTTCCTGAGCCCACTGGCGTGCCTTCTCATAGGCGTTGACCACTGCCTGTGCCAGTTCCGGGCTTTCCTCGAGGAAGGACTCGGTGGCGTTCAGGAAGCCGTACGTGTTGAAGTCCACGTTGCGGTAGAACAGCTCGGCGCCGTCCTCTTCGGCTGCGGCCATGATGGGGTCCAGGCCGGACCAGGCGTCCACCGAGCCGGTGTTGAGCGCGGCCCAGCCATCGGCATGCTGGATGTTCTGGATGGTCACTTCGCTCGGGTCAACGTTGTGCTCGGCCAGTGACTGGAGCAGGAAGAAGTAGGGGTCGGTGCCCTTGGTGGCGGCGATGGACTTGCCGCGAAGGTCCTCGGCCGATTCGATGCCGGTGTCCGCCGTTGTGACCAGTGCGGACCATTCGGGCTGGGAGTAGATGTCGATTGTTTTGATGGGTGAGCCGTTGGCGCGGGCCATCAGCGCTGCCGAACCGGCCGTTGAGGCAACATCAGCTTCACCGGCGCGGAGCAGTTCGTTGGCCTTGTTCGAACCGGCGGACTGGACCCAGGTGACGGTGACGCCCTCGTCCTCCAACTCGGCCTCGAGCCAGCCCTGGTCCTTGATGATGAGGCTGAGCGGGTTGTAGGTGGCGAAGTCGACCGTCAGTTCTCCGCCGGTCTGGGCTGCTGCTTCGCCGACGGACCCGTCGGCGTTCTCGCCGGCAACGCAGCCGCTGAGGGTCAGGGCCGCGATGGCGGCTGTGGCGGCGATCTGGATACGGGCTGTGCTCTTCATGGTGATCCTTTTCGGAGAATGCGTGGGGACGGTATGCGTTGTGTTCTGGGGTATCGGCGCGGTGGCGGCACGTTTGGGCGCCACACGCGCCGGGATGCGGCTCTGCGGACTAACCGCAGGTGCGCGGTTAGTGCTGGTGGCTGTCGACGCCGAGGCTGCTCAGCAGCGAACTGCGTAGCGCGGCAAGTTCGGCTGAGCCGCGGTCCCGCGGACGGTCACCCGGAACCTCCAGCACGCGGCTGATGGTTGCACCCTGGAGGTCCGGTTCCTTGGCGAGGACGATCACCCGGTCGGCGAGTTGTAGCGCTTCGTCGACATCGTGGGTGACCAGCAGGACCGTGGTCGGAGTGGTTTGGTGGATACGCAGCAGGAGGTCCTGCATCTTCAGCCGCGTCAGGGCATCGAGAGCGCCGAAGGGTTCGTCGAGGAGCAGGACACCCGGGTTGCGTGCCAGTGCACGCGCCAGCGATGCCCGCTGGGCCATGCCTCCGGACACTTCGCGGGGCCGGTGACCGGCGAAGCCGCCCAGTTCCACGAGGCCAAGGAGCTCTTCCACCTTGGCCTTGCCTGCCGCCGAGCTGGTTCCTTTCGGCAGACCGATTGCGATGTTGTCCCGCAGCGAGAGCCAGGGGAGGAGACGGGGTTCCTGGAAGGCGACGGCACAGCGGGGGTCGATCCCGTCGACCGCAGTGCCGTCGATGAGTACTGCGCCGCTGGTGGGTGCGTCCAACCCTGCCGCGGCTCGCAGGAGGGTCGATTTCCCGCAACCGCTGGCGCCCACAATGGCGAGAACCTCACCTGCTGCAACCTCGAGGTCGATGTCGCGAAGCACCACGTGCTGCTCGCTACCGCTCCCGAAACTTCGGGTCAGCGAAGAGAAAGTCAGCGGCAGTGTCTGGTTGCCCTCGGTGGAAGTGGCCTGGGTACGGTGCGCTCGAAGAACGGTGCTCATGTATGACTCCATCGCTCCTGGCAGTAGCACCCGTTCTCCTGCAAGCAGGTAAGGGTTGCTGCGGCGTCAACGATCCAGGTCTCTCGGCCGCTCGGGATGGTGGAATTCCACTAAACGCCTTTACCTGGGGCCGGCGCAATATGTGTCGTAACAAAGCAGTGGTCCATCCGGACATCGGCTGCGTGAGAGGGTCATCTACATGATTGAAATTCTGAATCCGAGCGAGTTGGCCAGGGCGAAGGAAGCGGGCGCGTTGGTCGCCAACATCCTGCAGACGGTGAAGAGCCGCAGCACGGTCGGGACAAACCTGTTGGACATCAACCAGTGGACCAAAGCGATGATCGCTGAGGCAGGCGGGGTGTCCTGCTACGTCGACTATGAGCCGCCGTTCGGGCGCGGGCCGTTCGGCGCTTATATCTGCACGTCCGTCAATGATGCCGTGCTCCACGGCCTGCCCCATGACTACTCGCTTGCCGACGGCGACCTGCTCTCCCTGGACCTCGCCGTCTCCCAGCGCGGAATCGTCGCAGACTCGGCTATCAGCTTCATCGTTGGCGAGTCAGAGCCGGCGGAGAGCGTTGCGATGATCGATGCCACCGAACGTGCACTGGCTGCAGGGATTGCCGCCGCCAGACCGGGCGCGCGTATCGGCGACATCTCCTCTGCCATCGGTTCAGTCCTCAGTGCAGCGGGATATCCGATCAATACGGAATTCGGGGGTCATGGCGTCGGGTCGACAATGCACCAGGACCCACACGTGGCAAACACTGGACGGCCCGGCAGGGGATACGTCCTGCGCCCGGGGCTTCTGCTGGCGCTGGAGCCGTGGGTCATGGCGGACACTGCAACGTTGGCTATGGACGCCGACGGGTGGACGCTCCGTAGCGCTACAGGCTGCCGGACCGCGCACAGTGAGCACACCATCGCGATCACCGACGACGGCGCGGAAATCCTCACCCTGCCGAAAGGAACCTAGCCAAGCAGCCAGTCAACCGCGCGCTTCAACAGTTCGCGGTGCTCCGGTGAAGAGTACGACGCCGCGTCGTGGCCGAGTGCGTCATAGAAGCTTCGTGCCGATCCGGTTGCAACCTGTCGCTCCAGCGACCACATCAATGGGTGCAGGTGCCCTTCGTGTTCGTGGCGGGCGTGAACGACGACGTCCGGTGAGGTGCGCAGCCAACTGTAGCGTTCGTCGTCGACAGTGAAGTCCGGAATACCGACGGGGAAGGAGCCCTCGAGCAGTATGTTTGCTGTGCCGTACTTCGGGTGCATGGAAACGTCGCGTACCCATCGTCCGCCGAGCGCTTCCTCCCAGGACGCGGAATCGACAAAGCTCGTGGCGCTCGAGTGCAGGGCGAGCAGCGGACGGCCACCGGCCACCCAGGCGTCCAAGCCGGCACTGGCGGCATCCGTACCGGGGGAGGTTCCGCCGTCCCGCGGGAGGCCGACATTCACTACCAGCAAATCCGGCCAGGCAGCGGAGTCCCCGAAGCCCTCAAGGGTGGTGTCGACGTCGTCGGCTGTTTCCGTAGTGAGTCCTTGACCGCGGAGCAGGTCCGCGACTGCGCCGGAAGTCTCCGCGAACGGGTGCCAGGGATCCGCGTACCGGCCGGTACCGCTCAGGATGAGTGCAGTTGTCATGGATACCATTCTGCCCATGAACGGCGCTCTCGGCCCGGGCACCGTGTCAGGATGGCACGGTGACCCTGCCGGAACTGGTTGATCGAATAGAGCGGATGTCGGCGCGGCAGTCCGTCGTTGTTATTGGAATTGTCGGCGCACCGGGAGTCGGCAAGACGACCTTGGCGGAGCAGTTGAAGGCTTCGCTGAACCGGGACGAATCTGACCCGGAGCAGCAGCGCTTTGCACATATTCCGCTTGACGGGTTCCATCTGTCCGACCAGGAGCTGACGCGCCTGGGTCTTCTGGAGCGCAAGGGAGCGCCCGGGACTTTCGACGCGTACGGCTACGCTGCTCTCTTGAAGCGACTGAGGGAACCGCGGGATTCTGCGGTGTATGCCCCGGGTTTCGAGCGCACCATTGAGCAGCCGATGGCCGGCGTCATCCCCGTGTATCCGTCGGTGCGCACCGTCATCACGGAGGGCAACTACCTGCTGCTTGACCGTCCCGGCTGGCGCGAAGTTCGGGCTCAGTGCACCGAGGTCTGGTACTGCGAGCAGGACGAAGAGCGACGGCTGGAACGACTGACCCAGCGGCACATCCTGTTCGGAAAGAGTCACGCCGCGGCGGCGGAGTGGGTCGAGCGGGTTGATGAGTCGAACGCCCGATTGATCGAGGCGACGAAGAGCAGGGCGGACCTGGTGGTTCGGGTTGAGTAGGCGGCCCCTGTCCAACAAAGGTGCCGGGGATTGGCAGGATCGTGGGGATGTCACCACGATCCTGCACATCACCGGCACTTCTGGTGCGTCAGGGCAGCGACGAGCTTGACCACCTATTGTTTATCGATATATTCTCCTCGTAAATCAATCGAAGGAGAACCACATGGGAAAGTTCGCCGTCCTCGCGTTGCAGGCCGTCATCGCGCTGGTCATTGCGGGCTCGTTGTTCATCCAGCTCTGGATGGTGCCGTTGCTCTCCACGGACCTTGAGGAGTCGGGCGTGCCTACCGGGTTGCGCATCACTTTCAACGCGATCGTCGTGTTCGGTATCCTGACGGTTCAGGTGAGCGCCGTCTGCCTCTGGAAGTTGCTCGCCATGGTGCGCAGCGGCACAGTCTTCTCCAACGGAGCGTTCCGGTATGTCGACATCATCTTCGGCGCTATTGCCGCCGCGTCGGTCCTGGTGTTCGGTCTTGCGGTTCTGCTGGCCCCGGGCGAAATTGCTCCGGGGGTCATCCTGCTCACCTGCGGTGCGTCGCTCCTGATCGGTGGTGTCGCGCTGATCGTGCTGGTCCTGCGGATGCTGCTGGCACAGGCAGTAGCGCGGGACGCAGAAGCGAAACACCTGCGCGACGAACTCGACGAGGTCATCTGATGCCCATCATCGTGGACATCGACGTGATGCTGGCCAGACGCAAAATGCCCGTCGGTGTGCTGGCTGAACGCATCGGCATCACCCCGGCCAATCTGGCTGTCCTAAAGAACGGCCGCGCCAAAGCCGTCCGCTTCACCACCCTGGAGGCAATCTGCGAGATTCTGGACTGCCAGCCCGGAGACGTGTTGCGCTGGGAGCGGGGAAGCTCCGCGGACAGCAACGACGACGGCAAAGACGGCAACAACGACGACGGCGGAAACGGCTCACGCTGACCGCAACCGCCGGATCGGGGCGGGGTGCCGCAGCGGCCAGCGATGCTGTGAGAAACTCGCCTAAGCCCCGTTTCCGACGGACGGAGTGCGGCGGACAAGAGTAAGGACGGCACGGTGGCCATCGTTGACAACGGCGTGTATGTGGACGGCCAACGGACCGCCAACCCGGAGAATCTGGACCAGACGTTTGAACTCAAGCGTGATCACGGCGGAATGGCCTGGATTGGGTTGTACCGGCCGGATGATGCTGAAATTCAGAGGGTGGCGGAGGAGTTCGCGCTGCATGAACTCGCCGTCGAGGATGCGATGCACGGCCATCAGCGATCCAAGCTCGAACGCTACGGGGAAACCCTCTTCGCGGTCCTCCGGCCAGCCAGGTATCTCGATGCCGAGGAAATGGTGGAGTTCGGGGAACTGCACGTCTTCGTCGGGCCCGATTTCATTGTCACGATCCGCCAGGCTGAATCGCCCAACCTCGCGAAGGTCAGAACGCGACTCGAAGCACGGCCCGAATTACTCGCACTCGGACCCCAGGCAGTGCTCTACGCAATCCTTGACGAGGTCGTCGACCAGTACGCGCCCGTCGTCGCGGGTCTCGAGAACGACATCGACGAGATCGAGGACGAGCTGTTCAGCTCCGCTCCTGACGTAGCACGCCGCATCTATGACCTCTCCCGCGAAGTGATCGGCTTTCAGCGCGCCACGCATCCGCTGCGGCCGATGCTCGATGCGCTCCTGGCGGACTCCGAAAAGCACGACATGCACTCGGAACTGCAGCCCCGCCTGCGGGACGTGCAGGATCACGTGCTGCGCATCATCGAGCGGATCGACTCCTTCCGGATCTTGCTGCAGAACGCGCTCTCGGTCCATGCGAGCCTCGTGACGCAACGGCAGAACGAGGAAATGCGGCACCTCTCCGAAGCGAGCCTGGCGCAGAGCGAGGAGGTCAAGGCGATTTCTTCCTGGGCAGCTATCCTCTTCGCGCCCACGCTGGTCGGCACGGTGTACGGGATGAACTTCGACTTCATGCCTGAGCTGGACTGGCCGCTGGGCTACCCCTTCGCGCTTGCGCTGATGCTGCTGATGGGTGTCGGTCTGTATCTGACGTTCAAACGAAAGAAATGGCTGTAGGACCCCGCAGGGCCAGACTCCCGCCTAGTAGAACTCCACAGTGTCAACAACATTGAGGAGCGGTTCGCCGTCGAGGAGCCGCCGGGCATTCTCCGCAAAGAGCTCGGCGATCTTCCGTTCCTCTTCCTCGTACGTTCCTGCATTGTGGGGGCTTACCAAGACGTTCGGAAGTCCCCACAGCGGGCTGTCAGCCGGCAGCGGCTCCTGTTCGAAAACGTCGAGCGCGGCAAAACCGACCCGCCCGTCCCTGAGCGCCCCGATGAGCGCTTCCTCATCCACGGTGACACCTCGGCCGACGTTGACCACGGTGATGCCCTCCTTCACCTGTTCCAACAGCTCGCGGCTGAGCATGTGGCGGGTCGATTCGGTGGCGGGCAGGCACAACACCACGGCGTCAACGTCCGGAAGAAGAGCGCCAAGGCGCTCCGGCGGGACGATTCCCGAGACACCATCTGCGTCGACGTCGCGTCGATGCACACCCACGACGTCGGCTCCCAGCGCACCCAGTTTGCGCGCCACCGCGCGTCCAATTCCGCCCAGCCCGACGACGGCGACACGCTGGTTTGCCACCAGCGGCACCGGGCGCCGTGCTCCCCAGACGCGGTTGCGCTGATCCTCCAGTAACTGGGGCACGCCCTGCGCGCCGGCAAGGACGCCGAACACTGCGAACTCGGCCAGCGGTTCGGCGTGCACGCCGCCTGAGGTGGTGAACGTGATGCGCTCAAGCTCGTCGGGAGTGAGCTGCGCCGCCTTCACCTGGCTGCCGCCACCTGCGGGAGTGGTGTGGACCCACCGAAGGTGCGGGTTGGCGCGGGCAGTGCGGCGCAACTCCTGCCCCGATTGGCCGGGCACGCCATAGAGGGCCTCCGCGCTGTCAATGAGGCGCTCGTATTTTGCCTGTTGCGATAGCGTCCGCCGGAAGTCCCTGGCGCCCTGATGGTCGCCCGCGTAGAGCTGAGGAGGCAGCAGCGACTGGTCCCGGACCAACTCGATGCGCGGCTCCAGCTCTTCGATCAGTTCGCAGAGCGGTTCGGGTAGGGGAGTGGGTACAAAGACGCGAAGCTCGGCCACGGTTCTCCAGTCGACGGGGTTCTTACGGAAGCATATGTGACCTCACCGACAAAGATTCTTCACCCGGGTCCTTGTCGTTTGACGAGTTCCACGAAATAGATGGGCTCGGCTCCTATGCGATGGCCATTGTTTTTCCCCCAAGAATGGCCATATCGATTTTGCGCCCGCCGAGCGCGAGCACAATTCGAATCTAAGAGCGGCCGCGATCTAACGGAACCCCCGAGTTGCTTAGTCCAGGCCATAGTTATTCCATCGTGATGACTAATGCTAGCGACGCACCAAGACATTCTGCGACGGCCGATCCCGCTCATCCGCGGCTTGTGGGTAGCCGTCAGGGACTAACCAGATCTCTAGGTGATTGCCGTCTAGAGTGGCGGCTTGTTTGATGCCGCCCAACTCAAAGCTTGCTTTTGAGGAGCAACTCTGAGCAGACACAAATCCTCCGCCCGGACCATAACCCCGTGCCAAAAACAGGCACACCTCTTCCTTACCCTGGAGCGCCCATAGACCGAACCCGTCAATGGAACCCAATGCTCGGGCTCCATCCCACTGGTACTGCGGCATAGCTTCGCGGAGGATGTCTGGCGCGTCGATGGACTGCGGCGATTTACTAAAAACGGCTTCGAGGCTGGACGGATTATCCTCACTTACTGCCTCGAGTGCGGGGAGCGCGTCCCCCTCCGGCGCTCCCGTACTTGAAGTACATCCTGACAGCCCCATCGCCAAAGCCACCACGCACGCGGCTACTGTCCTCCGAAATCGATTCATCGTCCTCCCCATACGTCCTCGACCTTTTCAACCTAGCAGGCGACGAAAGGTGGGTTTGTCAATCCCGATAAGTAGCACGCGAATGGTGTGTGCATACGAGCTCGCGCTGCTGGGCGAACCACTTGGACCGAACTCGCGGTAAGTTCCTAAGCAGAGTCCCAGCCAAACACCTCGACCCGTGAAACGGAGACACTGTGCCTGAACAGATCCAACACCCCGTCGATCCCCGGCCGCTGGGCGGTACCGGCCTCGTGACGAGTCCCATCACGCTCGGCACCTCATCACTTGGCGCCGGAACCAGTTCCGGGGACCGTGATGAGGCGGCCGCCGTCGAACTTGCCCAGGGAATGCTGCACGGTCCCTACGCACTCATCGACACCTCCAACAACTACGCAAAGGGCCGAAGTGAGGCAGTTCTGGGCCTGGCGCTGGCCAACGGCGGCGCGGCCGAGGGCCGGTTTGTTGTGACCAAGGCTGACCAGGACCCCGAAACCGGCTCCTTTGACCGCGACCGCGTCCGGCAGTCCTTCGAGGAGAGCTGCGAGCGGCTAGGCGTGGACCGGCTTCAACTGCTGCACCTGCATGACCCCTACTCCATCACCTTCGAAGAGGCGGCAGCACCGGGCGGTGCAATCGCCGGAATGCTCGAACTCAAGGAAGAGGGGCTGGTCGATGCCATTGGCATCGCCGCAGGAACAGTCAGCCTGATGCGGCAGTACGTCGCCACCGGAGCCTTCGACGTCCTCCTCACCCACAACCGGTTCACGCTGGTTGACCGAAGCGCACTTCCGCTCATCGAAGAGGCAGTGGAGCGGGGAATGGGTGTGTTCAACGCTGCCCCCTTCGGCGGTGGACTCCTCGCCCGCGGGTCAGCCAGCGGTGCCACCTACGCCTACACCGATTCGCCGCCGGAACTACTCGAATGGGTTGCCCGGGTCGAGAATCTCTGTACCGAACACGGAATCGACCTCCCGACGGCGGCACTCCACTTCTCCCTGCGCTCACCTCTGGTTGACTCCACCATCGTCGGCATCTCATCAGCGAAGCGCATCGACCAGCTCGAACAAGCGCGGCAAACGGAAGTGCCGCCGTCGTTCTGGGAGGATTTGGACAACCTGGGCACACCGCCGTCGAACATCACCGACTGACCTGTCGGCCCGTGAACTTCGCGGCTACAGCGGATGGCACCCGTCTGGCTTGGCGGTCGGACGGCTCCGGAAGTCCGCTGCTGCTCATTGCCGGCCAGGCCACGGCGCTGACAGGCTGGGAACCGATCGTTCCCAGCCTGGCCGAGACATTCCAGGTCATCCGCTTTGACCATCGAGGGGTCGGCACAAGCGACGACGGCCCCACCGGACACCTCAGAACCAGGGACTTCGCCGCCGATGCCCTGGCCATCCTCGACGCCGCCGGTGTGGAACGGGCACACATTTATGGGCACTCGATGGGCGGCCGCGTTGCGCAGTGGCTCGCGATCGACCATCCGGACCGGGTGGGCGCCCTCATTCTCGCAGCCACCTCCGCGGGCGGATTCCTTGGGAAGAACCGTGATCCCGATGCCACCCGGGCGCTCACCAGCGGAGACCCAGCCCAGCTTGAACCGCTCTTCTTCGACGCGGACTGGGCAGCCGCGCACAGCTCGGCCGTGCGGACCTTCTTCACGTCACGCGCATCGAAGCAGGCCAAACGCCGGCACTTCCGTGCAAGCACAGAGCACGACGCGCGGAACCTCCTGGGCTCCGTTCAGGCGCCGACGCTCATCCTTCATGGCACGAACGATCCGCTCACCCCGCTGGACAACGCGCTGGCCCTTCGTGAACTCATTCCGCACTCCATGCTGGTCAAGATCGTGAATGGACGGCACGGCTTCCACCTCGACCACCCCGAAACGGTCGATTGGATCCGACGGTTCGTCGCCCGCAAGGCACCGCATCTCTAGCGTGGCTGGATCTTAACTATCGGCCGTAAACCTGCCACACTGGGTGCATGCTGAAGAAAGTCGTCGTCGTCGCGCTTCCGGGAGTGACGCCCTTCGAGTTCGGGGTCGCGTGCGAGGTGTTCGGTGTTGACCGCTCCACGCGCGGCGTGGGCATACCGGCCTTCGACTTCTCGATCTGCACGCCCTCACCTGGCCTCGTTCCCACGGGCCTGGGTTTCTCCATTTCCGTGGAGCAGGACCTCGCAGCTCTCGAAACAGCGGATCTGGTGATCATGCCGCCGTTCGGAATCGATGCACCGGGACAACAGGAAGTGCACGCGGCCCTTCAGGCGGCCCACCAGCGCGGAGCCTGGGTCCTGTCGGTCTGCAGCGGAGCCTTCGCGTTGGCGGAAGCGGGACTCCTCAACGGCCGCCGGGCAACCACGCACTGGCTCCACGCCCATCGGCTGGCCGAGCAATACCCGGAGATCCACGTTGACGAAAATGTGCTCTACGTCCAGGACGGCACCATCATCACCAGCGCCGGAACAGCCGCGGGAATCGACGCCTGCCTACACCTGGTGCGCACCGAACTGGGAGCCGCCGCGGCCACGAGCATCGCCCGTTCCATGGTGGTCCCGCCCCACCGCGCCGGCGGGCAGGCCCAGTACATCGACCGTCCCATCTCCGTGGCACAGTGCGACACCCTCGAGGACATCCTCGTCTGGATGGACGAACACCTCGACGAGGAACACTCCGTCAGCGCCCTCGCGGCCCGCGCCCACATGTCGGAACGAACCTTCGCACGACGCTTCAAGGCGGAAACGGGCACGACGCCGGCGGCCTGGCTCACAGCGCAACGGATCCTTCGCGCGCAGACCCTGCTGGAGGAATCCGACCTCGGGATCGAAACCATCGCCCGCGAGACCGGCTTCGGGCAGGCGGTACTCCTGCGCCATCACTTCCAGCGTGCACTTGGCACGTCACCGGCCGCTTATCGGAGAACATTCCGCGGGCATCCGGCGCCTGCGCAGAATCCTGACGCCCGTAACCTGCAGCCCGCCTGAGAAGGAGCCCCTCATGCCACACTCCAATGATCCAGCCACCATCAAGCGGCTCCTGACCACCCCTGCGCGCTGGGCCGTCGTCGGGCTTTCGAACAATCCGCGGCGGGCCGCAATGGGGGTTTCGCGCTTTTTGATCGACCAACTCGGAATGGACGTTGTTCCGGTCAGCCTGAAAGGCGACGACGTCTATGGCCGCACCGGCTACAAGCGGTTGGCCGACGTGCCGGGGGAGATCGACGTCGTCGACTGCTTCGTGAACAGCCAACGGGTGGGCGCAGTAGTCGATGATGCGATCGCAGTGGGCGCCAAGGCGGTCTGGTTGCAGCTCGGAGTGATCGACGAGGCGGCAGCCCAGCGTGCGGCGGATGCCGGACTGGAGGTTGTCATGAACACCTGCCCCGCCATCGAGGCGCCGAAGCTGGGGCTGTAAGCAGGAAGACCCAGCGTCACATGCGCTGGTAGCGGGACCGCACAATCATGAAGACGCCATAGGCAATCAGCCCCAGCGCAACGGCACCGAGGATCCACACCCCGAAGGGCTGCTCCTGAAGTGATTTCAGTGCGCCGTCCAGCCCCGTGGACTCCTCCGGATTGTTCCGCACCGTTGCGATGACCAGAAGGATACCCAGCACTCCCAGGGCGATCCCCTTGGCCACGTAACCTACGGTGCCCAGTATGGTGACGGCCTTGCCAGCCGAACCGGAGGGCTTGCCCGACAGATTCTCCTCGAACTTCTGCGTGACGCCGCTGTAGACGAAGTACCCGCCAACCGCGAGGATACCGACGCCGGTTGCAAGGAGCAGTGCCGCTCCAACCGGGTTTGCCATCAGGGCGGCGCTGGTGGACTGGGTGGATGAACCGCCGCCTCCTCCGCCCATTGCGTATTGTGCAAACGCGACACCGATCGCAGCGTAGACGACGGCCTTGCCGCCGTTCTTCAGGCGGTAGGTGATCTTGTCCTTGCTGTTGAGACGCTTCGGCGGAAAGAGCACTTCGCTGAGCAGGAACAGCGCCAGAGCAGCGCAGCCGATGAAACACACCCACAACAGGATCCCACCGCCTGGAGTGCCGGCAAGGGAGGCCATCGCGCCGTTCTGGTCCGCGCTGCCTGACCCTCCCCGCGCGACTCCGAGGGCGATGACGCCGATGAGGATGTGCAGCAGGCCTGCCGCGATATAACCTGCACGGGCAGCGATGATGAACGGCTTGGAATCGGAGGCGTCTTCGGCTCCGTCTGCAGCCTTCCGCGCCTGTCGGCTCACTTCTCCCATGTGCACTCCTTGATCGTGGTCCCTCTAGTGTGTCACCGCTTCGCTGTACGCTCACTACGTGGATGCAGAACAGCTTCGGGCGGCGTGTCTGGCCTTTCCCGGCACGTTCGAGGACTTCCCGTTCGGCCCGGACGCCTCCGTTTTCAAGGTGCACGCTCCGGGCGGTCCGGCGAAGATGTTCGCACTCTCGGACTTCGGATCACCGGCCCTGTCCATCAGCCTCAAGTGCGAGCCTGACCTCGCCGAACAGCTGCGCGCTGCACACCCCGAGATCACCGGAGCCTGGCACATGAACAAGACCCATTGGAACGGCGTGGACTGCACCGGATCCCTTCCCGATGACATGCTCCGCGACATGATTGAGGACTCCTACGACCTCGTGGTGGCAGCACTCCCGAAGAAGGACCGCGACTCACTCGGCTGGTCCCGGCTGACACGGGGCAGCGATGCCTGACATCACCCACACAGCAATCGGCTGGACGCAGTCTGGCGCGTGGCCGGCAGGCTTCCGGCCTATGCGTCACCGTATCCGTGTGGGCACCGGGGAAGCGGCGTACCGCCGGTTGGCCGAGGGAATCCTCACCTTCGAACTCCACCGCCGCTCCAAACTGCGCATCACGGCGGAGCCGCGTGCCGCCGTCGGAGGCACCGTGGTGGTGGGGTTCGGAGCGGGCAACCTTCGCCTCCATGCGCCGTGCGAAGTGGTGTGGGTGGAGGAAGTGAACGCAACCAACGACGACGACGGCGCCCGCCTGAGCGGCGGCGCCCGTCGGGCCGGCTTTGCCTACGCCACCCTGCCGGGTCATCCGGAGACCGGCGAAGAGAGTTTTGTTGCCGTGCTGGATGCGGACGGCTCGGTGTTCTTTGAACTGCACGCCTACAGCCGGCATGCGAACTGGTTCTACCGTCTCGGTGCTCCCGTTGCACGCTTCTGTCAGGAACTCGCTACCCGCTGGTACCTCAATGCTGCCCGCCAGCTGGCAGCGGAACCAGGGGAAGCAGCTTCAGGCCTGCTGCACCATCGGCAGGGTCAGTAGCGCGATCAGGGGAGGGGCACCCTGCACCAGCGCGGCAATCCACAGCGTCCGGTTGGTCACCACAAGCACCACGGCCGCGAGCACCATCACTGCCAGCGCGAGAACGATCATGCCGTACCCGACCAGGGTGCCGGACAGGGCCAGGCCCACAATCACACCGGCAGCAAGGAAGAGGTTATAGAAGCCCTGGTTGAACGCCATGGGGCGGATGATGTCGGCGTGTTCCTGAGAGACGATCCCGAACTTTCGCCATGCGGACGGGTGGCGCCAACGCACACTCTCGAGCACAAAGATGTATACGTGCAACAGACCCGCAATCATGGCGAAAAGCGCACTGAACAGCGGAAATGTCATGGATCAACCCTATCTGCTGGGCTGCTCTCCCCATGGACAGTACACGTAACGATATGGCAGAGCACCGGCGTGAAACACACCGGTGCCCTGCCATATCGGCCCTCGCCCGAAGGCTTACGCGAAGTGCTTCGGAAGCGTGGCTTGGTGTGCTTCTCTCAGTTCCGTCAGCGGGAGGGTGAAGTGACCCTGCACGTCGAGTGCCTCGCTCTCGACATCCACAACGCCGATCCGGGTGCGCGGGAAATTCCGTGCGGCGCACATGTCGTTGAACCGCACTTCCTCCGAGCGGGGGACGGAGACGACGGCGCGGGCCTGGCTCTCGCTGAACAGCGCGGTGAACGCGTCGATTCCGTCGCGCTCGCAGAGCTCGTCGATCGCGATCCGCGCGCCAACACCGAAGCGCAGTGCGGCCTCGGACAGCGCAGCGGCGAGCCCGCCCTCGGAGAGATCGTGTGCGGCATCGATCATGCCGTCGCGTGAGGAGTTGATGAGGATCGCCGCGAGCGTCTTTTCAGCGCCGAGATCCAGTGCCGGGGGCTGCCCGCCGAGGTGGCCGCGCAGGTTGGCCCACTCGGACCCGTCGAGCTCATTCCGGGTGGTGCCGAGCAGGTAGATGGCCTGCCCGTCCTCACGCCAGCCGGACGGGGTACGGCGGGCGACGTCGTCGAACACGCCCAGCACGCCAACGACCGGCGTGGGGTGAATGGCCACGCCGCCGGTCTGGTTGTACAGCGAGACGTTGCCGCCCGTCACCGGTACGCCCAGTTCCTGGCAGGCGTCAGCGAGACCGCGAACCGACTCGGCAAACTGCCACATGACCTCGGGGTCCTCGGGAGATCCGAAGTTGAGGCAGTCAGTGACCGCCAGTGGCTTCGCACCGGAGGTAGCGACGTTGCGGTAGGCCTCGGCGAGAGCCAGGCGGGCGCCGTCGTAAGGGTTGAGATAGGAGTAGCGGCCGTTGGCGTCAGTAGAGAGCGCGATGCCGAGGCCGGTTTCCTCGTCGACGCGGACCACGCCGGCATCATCCGGCATGGCCAGGGCGGTGTTGCCCTGCACGTAGCGGTCGTACTGGTTGGTGATCCAGTCCTTGGAGCACATGTTCGGCGACGCCATGAGTTCCAGCACAGCACTGCGAAGATCCGCAGGAGGCTCGGCGCTGAAGGTGTCTGCCTGCACGCCGTCCTGCCACTCGGGGCGGGAGTACGGGCGTTCGTAGACCGGGCCGTCATGGGCAACGGTGCGGGGGTCGACGTCGACAATTTTCTCGCCGGCCCACTCGATGATCAGCCGTCCGGTGTCCGTGACCTCGCCCAGCCAGGAGTATTCGACGTTCCACTTGTCCATGATGGCCTCGAACGCGGCGACGTTTTCGGGAGTGACCACGGCCATCATGCGTTCCTGAGATTCCGACATGAGGATCTCGCCGGGAGTCAATGAGGGGTCGCGGAGCAGCACGCTGGTGAGTTCGACGTGCATGCCGCCGTCACCGTTCGAGGCCAGCTCGGAGGTGGCACAGGAGATTCCGGCGGCGCCGAGGTCCTGGATGCCCTCCACTACTGAGGCCTTGAACAGCTCAAGGCAGCACTCGATCAGCACCTTCTCGGCAAACGGGTCGCCGACCTGCACGGCAGGTCGCTTCGACGGCTTGGAGGAATCGAACGACTCCGATGCCAGCACCGAGGCGCCGCCGATGCCGTCGCCGCCCGTGCGCGCACCGAAGAGCACCACGCGGTTGCCGACGCCGGACGCGTTGGCCAACCGGATGTCCTCGTGGCGAAGCACGCCTACCGCGAGGGCATTGACCAGCGGGTTGCCCTGGTAGACGGAGTCAAACACCACCTCGCCGCCGATGTTCGGCAGGCCGAGCGAGTTACCGTACCCGCCAATGCCGGACACGATGCCGTGCACCAGTCGCGGCGTGTCCGGGTGGTCGATCGCTCCGAACCGCAGCGGATCCATGACCGCCACAGGACGGGCGCCCATCGAGATGATGTCGCGGACAATGCCGCCGACGCCGGTCGCCGCACCCTGGTAGGGCTCCACGAAAGAGGGGTGATTGTGGGATTCGACCTTGAAGGTCACCGCCCAGCCGTCGCCGATATCGACGACGCCGGCGTTCTCGCCGATCCCGACGAGGAGGTGCTCCTTCATGGCTTCGGTGACCTTGTCGCCGAACTGGCGCAGGTGCACCTTGGAGGACTTGTAGGAGCAGTGCTCGCTCCACATGACCGAGTACATGGCCAGTTCAGCAGCGGTCGGCCGGCGCCCGAGAATCTCGACGACCCGCAGGTACTCGTTCTCCTTCAGGCCCAGTTCAGCCCAGGGGAGCGGCTGCTCAGGAGTCTGCTCGGCATGCGCGACCGTGTCGATATTGAACTTCTTGGAGGTTGTCTCTGTGGTCACTTGTTAACCAGCTTCTGCAGTACCGAGGTGAAAATGCCGAGTCCATCCACGCCGCCGCGGACCTCAACCTCACCGAGAGCGGAGGAGTCAGGGCCGAAGCCCGCCTCCACCGCGTGCTCCGGGTGGGGCATGAGGCCTACGACGTTGCCGTGCTCATTGGTGATGCCGGCGATATCGCGGCGTGAGCCGTTGGGGTTGCCGCCCAGGTAGCGGAAGACCACGCGGCCCTCACCCTCAAGCTCATCAAGGGTGCGCTCGTCGGCAACGAACTGGCCGTCCTGGTTCTTCAGTGGAACCACGATCTCGCTGCCCTCGGCGTAGGACGAGGTCCACGCCGTCGAGCTGTTCTCCACTTTCAGGCGCTGGTCCTTGCACAGGAAGTGCAGGTGGTTGTTCTTGACCATGGATCCGGGCAGCAGGTGTGCTTCGGTGAGCACCTGGAAGCCGTTGCAGATGCCCAGCACGGGCAGCGAACCGCCGGAGGCGGCCGCGGTGATCTGCTCCATCAGCGGGGCGAAACGCGAAATTGCGCCTGCGCGCAGGTAGTCACCGTAGGAGAAACCGCCGGGGATGATGACGGCGTCGACATCCTTGAGGTCATGGTCGCCGTGCCACAGCGCGACGCCGGTGCCTCCTGCGAGGCGGACTGCCCGGAGGGCATCGCGATCATCGAGCGAACCGGGGAAGGTGACAACGCCGACGCGGACGCCGGAAAGTCCTGAATCCACGACCTCGGCATTCGAATGCCCGATCAGCGGAGTTTCGACGGTCACTGTGCGTCCTCGATGACCTCGACGCGCGTCACGTCCTCGATCACGGGATTTGAAAGCAGGGTAGCCGCGGCGTTGCGGGCGGCTTCCAGTACTTCTTCCGTAACATCGCCTTCAACGGTCAACTCGAACCGCTTTCCCTGCCGCACTTCAGCGAAGCCGGTGAACCCGAGACGGGGAAGGGCGCCGGCTATGGCCTTGCCCTGCGGATCGAGGATTTCAGGTTTGGGCATGACGTCAACAACGATCCGGGGCATCCGGCAACTCCTGTGAAGTGTGGGCACTGCGAAAATGCGGTTAAATGCAGATGCCCGACGGGTGCCGTCTCACGCTTGGAGGTCCACAGCCTGTTCCAGCGCTCCGCGAGCTTGCCAGCCCATTCTACCGGCCGAACCTACCGGGCCGGAACTCGGGCCCGTCAGCCCGGGACTACTGTGCGCCGGCAGCGCCGAGAATCGTTTCGAGGGCATTCCACCGGGCAATCTCACACCCGTCAGTGGCAGCAAAGGACGCATAGACGCGGTGTCCGTCGACGGTGCCCTTGACGGTTGCCGTCTGCGGGCCGCCGTACTGCTGGGTGCACATCTGGTTGGGATCCGGCTGCGCGTTGAAGAAGGCAGCGCCCAGGCGTTTGACTGCCGCACACGCGGCCTCCGGGTTGGGCACCGTAGTGGTTTCGCCGATGCCGTCCGGAGTGCATTCGAGTAAGTACTCGGTTGGCTGCGACTCGGGGGTGGGCTTGATGCTGATGGCCAGCATGGCGGTACCGACAGCGTCAGGATCCGACGGCAGGCTGGGTGTGGGCTTTGGTGAATCTGCTGGCATGCTGCTCTCCGTGGCTGTTGGCGACGAGGACGGTTCCACTGATTCGGTGCTGGTCGACGTGGGAGGGGCGGCGGTCAGTTCGGTACCGGGAACACCAGCTGCGCCGCATCCTGCCACGACCGCCGAAAGCGCAGTCGCGGTGAGGGCGCAGGCAATCCTGACGGCAGTGCCGTGTGCCAGTCCCATGGGAAACCTCCTTGTTACCCTCGATGCACCTGTCGGCAGGTTGGCCCCGCGCTCAGCGCCCGACGCCGGGTTGGAACCCCGGCTGAAGTTGATTGATGTACTCGCTTAACTGTGCACGCTTTAGCTGGGATTCAGCCGAGAACTCACGTTGCGCCCGCACATAGTCTGCCCGACCCGCAGCCGTTTCGATGGCGATCGGAGAGTAGCCCCACTCGGCGAGATCGTAGGGAGATGCCTTCATATCCATGATGCGGATCCGCCAGGCGAGTTCGAAGCAGTCCATCACGAGCTCGCTCGGAAGCGCAGGCACCAGCTTGTAGGCCCACTTGTAGAGGTCCATGTTCGCGTGCAGGCAGCCGGGCTGTTCGAGGGTCCGCTGCGTTGTGCGGGTCGGCTGAAGTTCGTTCAGCGAAACCGCCTGAGGTGCGTAGAAGCGGAAGGCGTCGAAGTGGGTACACCGGATGCGGTTCGCCTCGACCACCGCGTCCGTCCCGGTGGAACCAAGCCGGAGGTCCAGGTACTCGTGCCGGATCGAGTTGTCCTCCGACTTGTACGCCATGGCCCACTCATGCAGTCCGAAACAGCCAAGCTGCGCAGGTCGGGCAGCCGTTCCGGACAGGATGATCCCCGCGAAGTTCACCGCCTCGCGCCGCGCATCCAGGAAAGCGGCGAGATCCACGGTGACTGCGCCGTCGTCGTCGTTCAGTTCCAGCTGCTGCCGCTCCTCGACCGTGAGTGTGCGGTAGAACTTCCAGCCGGCGCGTTCGACGGCGGCCGGTCCGGTCAGGACCGTATGCGCTCCCGGATGCCACCGCAGCAGCTGGGCGGGCTTCTGGGTGTAGTAGGTGAAGAGGAAATCCTCCACCGGGTGCTTGCGCTGCTGCGCGCGGCGACGCAGGTACGGCTCCGTGTAGGCGCGTGCGCGCTCGGCGTGGGCGAGCGCACGGGGCTCCCACTCATCCGGGGCAAGGACAGTCACAGGCACCCTCCCATTATCACCTGATGTCCTCAAGCAACGGTTCTATATCATTCCTGCTGACCGAAGTGAATGAACGAACGTTATGAAATCCCGATTTTGCTCGAAGTCTCTGTTTACCGGCAGGTTCTGCTCAGGATGGCGACCAGAGGACGTTACTCGGGGGTAGCCTATGTGAGGCTCGGTTGTGACTCAGGGCACAGCCCCACACCAGCTGCTTTCAGCCCGGCAGGTCCGGGCGCGTTCTCGATGAAAGGTACCCTCGCGTGAAAGACCCCCAACACAGGAATCCGCGGGCAGGTGGATTGCGTGGAGCTACAGCTCTCGTCCTTGGCCTCCCACTGATTCTTGGCTCCATGACAGCGGTACCCGCCGCTGCAGCACCTGCTGGTCCTACTGCTACCCAGCAGATCCAGCCGGTCAAGAAAGTGGATCCCAGCAACTACCCGGACGGCCGCTACATCGTTGTGCTCAATGAAGAGCCTGCGGCAACATACGACGGCGGTGTGCCCGGCATCGAAGCCACCAAGCCGGGGAAGGGTGAGAAGCTCACCGGCAAGAAGGACTTCCAGAAGTACACGAAGCACCTCGAGCAGAAGCAGCAGGCTGTGGCCGCCGAGGAGGGCGTCGAAATCAACCGCTCCTTCGCCGCGGCGCTCAACGGCTTCAGCGCCGAGCTGACGTCGGAGCAGGCGGTTGAACTCGCCAAGGATTCGAACGTCCGCATGGTCGCTCCTGACGTTGAAAACGCGCCGGACGACTACTCAAGCATGGACATCCTTGAGCTCCGCGGTAAAAAGGGAGCCTGGAAGACCCAGTTCGGCGGTGAGGAGAACGCCGGGGCCGGTACCGTTGTCGGCGTCATCGACACCGGGTACGCGCCGGACAGCGCGTTCTTCGCCGGCGAGGAAGTGCAGCCGCTCAAGGGCAATGCGAAGCCAAAGGTCGGCGTTCCGTATCTCAACGCCGATGGCCAGATCGCCATGCTGAAGGCAGACGGCTCAATCTTCCTCGGTGAGTGCCAGGCAGGCGAAGGTTTCACCGGCGAGGAGTGCAACTCCAAGGTCCTCGCGGCACAGTACTTCGCAGACGACTTCATCCGGTTCGTTGACGAAGAGAATCGTGCACCGGAGGAACTTCTCTCCCCGGTGGACGTCGACACCCACGGAACCCACACGGCCAGCACCGCCGCGGGCAACAGCGGCGTCACGCAGACCGTCGACGGCCGCGACTTCGGTGTGTCTGCGGGCGTAGCTCCTGCGGCCAAGCTGTCGGTCTACAAGGTCTGCTGGGCTGATGACGATGCGGCAACCGGCGGTTGCTACTCATCTTCTTCCGTCGCTGCCATCAATCAGGCGATCCTCGACGGCGTTGATGTACTGAACTACTCGATTTCGGGCAGTGCAACCACCACCACCGATCCTGTATCGCTGGCATTCCTTTCCGCAGCTTCCGCAGGCGTCTTCGTGGCAGCCTCGGCCGGCAACTCCGGCCCGACCGCCAGCACCGTCAACCACGGAGCGCCCTGGGTGACCACCGTTGCAGCGAGCACCTTCAGCCACGCGCTTCAGGGCACTGCCGAGTTCTCCGACGGGACCAAGTTCCGCGGCGCCAGCATTATGAACGCCGGCGTCCCCGCAAGCCCGGTGGTTCTCAGCACCGACGCGGCTGCAGCAGGCGGGGTCAGCCCTGACCTGTGTGGCCCCGACTCGCTCGACCCCGCACTGGTGACCGGCAAGATCGTTGTCTGTGACCGCGGCGTCTTTGATCGCGTTGCCAAGTCCGCTGAAGTTCTCCGTGCAGGCGGCATCGGCATGATCCTGGTCAACCTCACCGATTCCTCCATGGACACGGACAAGCACTCGGTACCCACCGTGCACGTCAATGCTCCCCAGAGCCTCGCGCTCAAGGACAAGGTTGCGGCCAACCCAGACATCAAGGTTGCGCTGGTACCCGAGGACACCACCGGAGAACCGTTGCCTCCTGTCCCGCAGATCGCAGGCTTCTCCTCACGCGGTCCGCTGCTCGCCACCGGCTCGGACCTCCTGAAGCCGGACATCGCCGCTCCCGGCGTTGCTGTTCTCGCAGGTGTTTCCCCCATCGGTACCGGCGGCGACGAGTTCGGATTCCTTTCCGGAACCTCGATGGCTTCTCCGCATGTTGCAGGTGTCGGCGCGCTTATCCTCGCCGAGAACGCGCAGTGGTCGCCCGCCGCGGTCAAGTCCGCGATGATGACCACCGCTACCCCTGTCAAGAACTCGGAAGGCGGCGTTGACGGCGACGTCTTCGCAACCGGTGCAGGCCAGGTGGACCCCACCAGCGTGCTCAATCCAGGCCTGATCTACGACGCCGGTATTCGCGAATACCTGCAGTTTGTCGAGGGAACCGGCTACGCGGACGTCGATGGCCTCGAGGGCATCGACGCCAAAGACATGAACGTTCCGTCCTTCGCCGTCGGTAACCTGACCGGCAAGGTCACCGTCACCCGTACGGTCACCGGTGTGAAGCCGGGCACCTACACCGCATCAGCCAATGTGCCCGGTGTGAACGTGACGGTTTCCCCATCGGTCCTGAAGTTCGCCAAGCCGGGCGAAACCCAGACCTTCACGGTGACGTTCGAGAATGAGAGTGCAGCCCTCGGCCAGTTCGCAAAGGGCTCACTGACCTGGCAGAGCAAGAAGGAATCGGTAACCTCGCCGGTTGCAGTGCGACCACAGTCGGTAGAGGCCCCCTCTGAGGTGTCCTTCACCTCCGAGGGCCCTGACGGCAGCGGACAGATTCCCGTAACCTCAGGCTCGAACGCCCCGATAGCCATGGAGCTTCTCGGTCTGTCCAAGGCAACCAGTGAAGACTTCTCACTGGTCCCGAATGGCGGAGGACTGTCCCTCTCAACGAACGCGTCAAACTACGTGACCAACCTGACTATCCCTCAGGGCACCCCGTTTGCGAAGCTGTCCGTTGTCTCTGCCGATCCGACTGCGGACTTCGACTTCTTCGTGGTCAACTCCCGCAATCAGATTGTTTATCAAGCAGCTACCGGCTCGGCAAGTGAGAGCCTGAACCTGCAGAATCCGACTCCGGGTACCTACAGGGTGATCGTCAACCTCTTCGCAAGCCCCGATGGTCGGGCAACTGCCGGAACCTTCGATGCTGCGATCCTCGGCGCCGACGCAGGAAACGCCTCGCTCACGCCCAATCCGCTTGAGCTGGCCAACGGCGAGTCCGGAGAGGTCACGCTGAACTGGAACGGACTTGAGCCGGGCTCCTACGTGGGCCGCGTAACCTACGAAGGATCCGCCGCCGTAACGTTCGTTTCGGTTGCCGTAGGCGCTGACGGTGTGGCCGCACCGACGGCAGTGTCATCGACCGGTGATGCAGACAAGCTGCGCACCGCCCCTGAGGGGGACGCCACTCCGACAAACGGCAAGTAACATTCGCCGGTAGGAAAGCACAGCGAATCCCCCGCACTGGTAACGGTGCGGGGGATTTCTGCGTGATACCCGCTCTTTTTGCCCCGGACGGACTTAAGCTGTGGGTACTCGACCAGCCGCAGAGAGAAGGCGATACCCATGGCTGAGAGAAATCGGCGCCGCTGGATCAGAAACCCGGCATCAATTTTCCTTGGTCCCGCAGACAGGGACGACCTCGATGGGCCCGTGCAGCACCGACATGACGAGTTCGAGACGGCTTCAGAAGCTGAACTCGCCGAACTCAACGTCGAGGTGGACTCCGACGGGCATCACTACGCCGTTCGACGGCATCCGGACCACGAGACAGTGCGCCGGACCGAACCGGTCCAGAAGTACAAGGACTATTTCACCAAACCCGTACTTCACACCGACGACTAGTTGAATTGGCAGGAAACGCCCCGTTTGGCTTCCCATAAGGGGCGTGTCCTGACGAATCAACGCGGGTTAGCGACCTGTGCCCGCATAGACGGTGGCGACGGCCTCTCCGTCGAGATCGAATGCGGCGTGCACCGCGCGCACCGCCGTGTCGAGCAGGTCTGCGCTGGTGACTACCGAGATACGGATCTCGGAGGTGGAGATCATGTCGATGTTCACACCGGCGTCGGACAGTGCCTTGAAGAACTTGTAGGAGACGCCGGGATTCGAGCGCATGCCGGCGCCGATGAGCGACAGCTTGCCGATCTGCTCGTCATACTCGACGCTCTCGTAGCCGACAGCCGCCTGGGCGGTCTTCAATGCCGCGCGGGCGTCTGCGCCTTCAACGATCGGCAGGGTGAAGGAAATGTCCGTGCGTCCGGAACCGTGCGTCGAAACGTTCTGGACGATCATGTCGATGTTTGAGTGGGCGCCTGCAACGATCCCGAAGATTTCCGCTGCCTTGCCGGGGATATCCGGCACGCCGACCACCGTGACCTTCGCTTCTGACCGGTCATGGGCAACACCGGAGATGATGGGCTGTTCCAAGGGTTCTCCCTCTTGAATCTTGATCGTGTCATCGGGGTTGGGCAGCACCCAGGTCCCCTCGAGCTGGCTGAAGGATGAGCGGACGTGCAGCGGAACACCGAAGCGGCGGGCGTATTCCACGCACCGCAGGTGAAGGATCTTTGCTCCCGAGGCTGCCATCTCAAGCATTTCCTCGCTGGAGATGGTTGAGATTTTCCGCGCGGCAGGGACCACGCGCGGATCTGCCGTGTACACGCCGTCGACGTCGGTATAGATCTCGCAGACGTCAGCCTTCAGGGCCGCCGCGAGGGCAACGGCAGTGGTGTCGGAACCGCCGCGGCCGAGAGTGGTGATGTCATTGCTGTCCTGGCTCATTCCCTGGAATCCGGCGACAATCGCGATGTCGCCCTTGTCGATGGACGCCTTGATGCGATGAGGGGAGACGGCGATGATCCGGGCCTTGCCGTGGATGGCATCGGTGATCATGCCGGCCTGGCTACCCGTGAAGGACTGTGCGCTGGATCCGGATTCGTGAATGGCCATCGCCAGCAGCGCCATGGAGATGCGCTCCCCGGCGCTGAGCAGCATGTCCATTTCCCGTGGATTGGAGGACGAAGAGACCTGCTCTGCCAGATCAAGCAGCTCATCGGTGCTGTCGCCCATGGCGGAAACGACGACGACGACCCGGTTGCCGGCGGCCTGCGTCTCAACGACGCGCCTGGCAACGCGTTTAATGCCTTCGGCGTCCGCCACGGACGAGCCACCGAACTTTTGAACAATGAGGGCCATGCGCACGCTCGCTTCTGGATGAACCACCGGTAACCGCACACAATGTTAACTGTTTGGTTTCGGCTCACCCAATTGGAAGTCGAATTGTGCCGGGATGTCGGCGTGCCTTGCTAGTGTCGGCTCATGACCAATGGGTATGGGGGAATCATTGCCAAAGGTATTCAACGAAGTTTCGGTTCGGTTGCTGCCGTCCGGAACATCGATTTCGAGGCGCCGCCGGGAGAGGTGACAGCGCTGATCGGACCCAACGGGTCCGGGAAGACCACCCTGCTGCTGATCCTCGCTTCGCTGTTGGCGCCGGATGCCGGTACTTTATCCGTCGGCGGATCGGACCCGGGAAAAGATACCGCCGCAGTGCGCCGCAAAGTCGGTTGGATGCCGGACACGCTGGGCGTCTGGGAATCCCTCAAAGCCCGCGAAATCCTCACCACTGTCGGTGCCCTTTACGGACTGAACCCGACGGCGGCGGCTCACCGCGCCGCTGAACTGCTCGCGGAAGTCCGGCTCAGCGACTACGCCGACGCCCCCGCAAGGGTGCTGTCCCGCGGCCAGCAGCAGCGGCTGAGCCTGGCCCGGGCACTTATTCACAATCCGGACGTGCTCCTGCTGGATGAGCCGGCATCCGGACTGGACCCGGGTTCCCGGGTGGAATTGCGGATCATGCTCCGGCGGCTGGCAGGAGAAGGCAAGACGATCGTCGTCTCCAGCCATGTCCTGTCGGAACTGGACGAGATCGCGGACCGCGCAGTCTTCGTCAACCGGGGCGAATCCGTGAAGAGCCAGACACTGGATGAGGCAGGAACACAGCTGCGCCGATACTGCATCCAGGCCGAACCGATGGGGGCGCTCGCCGACGCCTTGGCGAGCCACGGCGTCGTGTTCGAGGAGCGCGGCGATTCCCGGCGCGTCGAGTACCAGGTGCTGCTCAGCAGCACCGAACAGGCAGCGTGGCTGCTGCGCACGCTCATCCTGGCGGACGTCGTCGTCACCGCCTTTGCGCCCGCGGGCGGCGCCCTCGAAGAAACTTACATGAGCCTGGATACGGAGCGGCAATGAGCACCATGGAGACTCAGCCACTGCAGGAGAACACGCACCGCCTTGGCTACGTGGCGGGAGTGCGCACCATCTTCGGGCTGGAGATGAAGCAGCGGCTGCGCGGCCGCGCCTGGTACATCGTGATGGCCGTCTGGTTCCTTGTGATCGGTCTGGTCTTCCTGCTCGCCACACTGACGACGGCGACCATGGACGGCGCCGGTCCGTTCCTGTTTGACCTGGTGGTCGGCTTTGTCCTGCTTTTTGGCCTGCTGGTGGCGCCCGGGCTTTCAGCGAACGCAATCAATGGCGACAGGACCGGGGGAACCCTTGCCATTCTCCAGATCACGCTGCTCACGCCGGGGCAGATCCTGTGGGGTAAGTGGCTTGCGTCCTGGGTTGCGTCACTGGGGTTTCTTGCGCTGAGCTCACCGTTCATCTTCTGGGCGCTGGCCCTGGGAGGGGTCAATCCGCTCGAGGCGTTCGTCTCGCTGCTGGTGCTGTCCATTGAGCTGGGCCTTGTGTGCGCGCTCGGTGTCGGCATCTCGGCGCTCGCAGGCAGGCCCCTGTTCTCGATTGTCACCACTTACATGATGGTTGCGCTGCTCTGCATCGGCACCCTGATTGCCTTCGGCCTGAGCATGTCGCTGGTGATCGAGGAGGACGTACGGGTCACGCAATCCTTCTACGACTATCCCCAGGAAGCACTCGAGAGCGGGCAGATGCTCACGGAAGAGGATCTGGAGTGCGTCACCAACGAGGTGCTCACGTCTGTCCTGCACACCGAACGCACGGCGTGGCTGCTCGCTGCCAATCCGTTCGTGCTCGTCGCCGACGCGGTGCCGTATGACCGTGATGCAGGATCTGCGAACTCCGGCGTGCTGACCGCAAACTACCGCGCTCCCGGAGTAATGGAAAGCATCAGTGAGCAGGTCCGCCTGGCGCAGGCCGGCCCGGATTACGAGGTCACCTGTGATGAGGCGCAGTTCTTCGGGTCGGGTTCCCGGGACATAGAGTCCGAGCCGTTGCCGATCTGGCCGCTGGGGCTCGCCCTGCAGGGAACATTGGCCGGCCTGGTGCTGTGGGCAGGCCGGCGCAAGCTGGTGACTCCTGTTCGCCGTCTCGCGCGGGGCACGCGCATCGCCTGATCGCCCTGACCGGCTGACTGAAACGGCCCAGCGTGCAAGTCAGGAGACGGTGCGGCGGCCCTCGAAAGCGCGGCCGAGGGTGATCTCATCGGCGTATTCGAGGTCACCGCCCACCGGTAGCCCGGAGGCCAGGCGGGTAACCTTGATGCCGATGGTTTTCAGCATGCGCACCAGATAGGTTGCTGTTGCTTCGCCCTCGAGGTTGGGATCCGTGGCGATGATGATTTCCTGGACCTGATCATCCGAGAGACGGCTCAGCAGTTCACGGATGCGCAACTGCTCCGGCCCGATTCCGGCGATGGGATTGATGGACCCGCCGAGAACGTGGTACTTGCCGCGGAAGGAACGGGTGCGTTCAACGGCAATGACGTCCTTGGACTCTTCGACCACGCAGATCGCGCTTGGATCGCGACGCGGGTCGCGGCAGATGCCGCAGGTTTCCTGCTCTGCGACGTTCCCGCAGATGGTGCAGAACTTGACCCGTTCCTTGACGGTGACAATGGCGTTGACGAGGCGCTTGGTGTCTTCCCCGTCAGATTCAAGGATGTAGAACGCGATGCGCTGTGCCGATTTGGGGCCCACGCCCGGGAGGCGTCCCAGCTCGTCGATGAGCTCCTGAACTGCGCCTTCGTACACGGGTATGCCTTAGCTGTAGGTGGTGCTGGGCTGGTCCTGGATAAGCCAGGTTATTGATCGAGGCTGCGTTCCTCGATCAACCGGCCGTTGAGGATCCGTTCGATGGCCTGGCGGCCCACCAGCCCGGATTGTTCGATGGTCTCATCATCCGCACTGGGAACGTCCTCGACGAAACTCAAGTCTACGGCGCCGGCTGGACGCTCCTGCTGCTTCGGTCGGGCTGCTTCCGCCCGCGCAGCTTCGTCGAGCAGCTGTCGGTAGCGGCTGGGACGTGCCGGTGATTCCTCCTCGAACGAGGGTTCCTCCGGGCCGGGATCGTCAGGATCACGGGAAGGTTCACGGGAAGGTTCAGCTGTCAGCCAGCGGTCGGCGGCAGCTGTGGGGCTGTCTTCCGCCGTCTTGTCGTCCGTCTGGTCCGATTGAGCCTGTGGTCCGGCGGGCACGTCCTCGGAGAGCCCCCATGCGTCGTCCACTGTTTCCGTTGTGGCTGCGCTCTTCGGGGCCGGCGTAGCTGATGCAGGAGCGGTAACGGTGGGAACAGCTTGATTGGTGACCTGCGGTTCCTGCGCCTCTGCCGGCTGGTTCCGGCTAGTTGGTACTTTTGGGTCGGGTTCACCCGCTGCCGCGGCGCCGTCGTGGATGGCTTCGATGCTGCAGCTCAGCCCGAGCACCTTATTGATAGCCTGCTTCAGGTTGTCCGCGTGTTGTCCGCGCTGGAAACCGAGCGCGTTGCCCTGTGAAGCGAACGCCAGTGTGAGCTGATTGTCGCTGAAGGAACGCGGCTTCGCGTCGGCGTTGACGTTCAGCCAGGTGCTGCGTTTGATGCGGGTCAGTTCGTCCATGATCTCCGGCCACGCTCTGCGGATCATCTCGATCTGACCGGACGCCTGCGCGGGTGGCTGCGGGTCCTGCGGTCGTGAGTCAGTCGGTTGCGCGTCCTGCGGTGCAGATGTCTGCGGCTGGAGGGGTTGCGTCGCAGTGGGCTGCGGTAGCTTCACCTGCTGCTCACTTCGGTCTGCAGCGCGATCCGGCTGCTCGCGTGGGCCTGCAGAGCGCCGGTCCTCGCTGGTGGACGCCTCGGGCGGCAAACCCCATCCGCCACCCCAGTCTGCAGCGGCAGGTTCCTGGGCCGGCTCCGTGGCCCGCTCCAGTTTCTCCGCTGGAGCCGGAGCTTCCTTCTGGGAGCCGGCCGGGCGTTGGTCCGCGCTTCGGGGTGCCGACGCCGCAGGCGGTGCTTGCCGTGGTGCGTTGGCGGCAGCGGGTTGAGCTACCGCAGCCTGTGACGGTTCCGTCTTCGCGGCTGGCGCCGGATCCGTTTCCGCAGCCGGTGCAGCAGCAGACGCCACGGACGCCGCGGACGTCGACGCCGCTGTACCAGCATCAGGGAGGCCACCAGCATTCGGGAGGCCGCTGGCGTAGCTGAGCCTGCGCTCGATCCGGTCGACACGGGCAAGGGTGCCCTGCTCGGACTGGTCCGCAGCGGGCAGCAGAATGCGGGCACAGAGCAGTTCGAGGTGCAGCCGTGGAGAGGTGGCACCGGTCATCTCGGTCAATGCCGTATTGGTGATGTCCGCGGCACGCGACAGTTCCGCACGTCCAAGCTGCTGGGACTGCGTCCGCATGCGGTTCAACTGGTCATCAGGGGTTCCACGGAGGATGGACGCGGCGGCGTCGGGGACAGCGTTCACAATGATGAGGTCCCGGAACCGCTCCAGCAGGTCCTCAACGAAGCGGCGCGGATCGTGGCCAGTCTGGATCACACGGTCAACAGCGCCGAAGACGGTCGCGGAATCACCGGCCGCAATGGCGTCAACCACATCGTCGAGCAGGGATGCATGGGTGTAGCCGAGCAGCGAGACTGCAAGCTCGTAATCGAGACCGGACGCCCCTGCGCCGGCCATCAGCTGATCCAGCACAGACAGGGAATCACGAACCGACCCGCCACCCGCACGAACCACGAGGGAAAGTACCCCCGGTGCCACCGGGATGTTCTCCTGGTTGCATAGGAGCTCCAGGTAAGCCATGAGCGGCTCGGGCGGAACCAGGCGGAACGGGTAGTGATGCGTGCGGGAACGGATGGTCCCGATCACCTTGTCCGGTTCAGTGGTGGCGAAGATGAATTTGATGTGTTCCGGCGGCTCTTCGACGATCTTCAGCAGCGCGTTGAAGCCGGCGCTGGTGACCATGTGCGCCTCATCGATGATGAAGATCTTGAAGCGGTCGCGGACCGGCGCAAAGGTGGCACGCTCGCGGAGGTCACGGGCATCATCCACACCACCGTGGGAAGCGGCGTCGATCTCGATGACATCCAGGCTGCCCGAGCCGTTGCGGGCCAGCTCCACGCAGCTGTCACAGGTGCCGCAGGGGACCGGCGTGGGTCCCTGCGCACAGTTGAGGCAGCGGGCAAGGATGCGGGCGGAAGTGGTCTTGCCGCAACCGCGCGGACCCGAGAAAAGATAGGCGTGGTTGACCCTGTTCTTGGAAATCGCCGTCATCAGTGGCTCGGTGACGTGCTCCTGGCCGATCACGTCGGAGAAGGTCTCCGGACGGTACCGGCGGTAAAGGGCTGTACTCACAGAAGAACTCTATCGGTTGGGTCGGACAGGAGCGGCATCGGTGGAGGACAGGTGGGAAGGGTCAACAATCCATGGTTCACGAGGCAGCCGGGAAGGATCAAATACGCTTAGCGCGGCTTCCAGCGAACTGTCCGGTAAGCCGAGCGAGCGCAGAATCACAGCACTGACTGCCGATGCCTCCCAGCCCTCCGCGGCGAGCGCTTCGAGGGTGACGGCGCCGTCCCGCTTGGCCAGGCGGCGTCGTTCAGGATTGAGGGCCAGCGGCACGTGCGCGTACTCAACCGGCGGCAGTCCAAGCAGCGATCCAAGGTACGCCTGCCGTGGAGCCGATGTGAGCAGATCGTCGCCGCGCACCACCTGATCGATGGCCTGCTCCGCATCGTCGACGACGACGGCAAGGTTGTAGGCCGGCACCCCGTCGTTGCGGACCACTACGAAATCATCCACCGCGCCGGTATATCTACCGTGCAGCACGTCGTGAACCTCAAACTGCCCGACGTCGGTGCGCAGCCGCAGGGCCGCAGGCCGCACCCTGCGGGCGGCCATCCGCTCTGCCTCCGGAACGTCCCGGCAGGTGCCCGGATAGTGGCCCGGAAGGACATGCGGCGCGGATGCCGCCTCAGCAACGTCCCGGCGGGTGCAGAAGCACTCGAAAAGGAGCCCATCCCGGCGCAGGCGGCTGACGGCGTCGTCGTAATGGAGCCGGCGCTGGCTCTGGCGGGTGACCTCCCCGTCCCAGCTGAGCCCGACGGCGGCGAGCTCAGCGAGCTGCGTTTCCTCCGCTCCGGCGCGGACCCGGTCGAGGTCTTCGACCCGCAGCAGGAACTGCCTGCCGGTGGAATGCGCGAAGAGCCAGGCCAGGATCGCGGTGCGAAGATTCCCCACATGAAGCTCACCCGTGGGGCTTGGAGCGAAGCGGCCGGCGGTCACAGAACTCCTTCACCAGAGGCGTTTGCGAGGGAACGTAAAGACCCCCCATGCACCTGCCAGAGCCCGCTTACCCTTGCTACCTTCCGGTCCTGGGGGAGTTCAACAGGATGACACCACATGAGGGGCCGCGTAATAGTCTACACAAACCACTGGGAGGGTTGCCCGCCTGCTGCGCAGCTCCCGATTCGGCACATGGGGCATGTACGGGTATTCTGGAACCTGCTCCAAACAAGGAGGATTCGCCTAGCGGCCTATGGCGCACGCCTGGAACGCGTGTTGGGTTCACGCCCTCGGGGGTTCAAATCCCCCATCCTCCGCTTGAATCGAAGCACCCCGGCCGGCAGTCGGGGTGCTTCGTTTTTTACAGCGACGGTGCGCAGCGGATGGGGACGCAACAGTCCAGGCGGCGGCCCGCTCCGAATGTCCTCGTGAACGTCGCAGGCCCACCAGCCTGCACGTGATCGTAAGCGTGCTGATTAAAGTAATCGTAAGTTAGTCTTTCAAAGCGTCACTTGGAAAGTACACACTGGAAACTGGGTTCGCCTTGTACGCCTGGTGACCTCAGCCCGTGCCCGTCCTGTTAGGAGTTGCTCTTGGACCTGCAGCGATGACACCCCGACCACGGCTGAAACACGCTGTTTCCGCGCTGACTACGCCGCTCGCACCGGAAGACTTCCTCTCCCTCTTCAACCCGGTGTTCTCCGCACGCCAGTTGCGCGGGATCGTCACCAAGGTGGTGCCGGAAACGGCTGACTCGGTGACCATCCACTTCCGTCCCGGCCGCGGGTGGAAGGCGCACCGCGCGGGGCAGTGGGCGCGCATCGGGGTTGAGCTGAACGGTGTCCGCCATTGGCGCTCCTACTCCCTGAGTACCGCTGCAGGGCAGGATCCAGCGATCACCGTGACGGACATGGGCGCTGTGTCCGGGGAACTCGTCCGCGGAACGAAGCCCGGCGACATCCTGTTCCTCGCGCCCCCGCAGGGCAGCTTCGTTCTTCCCGACCGGCCCAGGCCCCTGCTGATGCTCACTGCGGGCAGCGGCATCACCCCGGTCATGTCGATGATCCGCACGCTTGTTCCCCGCCGCCCGGATGCGGACGTTGTCCTGATCCACTCGGCGCGGACCCCGCTGAAGAGCCTTTTCCTCGAAGAACTGCGGGAGCTTGCAGATCAGTTCCGTCAGTTCCGGGTGAAGCTGCGGTTCACCTCCGAGCAGGGGCGCATCGACTTCAGCTCGCCGGCCGCCCTTGACGAGCTCTGTGAGGATTGGCGCGAGAGGGCAGCGTACGCCTGCGGTCCCGAAGAGTTCCTCGAGAGTGCGGAATCGTTGTGGGGAAAGCAGGCGAAGCTTCCCTCCGGAAACCTGACCATCGAGCGTTTCAGCACGGCGCTGGCTGACGGAACAGGGAACGACGGCGGATTGGTCACCTTCGAGGCTTCCGACCGGGAGGTGGAGGCTGACGGAGATACTCCGCTCCTCGAGGTCGGCGAGGATGCAGGGCTGCTCATGCCGAGCGGTTGCCGCATGGGCATCTGCCACAGCTGCCTGCTCCCGCTTCGCGCGGGGCAGGTCAGGGACCTTCGCACCGACGAAGTACACGGAGACCCCGGTCAGTTGATACAAACGTGCGTTTCGGCGGCAGCCGGACCGGTGAACCTCGATATCTGAAGGAGTGTAGGTATGACAGACCTCGTAGAAAAAACGTCAGAGGACACCACGCTGGAGAAGCAGGCCCCGCGCCGCCGGCCCGGAGCACTTGCGGAGACCGGCCACCCGCTGGTCCGTCCCCCGGCCGCTGCCCATCTCACCGACGAGCAGGTTGCCGAGCTGGGCCGGGAACTGGATGCCATCCGTGATGAGGTCCTCGGCCGCCGGGGCAAGCACGACGCCGACTACATCCGCCGTGTCGTCAAGGCCCAGCGCGCGCTGGAGTTTGGTGGACGGGCAGCGCTGCTGTTCAGCAGGAACAAGGCGGCCTGGGTTGCAGGCACGACGATGCTGAGCTTCGCCAAGATTCTGGAAAACATGGAGCTGGGCCACAATATCCTCCACGGCCAGTGGGACTGGATGCGGGATCCGGACATCCACTCCACCACGTGGGAGTGGGACTTCGTCACCCCGGCACGCTCCTGGCAGCACACCCACAACGATCTCCACCACCGCTGGACCAACGTGGTGGGCAAGGACCGCGATGTCGGCTACAACCTGCTGCGGATGGACGATGACCAGCCCTGGAAGCCCTTCAACCTGGGCAACCCCCTGTACAACGCCATCCTGGCACCGGTCTTCGAATGGGGGATCGCCCTCTATGATCTGGAGATCCCGGAGTACAAGGAAGGGCTCAAGTCCAAGGAGGCCATGCGCAAGGACCTCCGGGCGCTCGGGCTGAAGGCGGCCAAGCAGTTCGGCAAGGATTATGCTGCGACACCGGCGGTGGCCATGCTCACCGGTTCCGGAAAGCAGGCGCTGGTCGGGACGCTGACCGCGAATGCCGTGCGTAATGTGTGGGCACACGCAGTCATCTTCTGCGGACACTTTCCCACGGGCGCTGACACCTTCACGGAAGAAATGGTCGACGGCGAAACCCGCGGCGACTGGTACGTGCGCCAGATGATCGGGTCGGCAAATATCTCCGGCTCCAAGTTCATGCACCTGATGACGGGCAACCTGTCCCACCAGGTCGAGCACCACCTGTTCCCGGACCTGCCGTCCAACCGTTACCACGAGGTCGCGCCGAAGATCCGGGAGATTTGCGCCCGCTACAACCTGCCGTACACCACCGGGCCGCTGCTCAAGCAGGTCGGTTCCGCCTGGGCGAAGGTGTTCCGGCTGGCACTCCCGGACCGGGCGCCCAAGACCAGCTAGGAGACGCGGCGTACGTCAGTCGCCGGCAGGCGGGGGCTCCTGCACCCGCCTGATCCGGCGCAGTGCCGCCTGCTCGGTGGGGCTCTGGCTGCCGAGGCCGAGCTTCATCACCCCGAGCACCAGCAGGACCGCCGGCTTCACGGGCAGCCGCACCGGTCCGATATGCGGCAGCGATAGCCCGAGGAGCTCGCGCTGCCGGGGTGTCAGGGTGGCCACTGCCCCGGCGAACAGCACCCGGTACCCGAGGCGCTGTGACCGCGGAAGCGGGGGGCGCCGGATGTAGGCCAGCGCGTCCTGGACCTGTTCGCTGGAAGTCAGTTCGTCGTCGTACGCGGCAAGCTGCTCGCGCAGCTCCCCGGC
This sequence comes from Arthrobacter tumbae, assembly GCF_016907495.1. Taxonomy (NCBI): domain Bacteria; kingdom Bacillati; phylum Actinomycetota; class Actinomycetes; order Micrococcales; family Micrococcaceae; genus Arthrobacter; species Arthrobacter tumbae. The sequence goes on from NZ_JAFBCC010000001.1 coordinate 1,944,138, forward strand.
GCTTCGCGGCGGGTCCGTCACACCCATCAATTCACCGGCGACCGCCCACTGCCTGACGTACTCGTCCGCCCCGCCGGGAAACCCGAGCCCATACTGCTGGTGCGCGCTGAGGAAGGCGTCGGCGAAGGCCAGGTGCACCCAGCGGAGCAGGTGGGGATCGTTGGCGCTGTAGTCCTGTTCGACGCCGTTCGCGTCCACATATGTGCCGGTCACCTTCTCATGCAGGCGGCGTACCCACGCGGAGGCGCCGCGCGCGGCGTCCGTGGACCCGTACGTCACGGTGAAGATCCAGCGGATGGTGTTGGCCAGCCTGCCCAGCGGGTCTTCGCGGAAGTCCGAGTGGGCATACACTCCCGCCATGGCTCCGGGATGCAACGCCTGCAGCAGGAGGGCACGAATGCCGCCCACCGTCGGGGTCATTGAACTGTGGACAGCCCAGACGGCTGAGCCGGGAGCGAAGTAGCCGGCGTCGTCGCCGTCAGCCAGTTCCTCAGTCCAGGCAGGCGGTTGCGCGCCGGTGCCCGTGAAAGTGTTCTTGAGCTCGACGCGGAGGCGGGTAAAGGGTGACGCCATGGCACCAGTATGCAGGGTCAACCCGTGAGTCCCATCCAGGAAAGCTTTGCTGACGAACCGCCTTCAGCGACAATGCAAGCCGAATACCGTTTCCTTCAAGGAGTACCAGTGTCCCCGCAGAACCTTCACGACATCCCGCTGACCATGATCGACGGGACTGAGCGCAGCTTCGGGGATTTCAGGGGCAAGACGGTCCTGGTGGTGAACGTCGCGTCGCAGTGCGGCTTCACCCCGCAGTACGCCGGCCTTGAGGAGCTTTACCGGAAGTACGCGGACCAGGGGTTGGTGGTGCTGGGCGTACCGAGCAACCAGTTCATGGGCCAGGAGCCGGGAACTGAAGCGGACATCCAGGCCTTCTGCTCGATGAACTTCGGAGTGACCTTTCCCCTGACCACCAAGACGGACGTCCGGGGCCGGAACCAGCACCCGCTCTATGCAGAGCTGACCCGGTTCAGGACGGGAGCGCTGCCCGGTCTGGTGAAGTGGAACTTCGAGAAATTCCTGGTGAACGACGCCGGCACTGTGGTTGCGCGGTTCGCTCCCACTGTGGCGCCGGACTCCGAGGAGATCGTGGCAGCCATCGAGCAGGCGCTCAAGGGCTAGACGGGGGAGACCGCCGTTTCGGCGCAGCGCAGCAGGAAGGCGGCACCGGCGTCGTCATTGGTCAGCTCACCCTCGGTGAGGACCGGGTAGGGCTTTTCCGGAACGCCGTCGGCGGGCCGGACATCGACGTGGGCAACGCTGTAGCCGTGCTCGTGGAGGTAATCGGCCATGGCGTAGTCAGTGCGTGAGTCGCCCACGGTCCGCCAGGAGTGTGGGATGTCGCCGTCGATCAGGCGCAGGGCACGCTCGGCGCCCAGGTCCTTGCCGACGCGCACGGACTCGATGTCCGTGGAGATGATGGTGGGGTCAACCCGGTAGTCGACGCTGTCATCGCTGTCCGGCAGGTGGTGCGCAAGCCGGCAGACGCCCATGTCGAAGTGCTGCATGATCTCCAGGACGGCGGCGTCGAACGGGCCCTGCCGGTCGAGGTAGTCCTCGTTGCCCACGTCGAGGCGCTGCTCGATCGACACCATGGCGCGCTTGGTCTCGTCGAAGAACATATGGTCGGCGAACTGTTCCTCCACCAGCCGACGCACCTCGTCGCCGAACTCCTGCGGCAGCGCGAGGGTCTCATCGACCTGCACTTCAGTGGCGCCGTCGGAGGTGAAACTGAACCAGGTCGCGCCCTTCTCACAGATGGCGTGGAACGTGATTCCGGCAGGAATTCCGGCGGCCAGCATGGGCTTCAGCACCTCTTCGCGGATGAACTCATCCGATCGGCCGGTATTGAAGATCACCGGCCATCCCGCTCCTGCCAGCGCAATGAGCGCATCAATGATCTCCGGGCGCACGGTCCGCGAAACGGGGCTGGCAACCGGCCCGTCGACGTCGAGCAGCAGGCCGACGGGAGCGGGCACGGTTGTGGAGGAGGACACCGAAGAAGTCACCGCCCCAGTATCCGCGGTTCGGGCTGCCGCGGCGAAATCGGTGACGTGCAGGGTTTCCCCAAGGTTCGGCAATAACACTTAATCCCTGCAGCATCCAAGGCACGATATAGAGGCGAGTAATGGCGATTGAAAATATCGCGCTGGCCGAGCAGGATGCGGCTGACCTGATGCCTGGGGAGGCAGCCGACCGTCCCATCGGACTTACGCGACGAGTGTTTGGCATTTTGATAGGCACCGGTGCACTGGGCACCGCAGCGGGTTGGGGAATCGTCTCCGCCGCCGGTGGCACCGAGGAGGTTCCGACGTCGTTCGGGACAGTTCGGATTGCAGCCGCAGAGCGGCAGGCCCGCATGGTTGGCGCGGTCGGTGGCCACGCCGGCAGCGCAGGCCACGGGGCCGCTCCGCCGGGAGCCTCGGCGCAACCGTTCAACCACACCTGGGGCGAACACCTGGCAGTGAAGCTGGATGTACGCAACACCTCCGAGCGCAACGTGCTCTTCGCGCCCGGGCAGCTGCGCCTCCTCGTGGCGAAGACGACGACGGTGACAAACCGTGGCGCCGACGTCGCCAAGATCCTGCTGACAGCCGGCTCCCACCGCAGCCTGTGGGTCAGTTTCCTGGTTCCGAGCGGCGCATCCGGGCTCGCTGCACAGTTCACCGATCCCTGGGGCAGCCCGGCGCCGTTGGCGTTGGCGCTTCCCCGGATATCCCTTCGACCAGGTTCACTGGAGGATTACCATGGCTGAGCAGCTCCCTCCCGAAATACTGGCCCGTGGGGACCTTCTCAAGCTGGGCGCGGCGGCTGGGCTGGGCTTCGCGGCACTGCCGCTGGTGCAACCCTCAGCTTCCCGGCAGCGCGTTGCACGGACACCTATTCCGTTGGCGCTCGCTCCGCAGCGAGGGGTACTGGACCTCTACATCAACGAGGGCTACCTGAAGATGGTGGACGACACACTTGTCTACCACCGCGGCTTCGGCAGCCGGCCGACCGACGTTGACGACCCGAGCCCAAGCCTTACCATGGACCCGACGGTGATCACCCTTGCGGGTGATGTGGTTCCCAGCCGCAGCTACCCGCTTGGAGCGGCGCTGCCACCCAAAGGAACGCCGGCGCCGCTGCGGGCGGACGCGGCCAATCCAGGCCAGTTTTTCATCCGCCGCAACTACTGGGCGAGCTATTTTCCCCAGCGGACCATCATCGCCGAGTTGGGGAGCACCGTCCGTCTTCGCGTCCAGAACCGGTTGGGCAAACCGCACACCCTCACCTTCTTTGGTGCGGGTGCAGCCGGTGCCGACATCACTACCGGGCCCGTTGCACCCGACTCCGTCGCAGTCCTCGAGTTCCCCTGTCCGCCACCGGGAACCTACATCTTCGCCGACCCGACCAACGCGCCGGTCGAACGGGTTCTGGGCCTGTTCGGGGTGCTGGTGGTCATGGACCCGGAGCACCAGTGGGATATTGCGGAGGACCGTGCAACGTTCGAGCGGCAATGGGTGTGGATCTCCCATGCGGTGGAGCCCCGATGGGCGTCCATGGAGGCCGCGGGTCAGACCGTGAATCCGGCCCAGAACCGGGCGGTGCCGCGGTACTTCACGCTCAACGGCCGCAGCGGGTTTGAATCCCTGGGCATCACGTTCGACGACGCCACGAACCTCGCTACGGAGGAGGAGACCCTGATCTCGGGGTACCCGCGGCAACTGGACGTACGCCAGTTCGGTGAGGGGACCGAGGCCGGTACTCTCCGCGGCGGCCAGCTCGTCCGGCTGATCAACCCCGGGATCGTCTTCCACCAGATGCATTTCCACGGGAACCACGTCTGGACAGTTCGCCGAAACGGCGTGGACTGGCCGCGGCATGAGGGATTCGTCGACCCCGACGGCCACGTGGTCCTCCAGCAGTGGGAGGACGTCGTCGAGCTTGAACCGATGGACCGCAAGGACATCATCATTCCGATCAAACGGCCGCCGGACGCCATTGATCCGGTGTGGTTCGCGCGCACCGGCGACTGGGTCTACCCCATGCACTGCCACGCCGAGCCGTCCCAGACCGCCGCCGGCGGAATGTATCCCGGCGGACTTGTTGCCCACTGGACCCTCAAGGGTCCGATCCCAGGAGCCACCCCGTGAGTATTTTCAGCCGCAAACGAAGTGAGGGAAGCCCCAGTCGCCGATCAATCCGCGCAATCGAGAGAGCGCAGGAACTCGCTGATCGCCGTCGTCGGGAAGAGGTACGACGGCGTGAGGCGGCAGAGCGCCGCAAGCGGGAGGAAGAGCGACGACGGGAGGCAGCGGCGGAGCGCCGCAGGCGGGAGGAGGAACGCCGGCGGGCGGCGGCGGCGAAGCGCCGGCCGAAGCCGACCCGAAAGCCAACCGCAACCGCGACGCCGAGCGCGTCACCTAAACCAAGCGCGACGCCGTCGTCGTCAGCAAGCGCGACCGCAACGTCTGTCGCCACTCCCACCGCCTCCGCAACCGCGAGCGCCACCCCCAGCGCCACGGCTACCGAATCCGTCGCGCCTTCCGCCACAGCAGATCCGACGGTCACAGCGGAACCATCGGTCACGGCGGAACCCACGGAACAGCCGGACCCGGTGGGAGGGGCGGAACCGGTGCTGCATCACCGCTTCCAGAGCCAGGTGGACTTCAGCTCGGACCAGCTGGAGGTGGAGAACCCGGTCACGGAGTTTCCGCAAACCCCTGCCGTCGCGGTCGAGTTCGACTTCCACAGCCGCGACCTCGTCCTGGACGACGGCGCGGAATTCGAGATGTGGAGCTTCGAGGACGAACAGTACGAGCGCGGTTTCCCGGGACCCACCCTTCGGGTCCAGGAGGGGAAGGTCTTCCACGCCACCGTGCATCCGAGCAAGGGACCGCACACGATCCACTGGCACGGCATGGAGCCTGACCCCCGGAATGACGGCGTGGGGCACACATCGTTCGAGGTTGACGGACGGTACACGTACCAGATGCAGCCTGAAGCGGGACGGCCCGGCGACCCGAACTACGGGGCAGCGGGAACGTACTTCTACCACTGCCACGTCAACACCCCGCTGCACGTCCAGATGGGGATGTTCGGGCCGCTGGTCATCGACCCTGTAGTGCATCCTGACTACCCGGTCAGTCCGGGCGCCCGCCGCGCCTTCGTGGACGGGCCGGAGTATGACATCGACACCGAGGCGCTCTTCGCTCCCTACTGCGTGGACCCGCGCTGGCATGAGATGAACCACGCCGATGGCTTGTCCGGTGAAGACGCCGGCCTCAACCGATTTGAGCCTGAGCATTTCTACCTGTTGGGCGGGGAACTGGCACGGCGTCCGGCGGGTAGGGAGCGCGTGTGGAGCCTGTCTGGCCTGCGTGCCAATGTGGTCGGCGGCCCGAAGAAGCCGACGCTGCTGAGGACAGTGAATGCCAACTACCTGCCCAACATGGTGACCTTCACCGACGCCGCGGGAGTTGAAGCGCCCATTGCCGAGTTGATCTCCCACGATGGGCGCCCGTTCCGGGATACCTCGGTGCCAGGCCTCCCCTCACCTCCCTGCAGGGACGCGGAGTATCCACTGATCACCAGCAGGCTCGCCTACGGGGCCGCTGAGCGCTACGACATGCTGCTGCTTCCGCCGGCACCAGGCCGGTACTACCTGCGCGTCGACTGGGAAGACTGGATCACAGGCGCGGTTGTCGGATCGCGCACCATCCCGATTGACGCGACCTGACAATAGACGGAACCTGACAGTCTGTGCCATCTCGGGAAGGAGGACTTTTCCGGTAACTCTTTGGCGACGACGTGCGCGTCCCGAGAGGGCCACATTCCCTTGGGGCAATATCTTGCCTAGGCTGTATTGGTGATCTTCAAAGCTGTGAGCGATGGACGCCCCTATCCCGACCATGGACACGTGACGCCCAAGGACTGGGCCAACGTAGCTCCACGCCAGGTTCGGCTGGACGAACTCGTCACCACCAAGACCACCCTGGACCTCGAAGCGCTGCTGGCCGAAGACTCAACCTTCTTCGGGGACCTGTTCCCGCACGTGGTGCAGTGGAATAACACGCTATACCTTGAGGACGGGCTGCACCGGGCCGTTCGCACCGCCCTGCACCAGCGCACCATCCTGCACGCACGCGTCCTGGTCATCGATGGCTAGGACACCGAAACGCAAGCCCATCCGGTCGAAGAGGAACCCGATCGAGTGGCACGGTCACCGCATTGTTACCGAGAATGATCTTGAGACGGTCTTCGCCGATGACGGCAATGTCGAGCGCCCGCACATCTACATGCGCAGGCTGCGGCACGGTGTGGTGCTGGTGCTGCTCCTCGCGCTGGTGACGGCCGCCGTGCTCTTCGCGCTGGCCCTGGCCCGCGGGGATATCCAGCTCACCGCCAGCCAGCCGTCGCCGAGCCCTGTGAGCGCCTGCCCTGCCGGCCCGTTCGACCTCGTTGATCCAGCCACCATTACGGTGAACGTTCTCAACAGCACCAGCATTGCCGGGCTCGCGGGCAACGCTTCGGCGGCACTGGAGGAACGCGGTGTCACGGTGAGTACCATCGGAAACCGGTCCGTGGGGCAGACCAACATGACCGCAATCGTCGTCTCCGGGCCGTCCGGGTACGCCCAGGCGTTCACCCTTCAGCGGATCATTCCCGGAACAACCTACGTCGAGGATGAACGGCCGGACGCCACCGTGGACGTTGTGCTCGGGTCCGAGTTCGAAGCCCTGGTGCCCGCTGAGGAAGTCAACGCCGAACCGGGCGGACTGATCTGTGAACTACCATCCACAGCGAGCCCCACGCCCGCGCCGTCGTCCGCTGCTCCGTAGCAAGGAAGCCGTAGGGACGGAACCGCAAAAAACGCCGACGACGCGCAGCCGGCCTGCTAGCAGCCGTCCGGGCCGCAGGCCTCGCCGTCGGCGGAGGTGGACACGGGAATCAGCGGATGGGCTTCCTGCCACGCCTGATCCAGTGCCTGGCGGAAGAGCTCCACGGGCTGTGCGCCGGAGATGCCGTACTTCCGGTCGATCACGAAGAACGGCACACCGCTGACCCCGAGCGTCTGGGCCTCGTTGATGTCCCGCCGCACGTCGTCAGCGAAGCGGTCGCCGGCCATCGTGTCGCGGACTGACTGCTCATCGATGCCGAGGTCGTTGCCAAGCTTCACGAGCACGTCGGTGTCGGAGGTGTTCAGGCCCTGCTCGAAGTGCGCCGAGAGGATGGCTTCCTTCGCCTTGTTGCCGTGACCGAGCGACTTCGCGAGGTGCAGGAACCGGTGGGCGGGGAAGCTGTTCCCGACAACCACGGAGTCGAAGTCGAAGTTCACGCCGACATCGGCCGCGGAGGTGGTGAGCTGGTTCCACATCTGGCGGACCTGCTCAGGAGCGATTCCCTTGCGTTCGGAAAGGTACTGCTGCTCGGTGCCGTCGTAGTGCTCGGGGAGGGTGGGGTCCAGCTGGAAGCTCTTCCACGTCACCTCCACGCTGTCGCGGTGCGGAAAGTCAGCGAGAGCCTTCTCGAAGCGGCGCTTGCCCACGAAGCACCACGGGCATTTGACGTCGGACCAGATTTCAATGTGCATACCTTTCGCAACGGAACGACGGCGGCGCGCTATTCCCGCGCCACACTTTCGCGTCGAGTTGGCAGGACACGCCCCTTATGGCGTCGCATAAAGGGCGTGTCCTGCCAACTCAATTGAAGGGGCTAGCGCTGCAGGGCCAGGACCGGACGCTGCCCGGCGCAGAGGTGCCGGGTGTAGGCGGGGAGGGTGAGGAATTCGGGGAAGTCCTCGCGGAGGGCCACTTCCTCGAAGAGCCGGCGGGCGTCGTCGTACCGGTCATCATCGAAGCGGGGCAGCCGCTCGAACTCGTCCTCCAACAGCTGTTCCACCCACTCGCGGGTGATGATCTCGCCGGTGTCGGTCACGGCATGGACGTGGATCCACTGCCAGATCTGGGACCGGGAGATTTCCGCGGTGGCGGCGTCCTCCATCAGGTTCTTCAGGGTCACCGCCCCGTGGCCGCGCAGCCAGGTTTCAAGGTAGCGGACGCCGACAGTCAGGTTGGTCCGGACGCCCGTTTCCGTGATGAGCCCCTGCGTGCCGGTGAGGTTGATGAGGGCGCGGTCGTCGGGCACCACGTCCATGCGCTGGCGTTCCAACTGGTGCGGGCGGTCGCCGAGCACCACGTCGAACACGGCCCGCGCCACCGGAACCAGGTCAGGATGAGCCACCCAGGCGCCGTCGAAGCCGTCGCCGGCCTCACGGGACTTTTCGGTGCGGGCCTGTTCCCGGGCGATGGCATTGATGGCGTCATCCCGCCGGCTGGGAACGAAAGCGGCCGGCCCGCCGATGGCGTGAGCGCCGCGACGATGGCACGCGCGCACCAGCTGTTCGGTGTAGGTGCGCATGAAGGGAGCGGTCATGGTGACCATGGTGCGGTCGGGCAGGACAAACCGCGGGCCGCGAAGCCGGAAGTTCTTGATCAGCGAGAAGATGTAGTCCCACCGGCCGGCGTTCAGGCCTGAGGAGTGTTCGCGCAGTTCGTAAAGGATTTCCTCCATCTCGAAGGCGGCGGTGATGGTCTCGATGAGAACGGTGGCGCGGATGGTGCCGCGGGGGATGCCGAGCAGCTGCTGGGAGCGGAGAAAGATGTCGTTCCACAGCCGGGCCTCGAGGTGGTTCTCGAGCTTCGGCAGGTAGAAGTAGGGGCCGCGGCCGGAGTCAATGAGCCGGTGGGCGTTGTGGAAGAAGTAGAGACCGAAGTCCACGATGCTGCCCGAGATCGGATCGCCGTCGACCAGCAGGTGCTGCTCCGGCAGGTGCCATCCCCGCGGACGGACGACGACGGTGGGCAGCTTTTCGCCGAGCCGGTACTCCTTGCCCTCCTCGGTGGTGAAGTCGATGCGGCGTCGCAGCGCGTCGTGCAGGTTGAGCTGTCCGTTGATGACGTTGGACCAGGTAGGAGTCAGCGAATCTTCAAGGTCCGCCAGCCAAACGTTTGCACCGGAGTTCAGGGCGTTGACCGTCATCTTGCGGTCCACCGGTCCGGTGATCTCGACCCGGCGGTCCTCCAGACCGGGAGCCGGCGGCGCAACCTGCCAGCCGCCGTCGTTCCTTATGTGTGCGGTGTGGGCCAGGAACCGCGGATCCTCGCCGCGCGCGATCCGGTTGCGGGCTTCCCGGCGCCGCTGCAGCAGCTCCTGGCGGCGTGGTTCAGCGAAGGCATGGAGTTCGCGGAGGAAGTTCAGCGCTTCGGGGGTGAGCATTTCGTCCTGGCGGGGGATAGGTGGTGCGGTCAGCGTGATGCCGTGAGTGTTCATGGAAGGTGCTCCTTCAAAGCTTGCGTTGAGTTGGCAGGACACGCTGCTTATGGGCGTCCAAAAGGGGTGTGTCCTGCCAACTCACGAGGGAGGGGTTCAGGAGAACTGCTGGGTCTCGGTGGAACCGGCGAGGGCGAGGGTGCTGCCCGTCGGGTTGAGGGCGCTTGCTACCTGGTCGAAGTAGCCGGTACCAACCTCCCGCTGGTGGCGTGTGGCGGTGTAGCCGCGTGCTTCGGAGGCGAATTCCTTCTCCTGAAGTTCGACGTAGGCGCTCATGCCGTCGCTGGCGTAGCCGTGGGCGAGGTCGAACATCGAGTAGTTCAGTGCATGGAACCCGGCGAGGGTGATGAACTGGAAGGTGAAGCCCATGGCGCCGAGTTCGCGCTGGAACCTGGCGATGGTCGCGTCGTCGAGGTGCTTGCGCCAGTTGAACGACGGTGAGCAGTTGTACGCGAGCATCTGGTCGGGGAACTCTGCCTTGACGGATTCGGCGAAGCGCCTGGCCAGCTCCAGGTCCGGGGTGCCGGTCTCCATCCAGATCAGGTCCGCGTACGGAGCATACGCGTGTGCCCGGGCGATGCAGGGGTCGATCCCGTTGCGCACCTCGTAGAACCCTTCCGGCGTGCGTCCTCCGGTCAGGAACGGACGGTCCCGCTCATCGACGTCGGACGTGAGAAGTGTCGCCGCTTCGGCGTCGGTCCGGGCCACGATGACCGATGGAACGCCGGCGACGTCGGCCGCCAGCCTCGCTGCGTTGAGCGTACGGACATGCTGTTGCGTGGGGATCAGGACCTTGCCGCCGAGGTGTCCGCACTTCTTCTCGGACGCGAGCTGGTCCTCCCAGTGCACGCCCGAAGCGCCGGCGGTGATCATCGACTTCATCAGCTCGAACGCGTTGAGCGGCCCGCCGAACCCGGCCTCGGCGTCCGCGACGATCGGCACCAGCCAGTCTTCGACTGACTGCGTCCCCTCGGCCCACTCGATCTGGTCCGCACGCTGCAGCGCGTTGTTGATGCGGCGCACCACCTGTGGGACCGAATTGGCCGGGTACAGCGACTGGTCCGGGTATGTCTGGCCGGAAAGATTGGCATCGGCGGCAACCTGCCAACCGGACAGGTAAATGGCCTTCAGCCCGGCCTTCACCTGCTGCACGGCCTGGTTGCCGGTCAGCGCACCGAGGGCGTGGGTGTACTCGCCCGTCTGTGCCTGGGTAGTGAGCTGCTGCCACAGCATTTCAGCGCCCCGGCGGGCAAGCGTGTGTTCCTCCTGAACACTTCCACGAAGGCGTACGACGTCGGCTGCCGAGTAATCACGCTGGATCCCTTCCCAGCGCGGATCAGCTGCCCACTCGAGCTCGAGTTCGCGGACCGCTTCGGTGCGGTGGTTGCTGCCTGGGATTCCGGCTTCCTGCGTCATGGCGTTTCTCCTTCCGGGAGGCGTCGATGCCTCGGCGGTAACTGCTGGTGAAATCAACGATTCACCATCCTGCAACCTCGTGACAGAGCAAACATCTGGAAAGAATTGCATTTCTTCGCGTATGGTCAAAAAATGACGACTTCCAGCTGGAACCGCACCCGGCAGCCCGAAACCGGGTCCGTCCCCGAAGGTGAGGACGCGATCAGCCTTGGCCGCCGCCTGCGGCACCTCCGCAAGAGCCGGCGCATGACGCTGGAGGAACTGGGCGCCGTCGTCGGTACCGCGCCTTCCCAGCTCTCGCTGATGGAGAACGGCAAGCGTGAGCCGCGGCTGGGCATGCTGCAGTCCCTTGCGAAGGCGCTCGGGGTGAGCATCGACCAGCTGCTCGGAGCGGAACCGCCCAGCCGGCGGGCTGCGCTTGAGATTGCCCTCGAACGGGCTCAGCGGGGCCCGCTGTACGAGTCGCTCGGGCTGCCGAAGGTCCGCACGTCGGCGCGGCTGCCGATGGAGGCGCTGGAGGCGCTGGTGGGGTTGCAGGCGGAGCTCGAACGCCGGCTCAATGAGCAGGTGGCAACGCCGGAGGAGGCCCGCCGCGCCAACGCCGAACTGCGCGGCATCATGCGGCGACAGAATAACTATTTCCCGGATATCGAGGCGGAGGCGCAGAAGGTCTTGTCGTCCGTCGGCCACACCAGCGGGCCGCTCTCGCAGCACCTCATCGCCGATATCGCGGCGCATCTCGGCTTCACGCTGCACCATGTGGGGGACCTGCCGCATTCCACCCGATCGGTGACGGATCTGAAGAACCGGCGTATCTACCTCACGCAGTCGCAGCGGACGGACCACGACCCGCGGTCCGTCCTGCTCCAGGCTCTTGGCCACTACGTGCTGCAGCATGAGACACCCGAGAACTATCGTGAGTTCCTGCGGCAGCGGGTGGCCACCAACTACTTCGCGGCGGCGCTCCTGCTGCCCGAGAAGGCCACGGTGGATTTCCTCCAGATGGCGAAATCCGCCAAGGAGATCGCTGTCGAGGACGTTCGGGATGCGTTCGCCGTCTCCTACGAGACCGCCGCACACCGGTTCACCAATCTCGCAACCCAGCACCTCGGCATCCCGACCCACTTCCAGAAGACCCACCAGAGCGGGATTATCTACAAGGCCTACGAGAACGACGGCGTGACCTTCCCGCAGGATCACACCGGCGCCATTGAGGGCCAACCCTCCTGCAGGAAGTGGACCTCCCGGGTGGTGTTCGATGTTCCGGACCGCTTCTCCGCCTACAGCCAGTACACCGATACGCCGAGCGGCACCTACTGGTGCACCGCCCGCACCGAGCGGGCCGCTGCCGGAGAGTTCTCCCTCAGCGTCGGCGTGCCGTATGCGCACGTGAAGTGGTTCCGCGGACGCGAAACTTCCATCCGTGGCGAGTCCCGCTGTCCGGAGGAATCATGTTGCAAGGTGCCGCCGTCGTCGTTGGCGGGTGAGTGGTCAGGCTTCGCCTGGCCCAGTGCGCGTGCGCACTCCCACCTGCTCGCCGCCATGCCGCCGGGCGCTTTTCCGGGCGTGGACGAGACCGAGGTGTACTCCTTCCTGCAGGCGCACTCGGGCTAGTCTGGAGCGAGACTGACAGGAGCCTCATGCTTTTTGCCAATGACACCGAAGAGGGGTTGCGGAGCGCCGCCGCGCTCGTAAATACCGAGGACGGCGAACAGCTTCCCGACGTCGGTTCGCTGGTCCGGTTTGCCCGCGACTGGAACTGGACCGGCAACCTGGCGCTCGACGACGCAGAGCTGGATGCCGTCCGTCACCTACGCCCGCGACTGCGCGCGCTCTGGAGTGGGGATGAGGACTACGTGGTGGAGACGGTGAACGCCCTGCTGCGCGAGTTCAACGCTCTGCCGCAGCTGGTCCGGCATGATTCCTGGGATTACCACATCCACGCAGTTCCGCGGGAAGCGCCGTTGTCGGCGCGGATGGCGGTCGAGGCGGCAATGGCGTTCGTTGACCTGGTGCGTAGTCAGGAACTGAGCCGGTTGCGGCTGTGCGCGTCGCCGGACTGCGGGAACGTGCTGGTGGATCTGTCGAAGAACCGGTCCCGGCGGTTCTGCGAATCAGGCTGCGGGAACCGTGCTGCGGTAGCGGCTTACCGTGCCCGGCTCGCGGAGAAAGCCGGCTAGCTTCGACAGGGGAAAAATGAAAGTGGCGGCCGCCCGTTTCCGGGTGACCGCCACTTTCTACTGGCTATTGCTTACCCTTACGGGTTGCAGCCGCCGTTCTCCTCGTTGTAGTCGAGAAGACGGATCATGAAGGCAGCCATCGCGTCACGAGCCACGGGGGTGACCCGCTTGTACTCGCCGTCCGGGTAACCGGTGGTGATGCCGGTCGTCTTCATCCAGGAGATCTCGCGGTGGAAGAGGTCGTTCACCGGAACATCGGGGAACGGCTCTACTTGTGGTGCGACATACTCCTCGGCGTCAGCGATGTTGCAGTACAGGCCGGAGAACCGGTTCATGAAGGCAGCCATCGCATCACGGTTCACAGCAGCCAGGCGGCGGTAGGTGAAAGTGCCGTCATCCTCTTCGTAGCCGGTGGACAGCCCGGTAGCGTGCATCCAGGCGATCTCCTTATAGAAGAGGTCGTCCGTCGGCACATCCGTAAACGGTGATTCCGTGGGCTGCGCGAAGGCAGGCTCACCTGCAAGCCGGTAGAGGAAGGCAGCCATTGCATCACGGCGCACGTCGTCAAGCGGGCGGTAGGTTCCGTCCGTGAACCCCGTAGTGATGCCGAGATCCGCGATCTGGTTGATCTCGTCCTCGAACAGGTTGCCGTTGTCGTCAGGGAACCGGAGCTTGCCAACTTCGGTCGGCACAACTTCGTCCTTGACGCCCGTCGCGTTGTGGTGGTGCAGGAGGAGAACCTCTGCCCCCATCACACCGAGCTCGCGGTGAACGTTCAGGGTTGCGCCGTCCTGGTCCGCGAAGACGAAGTTGTCGAGGCCCGCACCTTCAAACCACAGGCTCGGGTCCGTCAGGTTGAACGGAATCCAGCCGGTTTCATCCACAGGGCCAGCAATGTCGCCTTCGGCGTTGACGTTGAAGCCGCTGTTCGTGGCTACGTTGTACTGGATCGGATCGTCGATTCCGAGATCGAGCCCCAGGTCGGCCAGCGGAAGCGGCAAGGTCACTACGCTGGTGTCGAAGGTATTCGTGTCAATGGAGCCGTCTACACCGTTCCCGAAGTACAGGTTATTGGTGGCAGTCTCGGTTCCATCATCTGCCACGGTGACCATCTGGAAAACGATCAGGTCAAGTCCGTCGGCGCGTACCGATTGGAAGATGAAGTCGACTGTGTCGTCGTTGTCGACGTCCAGCTCAATATCAACGCCAAGCGAACCAGCGAGGGTGTTCCAGTTCTCCCAGGTGCCGATGCCGATGTTCAGCAGGCCTTCTTCGGCTGTGCCACCTGATTCGATGACGGCCGGCACTGTCGACGCTGCGCCGACTGACTTGAGGTCCAGTGCGTACAGCGACTCGAGCGGCAGATCATCCCGGCGGGGACTTTCGAGGCCGAGGACAAACGGCGACACCAGGGAGGTGTACGCCGTGGGCTCGCCCAGCGCACCGCCCTGAGCCAGCGAGCGGCCGCTCAGTGTGAGGACAGCTTCTGTATCGGAACCGTTGAGGTACGTCAGCTTGGGATCAGCCGACATCTCGGAAGTTGGTTTCGGAGCAGCGTAAACCGGAACACGCAGGGTGTTGGTCTCGCTGGTGAGTTCCACGCGCCCTGACACATCGGCCAGGAACTGCCGCGCGACGCCCAGTTGGGTGACTTCCGCAGCAGGATCGATTGTCTTCGCCAGCGCTGCCGGGTCCTCAATCGTCATGGTGACTGCCAGGTCCACTACCGCGTTTCCGGGCACCTCAACGCTCTCAGCGCCGAGTGAGATATCGACACCCGGCATGGTGCTGGCGGGCAGATACTCGGCGGTGAAGATCTGGGTGTCGTCGGAAAGGTTCCGCACGGAGATCTGACGGGTTGCCGTGAGGGCGTCCGCGCCAAGCTCAACAACTCCGAAGTTGACTGAGACGAGTGCCTGGTCTTCAGAGTCGTAGGCCATCGCCGACGCGTTGACTGCGTTCAGGGCATCGACACGGCCGGAGCCGGTGCGGTTCGGTGCGTACTCCACGTCACCACCGGCTTCGACAGTCACGTCGGTCGTTGCAGTGTTCATGATGACGTTCTTGACCTCGTAGGCGTTCAAGTCGGTCTCCGCGTACACAAGTGCAGCGATACCCGCTACGTTCGGCGCAGCCATGGAGGTGCCGGTCTTGACCGAGGCTCCGTCTCCGGTGCCCACTGCGACCGAGCCGATCAGGGTACCGGGTGCAGCTACGTCAGGCTTGACCACTCCGTCGGACCCATGAACGCCGCGTGATGAGCTGGCGTTCAGGGTGTCAAGAGCGTTGGAGGGCCCTGTGGTCGATGCGATGTACTCCGGAGCCAGCTGGATCTCCAAGGTGCCCGCTTCAGCAGCAGGACGGAGACGGTCAGACGACTCACGGTTGAACTGGACACCGGGGATCGTTGCGTTACCGCCAATGCCTGCGTCAAAGACGTCGCGTGGTGAATCAAGGACGACGCCTGCGCCGCCCGCTGCTTCCACGTTGTCGAATCGAACGCCGGACCCACACGGGAACTCGCCATTCTCTTCCCACTGCAGCCAGACCCACTCGCCATCAAAGGATCCCTCAGGGAACGCATTGCAGCCGAAGCGGTTTGAGGCGTCAGCCATAACCACGCGACCACGCAATTCCTCAGCGGTGGCAGTGGCGTAGCTGTCAAAGTTCACGCTGTATTGGCCTTGCGCACTGCCGGCAACATCTGCCGGAGCAAGTACGTCGATCCGATCCAGGGTGATCTGTGAACCGATGCTGTTCGCCACAGTGAGGGCTGACTTGGCGCTGCCAGGAGTACCGCCGATGTCGTAGATATCGCCGTCGTTACCGGACGAAACTACGGACAGGACGCCCTGGGACGTCAGGTTGTTGACGATGTCAACCTCTGGGTCGTCCGGCAGTGGGAAGTTCGACCCGAGGGACATGTTAACCACGTGAGCGCGGTCACCGAAGTTGCCGTCATTGTTGGGATCCAGCACGCGGTCCAGCGCGTTGCCGACCACGAGGCTCGATCCGCCACACCCGAAGACGCGCAGGGAAACCAGTTGAGCCTCAGGAGCCGTGCCTGGTCCGATCCGCATTTCGTTGACAGCGTCAGCGGTGAGTGACGCGTAGTCACCCGCGAAGGTCTCACCTTCAGCGGTGACGCCATACCCTGCTGCGGTGCCGGCAACATGGGAGCCGTGGCTTTGGCAATCGATGGGGTTAGGGTCCTCCACCGGAATACTTGTGGCCGGGTCGCTTGCGTCATAGGCGTCACCGACGAAGTCCCAGCCGCCGACGTACTTACTCTCGTCATACCAGGCCGGATCCGGAGCGCTCTCCTGAGCGGCCGGCGAACTCGCGGTTTCAAAGGTCTCGATGTCTCCCGGTCCGCCGAAGCCGGCGTGGGTGTAGTCGATTCCCGTGTCAACGATGGCGATGGTTACGCCGTTTCCGGTCTGTCCCAGATCACCCGCCCAGGTGTTCAGGGCGCGGGTGTCCACTACCCCGCCCTTGTTGGTGGGCACCTTCGGCACGAGGCGGCTGACCTTGACCACGTCGGACCGTTGTGCCAGTTCGCGGATGGCCGCAGCATCGCCGCTGATGGCGACCCCGGGAATGGTGTTGGTGGTCGTATACAGCGCAGTGGCGGAAGCAGCTGCGGTGACTTCTGCGGCTTTCGCTTCGATCTCGGCCCGGATGGTGGCGACCTGGTCCGGCTTCGCTACGGGAGCTTTGATGCCGCGGCGCACATCAAGCGGCTGCGTCTGTTCGAAAGCGCCCTTGCCCGCGAACTGGATGTATGCCGCAACCACGCCTGAGGCGTTGGCGAGGTTATCTGAGACCTTCAAGCCCGGAGGGGCTGCTTGTAGAGCGAGGCCTTCGGCTGTGGGAGCGCCGTCCGGCGCTTCGACAGCCGAAGCAGGCGCCCACATGCTGGAAGCTAGGACGAGGCCGGTCAGCGAAGCCAACACAGCCTTCCCCGAGCCCCGGCGGTAGTTCTTGCTCATGCTTCTCCTTAGTCAGGATCAGTCAAGGCCATACCGCTTGAGTCCATTCCTAGCCCCCTGCAGCACTGCTGGCACGGCCGAGACCGGTGTGAGTGAAATTCCATGTGTTGCGATGGGTGCCAGCAGAGATGTGAAGCCCGTTCGAGCTTCACCCTTACAGCTTTATGTGTTGATGGTCACAAGTCAACGGATTTGGTTCGTTAAGGTAGCTAACTGGTCAAGATTTAATCCGCGCAGCCCTAGACGACGCAGCGCCACCCTGCCAGACGGCGTCGAACGGCGCGTTCGACGAGACCCTGTTCCTGATCCCCTCGGTAACAAACGCCTTGGCAGTCCGGGCCGCTTCCAGCGGTGTCGCGCCCTTGGCAAGCTCCGCCGCAACCGCCGCCGCAAGCGTGCAGCCCGCACCGCTGACAGCCACGTCGCCCACCTTGGGGGGCGCTGAGAATTTCCAGCGTCGCGCCGTCGTAATAGACATCCACGGCGTCGCTGCCTTCCAGCCTCACTCCGCCCTTTGCCAGGACGACGGCGCCACTTGCCTCATGGATGCGCCGCGCCGCTTCCTTCAAATCCTCCACAGAACGGATCTCGATTCCGGACAGCGACTCCGCCTCGAAATGGTTCGGCGTGACGAAGGTTGCCAGCGGCAGGATGTTCGCCTTGAGCGCCTGATCGGTGTCGAGTGCCGCGCCGGGCTCCTGGCCCTTGCAGATCAGCACCGGGTCCAGCACCACGTTCTTCCACTCCTGGGACTTCAGCGCACCCGCGACTGTGTCGATGGTCTGCGGCGTGCCCAGCATGCCGATCTTCACGGTGCTGATTGCATAGCAGGACTGAACGGCCTCGAGCTGGTCTGCGATGACCTGCGGGTCTACGGGGACAAAGCGGTGGTTCCAGCTGTCCTTCGGGTCGAACGAGACAATGCAGGTGAGCGCGGCGATACCGTACGTGCCGAGTTCCTGGAATGTCTTCAGGTCGACCTGCGCGCCGGCGCCGCCGGTGGCCTCGGAACCTGCGATGGTCAGGGTGATTGCGGGTGCCTCAGTAGCCATGACACCAGTCTGCCCGACGCCTCGCGGCTTGCGCCAACGTTATCTGGCCCTTCCCTCCCGCAGCATGCCGACCGATTTTTCGATCCGAGCCGCGCGGGTCTCCTCCTTCTTGGCACCGGTAACCTGCAGCGTGTGCCAACTCTTGTTGCTGTAGGAGAGGGTGTCCCAGAACGACTTCGCTGCGGGGTCCTTCTCGAGCGCGCCCGCGAAGTCCTCTGGAAGCTGAACTTCACGTGGGGCCGTGTCGAGTTCCACCTCGACGTCATGTACTTCGCCCGCCTGAACGCCGGCTTCCCGGCGCCTGTCCGCGCTGAGCCCGAACATGAACCGGCCACCCATCGACGCGATCGAGGTGCGGAAGGTGAAGCCGTTGACGGTCGCGACAATCTTCGGATGCCTGCCGCCACCAAGACCTTCCACGATGGAGTCAGGAACCTCGAATCCGGCTGTGGTTTTTCCGGATGATTCGAGCTCAGCGCGAAACTTCATTGCTGCCTCCACCTGTCGATCTGCTCTGAACAACGATGGCTGCAGATTATCCCGAAGGCCGGCGTGGGACAATTGACGGATGCCTGGGGGCAGCCGGGCGACAGTGCTAATACAGCGGGCCCTTCGGGCTGCGCGAACCACTTCCACGAATGAGAAACAATGACTCAACTGCAGGACCATGCCCGCGCGCGTTATGCGACCGCCGGTAGCGCAAACTTCTCGATCATGCTGGCGGTTCTTGCCGTCGTCGTCATCCTTTCGAATATCGGTGCATCGAAAGGTGTGGTGATTGGACCGATCGTTGGTGACTTCAGCATTATCACGGACGGCGGGTTTTTCCTCTTCCCGCTCGCGTACATTCTCGGTGACGTCATCAGCGAGGTGTACGGCTTCAAGGCCGCCCGGCTCGGGATTATCGTGACCTTCGTGCTGTCGGCCTTTGCCTCGCTCGCGTACGCCGTCATCATCGCGCTACCCGGGTTTGACGATGATTTCGGTCTCGCCAAGCAGGAGGCGCTGGAGTTGGCGCTCGGCCCGGTACCGCTGATTGTGCTCGCGTCGTTGCTGGGCTTCGTTGTCGGGCAGACGCTGAATTCGTTGGTGCTGGTACGGATGAAGTCGCGGTTCGGTGAGCGCAGCATGGTGGCCCGACTCGTCGCCTCGACCGGCGTCGGCGAGTTCGCCGACACGCTGATCTTCTGTGCGATTGCCGCGTCGGTGATCGGCATTACGGACTTCCCCACGTTCCTGAATTACCTCTTCTTCGGCTTCGTCTACAAGACGCTGGTGGAGGTGCTTCTACTGCCCGTTACGACGACGGCGATCCGCTGGGTTAAGCGTCGGGAACCGAGCTACGCGGCCTCCTAGCCCCCGTCGGCGCGTACGCAGTTCCCGCCAACCCTCCGCAAAAGCGCCGTTGTTGTGCAGGATCGTGGGGACGTCCCCACGATCCTGTCACTATGCGGCACTCCTAGTGCAGTTCCACCACGCTTTCAGAATTCGCCCCCGGGTAGCTTCCTGAAATAGGTCCCCCCACACGAGCCTGATGAACACCCAGCCCTGCTCCATGAGGGCCTTTTCGCGGCGACGCTCCTGAAACAGCACCTCGGGGGTCGGAGCGTAGTCGAAGTACTTGGTCTTGCCGTCAAACTCGAGCGCAAGCTTCTGCTCGCGCCAACCGAAATCGATGCGGTGCTCACCAAATCGGGTGCGCACGACCAACTGTTGTTCCGGCTGGGGTATCGGCATACCGGCCAGCAGGTGTGCGGTGAGGGACTCGCCCGGCGACTCAGAGAGGGCGCTGGCGTTTTCGACAACCTGGCGAGCAATCTGTACACCCTTGTAGCCTGCCTGGCGCTGAAGCACTTGATGTAGCTCGGCGCGGCGCACTCCCAGGTGAAGGGCGTGATCGGCGGTGACCAGCCCCTGCCTGAAGGACACCAGCCGGGCGGAGTCCACGACGGTGCGGGCGAGGGAGGTAACCTGCAACCCGTCAACCATGTCCACCTCGCTGGGCAGCAGCTTCGCTCGGTGTCGAACAACATCAGGGTTGTGCTCCCTCGACGATCCGGAAGACGGCTGCGTGATGTGAATCCTGTCGTCCACATCCCACAGGCTGAGGCGATGAATGCGTGCTGCGGACGTGTGGCTATATGCGGTAGGTGTCAGTGCAAGGCTGGCACGGCTGTGGGCCATGAGCCTGAGTCGACCCTGCTCCGCTTCGCTCAAGGTTTTCCAGTACTTTGCTGGCACATAGGCGTTGACCTGCAGGCGGACGAGGACGCCCCGCTCGACCAGTCGTGTGATTGTGCGGCGGCTGACCCCCATCTGCTCCAGTTCGGAGGTACGCCAGGAACGGGCCGATGCGCTCAGCCAGGAGTATGCATTCACGTCCATTGCACCAGCTTGACGGGTGAACCTCGGCCGCGTGACCGTCGTCGTGGTTCTGTGGATAAACCGCCGCACCTCGTGCGCAAAAGTGCCGGGGAGCGACACGATCGTGGGGACGTCCCCACGATCCTGCACAAGCGCGGCGCTTTTGCGGGAGGGTGGAGAGGAAGGCGGGTGTGCGGGCGGCCGGAAGTGGGTGTGTGGCTTGCGGGGAAGGCGGTGCGCAGAGGTGCGGGCGGTGTGAGCTAGCGCTTCGACGCGTAGTAGCGGCCCAGCACCTCGGCCTTGAGGTCGAAGTACGTTCCGTCCTCGATGGCTGCGCGGGCGTCGTCGACCATCCGGATCACGAACCGCTCGTTGTGGATGGAGATGAGCGTTGCCGAGATCATCTCCTTCGCCTTGAACAGGTGGTGAATGTACGCCCGGGTGTAGTGGGTGCAGGTGTAGCAGTCGCAGCCCTCCATGAGGGGCGTGAAGTCGCGCTTGAACCGGGCGTTGGACAGGTTCCACCGCCCGTCCGGCACGTAGAACGCGGAATTCCGGGCAACCCGGGTGGGGGAGACGCAGTCGAAGGTATCCGCCCCGTTTTCAATGCCGGTGAACAGGTCATCCGGCTCCGAGATGCCCAGCAGGTGTCTCGGCTTGGACTCCGGCAGCTCGTCCGCGCACCAGCCGAGAATAGTGCCGAGGTTCTCCTTCTCCAGCGCACCGCCAACGCCGAACCCGTCGAAGTTCATCTCCCCGAGGTCCCGTGAAGCCTTCCGCCGGAGGTCTTCATACTGCGCGCCCTGAATGACGCCGAAAAGTGCCTGGTACGGCTTGTCGGACCGCACCTCGGTCAGCCGCTCATGCTCCGCGATGCACCGCTCAGCCCACAGCCGCGTCCGCTCCAGGGACTCCTCCTGGTACCCACGCGAGTTCATCAGCGTGGTCAGCTCATCGAACGCGAACATGACGTCGGCGCCGAGCTGGTGCTGCACCTGCATCGAAATTTCCGGGGTGAACCGGTGCCGGTCTCCGTTGAGGTGGGAGACGAACCACACGCCGTCGTCGTCGATGTGGGCCAGGCGCTCCTTGCCCGCCGCAACGCGGTCGTCGTCACCGGCGTGCTCGGCAGCGGCGGCCGAGTCCATCGTGATGACCTTCTTGAATCCCGAGCCAAGGCTCATGACCTGGAAGCCGCCCGAATCGGTGAACGTGGGTTCATTCCAGTTCATGAACTTCCCCAACCCGCCGGCCTCATCGAGAACATCGGCCCCCGGCTGCAGGTAGAGATGGTAGGCGTTTGCGAGGAGCGCCTGCGCCCCGGCCTCCGCCATGGACTCCGGCAGTACCGCTTTCACGGTGGCCTTGGTTCCGACGGCGATGAAGGCCGGCGTTTGAATCTCGCCATGGGGAGTGGTGATGGTCCCGGTCCGGCCATGCAGGCCGTCGCCGGACGCTGTGGTCTCGCTGAGGCGTTTACCAATGGAGAACGAAAAGTCTGATTGTGGCACCCGCCCATCTTCTCAGCAATCAGCTGCCGGCTTCTGACGGATACGCTGAAGAATGGACCTGGGCCGAGCGGAAGGACCGAGAACGTGAATGCGGTAACGGCATTTTTCCGGGTAGGACCATCCCAGAACGACCACCTCCCGGCTTTGCGCGTTGCGCTCGGCGTTGCCGTTCCGCTCGTTGTTCTGCTCCTGCTCAACCGCATCGATCTGGCGGTCTTCGCAGTCTTCGGCGCCTTCACTGGTGTCTTCGGCCGCGGCGACCCCCACGGGATCCGCCTGCAACACCAGAGCGCAGCGGCCATCCTTCTGCTGGCTGCTATCGCTGCCGGCATCCTGGTGACAGAGTACGACGCCGGCCCTTGGGCTGTGGTTGTCGGCTCCGCCTTCGTGGGAGGACTGGGTTCCGTTGCGGCGGACCGTTGGGCCCTCCGTCCGGCGGGGCCGTTCTTCCCGGTCTTCGCATTCGCCGGGACCGCCTTGATTTCAAGCAGTGCGACCGCGCCAGAGGCCTTCGGCACTGCCGCGGTGAGCGCGATGCTGTCATTGGCTATCGGGGCCGCAGGTTGGCTGCTTCCGAGCGGTCGATCCGCCTGGCCCGGCCGCCGGACGCGCGCGCAGCTTCCCGCAGTGCAGCTGCGCGCCAACGCGGCACGGTATGCAGTTGCGGCCGGAGTGGCAGGAGGAATCGCCACGCTGCTGGGTATCGGCCATAACTACTGGGCTATTGTGTCGGCTATCGTGCCGCTTGCAGCGGCTACCCGTGCCACGCGCCTGCAGCGGGCGGTCCACCGGGTGCTCGGGACCATCGTCGGATTGGGGTTGACGGGCCTGTTGCTCGTGGTCGGTCTGGTGCCGTGGCAGCTGGTCCTGGTGCTGATTGCGCTGCAATTCCTGACGGAGATGTTCGTGGTCCGTCATTACAGCCTGGCGCTGGTTTTCATCACACCGCTCGCATTGCTGATGAGTGAGCTTGCCGCTCCCGTCGCTGACGAGGGGAGTCTGCTGGCTGACCGGTTCCTGGAGACACTGATCGGGGTCGCCGTGGGAGTCCTGGTTGTGCTGTTGATCCGCGACCCGCGATCAACTAGCGACTAACGCTCAAGCTTCGAGGTTTCCAGCGGGTCCGAGGACGGGTAGTGCTGCCGGCGGAACGTGTCCCAACTGCTCCAGGCAGTGCGCAGCGCCTTCGCTCCCAGACCATAGGTTGAAATGACGACAAGGCTGGATCCCGGCCCTTCGAGAGACGGCTGATCAGCGAGGATCACCAGCCCCTCACCATGATCGGCGTACTGCGAGACCGTCAGACCAACTTGGTTCTCGGTACGGAACCACACCGATCCGGTCAGCTCGTGCCCGTCGGGGAGGTCGAGGGAATAGGAGTCGCCGGGTTGCTGCAACTGCTCGGCATTCAGCTTCGCGATGATCGAACCGCCGTCAGCAGGCTCGCCCATGAAGAAAGCCGTGCGCCGGGTGTTGGAGGGGTGACGCTCGAGCGCGAACCGCAGTTGCTGGAGGAAGGTGATCCAGCCCTCGGTGATCTCGTCCGCCTCGGCCTCCACCCGCTCAATCGTGACCACGCAGCCGTCCTGCACCGGTTCGATCCGGAACGTATCACCGCCGTCGACGGTCAGGAACGTATGGTTTGGCCCTTCGACTACGGACGGCGCGAAGAAGATGGATTGAATCTCCTCGTCCAGGGTCTCGGCCTCCCACCCATGCCATTGCCGGACCAGGCGCGGCTCCCGAAGCATGAGCCATACTTGCCGTGCATCGGCGTTGATGTGCACACTCAGCGGGTTTGCTCCCGCAACCGGCACATTCCGGGCGGGATGCTGTTCGGTGCTGGACTGTGTGAGGGAATCCGCCTGCTCGCTCATGCGCGCCACTCTACTCCCGCACCTGCCGGCTAACCAGAGGCGGCGGTCTTCCCGTTCAGGGCCCGGATGGCGAGCAGCTCATGCCCGATGCGCCGGTCAAGCGCTTCGGCGCCCAGGGTCTCAGAGCCGCCGTGCGCCCGCAGGTACAGCAGGACCGTCAGGCGCAAGCCGCGCCAGTCCTTTTCGGCCGCGGGATCCTTCGCCGACCGCGCGATTTCCCGGTCATACAGGTTCGGCTCGTTCAGCTGCCGCTGGCGCACTGCAGCAGCGAGTTTTGCCTTCAGCGGGTCTGTCTCGGCGTCGTCGGCCGTTCGAAGCGCAGCGGAATACGCAGCGGCACGGGAGTTGGCGCCGTCGTCCTGGGTGAGGTGCGCAGCGAGCGCAAGGCAGCTCTCGATCAGGTTCCAGCGGCCGAAGTTGCCGTCGAACGGCTGGTCGGTGAGCAGGTCGCAGACCCTGAGCGCGCTCGTGGCATCCGAGAGGTCCACGTAGAGCGTCAGCGCGAGGTCGCGGATGTCCTGCAGGCTGCTGCCCGACTTGAAATTGACGCCGCGGGTGAGCCGTTCGGCCAGCTCATGGACGCGCGGATTTTCGGGATGAATGGCGGCGACGTGAGCGACCAGCGCCTCCGGCGACCCCTCGTCTGCGACCATGTGCGCCAGTTCCTCGGGAGCCTCCGCCTGGACGGTCGATCCGGTGGCAATCCGCACCGTTTCACCTGATTCCAGTGTGGCCACCACCATGGCCGGAACACCGAAATCATCATGCTCGACGGCGGTGTCCACCACTTCGCTGGTGCGCTCGCCTCCCGGAAGGAGGAGCTTGCGGCCGGCGCTCACTGCCTCGGCGGCGAGCGGTTGTACCCGCGCGCCTACGTCGCTGTCGATCATTGGGAAGTCCTGCCTCACTGCGCCTGTTGCCCCCGGTTCGAACGGAACCGGTCATAAAGAAACGGTAACGCCTCAGCGGCCCCAACCGGCGTAGGCAAGGGCTTGGCGCAGGAGGCTGTCGCGTCCGCCGGAGAACTCGGAGCTGACGCCGGGGCTGAGCGCTTCCTCGGGCGTCAGCCAGGTCAGTTCCAGGGCGTCCTGCCGCGGGTTGCATTCGCCCGTGACCGGAATGAGGTACGCCAGCGCGACGGCGTGCTGGCGGTCGTCGGTCAGCCCGGTTTCCGAGGGGGAGGGGAAGTATTCGGCAACAGTGAACGGCGTGGGGCACGGCGGCAACTGGGGGAGTGCAAAGGGCCCGAGATCCTTCTCGAGGTGCCGCAGCAGGGCGGCTCGAATGGTCTCCCGGTACATCACGCGGCCGGAGACGAAGGTGCGCACCATCTCGCCCTGGTCATTGGCCTGCAGCAGCAACCCGACCTCGGTGACATATCCGAGCGTGTCGCATCGGACCGGGATGGCCTCAACATAGACCATGGGCAGCCGGCGCCGTGCCTCGTAGAGGTCATCCTCGTTGAGCCAGCCGGGGTTGGGGTCTGGGGTGCGCAGGTTCATACCCTCTGTTTTATAGCAGACGGCGGGCGCGGTGTCCCTGACTCGCTGTACTTCGGCCAATGGCTGAATAGTGGGGACGCTCAGGAAGCGGTGTTCCGGGTATAGCCACTGAGGTCTTCCTGCCACTGGTTGACCCGGAGCTCGCCGCCGTCCGGATTGGGCAGTCGCAGGGATCGCCCGTGGTTTTCGTCGGCCAGGGTCGACGGGACGAACGACTGCTGCAGCCGCTCCTGCAGGGTCTTCACGTCGCCGGAGAACTCGAAGGCGAGCTCCGTGCTGACCTTGTCGGCTCCATGGACCGCGATCAGGCCGCCGTTCTTCGCCGTGAAGTCGACCCATGACCCCGCATCGGAGCTGAGCCGCTTGCGGGCGCCGATGTCAGTGAACACCTTCGAGGCGGCTGTTAAGTCAGGTGTGTACCAGATGGGCAGGACCGCTAGCCCTTTCTCCGCCGGCGCTGTATCGCGGAGCGCCGCCTCATAAGCGAGGAACGTCCGCCCGTCCGCTGCGGTGACCTGCGCAGCCGGCCCATCTGCAGTGTCAATGACGACGGCGGCTGTCCCCGCTTCAGCGGTACGGCGGGCGAACTCCGAGATGGACCCGACCTCGAAGCTGAATTCGAAGGTCGGCTCGTCAGCGACATGTAGTGCGACCCGCCCACTGTCCGCGGCGAAAACCCGCCAACCGGGAGCGTCTTCGATGAGAGCGAGGCCGAGAGTGGTGAACAGGTCCGAGAAAGCGTCGACGTTCGGGGTGAAAACGATGGGTCGTACCCTGAGCATTACTTCTCCTCATCCTGAATGTGCAGCTTGCAATCTAGCTCAACACACCGTCCAGTAGCCTGAACCCATGGCCGCTGACCTGCCCGAACTGCTCCTGCCTGACGCCCCGCGCTGGCGGGTGTGGCTGGAGGAGAACCATGCGTCGTCGTCGGGAGTGTGGCTGGTCCTCCACAAGAAGGGCGGAGCGGTGACCACTCTGACCTGGGCTACTGCTCTCGATGAGGCTTTGTGTTTCGGCTGGATTGACGGCCAGGCCAGAAAGCGCGACGACGAGAGCAGCTTCCAGCGCTTCACACCGCGCGGGCCGCAGAGCATCTGGTCGCTGCGCAATGTAGGGCACATTGAACGGCTGGAAGCGGAAGGCAAGATGCGGGATGCTGGTCGCGCCGCCGTCGAACGTGCCAAGGCGAACGGGCGGTGGGAGCGCGCATACGCGGGGCCGGCCACCGCCGTCGTGCCGGATGATCTCGCAGCCGCGATAGCGGCGAATCCGGACGCGCAGGCGATGTTTGACGTGCTCACTTCGCAGAACCGGTACGCGCTCATCTTCCGGCTCGGTCAGCTGAAGACAGAGGCCGGGCGGAAGAAAAGAATCGAGGCCTTCGTCGACATGCTCGCACGGCACGAGGCGCCCTATCCGCAGAAGCGGAAGCCCTGAGGGCCGCGCTTCAGCCGCGGTCGGTGTAGCGGCCTTCGGTCTGCCTCGGCGCGCGGTGGCCAAGGGAGACGTATCGGCCGCGGATTGCATCGGCAGGAACCATTCCGGAGTGTTGGGTAGTGACGTAGCTGCCGGTGGTTGCAGGGCGTGATTGCGTTGTCACGTAGGCGCCGCCGGGAAGTGCAGGGCGCTTTGCAGCGCGGATCTCGGTTGTTTCGAGGGGGCGGCTCGCGAGAAGTGTCATGGGTATCTCCTGATCGATGGTTATCGGTGGTCGGGTAACGGTGCGGACGGCGCGCGAGCATGGCGCAGCACTACGTCCGTTGTGGCGACGCTGCCGGGGCTAGGAAGGATGAAAGTTCAGACGGCGTTCCGGCACTGCGGGCAGATGCCGTTGAACGTCACTTCGGCTGACAGAACGGCGAAGCCGGCGCTGTCAGACGGGCTCAGGCAGGGAGCGGCACCAACGACGCAGTCGACGTCGGTCACCTTCCCGCACCGGATGCACAGCAGGTGATGATGGTTGTCACCCACCCTGCATTCGAAGAGCGCAGCGGTGCCCGGTGGGTCGAAACGCCGGACCAGCCCTGCCTCCGTGAAGGCCGCAAGCACTCCGTAAACCGCTTGGGCGGACGTGCCGGGCAAGGCCGGCCGGACGTTCAGGAAAAGGTGCTCGGCGCTGGAATGCGGCGCCTGCTGCAGCGCCTCCAGGACGGCAAGCCGCGGAGCAGTGACCTTCAGACCGGCTGCGCGGATGATGCGCACCAGGTCTTCGTTCCGCTCGACGGTTGCTTTTGCCATGCCGTGAACGCTACGCGTTGTTTTTAGCTATTCAAAATAAGATCGGCCCATTGTGGGCGGACTAACACCGCGTGGTTGGCCAGTTAACTGCGGGTCGCGGGATGTGACCGCCGCCTGACCCTGACCGCAACGGTCGTGAGGATGACGGCGACCGCCGCGAGTCCTGCGGCAACCGCCGTCGTCGTCGATTCCGGCGCGCTGAGGGTGCGCCCCACCACAATCCAGGCCAAACCCCAACTAATGGCAGCGGCGATCGCAAAGCGTCCGCTGCCGCGAAATGCGAGGAGCGCACCGATTCCGGCGACGACGGCGAGAACGATTGCGGCCCACACTGCCGGTGGGATGCCGAAGCCACCGAAGTCCGCTGCGACGAGGGCGGCGGTGATGTTCGCGCAGACCGCCACACAGACCCAGCCCAGGTAGAGTCCAAGCGTTCCGTCCGTGACGATCCCGTCGATTGTGGAGGTGGGCTTCGTGGAGGTGAAGATGGCGAAGAGGACAGCAAGTACGGCGAGCAAGACGAGAATGACCAGTACGCTGCCGCCAAGTAAGCCGGCCTGGATCGACAGGATCCATGCTGCGTTGAGCAACATTGATGCGGCTACCCACCAGCCGAGGCGGCGCTGGCGGCGCGTGGTGCGCTGCGAGGGGAGCCACTGGTAGACGGTGTATGCGCCCAGGCCTGCGTAGATGACGCTCCAGATGCTGAACGCCGCGCCCGCAGGTGCCAGGAGTGTGGCATCCGAACTGAGCGCTCCACCGGCGGCCTCGTTGATCTGGGTGCCGCCGAGTGCGCCGGAGCCGATAGCGGTGCCGATGATGCAGAGAACAAACGCAACCGTCACGCCGGTTTGCCGGACCCGATCCGAAGTCATCGCTTCTTCCTTCCTCTCGTTATCTCCACCATAGACACATCAGCTGACCTAGTGAAAGTCGTGCCAGCCAGGCGCAGGGTTCACCTGCGGGCGGGTTCGTGGAAGAGTGCTGTCAACGTGCATATGGGGGTTCCAAAAGTGAAAGAACGACGACGTCTCGCTGGCTCTGCAGCGTCGGCTCTCCTTGCCGCTGTCCTTTTGACAGCGTGCTCAGGCCAAAACCCAACCGACGACGACGGTCTGGCGACCTTCAGTTCCATGGATGACGCTTATGCGGCGGTCGACGAAGTGCTGCAGTGCGAAACCGACCCGACTGGCGAGCCCATTGTGCCTGCGGATGAAGGCCGGCTGACCTCGGAGCAGAGACTGTGCGCCGAGAATGTGCAGGTAGACCTGTACGCGGATGCCGCTGCGCTCCAGACAGCGTATGAGATCTGGAGTAACTCACATCAGGGCACGGTCCATGTGGTTCGGGGCGCCAACTGGATGGTTGTCGACGTGACGGATGTGGCAACGGGTGAGCCATCAACTTGGGACATCGAGAGCGTTGCCGATGAACTGAATGGGGAGTATTCCGCCATCGGCTCGTAACGGAACTATCAGCTTCAGCGGACGGTTAAGTCTTCATACTCTGTTCGCTTTCGCTGAAGTTCGGCGACCCACCGGAAGGCACACGCCATCGTACGCAGGATCACCGTGACCAGCGCTGTGCTGCTCGCGCTGCTCGCCTCGGTGATGTTCCTCGGTCCCCGATTGGTCAACGGCTTGCAGGTGGACGGCGGTTCACTGCTGGGACTTGCTGACTGCACGGTGGAAACCTCGGAAGGGGACGTCGGGCTCAGCCGTGACGAGGCTCAGCTGGCCACGACGGCCGTGGCGCTCCTGGCCCGCGGCATGGAAGCTCCGGACACATCCGGAATTGACGAGGCGGTATTGGAGCGGCTGACCGAGGGTCCGCCTGAGGACGCCGGTCCCAGCCTGAGCTGCCGCGGATCAGCGGCCAGCGACCTGCCCGAAGAGCAGTTGACTGCCACCGGACTGACGCTGCGCGCGGAGCAGTTGCGCGTGGCGATGAGGGAGGTGTTCGGTGACCAGAGCCTGGGAGGGTTCGCACCGGGAGGCGTCGGTCAGGGACACGGAGCTGACTCGACGCACTATGACGGACGCGCCATTGATATCTTCTTCCGTCCGGTGACCGAGGAGAACCGGCGCGAAGGCTGGGTCCTGGCTCATTGGCTCGTCGCTCATGCAGACGATTTCGACATTCAGTACGTAATCTTCGACGACCGGTTCTGGAGCGCGCATCTCGCTCGAGGTGGATGGCACGACTACGACGCACCGGATCCCAGCAACGAGATCCTGCGTCACCTCGACCACGTGCATGTGGACGTGCTGGGTGGAGGGACGGACTGAACCTGCGGGTCTGCTTCACAGGGAGGGGGCGTGCCGTAACGATGCCGCCGCCGAACGCTCTGAGGCCTTCCGACGACTTGAATCGGCATTGTAGTGTGATTGCGTGATCCTCCCCAATACCTCTCAGACCGCCGTGGCAGTCGCCGATCACTACGACGAGCTCGATCCGGTTTACCGGCACGTATGGGGCGATCATGTTCATCATGGGCTCTGGGCGACGGGCCGTGAGACACCCGCCGAGGCCGTCGTCGCGCTGGCCGAGACGGTCGGCGATCGGCTGCAGCTAACGCCCGGCGACGAGTGCGTCGACATCGGCTGCGGCTATGGTTCCACCGCGAGGCAGCTCGCGGACACACAGAGAGTCCGTGTCACCGGGTTCACCCTTTCCGCTGAGCAGGCCAACTACGCTGCCGAGCATCCCGAACCCAACGTGGACATTCAAGTCCGCGACTGGCTCGACAACGGGCTGAGCGACGCTTCGGCCCATGCCGCATGGGCGATCGAGTCGAGCGAGCACATGGTCGACAAGCCCCGGTTCTTCGCCGAAGCGCATCGCGTGCTGTCGCCCGACGGCCGCTTGGTCGTGTGCGCGTGGCTCGCAGAGACGGATGCGAGCGGTTGGAAGGTTCGGCACCTGCTCGAGCCGATTTGCCGCGAGGGACGCCTGCCCTCGATGGGCACTCGCGAGGAGTATGAGGCGATGGCAATGGCGGCGGGTTTCGTGGTCACTGACTATGAGGATGTCAGCGGCCGGGTTGCGCGCACCTGGACGATTTGCGCCCGTCGACTCGTGAAGGCCTTGCTCCTCGACCGCGAGACCCGGCATCTCGCCCTTGGCGCACGAAATCGAATCTTTGTTCTGAGCATTCCACGTCTGATCCTGGCCTACCGCACCGGCGCGATGCGCTATGGAATATTCACCCTGTCGAAAGCCGACGACGACGCAACGCCACCCCAGCCCGGTGAACCGACTCTGTGAACATAGACCCCTGACGACCGCCTCATGTTTGAAGTAAATTTGGGCCCATGAATCCCCAGCACCTCCTGGTCGAGGCTTCGGATGGCAGTCAGCTCGCTGTGAGCCGGTGGCAAGCCCCGGGACCTGCAATCGTCTTCTTACACGCTGGTGTAGCGGATAGACGTTCCTGGACCGCGGTCGCGGATGCCCTCCAGAATGATGGTTTCGAGCTGATCGCCTACGACAGGCGGGGTTACGGTGACACCCCGGCCGCTACCGAGTCTTCATCATTCACGCACGTTGAAGATCTGCTCACTATCATCGACAACCTGGGCCTCGAGCGAGTCCTCCTCGTTGGCAACTCGATGGGTGGGGCAGTCGCGCTCGATACTGCGCTGATGCACCCTGATCGAGTGAAGGGACTGGTACTCATCGGTGCTGCGGTGTCTGGCATGACCGACGAGGACACTCCGTTTGACTGGGAGCCGGATGACGCGTCCGGACCGCTCATGGCGCGCGCAGATGACCTAAAGGCGACAGATGAGAACAGGATTCGTGCGCTTGCTCATCTGTGGCTGGATGGGCCAAGGGCCGCGGAAGGCCGAGTCGCGGGTGAAGCCCGTGACCTCTTCAATGCTATGAACCGGAAGATTCTCGCGGTCGCTGCGCCAGACTCAGCCGGCAGCAGCGGTACTGATGCCTGGACCCGACTCGGTGAGGTGGGCGTGCCGGTGCTGTGCACCTGGGGTGATCTCGATCTGCCCTGTGATGTGCCGTTCTACGAGGAGACAGCACGCCGGATCGGGCAAGGGGCCGTACAGGTCTTACCCGACGTGGCACACCTGCCCGGCCTCGAGAAGCCCGCCCTCATCGCAGAGTTGGTGCGAGAAAGGGCGCGCTGATGGATGCCGTCTCGGGAAGACCGATGCCATGCGCAACCTGACCTTCGCCATGAACCTGAGCTTGGACGGCTATATCGCCGCGCCGGGCGACGAACTCGGCTGGAGCGTTTCGAGCAACGAACTGTTCCAATGGTGGTCCGACCGCGTGGGCTCGACGGATTTGGCGCTATACGGGCGCAAACTGTGGGAGACGATGAGCTCACACTGGCCGACGGCGGACCAGCAGCCAGACGCAACACCGGCGCAGATTGAGTACGCGGGCCGCTGGCGGGACATGCGGAAAGTGGTGTTCTCCTCGACAATCAGCACGGTTGACTGG
This sequence comes from Arthrobacter tumbae, assembly GCF_016907495.1. Classification (NCBI taxonomy): domain Bacteria; kingdom Bacillati; phylum Actinomycetota; class Actinomycetes; order Micrococcales; family Micrococcaceae; genus Arthrobacter; species Arthrobacter tumbae. The sequence continues at coordinate 1,976,109 of NZ_JAFBCC010000001.1, forward strand.
AACACCCGCTTGGTTACCGGCGACGCGGTTGGCGAGATCACCAGACTCAAAGCCGACGACGGCGGACCCATGGACATCGGCGGTGCCACCCTGGCCGCAGCGGCTATGCGGGCAGGGCTGATCGACGAGTACGTACTTGTCACCCATCCGGTGTTGGTGGGCGGCGGCACGCCGGTCTTCACTGCGCTGGACAACTGGGTGAACCTGAGCCTTGCAGAGGCCCGGTCGTTTCCCGGCGGTGTGATCCTGACCAGGTACGAGACCAGGCGCTGAGTGCCGGCGCCGGGTCATGAAATTCCTGAGCATAAAGTAGGCGGATGGCTGCAAACGCGAAAAAGTCTGAGGTCATCGATGGTTACACCGTCAAGTACCACGCGAACGGTACTACCCGGTGGTCGAAGGGATGCATCGAGAATGGGAATCCGGTCGGCTACTGGGAGTGGTACCGAATAGATGGCACCGTAAAGCGGTCTGGATATTTTGACGCGGGCGAGCCGGTGGGGCAATGGACCACATATGACAAAGACGGCAAGCCATACAAAGTGACTGATCGCGGCCATGTCAGTGCAAAGCTGCCAGACCAGGACCCTGGGCCGGATCCAAGAAGCGGGTAAGGCCTGCGAGGAAGGTACCTATCCGAAAATTCACTGGGGGAAGATGAAGGATCTAAGACTGATCGGCATTATCATCTTGGCTGGTGGAGCGACCCCTTGCTGTGGCTATGTTCGCCTTAATGCTGTACTCACGGATCCTTCACCCGAATTCGGTGCCCATTCTCCCTGGACTCTTGCTCATTCTCGGTGGCGGTGTTGGAGCGACTGGCGCAATCCTGCTGACTATCGCCACGGTTGGGCTGCATCGCAACAAGAACTCCAGAAGCTAAACGCGAAGAGTGTTCGCTGAGGGATCGTTCCTCGATGACTCCGCCCAGCCTAATGACGATGCGGCAGACGCTAGCTAAAGAACCTTGATAATCGTTAGTCTCGGCCCATGACCGGATTCCCTCAAATACTGCACACGGTTCTCGACACAACTGACGTGCGAGGACTGGCGGAGTTCTACCGCCAGCTTCTCGGCCTCCAGTACCGGCCAGGGGACGAGCCCGCGGATGAGAGCACGCCAGATGATGTCGATTGGCTCGTTCTCACTGATGGACAGGGCAACCGCAAACTCGCTTTTCAGCACGTCGATCATTTAGAGCGGACTACATGGCCCTTGCCGGATGTGCCGATGCAGATGCACCTCGATCTGACCGTTCCTGACCGGGACACACTCGAGCATCACCATTCCAGGGCGCTGTCATTAGGGGCAGAGCTCCGCTTCGATCGCACAGACGATCCGAACGAGCCGTTATACGTTTACGCCGATCCGGCCGGTCATCCGTTTTGCATCTTCTTAGCCTGAAGCGCGGATGAATCGTCTGCTGGCCCGTTGAAGGATCCTTGAAGCCACGTGAGGGATGGGGTGTGATGGTCCTGAAGCTAACGGGTTATTGTTGGACGCCGGCGCTCATTTGTAAGCTGCGTTCGGTTCGGCGCTCGAGTTGATTGGTTGTGGGGAGGGGTTGCTTGATCCAGCGCCATCAGGGCGGCTCCTTGCAGTCCTGCCCTTGAGGCCATGTTGGAGAGGGATATTGTTGGTGTGCGTCGCCATTGCAGACGTTGGGTGATTGCTGTGCGAAGCGGATGGAGCAGGTTGTTGCCAGCTCGGGCGAGCCCTCCACTGATGACGACTTCCTGCGGGTCGAGCACGGCGGTGAGATTGCTGATCCCGGTGGCTAGGGCCGCGATGGCGTCGGCCCATACGTGGGCGGCCACCCTGTCGGTGTTGAGCAGGGTGGGTATTTCGGAGGTGTGGTGTGCCTGTGTGCCGCCGGCGGCACGGTAGCGGCGGAGGATGGCGGACGCTGATGCGTAGGTTTCCAGGCACCCTTTCTGTCCGCAGGGGCACGGTTCACCATCTGGCACGGAAATCGTGTGACCGAATTCGCCGGCTGCTCCTTCATAGCCGCTCACGATGCGTCCTTGTGTGATGATGGCGGCGGCGACACCGGTGCCGATGGGTATGACGATCAGATCCTGCAGGTGCGGGCGGATGTTCAGTTCTGCCCGAGCTGCCGCCCGTGCGTCGTGGTCTATGACCACTGGCAGCGCGACGGCCTCCTGGAGGAGCGCGCGCAGGTTGATGTCATGCCAGCCGAGGTTCGCCGCGTAGCGGATGATTCCGCGGGAGGAGTCGACGAAGCCGGGGGTGCCGATGCCGACGGTTTGTGGCTCCAAGCCAAGGTTATTCGCCTCGCGACGCAGCAGATGCAGCAGATGCAGCAGATTCTCCAAGGGGGTGTGTCCGGATTCGAAGGTAGGCCGAGTGCGATGGAGGATTTGCTGGCTTGTGCTGGTGAATATGCCGCCTTTGATGGTTGTGCCGCCGATGTCCACCGCGAGGACGCTCCCGGTTCCTTCCTTCGGGGACTTAGCGGGTGCTTGAGGCGTCTGGTGGCGGATTGGATTCATTGGGGCTCAGGCGGACTTGCTGGTTCCGGTGCCGAGTTCCGCGACAGATCGTTCGATACGTGCCGGTGCCAGCAGTTCCTCAAGGATGAGGTTTATGGCTCCGAGGATCCCGGCGTCTGCGGGGTTCTGGCTCGCCCGGATGTCCAGACTGTCGGCGGCGAGGGGCAGTACCTGTTGGAAGAGTTCCGCCCGGATGGCTGCGACGAGCACGGAAGAGGACGACAGTGTTCCGCCCAGCACCACTTCATTGGGGTTGAAGAAGTTCACGATCGAGGACAGGACTCCTCCGATTTGGGCTCCCGCTTCACGCAGCACCTTTACGGCTGCCGGCTCGGCGTTGCTGCCGAGCGCGACGACGTCGTTGGTGCTCTGAAGGTCGAAACCGAGCTCCCGCAGCCGAGGGATGAGCGCGCCACCGCTGGCGACGGACTCCAAACAGTTGGTCGATACGCAGCTGCAGCTGATAGTCGAGGTTCCGTTGACTGCGGTGTGGCTGATTTCACCTGCGGCACCGCCAGCGCCGCGGTGCAATTTGCCGCCGCTGACTATTCCGCAGCCTATGCGTGTGCCGAGTTTGACCGCCAGCAGGTGCTGCGGCTTTTGCCTGCCGGTCGCCGCGCCATACTCGCCCAGTGCCAGCAGATTCGCGTCATTTTCCACCAGGACCGGGATCTGCGTGTAGGCGGACATCAGTTCGGGCAGGTTGCTTTTGTGCCAGTTGGGCATGAAAGAGGGGAGGATGACACGCCCGCTCGGATACTCGATCGGGCCGGGTAGGCCGATCGCCGTCCCCTTAAGGTCCAGCTCCGTTAGGCCTCGACTATGGGTAAGTTCCAGCACGTTCTCCCACAGGAGGCGCGCGGTGAGCTCCGGCCCTCCGGCTGTGTCTACGGGGCCTTCCTGGGTGGCGAGGATGGTGCCTGTGACGTCTGCCAGGGCCATCCTTACATGATGCGCACCAAGGTCGGCCACCGCGACTACACCGTAGGAGGCTGCGACCGTCAATTGCCGCGCCCGTCGACCGCCAGTTGATTTTTCGGGACCGATTTCCGCTAGGAGGCCTGCGGCCTCCAGCTGCTCCACGCGCAGTGAAATGGTCGAGGGAGCCAGTCCTGTGACCCGTGCAAGAGCTGATCTGGAAGTGGCTGAACCATCGCGAATCATGCGGAAGATGTCGCCGACGGATCCAGGCGTGAAGTCAGCCTCCACATAGCGCGCGGGGTTCTGCATGTCCTCGACTATATCGGAACTATCGGCTTAAGTGGATCTGAATTCGGACTACAACAAACACACTTCGAATGATAGGGTTCGATTACCGAACAAAGTTAGTGACCTACGACACTCACTCGGGCTTAGTTGCGCGGCACGACTCACACAATACGAGGCGGTATTGATGATCATTGAGGTTTGCTTCAGAAAGTACGGCAGTGCTGGGGGCCGTCGGTGACCCCGCATTCCCGCAGCATGCTGACAAACACCGACGCCTCTGTTCCGGCCGGAGCCCCTGAAACGGCGCTGTACGCTGAGGGTATTGTCGCCGGGACCGACGGGCCGGTCCTCGTTCCCGAAGGCACCTCCTGCCGCCGTATCCCGGGTACCAACTTGCTCCACTCAGACGGAGCCTGGCTCGACGGGGCACTCCGCCCAACACCTGGCGTCGTGGCATCCCTTCGAAGGAAGCTTCAATCGGCGGACCTACCCACCGGCAACGGCCGCTACTACGACATGGCCGAGACGGCGTTGTTGGACGTGATGGCGCTACAGAACCCGCGCGGCGCCATCGTGGCCGCTGCCAGTCCGTACTGGCGGTTCGTGTGGCCCAGAGATAACGCCTTCGCAGTCGTTGCGTTAGCGCTCACGGGAATGCATGCCAACATGTGGGCGGCCCTTCGCTACGTCTACTCCATGCAGGAGGCGGACGGGCAGTTCGAAGCACGCTACTTACCGGACGGGTCCGGGCGAGTCCCGGATCAGCGTGGACGGCAGCACGACGGCCTTGGACTCACCCTCTGGGCAACCTGGGTGGTCATACAGCTTTCCCCCCAAGATCAAGTCGATGACCAGCTTCCGCGGCTGAGAAGCGGTATCATCGCCGGTATTCGAGCCGCAGTACAAGTCGCCGCGGAGGAGGACGGTCTCCCGCGCCCAGGGCAGGACTACTGGGAACTGGATCATCCGGAGGCCTCGCTCGGCCTCGCGGCGCCGCTGCTGGCCGGTCTTCTCGCCGGGGCTGATCTAGCACGTCGCGTAGGTGAACCGGCATTGAGTGATGCCGCTAAAGCAGGGGCGACCAGCCTCTATCGAACAATTCATCCCGTCTACGGCCGCAACGGATACCAACGCTTCCCCTCGGGCGGTGGCTTCGATGCATCCGTGGCGTACCTCCTTCCCCCCTTCATCAGCGCGCCAAACGACTCCACTGAAGGCTCCGGCATCATCGACGCGTGGAAGCGCTCTCTACGCGCGCTTGAGCAACCCAACGGTGGCTTGCGCCCGGGACAGGAATGGCCCGACCCGGATACGGCCTGGACACCCCAAACTGCACTATTCGCTCTGACGGCCGCATCACTCAACCAAAGTCAGACTGCGCACTTCCTGCTGGACTGGCTAGACAACCACAGGACCCGCATGGGATCACTTCCCGAGAAGGTCACCGCGATGGGCGAACCGGCAGCGGTCGCGCCACTGGGCATGGTTTCCGGGCTGGTACTGACCGCGCTTGCCATCCTAGACGGGGCCAAGATCCCTCGGCTCTCGCCGCCTTCGAGCGGTGAATCTGAACCTGTTTCAAACACTCGTCCCGATAAAGAACCCAAACAAAGGTGAAGACAATGAAAAAGTCGCGTCAATACGGCGCCGTCACGCTGGCACTCGGGCTCGCCGTCAGCATGGGGGCCTGCTCCGCAAACAACGGTGGAGACGAAGGTACCGCGCAGGATACCGAGCTGACCGTCTGGACGCCGCACAACACCCCGCAGCGGCTCGCTGTCCAGGAACAAGTCGCCGCCGATTTCACGGAGGCGACCGGTATCGACGTCAACGTCGTTGGACTCGCCGCCGCGGAACAAAACCAGTCCGTAGTCGCCGGAGCCGCAGCTGGTGACCTGCCCGACATCGCACTGGTGGGCCCGGATCAGGTAGCCAGTTGGGCTTCCCAGGGCCTGCTCAACACCGATGCCGCGCAAAGCATCGTCTCCTCACTGGATGAAAGCACGTTCAGCGAGGAAGCTCTCAACCTCGTCACCGTCGACGGAGCGTACGGAGCGGTTCCATCCGACGGCTGGGGCGAACTGCTCTACTACCGCACCGACGTCTTCGAACAGCTGGGACTCGACGCCCCCTCGACGCTTGAGGACGTAGTGACCGCCGCGGAAACGATCTCCGACTCCGACCTCGGCATGACGGGCATCGTCCTTGGCACACAGCCAGCCGACGCGATGTCACGGGAAAACCTCGAACACATCAGCCTCGCCAATGGCTGCCACATGTTCGATGGTTCCGAGGTCGCGCTCGACTCGCCACAGTGCGTCACAGCCTTGTCGACGTACCAGCGACTGTCAGAAGCATCGGTTGCCGGAGACCAGAATGTCGAAAGCACCCGCGCCGCTTACCTTGCCGGGGAAGCCGCAATGGTCATGTGGTCGCCACACCTGCTCGACGAAATCGCGGGGCTGGACGCGAACTTCCCCGTGAGCTGCGAGCAATGCGCTGACGATCCCAACTTCCTGGCCTCCAACACAGGCGTGGTCGGACCGCTGACCGGACCGGACAACAGTGAAGGGACAGGTTACGGGCTGACGATGAACATGGCGGTACTCCAAGGCGCTAACGAGGACGCTGCTTCCCAGTACATCGACTTCGTCCTGAACGAGGGATACATTGACACACTCGCCATGACTCCCGAAGGTCGCGCCCCCGTCCGCACCGGCACTCCAGAGGAGCCGAACAAGTACCTGGAAGAGTGGAAGGCGCTCCCCTTGGGCGCGGACCCGGCGAACCAGCGTCCCTTCAACGAGGCATTCTCGTCAGAAGTTGCCGATACCGTGCTCGATGCCGCCAACAGTTTCACCCGGTGGGGATTCGGTACGGAGAACTGGGCGACCGCCGGCGCAGCCGCTTCGCAAAACTCCCTCGTGACGGATCTGAACATGCTGCTCGACGGAGGCTCACCCGAGGAGTACGCGCAGCACATCGCCGAAATCACCCAAACCCTCAAACAAGAAAACTCATGACACTCCAAGCATCCAAGCAGGAGCCTGGGCGAACAGCTCAGGCTCCTGGTAAGGAGCGGAAACACCGATCGGGGATGGCACGCAGGGAGGACCTCACCGGTCGCGCTCTCGTGACACCCACAGTCTTAGTCGTCGCTCTCGTCGTCCTCCTGCCCTTCCTCGCCAGCGTGGTGTTCGCGTTCCTCGACCTGGATGTGATCGACATCGGCCCCCTGGGTACGGGATCAATCGAATTCACCCTGGCGAACTTCACCGCCGCGGTGACCAGCAGCGGGTTCTGGTCTGCCCTTTGGACCACCCTGATCTATGCGGCGGCCACCACCATCGGTTCCGTAGTGGTGGGGCTGGCAGTCTCCCTGGCATTGCGCAAACCATTCAGGGGTAGGGGCATAATACGCGGACTCGTACTGGTTCCGTACGTGCTCCCGGTCGTTGCCGCAGTCATGATCTGGCAACAACTGCTCAACACCCAATACGGGGTGGTGAACGCGCTGGGCGAGCAATTCTTCGGCTGGACCGAACCGATTTCCTTCCTCAGCACAACCAGCCAGGACCTCGCTGGCATCCCGGTGCCCGTCACGCTCATCGTGGTCGTACTATTCGAAATCTGGAAGTCCGCCCCGTTGGCATACCTGTTCATTACCGCCCGGCTGCTGGCGGTACCCCGTGATACTGAGGAAGCCGCGCTCATCGATGGTGCCGCACCCTCCCAGCAGCTCCGGTATGTGCTCTTACCCCAGCTCTACGGGGTGCTTGCGTTGCTCGGAGTGCTCCGCTTCATCTGGTCATTCCAGAACTTCAATGACATTTACCTGCTCACCGGCGGTGCAGGAGGAACGCAAGTACTTGCCGTGCGGGTCTATGAGGAGCTCACCACACAGGGGGACATCGGCTCCGCCTCAGCGCTCGGATTAATCATGATGGTCGTCCTATCCGTCTTCCTCCTCATCTATGTGCGAATGAGCCGAAAGGAAGTATCGCAATGACCGGCGTTGCCACTGTGCGCAAGCCCAAGGGATCCACCCGGCACCGGATCGAGAACCGGGCGATACCGATCCTGCGTTGGACGCTGATCGTACTCACCGTCCTTGCCTGCGCCGGCCCGCTCCTCTACGGAGTCCTCCTCTCGGTGAGGCCGTTGACCCAGGTGATCAACGAACCCTTAGCGATCTTCCCACCGCTTTCCGAGCTGGATTTCAGCTCGTACGCGACCGCGTTGAAGGACGAGAGCCAAGGAGGATTCGGGCTCGCCCGGTTCATGGGGAACACCCTTTACGTCGCGATCGGCACAGTGATCCTCGCCATCCTATGCAGCGTCCTGGGCGCCTACGCCGCGGTCCGTCTCCGGTTCTTCGGACGCGACACCGTCAACGGAATGTTCCTCGGGGTCTACCTGTTCCCCGGGATCGTGCTCGCCGTTCCCCTGTTCGTCGTCTTCTCACGTATCGGGTTGAGAGGAGAGCTGATCGGCCTCGTCCTGATCTACCTCGCCCAGACGGTGCCGGTCGCCCTGTATATGCTCCGGAACTACTTCCTCGCGGTGCCGGAGAGTATCGAGGAAGCCGCCATGATCGACGGCTGTTCCAGGCTCCAAGTGATCCGCCGGATCGTGCTGCCAACCGCAATGCCAGGGATCATCTCCACCGGGCTCTACGTATTCATGATCGCCTGGAACGAGTTCCTCTACGCACTGCTCTTCCTCGCCGATGACCGCGACAGATGGACCGTTTCCCTCGGCGTCGCCCAACTGTCAGACTTCGCGGTGCCGGCAACGGTACTCATGGCCGGGTCGATCGCGATGACCATCCCCATCGTCATCGTCTTCATCATGGCCCAGCGCCTCCTACTCACCGGCCTCACAGCGGGAGCGGAGAAATGACAGGCAAAGCATTCATCCCGGCCCGCGTCGCCATTCTGGGTCTCGGTGGAAGGGGCGCTGAAGCTTACGGCTCCTGGCTGTTGAGACACCCCGCCAAAGCCACTGTTGTGGCAGTCGCGGAATTGATCAAAGCCCGCCGTGAAACGTTTGCTTCGCGGGCCGGCATTCCGGCGGGCGGCCGGTTCTCAGACTGGCGGGAACTGATGTCACGGGCGGACGAACTGGCGTTGGACGCTGTCATCATTGCACTGCCAGACCGGGACCATCTCGAACCCTTGATCACCGCCGTGGAGAAAGGGATCGCAGTCTTACTGGAAAAACCTATCGCCCCCGACCCTGAAACGCTACGCGCGGTTCAAGAGCGCATCGCCGGGTTGGAACACCGGGTGGCGGTAGCGCACGTGCTTCGCGAGACACCGTTCTGGCGATCGATTAAGGCTGTCGTCGATTCGGGAATTCTCGGTGAGCTGGCCACCATCCGCATGGAAGAAAACATCGGGTTCTGGCATTTCGCGCACTCCTACGTGCGCGGCAACTGGAGTAATTCCGCGACGTCCAGCCCGATGGTCCTGGCGAAAACTTCGCACGACCTGGACATCATCCGGTGGCTCAGCGGCCAAACACCGGAACGGGTGGCAAGCTTCGGGAAGCTCCTGCACTTCCGTAGGGACCGAGCACCGGCGGGCGCACCGTCCCACTGCGTCAAGGGCTGCCCCGTCTCCGAAAGTTGCCCCTTCTACGCACCGCGCTACTACGCCGAGGCGCTCAAAGACGTACATGGATGGCCGGTAGCTCTCGTCACAGACGACACCACCGTTGAAGGACGACTCGAAGCCTTAGCGGTCAGCCCCTACGGGCGATGTGTCTACCGCTGCGAAAACGACGTCGTCGACCATCAGCAAAGCCTCTTCGACTTCCCCAGCGGGCTCACTGCCACACTGACCACCTCCGCGTTCACCGGCCACAACACACGCACCTTCCAGATCACCGGCAGCCGAGGCGAAATGTCCGGCCAGATGGACTCCGGCCACATCCGATTGGAACGGTTCGCGCCCGAACCACCGCGGCTCGCGGACCTCGGAATCCAAGCTCTGGAATCCACCAACGGACCACTGGGCCACAATGTTTACGAGTGGACAGCCCTACCCGTAGCGTCAGATAACGGCGATCACCGCGGGCATGCCGGCGGAGACGATGCACTTACCGAAAAATTCATCGACGGTGTGCTCAGCGACCATTTCGATGACCACGTCAGCACTACCCTCGCAACCTCATTAGACAGCCACTGGATGGCATTCGCAGCCGAAGAGGCCAGGCTCAACAACACCATTATCGACTTCCCGGCGGGTCTTCCCGTATGACCGTCAGAATCTCAGAGAGCGACGAATGAGGATCACCGACGTCCGCCTGCGCCGGATCGAGGGCGTTCTTCCGACAGGCGAAGACGTATGGGAGGAACGACTCGCCCGTCCCATCGACATCTACCCCGAATACCGCAGAGACAATGACTTCGAGGGTGGCGTGCAACTCGTTGACGGGTTCCACATCACCACGTTCTTCCTGGAAGTGGAAACCGATCAAGGAGTGACCGGCCGGGCAGGACCTATCCCCGAAGGGGTCGCTTTCATCATCGCCCGCAGCCTGCGCAAGCTCCTGCTCGGCCAGGACCCCATCGCCGGAGAAAAGCTGTGGGACCAGATGCACCGCAGCCTAATCCACGGACGCCAAGGCGAGGCCATGCTGGCCATCAGCGCCGTCGACTGTGCGCTGTGGGACATCAAGGGGCTCTGGCTCGACCAACCGGTCTATCGCCTGCTCGGTGGACCCACCCGGGACGAAATACCCGCCTATGCGTCGATGCTGGGATTCTCCGTCCTCGATGAGCAGCGGGTACAGAACCGCGCGCTCGAGTACAAAGAGCTGGGATTTCCTGCCCAGAAGTGGTTCTTCCGGCACGGACCCATGAGTGGGCATGACGGGATGCGGCAGAACGTCAACCTGGTTCGCACCGTCCGCGAAGCCGTGGGCGAGGACTACGACCTGATGTTCGACTGCTGGCAGGCAATGGATGTCCACTACGCCGCGGAGCTGGCTGATCGGATCAAGGAGTTCAAGCCACGCTGGCTCGAAGAAGCAGTCATGCCGGACCGGGTGGGCAGCTACAGCGAACTGAAAAGGCGAACCTCCATCCCCCTAGCAGGAGCGGAACACGAATACACCAGGTGGGGAATGAAGCGCTTCGTCGACGCGAACGCCCTGGACGTCCTTCAGCCCGACATTTACTGGTGCGGCGGCCTATCCGAGACCCTGAAGATCGCCGCATACGCCACCACCCACGATCTCACGGTCATTCCCCACGGACACTCGGCAACCGCCACCCTTCATTTCTCCCTTACGCAATCTCCGATTCACACCCCGTACCAGGAACATCTGGTCACGTGGAACAGAATTCACCAGTACTTCCTCGAGAATCCCGTGACCCCGGCGAACGGGCAGCTCACCCTACCAACCGCGAGCGGCCTCGGGATGACCCTGGATGAAGCGAAGATTCACCGTGAGGAAGTGGTATTTACCTGAACCCAACAGAAGTTGCGGTCCAAAACGCAGAACCCCCCAGCCCAAGCAGCTAGGAGAACACGATATGCCCATGCAGAAGATCAGAACGGTTGCCCTGGCAGCCACGCTCGCCGTCGGCACCATCAGCGCGCTGGCAGTCCCGGCGGCCGGAAATTCCGACCCCGACAGCCCGAAGCCGGAGAACAAAGTGGTGCTCTTCGCCATCGACGGGTTCGACGCGGATTACCTCGATGGACGCGCGGACCTTCCAAACATCGACAAACTAGCGGCCAGAGGTTCACTGACCTCAAGCACAGGAGTCATGTCGTCAATGACCAACCAGTCCTGGGCTTCAGTGGCCACCGGCGCATACCCCGAGCGAACCCTCAACGCGTCCTACTACCTGGACAACACCGGCGTAGCCCGCGGGCAATCCCGGGTCATCGCCGTGGAAACCCTCGCCGAGTCGCTGGTCGCGGCAGGCAAGACGGTGGCTTCCGTCCAATGGTTCATCATGCAAAACCGCGGTGTAGCCTACGGAAACCCCGAAGCGCTCTACACACAGCCTGGAGGTGACTGCCAGGAACGCGGAAACGATGCAGTCGATCTCATCGAAAACGAGCCCGTCGACTCCAACGGAACGATGGTCACCATGCCCGAGGTGCCCGACCTGCTCGTCATGTATTGCGACGATGTTGACGGTGCAGGCCACGCTACCGGTGAGAACAGCGCAGAAACCAAAAACGCCCTAGAGCGCGTCGACGCGCAAATTGGTCGGGTAGTGGAGGCAACAAAGAAGGCTGGAACTTACGCCCACACAACCTTCCTGCTGACCGGAGACCATGGAATCACCTCCTACGATGACGTCAACGGACCCCAGAGCGAAGCCGCCATCGAAGCCGCCGGCTACGAAGCGGAATGGGTCAGCTCAGGCCGCCGCCCATCACCGGACACCGAGGTAGCCCTCGTCGGTGGAGGGCTCACCTCCGTGCACCTGCTCGGTGAGCTGGCAGGCAACACCGACGCCGCCGGACGGGTCGCTGCCGCCCTCCGAGAAGTCGAAGGAATCGGTGGAATCTACACCAAGGAAGACCAGGCTGACATGAAAATGGCACCATCCTACGGCGATCTCATCGTCGAGCCGGCACCGGGCTGGGCCATGTTCGCCGCCGACTCACCCCTCACACGCGGACGCCACGGCACCACAAACGAACTCAACGTTGCATTCCTGATCAGCGGCGCCGGCGTCGTGCCCGGACGCGCACCCGAGAACCCACGACACGTCGACGTCGCCCCGACCATCTCACGCATCCTCGGCGTTGAGCCGCCAACCGCAGCACAAGGACGCGCACTCACAGAATCCTTCACCCCCCGGCCATAACACTAACGACCCCCGAACCGAGGGGATGACCGTGACGAGTCCACCGTCATCCCCTCGATCCCGACATAACCGAAGAACGGTTCACTGCGTCATCGCAGCCACAGAGTTGGGTAATTCATCCATCCGGAATTGACGAACTGGTACGGCAATTACCTGTCGTGTGGGAAGCACCGGCGGGGCAAGGAGAGAGATCCGTCACCAGCGCGTGGATCCTCTGGGACTTCCCTCCACCATCATGCGAATCTATTGTCCGAAGTGCCTCGAACACCGGGCGCAAGGCTAGGAGCTAGAACGTGACCGTTGCGGATAACAACATCCGGCTCGATGACCGTGGAATTCTAATCTCCGGCGGACTGGGCGCTTTGGGCGGTGCGATCGTGAACACGCTTACCGCGGCAGGAGCCCGAGTAGTCATCAACGACATTAAGCCCGAAGACCAACTGTGTGAGCTGCCCCATTCCGTCGAAGGATACATACAAGGAGACGCTTCAACCGCGGGCCAAACCACCCTTCTCGTAGACCGATGCACCGAAATACTCGGTCGCCTCCCAGACGTCGTGTGTTGCCACGCGGGCATCGTCCGCTCGGCTCCGATTCTTGAGCACACGGCGCAGGACTTGGAAGACATGCTCCGCACCAACGTCATCGCACAGTTCTCTCTCGCGCAGGAGGTTTCGAGGAGGTGGGTGGCCGAAAACAAACCAGGCCACCTGATATTCACTAGTTCCTGGGTCCAAGACATCCCATGGCCGGGAATCGCCGGATACATCGCCACGAAATCTGCGCTGAAGGCAATCGCTAGGAGTTTCGCAAGAGAACTTGCACCATACGGCATCAGGGCGAACATACTAGCCCCAGGAATCGTGGCGGCGGGCATGGCACAACACCAATGGGACACCGAGCCCGACTACCGGACACGGACCAGCAGAGCGATCCCGCTCAGGAAAATGCAGGACCCACAATCAGTTGCCGACGCTTTCCTATTCCTCGCCAGCGATTCAGCCAGCTACATGACCGGTTCAACCCTGCTCGTCGACGGTGGCGCGAGCCTCTACCCGATGGACGAAACCGAACACTGACCCCGCCGTGAGTGCCAGGACATTAGGAGTGGTCCTCTCACACAATGTAGAGAACTACCGCAACCGGGATCCTCTACCGCTGCTTCTGGGCCTGCGCCGAAGTGCACGGTGGAAGATGGTGCGTAGACGTCGCCGCACCCGACGCTGTTTCAGACTCCCTAGATCTAACGACTGCCGCTGCTATAGGCAAGCTGACATGTCTGTGTAGGTTCAGTCGCGGGGCACTGGAGCCGTCCAGCTCCCTTCGCTTCGGATGGCGTGGGTGATTCGGTGTGTGATTTCGCGTAGCTGCCGGGTTTGTGGTTTGGTGAGTCGATCGAGGACCAGCTCGCGGACCGTTTGCACGTGACCGGGTGCCGCATCCTCGATCTTCTGACGGCCGATGTCGGTGAGGACTGCCAGGGTGTATCGGCCGTCGGTGGGGTCGGGTGTTCGCCGCATCCAGCCCTTGGATTCCAGCCGCGTAGCCGCGCGCGACAGGCGCGATAGTGAGCTGTTTGCGTACCCGGACAGGACGCTCATACGGAGGCTGGAGTCGGGTGCGTGGGCCAGCGCGTACAGCACACCGTATTCGAAGTGGGTCAGCTGCGCGTCTCGTTGCAGCTGACTGTCCAGGGCTGCCGGTAGCCACTCAAGAACAGTCGCCAGCCCGGCCCAGGTCTCGAGCTCCTCACTCGTGAAACTTGCCGAAGTGTCGGAGTCTTCCATTCCCCCAGAATAGCCGACTGCAGGCCCTCCTGTGACTTGCTTAGGAAACTCAAGCCATCCTAGTGTTCACTTGACTAAGAAAGTTAAAGCCGCCGCCGGGCGGCAGTAGGAGGTGGGAAAATAATGGATCTGGAATTGGTCGGTAAGAGAGCCTTCATCAGCGGTTCGACGCAGGGTATTGGTTACGCGATCGCTGAAGCGCTGCTGCGCGAGGGGGCAACGGTCGTGGTCAACGGCCGCGACGAGCAGAACGTACTGACGGCAGTTGAGAGGCTGAAGGTGGACGTGCCGGATGCTGATGTCACCGGTATCGCTGCGGACTTCACCGACCCCGAGCAGGTGCGTGAACTGATGTCCCTGTTGGGCGAGGTGGACGTCCTGATCAACAATGTTGGCGTGTTCGATGTCTTGGACTTCATGGAGATTCCCGATGAGGAATGGCAGCGCTATTTCGACATCAACGTGATGAGCGGGGTTCGGCTCTCCCGGCATGCGCTCGGCCCGATGCTTGCCAACGGCTGGGGTCGGATCATCTTCATCGCCAGCGAGTCCGGAGTGAACGTCCCAGCCCAGATGGTGCATTACGGGATGACCAAGGCAGCGATGCTCGCCCTCGGGAACGGGCTGGCCAAGCTCACCCGGGGAACCCAGGTCACAGTGAACACCGTCCTCGGCGGGCCAACCTACTCGCACGGCGTAGCCCAAGCAGTCGAGGGCATCGCACACACCCAGGGCATGGCCCCGGGTGACCTCAAGAACGCCATCGCGGCAGGGAACCAGACGTCCCTACTGCAACGGTTCATCGAACCCACCGAAATCGCGGACCTGGCGCTCTACCTCGCAAGCCCGCGATCCTCCGCCACGAACGGCGCCGCCCTCCGCGCCGACGGCGGAACCCTCACCGGCATCCTCTGACCGCCGCGCCACAGGGTGTCGACATCAACCCAACTGTCCGACGGCCCTGCCGTAACTTCTACTCGCACGGTAAAGGATCGGTGGGTTCACTCTCACCACATGACTGCGCCTTTAGGATGCAGTAATGAGCTCCTGGAATCTCCTATCGCTGCGGCCGCAAGATCCGGAGTTCATCGCCGCGGCGTTCGGGAAGGAGTCGCACCGGTACCAACGGCGAGAAAGCCACCGGTTAGACATCGTTGTCGACGGCCAGCCCTTGCGTTCCTGGGTGCGAGGCTGGGAACAGCCCGAGTGGCAGCACGAACTGCCAATCCTGGATTTCGTAACCCAGCTCTCCCGGTCAGCACCGTCGGAAGCAAAGCAACAGATAGATCAGTTGCGAGGACCCCAACCAGGCCAGGAGCCAGCGACGGCCGAGATGCTGTATTGCCCCGCTTGCTTCGACATATCTGACGGGATCCTTGCAGTAGAAATCAGCCGCACCGAAGAAACCGTTACGTGGCAACGATTCGGCTGGATCGATGAGAATGGAAGCACTGCTGACGCTCTGATTCCTAACGCGAGCCCGTTCTCATTTGATGCATCAGCGTACGACCACGAATTGAATAAGGCTCAAACCGCGCTCACCAGGAATTGGCGCACGCGATTCCGGCGGGGGCCGCATCAACCGGGAGGATACTGATGGGCCGCCACGGACGAGGCGACGGCCGGCGGCGTGCCACCTCACGGTTCAGGGTCATCCGGGTGGCAGCCGGAGTAGTGGACCTCTGCGACACTGTCATTGACTATGTTGCCGCGCTACTTCATCCAGAAGCAGGCTCCGTCCTGCCGCTTGACCCACCTTTCGCTTCCTCTGGAGCTAGCTCTCGCCGGATGCGCTTGTCGTGGCGGAAAGCCTTGCGGGTGGCCAGCATAAGGTCTTTCCCGGAAGGTGCGTGGACTGAGCATCACATCGGCGTAATCGTGGGCGGCGCAAGAGCTAACCACTATGTTGCTGCTCGTCCTAGCTCACCCGGGTCCTGCGACATCTTGCTGTCCAGGCGGATGAATCGGCGTGGACGCTGCGAGCTCTACAAAGACACGTCACAGGCTGTGCTCGAAGAAGCCACGGACCTGAGTCTCGTCCGATGGATGCCCGTGGGCATCCATCGGACGCGATAACGAGCACTCACTTCCGACGCGCAACCGAATCCACCGACCCACTAACGACGCTCACCATGTAGGAGTGCTTTCAGCAGCACATCCCGAGCGAGGACGCGCGCGGTGAGGGATCCGTCGAGCTGATGGTCTTGTTGCTGAGTATCACGGGGACAACAATGGGTTAGATGGGGAACTCAAAGGAGCGAGGCGAACTTCGCCGCTCAAGAACACTTCTAGTCTCTGCGCTTCTTGGTGTTGGATTCGTAATCTGCGCAACGCTGTTCGCATCGCTCATGTCCCGATACTTCTGGGTCGAAGATTCAGGAGTAAAAGAAGGATCGGCCACATTCGACCATCTGGTGAGCGCGACTCCCAGCGAACAAGGACTGTTTGCCTTCGCGGGTCTGCTGATCGTCATTGGAGTCGTTGCCTGGATCTGGCGGCCTTCTCCACCTAATCAGTGGCGCGGAGCGCAGGACTAGATGGTTCAGTAGCGTCGCTTCGGCTCACCATCCGCGCCGAACGGTGAGGGATCGGTTCTCGACTGCGGGTGGGGATGTAAGGATGAGCTGATGAAAACTCCTTCACCGTTGCTTCTGGATGGACCTCGCGGGAGACGTCTGTGTTTGGAGCTCGTCATGGAGCTGGATCCTGATATAAGGCAGAGCGCTTTCCGGTTTGCGCACAGCCTCGATCCGGCAAGTGGAACGTCGAGGGTCTTGATAGGAGCCGATACTGGGGAAACCGCCTTGCCGTTCCTCGGTTGGTCCCCGTCCGAGCTGGCAGCAGCAATCGTTTCACTCGACTTGGCTCATATCGGTGCTGGTGCGCTCAACGCCGCTCTGCAACGATCAGTAGAGGCGGCGCGGTACTGGCAGGAACCAGACGGAGAAGACATACTCGCTGGACTACCTGAAGTACGCGAAGCCTTCGCACCTATCGCGGATAAGATCTTGGCCCTGCCGTCGATGCAATGGCTCCGCGAGCCACGCCACATCGAACAATGGGCCATCGACTGGCGATCAGCTGACGACCCGGCCCCGTTGCCGCGTGCACCCCGGCAAGCACTATCGAAATGGGCGCAGGACGAGCGTGCGGAAGAACTGCGTGCCTCTCGGGACCGCCCGCAAGATCCACACGCCAACTGGTCCGGAACCTGGTGGTCAGTACCGCGCGGCACCATCAGCACTGTGGGGCAGATCCCGGCAGGTTTGAGCCTCATCGAGGATTTTTTGGGATGGGAGCAGGCAACCGTTATCGCTGTCCGCGGGATTGGCGCAACGTATGAGATCCGCACCGCAGATGACTGGGTAGCACTGTGCCGGAAGTACCCGCTGGAAGTAACCGCCTCACGCCGACACGACTGGTTCAAGACAACCGGTCGGAACGGCCGCTGGGTCCTCCCCGACTGGGAGCGAGTGGCCGATGAATGGGACGCCGTGCACCTGACAGGCTTGGGCTACCTCAGCAGCGCTGGCCAGGCCCTTCCCGTTGATTCCGACACGTCATCGGTCATCGCCGGCTGGGACCCAGACCGCACATTCTGGCTCACCGACGTGGCTCGAGAATGGGAGACACCACGACAGGCATGGCACCGCCCCTCACCTCAAGAAGAAGCGTGGACACAACTTCCGAAATAACGAAGGCGCGACGGTATGTCCGCTGAGGGATCGCCGCCGACCAGCACCCCGATGAGTTTCCTCGAGTTCCCTTCTGCTCGGGCCCCTCACGGGGCAAGCTTGGGTCATGCCCAATTCACCGAGTAGGCGGTACCCACACCCGTTCCAGATTTGGATTGGAATCATTGTGGGGGTTTGTTTAGTTATCCCACCTCTGCTGCGGCTAGAGGAGCAGGGATGGACTGGCATCAACATTTGTCAATGGCCATTAGTTTCTGCCCACGGGCGGCCAGTAAAAGTGCCCGCTGGTGGCCAGTAAAACTGCCCTGTGATGGCCAACAGATCTGCCCACTGAGTGGTTCGGCGGGGTTGGCCATTTTTGGGGCGGTTAGTTCAGGGCTGTGACCCCCTTACCGGCGAGGGCTTGGGTGAGGCGGATCGAATCGCCGCTTGTTTGGCAGACGTGGGCGTGATGCAGGAGCCGGTCCACGGTGGCGGTGGCGAGGGTTTTGGGCATGAGCTCATCGAAACCGGCGGGGTGGAGGTTGGAGCTGATCGCAATGGAGCGCTTCTCGTAGGCTGCGTCCACGACCCGGTAGAGACCTTCGGCGGCGTCCGTGGCCACCGGCAACAGCCCGATGTCATCAATGACCACGAGCTCGGCGCGGAGGATCCGGGACACGGCCCTGGTGACGCTGTCATCGGTGCGGTGCGCCCGGATCAGGACGCCGAGGTCTTCGAGCCGGAACCAGGCCACGCGCATCCCGGCTTCCACGGCTTGCTGGCCGAGTGCTTCGAGGAAGAACGTTTTCCCGGTTCCGGAGGGCCCGCAGACGACCAGGTTTTCCCGCCGGGTGACCCATTCCAGGGTCCGTAGCGCGTGTTGGGTGGGGGCGGGGATGGAAGACGCGTCGGGGTCCCAGGCGTCGAAGGTTTTCCCGGTGGGGAATCCTGCTGCTTTGCGCCGGTTGGCGAGCATGGACCGTGCCCGTCCGGCGGTTTCCTCCGTGAAGAGGGCCTTGATGACCTCGACCGGCTCCCAACGCTGCGCTTTAGCGGTGGTGATCAGTTCCGGTGCCAGGGCGCGGGCGTGCGGCATCTTCAACTGACGCATCAGCGCTTCAAGGTCCGCAGGCAGGGGCGGTGCGGTGGTGTTGGTTGTGGTGACCGGGCTCATCGGGCGTCCTCCGCTGTGGTATCTGCGGTAATGGTGGTGTCGCTGGTAGGGGTGGTGGTGTGGTTCGGGGCGGGGTTGCCGATCGCCGCCCAGGCACTCGTTCCTTGAGTCAGCGAGGTGGTTTCATTCGCGGCGTGCGTGGTGGTGCGTTGGGTGGTGGCATTGAGGATCGAGGCCAGGTCACCGTGGGCGAACCGGCCATGCAGCGCGGCGGTCCCGAGAGCCCGGTCCACGGCTGCGGTGCCGGCGATCTTCGCCAGGGTGACGGCTTCGGCCATTTTCACGTTCATCCGCTGCGCGCCGGTGGCGGCTGCTTCGATGAGCCAGGTCCGGGCGCCTTCCCCGAGGGCCAGGAACTCGGCCTCGTCAGCGGTGCGGGCCTTGACCGTGTAATCGCCCGGGATGCGGGTCCTGGTGCCGGGGAAATGCTCATCACAGATGGCCGGGCTGCCCGGGCGGGTACGGCGGTGTCGGGCGACTTCGACCGGACCGGCTGGCCCGTGGTGGACGATGATGATCTGCTCGCCGGGCCCGGTGCCGTGGGCGCGGACGAACACGCGGGCGCCGAGCAGGTGCGCGGGCACCGAGTACTGCCCGTTTTCGAAGGTCACCATGGGGGTGTTCTCCGGGACGGTGCGGGCGAGCCCGAACGCGACCGTATGCGCAGCACCCGGGATCCGGTGCAACCGGGGTTGTTCCTCGGTGAGCATGGTCGCGGGTTTGCGCCGGGTAATCCGGTGTTCGCGCTGGTTCACATGATCCATGAACGCTTCGCACGCCTCCTCCAACTCGGTGAAAGTGCTGTAGTCGGTGCGGAGGTTGGTGTCTTTGGGTACGAGGTCGGCTTTGGCGAGTTTCACCGCGGCTTCGACCCCGCCCTTGCTTGCCGGGTCGGCGGGCTGGCAGGTCAGCACCGTTACGCCGTAATGCCGGGCGAAGTCCAGGGTCTGCTGGTTCCTCACCGGGACCCCGGCGACATGGGCGGTGGTCACGGATTTCTCGTTATCGGTGAGCACATACGTCGGTGCCCCGCCCAGGATCCGGAAGCACCGGTCCAGGGCGGCGAACACGCTCGGCGCGGTCCGGTCCTTGAGCGGAATCACGATCCGGAACCGGGACCAGGCCAGCCAGGCGACGAACAGGACGGTCTTCACCCCTCCGATGCGCGGGCCGTCGCCGAAGTCGTACTGCAACCACATCCCCGGCTCGGTGATCCACGGCCGGTGGACCCGGACGTGTCCGAGCCGCCACGCGGCTTTGACCTGAGCGATGGCCCGCCGGGTGGAGCGCTCAGAGCCTTCATAGCCGAGGGCTACGAGCTTGTCGTGGGCTTTATCGGCGCGGATCCGGCCGTTGGATGTTTGGACCCACTCCTCGATTTTGGGCAGGAACGGGTCGGTGACCCGGTCCCGGGCAGCGGGTTCGGCGATCGGGCGGCCGGCGTCGCGTGCCGCGACATGCTTGGCAACAGTGTGGTGCGAGCAGCCCGTGAGCTCCGCTGTTGCGCGCAGCGACCCGGTCAGGTCGTAGGCAGCAAGAATTTCCATGATTTCTCCGTCAGACTTCATACAAGGGGTCTCTTCCTCGGTCAGGTTTGATGCGATTCGACACCGTCATCAAACCCCGGGAAGAGGCCCCGTACCGCTTAAGACGCGGTAGGAACAGTAAGGAAGTGGGCAGATCTCATGGCCACCGGTGGGCAGTTTTACTGGCCGTCAGTGGGCACTTTCGTGGCCGCCTATGGGCAGTTTTTCATGGCCGCTAACAAACATTTTCTTCGTTATTGCAGGTTCAGCGATAACAGCGGTCTGGATCGTACTCGCGGTCATGCGAACGCGTGCCAGACGTCATGACACAGAAACGGGTATCACTGGACCTTCGTCCGAACGCATCAGTCCCCGGGAGTGACGACGCGTGACTCATCACAGCCGAATCTCCCGCCGAGCGGCACGGTAGAGGATCCGTGCGGGCCGGACATTCAGCTGATGGATGAAGCAACGCATACTGAGTGGGTGAGAACCCTGAATGTACTGAGCGTGGTACCGGCTCAGGTGAGTTATGAGGGGCGAACCACCCCTATCGAGTTTCATGATTTCGTGATCGACGGACGGCTCTTGCGCGAGAGGCTGCAAGTTCCCGCTGACTTCAGTGCGATCGAACAAGAGACGACAGCATTGCGTCGAGACTGGCCGCACGCTGCTGTCGAACAGATCGACAGGCTCTGCCTCACCGAACCAGGGGATTTCGTGGACGGCCGTGTTGCTATTCTCGCCTGCCCGGTCTGCGGGGATATCGATTGTGGCGCTGTCAGTGCCACAATTTCGGTCGAGGAAAGCACCGTCACTTGGGAGGAATTCGGCTGGCAAGACGGATACACGGATGATCCACCGCAGCCATGGTTATTCGAGCCTCAGTGTTTTACCTTCGACAAGACCGCCTATCTGGCCCTCATGCATCAGCTCCGCGAACAATTCGCCGAGCTTGTACCGCCACTTGAGGAAGAAGAAAAACAAAACAGGCGGCCGCTCCTTGCGTGGCTTCGGCGGTCGAAACCTCGAGCTTAGACATACGTTGACCGTAAGTAACGAAAGAGGTGCTCAAGCACTGCCCCGAGAATGCGCCCGGTTGAGGATGAGCTAGAGGACGACCTTTGGCTGTTGCTAGTTCTCGTGGCTCATAGGTAGGCGATGCAGAGTGCTCTATTCGGACCGCGAAGGCGCTTTGGGCGCTCTGCGGTAGGCGTATGGGAGCCAGCCCAAAAACCCTAGGTTCAAAGCCAGGACTACCCAGAAGAGAACCGGATTAGACGGGTCTCCATCGAACAAAAGTGAGAGGCGATTTAGCAATAGCAGCACTGCGAGGAAGCCTATGAACAGGATTTCGCCCCTGGTCGCCCGTCTTAGCTTCCAACTGCCCATGCAGCGATCCTAGTCTCTGAGTCAATAACGCCGGGATGCGGCAGCCCCGCCTATTGTGGGTCATGCACTGACTGCTCGCCAGACGGGCTTAACGACAAGACAAGGCACGGTGGAGGATCGCTACTGATAGTTGTCTTTTGATGCATCCTGATGAGATGCAATCGAGCAAGCGAGAACAGAAGAGCATCACTGAAAGCGTCACGGTGCTGCTCAACCGATTGGACCCAAACAGGGTTGAACCCGGCGGCCATGACGGTGCCCCGTGGGACGAGTACGCGAACGAGGCGCATTCGATGGCAAGCCT
The DNA here is from genome assembly GCF_016907495.1 of Arthrobacter tumbae. Classification (NCBI taxonomy): domain Bacteria; kingdom Bacillati; phylum Actinomycetota; class Actinomycetes; order Micrococcales; family Micrococcaceae; genus Arthrobacter; species Arthrobacter tumbae. The sequence continues at coordinate 1,998,530 of NZ_JAFBCC010000001.1, forward strand.
GCTCATCAACAAGGGATCAATCACTGTCGATCAGATAGACGCGATTTGGCAGAAGTGGTTCTCGGAACCACTTAGCGTCGTTGTCGGTGCTACGCAGACCGAGCAGTTCGCTGCTAGCCTCAACTCGCTAATCGGACCAGCGGAGCAGCTGAGAGTCTTCAGTGATAACGCCTCTTTGGGTCCGAAGGTTAGGGCGGCGATTATGACTAATGACGACATGTCCAAGCTGACATTGGAGCGCGGTGTCGCCATCCGCCAACGCTGGGGTCGTGCCGCCGTTCAGGTGGGAGGGCTGCAATGGTCCATCGACGATAGACCTTTAGCGCTCATCCTGCAGGAGGCTAGGTCGTCGCTGCCGAAGGAAGGGCGCCACCTCACCGCTGACCTCTACTATTCCGTTTTGCAGCGAAGCAACGATGACTACGGGGACGCCGGCCGCGACGCACTACGGTTCCTGCTCGGCGAGGACGATTGGGAGGGATTTCCCGGTCGTGTTCCGCTCCTTATCGGACAATGTCTGCATGTCGAGTGCGCAGTGATCAGTGCCATCATCGAACGTCACGACGACGCTGTGACCTGGAGCCAGTTCCAAGCTCACCAACCTGGGCCAGAGGTGGAGGGATTCCCGTTTCCTTCCGCCATCACCTATACATTTGACCGCGAGCAACACGATTCCGTTCTACGCGAGGCCCAAGCCCAGATCTAGGTCACCGGATAGCGTTCGATGGGCGATAACCAATCGAGACTTCAAGCGAAGGCTGTCAGTAGGCTGTCCTGATGGCCAACATAGACGCCTTTCGCTTAGTTCCTCGATCGAGCTCGATTGACCGCATGCACCCCGAAGGTGAGCACCGCATTGATTTCCTCGATGTGATGGTGAAGGACCAACCATTACGCGAGCTGATACGGGTACCTGAGGAGTTGGCGCCTTTGGAGTTCGGGGCAACCTCACTCAGAGACGATATCGGGCCACGAGCTGCTATCGAGCAGTTGGATCGGTTCCTCGGACGCCTGCCCGGGGACTTCGACGATGGGCGTGTGGCCTTGTACCTGTGCCCGATTGATGGTGATTTGTTGTGCGGCGCGGTGAGTGTGGAGATAGTACGCACGCCGGAGGCGGTGACTTGGCGGAAGTTGGGGTGGGAAAAGCCAGAGGCGTTGGACGAGCCTGAACTGACGCTGTTCCATGACCAATCCTTCACATTCGATCGTCGGCAGTACGAGGAAGTGCTCGAAGGCCTTCGCAGCAAATACGCGGCGCGAATGACCCCATCAGAAGTTGCGCGTAACGCCGTCCGCCGCTTCTTACAACGTGGGAAGCCCTGATCTCGTGAGGGTGGTGCGTTCTCGACGCACAGCGGAAACCATGTGCGCTGAGGGATCGGCGATTGGGTGTAGGTCCGCGATTGGTCATCCTGTTGGCTTCACCCTTCGGCTTATTTGTGGAAGAGTGCCTTGAAAGTCCATGTGGGGGTGGAAAGTAATGAAATTACGACGATCGCTGGGTGCAACCGCTAGCGCCCTTCTTTCTCTTGTCTTTCTGGCGGGATGTACCAATCAACCCGAGGACGAGGGCCTGTCTACATTCAGCTCGATGGATCAGGCTTACGCGGCCGTGGATGAGGTATTACAGTGCGAGTCCGATCCGGTCGGTGATCCGATCGTGCCTGTGGGAAATTCCGGGAAACTGACTACTGAGCAGAGGCTGTGCTCCGAGCATGTACAGGTCGACCTGTATCCGGATGAAGCCGCACTGCAGACAAGCTTCGAAATTTTGGTCAATTCACACCAGGGCGAAGTCCATCTGGTCCGAGGGGCTAATTGGATTGTTGTCGACGTGACCGATGTAGCGACCGGCGAGCCGACGACCTGGGACATCCAACGCCTAGCCGAGGAGCTGAACGGCCGGTACACGACTGCTGGCACATAGCCGATCCATAGCCGCTGAGGAGCCCATCATTTTGAACAGCATACTGGTCGCCACTTCGCCCGGTTCCCCGACTATCGGAGGAATCGTCGGATCCGCGATACTCCTGATCATCCTCGTGGGCGTCCTCGTAAGATTGATCATCGTCATGGTGCGCTGTGGAAAAGACGGGGTCAAAAGGGAAGTACTCGGACCGGTCTTCAAGTCCGGCGGAGTTCAATCCGAACTATATGGCTTCAAACCGACCGAAGCCCAAGATCTAAAGCCAGATGAACACGGCTCTGCATCTGACGACTCACGCCGGAACCCGTAGTCATCCGCTGCTGTCTGAGGGATCTTGTCTCAGTCGACCTAGGTCGGAAGGGTGCGGTGAGGGATCCCTCACCGCACGCTCACTCATCCCTCGTGTGTGGACCGGGCAAATGGTTCTCGACCAGTACGATGAGCGGCATGAAGGGGGAACCCAAGTCGAATGAGTCATGAAGAAGATGCACCTCATGCTTTGTTGGAGATCGCATCAGAAGCGCAACGGATCATTGCAGATTTACCGGAGGGCGTGAGTGGGACCGTTGATTTCCGTGGACATCATGTGTACATGGAACTTCAGCGTCCTGGTTCTCCTGCTTTCGAGATAGTCCTCGGGAGTGAGGTTCCTGAAATCGTCTACGACGCACAGTTCATCCAATTCAAATCGATTGGCGGTGAGATGGAAGATCAATTCGAGTTCGCGCGAACGACTGCGAATGAGATCGCTGAATTCCTTCTGAGCGGAAGGGCCGTCACCGAGTGCAAGAGCCGTATCTTCAAGCGGACCTATCTACTCATACCCCTGTCCGATGGCACTGAGTGGAAGATGAAGAAATTTTCTGCCAACTGAGCTTGGACTCGCGTTTCGCCTCTCAATCAGGGTACGGCGGCGCCCCACCTGCTTGCCGCAGCATTAATGATGATGAAGCACGCCAAGCTGTCCTCGCCCTGGTGCCTACGACAAGGGCCAGATACTGGGAGACCTGAAGAAGTGCCCCCGGCTCCTCATCCCATCCATTACCGAGCCCTTAGTAAGACGGTCGAATGGGCCAAGGCGCCGCGCTGCCGTTGTGAGTACTCTTCACCCACCAGGCGCCAGAATTGAAGAAACAAGAAATCCTTGGGAGGTGAAGTGCACAGATTCGACCTTCGCCCAGATTCCACTGGAGGTTTCGACTTCCTGGTCGATGGTGTGTTCCTACGTGAGTTGGTTTTCGAACGTGAAGACATGGAAGAGCGCGAAGTTAGCCGCCTTCGTCGACACCGACTCTCGTCCAGCATGGCTAAGGAACAAGTCCGTCGTCTGAAAGGAGAGCTTTCCGGACCGTTTTTCCCGCAAAGAGTCTGGCTCTACTTCTGCCCTGAGTGTTACGACGAAGGTTGCGGCGGCGTAAGTGTAACGATCCAGATCGGAGACGACCGGGTGACATGGAGCGATTTTCGGCACGACGCACCCACAACCAAAGGTGAGCTCGAGACCTTCGACGATGAAGACGTCATCACCTCAGTTGGAACGCTGGTATTTGATCGCGCTGAGTATGAAGCTGCCTTAGACCGGACAGCTAAACAGCTACACAGCATCTTCACGAGCGGCTCACGCAGTAGACGTTAATGAGCCTAGGATCCCAGTGATCCCTCAGCGCTCCCTTTCGTCTTCGGGATGGGATTGAGCTGATTCGTACCATGCTCGTCCGTGGCGGTACCGGAAGGCACTTCCGTCATAGCCGACCGGGCGAAGATCGATCTCGTCGACCATCCCAGCGCCCGGGCGTTGAGCCTGGTTGTAATCACCGTGGTAGCCGTCGTAACTTCGGATGGCTGGTTGCTCCATGGTGATGGGATCCGCATAGGGAGAGCTTGCATCGACGACTCCTGACTTTTCGCGGAGGACGATTCCAGCGAACGAAGGACCGGCGAAGCCGTAAAGGAGAGTCCGCTGCGCATCTGGGTTACTTGATTGCGGAAGGACCGAACTCTCATCCCAGATCCATGGTTCGTGCGTCATGGCGAGGAATTCACTCTGGGTTGAGGCGTTGATTCGGTCGATTCCATGATCTGGGCAATAGTCGGAGACTGGAATGTCGTCATCACTTGAGAGCTCATATTCCCCTTCGGGGTCGGCACGGCTCCATTCGGTTCGGCAGATGCAGGAGTCTGCGCGCAGGTCTTCCGCCTCTATCACGGCCCGGAGCCCGATGGGAGTGTAGGGTGCAGCGGCTCCCTCGATCTGCGGGACTTCCCAGACCAGGTCATGCCCGGCCGCTCGCACCGCGACAAGGCGCCAGAAGAACAAGACTGCCTCGGCGATGGCCAGCAGGGTCGCTGCAACGGCGACGGTGGCAATCAAATCCGAGACTATGTCGCCATCGGGGCCCTCGAACTGGCGTCCACGTTCGGAGCTGAAAAGCAGGATGGTGATAGTCCACGCCGTAGCGGTCAACGCCGCCAGCGACAACAGAAGGAATGCCCGCCTGCGGAAGAACCGCGTCACCGCGTTCTTCGCATTCGGTCCTATCAACGTTTCTCGCTCTGTGAGCGAGGCGCGAGCCAACGATCGCACTTGCGCCAGGCTTCGAAGCGCGCCGGCCGCATAGGAGAACGCCCAGAGGCCAGCCAGGGCTGTTCCGACCCACCACACCGCGGTCGCCGCCGGCTCACCTTCGCGGCCAAAAGAGATGGCGACGATTAGCAACACCAAAGGAGTGATTGTTAGACCGCGGCGCCCCAGGAACCAGCCGATGGCGACAAACCCCCCGAGGAGGCCCGCGCTTGCGAGGTCGAACATGTCGAGGGCGTCATAAGGGCCGACCCATAGATCGTCTTCTAAGTCCTCCCATCCCCGGTCCACAACGTATGCGATTCCCGTCGTTATCACGGCGATGAGCCAAGCCACGACCCCGTGTTTCCAGCCAGAACGCGGAAGCCGAAGTGCCGCCCACGCCTCCGCCTGCGGACGGATTACCTTGCCCCCAACCAATGAATGCCTTTCCATACCGTCATCTCCATGCTGCCAGTCCTGGTGCTCTTGAGGGTTCAGCCCTGAAATCGCCTCACTGTTAGCCATGATCCGTCCCCGGACAGCTTGAGGATCGACGCCTATCCGTGTTCTCTGCCGGGCAGCGGCGCTCCGTTGAGGAATGCCTCATACGCTTCTCGCGCGCCTTCCTCCACCAAGGGTTGCTGTGAGCTGTATCTTCCATCGGCGCGGTCGCGTTTAGGGCCAGATACCCAGTACTCTTCGCCGGATTCGATGTCATAGAAGTTCGAGTCGAAGTTTGCGCGGGCCGTGCCGGTCACTCGGTGCAGGGTTCGTCCGTGGAAGTAGGCGGTGCGCCAACTCTTGCTGAACCGCACAAGAGAGATCCAGGCCGGCCCTCTGTCAGTGTTGTATCCGGTCTTCAGCTGGACGTACATGATGCGCTCGTTCACGGGCACAGTCTATTTGCCGGGCCTGCGGGGATCCTTGTGCAGTGGATCCCTCGCCTGACACTGTTCGTTGACCTAGATCTGAGCTTGGGCAGCACGTAGAACGGAGTCGTGTTGTTTGCGATCGAACGTGTATGTGACGGTCGACGGGAAAGGGTACCCGGGCACGTCTGGACCAGGCTGGTGGGCATGGAATTGCCCCCAGGTCACAGCGTCGTCTTGACGTTCGATGACGGCACTGATCACGGCGCATTCGACGTGCAGACATTGCCCGATGAGGAGTGGAACACGGCCGGGAAACTCCTCCCATTCATCTTCGCCGAGTAGGAACCGTAGCGCGTCGCGTCCGGCGTCTTCATAGAAGTCCTTGCGTCGCTGGAAAACGGAATAGTAGAGGTCAGCCGTGAGGTGGCGCCCTTCCTTCGGCAGTGATGGTCTGGCCTCCTGCAGGGTGAACGCTAAAGGTTTGCCGTCGATGGACCACTGCAGCCCTCCCAGCTGAACGGCGGCACGACCCCAGCGTCGGGGGAAGCTGACACCGCGCTCTAGTGTCAGCTTCGACATGTAGTCATTCATCGCTGTCCTAAGTTCCTGGGAAGGATCATCACTGTGAGCTCACGGCTGCTGCGCTGGCTCGATGAGCGAGTTGAGGCTAGCCGTGAATTGCTTCGCACGCGTCGCACCGACAATGACGATGAGTGGTTCCGAGAACCACTTCTGCCAGATCGCGTCGATCTGATCGGTGGTCACGGATCCATTGTTGATGAGGAGGCTTGCCATCGGCTGTGCCTCGCTCACATACTCGTCCCACGGGGCACCGTTATGGCCACCGGGTTCAACCCCGTTTGGATCCAATTGGTTGAGCAGAACGGTGACGCTATCAATGATGCTGTTCTGTTCGTGCTTGCTGAGTTGCATCTCATCAGGATGCATCAAAACACGACCGTCAGTAGCGATCCCTCACCGGACACCTCAACCGTGTGAAAAGTGCCTCATGGCTGACACACTGAGTGCATGCTTGAACAGGAAGTGCTGGACGCTGCCCTAGCGCGAGCAGACGCTCTGAGGAGAGGCGACGGCGAGCAGTTACGCCGCCTGCTGCACCCGCAGTTTCGATGGGTTTCGCACAAAGGAGACCACTTTGACCGCGATACCTACCTTGCATCCAACACCGAGGGGCAAAACACTTGGCACGCTCAGATTCTTGAAGAGCCGAATATCACGATGATGGGCACGGCGGCTGTACTCACCTGCACTGTGAAGGACGACGTATCGAATAGCGCCGGGCGGAACCAATACCGAATGCCCATGACTCAAGTCTGGGTCTACGAAGGAACCTGGAAACTGGTTGCCGGCCATGCAGGCCCGCTCATTCCATCTCCCTAACCACGAAACGCATACTGAGCCCATCCCTCAGCGGACGCTGAAGACGGGGTTCCTTGGGCAACGATACGAAGACGAATTCCCGTTCGGCTAGAACCGCGATCTAGCTGCCTACATAATCAGGTAATGGAGCGGCAGACCAAGTGGCCCCGCCTAGGGCTGAGATCCCTTGCAACAAAATCACTCGTGCCGGCCGTGCTCGGATTGAGCGCTGCGCTTTCCGGCTGCAGCCCTGCGTCGCTGGGTGCACCTCCTTGCTTGCCGCCGATGCATTCGGTGAGCCCGACGAGTGCGCCAATTGGGGACGTTGTGACTATCGAAGCTCCCGATTCGGAGTGCGATCCGCGTTATGGCCAGAATGCCAAGGTACAAGTCACGGTTACAGATGCCGCTGGCAAGAGGATCATCAAGACAACAGCGCCGATGAATGATGCGGGCGGGTTCACCTACACCTTTGAGGTGCCGGCGGAGGCGACAGCTGGGTTGGCCGCTGTGGAGGCATACCCACACAAAATTGACTGGTGCGATGACACGGGAAAGAACAATCGCGTCTCCGACGGCACGGCTCCGCTCGTCCGAGTGTCTTGTGCGGAACGTATCAAACCGCTCAAAATCATCAGCGGAACGCGCTGAGGAAGGCGATCCCTCACCGCACGTATGGTGCATCTAGTGCTTGGAGGCTTGCTCGTGCCTTATCAATTTACGGATGCGTTCTGCACGACCTGCGAGACCGGGAACCGCGCCCGAGGGAAGGTCAGTGACGGCCCGCCAACTAAGATCATCACTTTCCTCACTGACCGCAATCATCGAGTCTCGGGGCACTACGGCACCGAAGGCCAAGTCGACGTGCGTCCTGCAGGTACCAAACGCTGAGGAGACGTCATGGATATCAGCGTCCAGAGGAGCCGTGGAAAACCAAAGTTCAGCGCTGATGCCCGATTCCTCGCGGAACTCACGCCGGGCAGCTTCGCGTAGGGATGCATCCTGGTCCTCGATGTGTCCACCAAGCTGGACCCAGAACTGACCTTTGCGGTGAAAGGTCAGAAGCGTTTGTTCAAGCATTTCGTCGAAGACGAAGCAACTGGCGGTCAGATGTACCGGGTGACCAGCTTTGGCGAGAGCGTGACGTCCGTGCTCGTCGAGATGCAACGACACTCTCTCCAGAGTGTCCCGCTGTATTGGATCGGCGTGTGCCGCCCATGCCTCTTCCAGCTCTGCAGCGGCTGTCTCCAGCAGATTCAAGCCCATCCGACCAACCTACGTCAGCGCAGCACCGACAGATTGAAAGAGTCTCCGTTTCTTCGATAGCGGTCCGGTTAGCGTGAAGCGGTTCGCCGTGCGCCGTGCGCCGATAGGATGAGCGAATAATGGGGAGTAGCGGGGGTACGTCACTGGGCATGAGTAGGAACTTCCTGCTGCTCTGGGTAGGGCACGCGTTTTCCTCGTTCGGGTCCAGCGTCGCCGCTATCGCCTATCCAATCGTGACCCTCGCTGTCACCGAATCTGCCACTCTTGCAGGGCTCGTTGGGTTCGTGGGCCTGGGGGCAGGAACAATTTTCAGGCTCCCCGCGGGAGTCCTCATCGACCGGGTTCCCTTGCGTCGGCTACTGGTGGTGGCTGACCTCGTCCGCGCCGTTGCCGCCGGCATGGTGTGTGTGGCGCTGATTGCCGACCGTTTGACCTTCATTCAACTGCTTCTCACCGCGCTGGTGACCGGAATCTGTGGTGTCTTCTCGGATGCAGCGCAGAGTGTGGCCGTCCGCCACGTTGTCCCACCGGATCAGCTACCGCAAGCCTTCGCCCTGAATGAAGGCAGAGGACACGCCGTCGGCCTCGTCGGACAACCGGCAGGCGGGCTCCTCTACTCGGTCCAACGGTTCCTCCCCTTTCTGACCCATGCCCTGTCCTACCTGCTCAGTGCCCTGCTCATCCGATCCATCAAAGATCCGATGACCGGGACACCCCCAGCAGATGGCCACGCGAAGATCCGCTCCGAACTGTTCATAGGGCTCCGCTACTTCTGGGGCGACGCGTTCCTCCGGGCCAGTATGATCTGCGCGGCCGGATTCCAGTTCATCTTTTCCGGGCTCGCCCTAGCCTTGATCGCCGGACTCACCGCCCGCGGCACACCAACATCGGAACTTGGGCTGATCTTCGCCCTCGGCGCTGCCGGCGGCATCGCCGGAGCCGTGATCGCGCCACTCATTCAGAAGCGCCTGAGCCCGGTTCTCCTGGTCACTGGCTTCGGGTGGACCGCGACGCTTTCCCTGCTGGCCCTGGCGGGCGTGGACTCCACCATCCCCGCAGGTCTGCTGATCGGCCTGATCTACCTGACAGCTACTCCTGCGAACGCGATGTTCGTCGCAGTCCAGATACACATCACTCCCAAGGAACTGCAAGGCAAAGTCCTCAGCGCCATGCTCCTGGTCGCCGGCATCTTCACCCCGCTCGGACCACTGGGAGCTGGATTGCTGATCGACTTCATCGGCTACAGCGGAACGTTCCTCGCCTTCGCCGCCCTGTCCGCGCTGCTGACAGTTGCTATGCACGTCATGCGCCCCATCCGCACGATGGTTCACCCAACCTAAAATTCGATCGGGCGATCCCTCTTATTGACTCGTCCTATACAAGCGGATCCTCCACCGTTCCTTCCCGTGCAAGGTCAATGGGCCGGGAGGTGGTGGAAGACCTTTTTAGGGTCAAGTGTGAGTAGCGGGCGAAACGTGCACGGACCGCTAGACATTGGATGGATTATGTGAGGTGGGTTGTGTCGTTAAGGGTGATTACCTGGCGATCGTGAGTGAGGTCATCCTCTCGTAGGTGCGTGATCCCTCCAGGTGTTGTAGAGAATTTCGCGTATCCAGCGTGGCCTACAGGCAGGCCAATCCATGCTGTGAGGAGGTAAGTCAGGGTACCTCCATGGGTAACGATGATGGCGCGCTCAACCCCTGCCTGCTGCACTCGGTCGAGCGCCCTATAGGCGCGGGTGGCCCACTCGCGCCGCGTTTCAGTTCCGGGCGTTCCCGGGTGATGATCCATCCGTGATTCATCGGCAGGAGGGGCTAGGAAGACCGTTGTACCAGGCGGAGTCCCTTCGGCATCGCCGTAAGAGCGCTCCCGTAGATCGGTGTCCATCAGGGGCTGGACGCCGAACGCCCGCCCGATCGGGTCGGCAGTTTGTCGGGCGCGCCGCAGGTCAGAAGTTGCGAGGTGCAACCCTGTCGATTCCGGGATGATCTGCAATAGACGCTGGGCAACTCGATGTGCATCGTGGGTTCCTCGCTCCGTTAAGGATGAGTCGTACCAGCCGCCGACCAAATTCTCTGTGACATGCGTGGCCTCGGGATGGGCGACGACGAAAATTTCGCGCATACATGGACGATAACCTGCGGTGCTCGACGGGAGAGGATTGGCATCACCGCAAGCGATCCGCTCACCGCACACCAGGGCCGAGGTAACAGCCCTGCGTACCTCTTGATCGCACTGTATGCGGGCGGTGTGCCGCCCGCCTCGCTACTCCAAGCTCCTCGTCAGCGCCCCATGTTCTTCCCGTTTTCCCCAGAGCGCCGTGTAGCTAACCAATTGTTCATTCGACAGTTGGAAATCACCCTCGACCACGAGCAAAGTCGTGTCCCACGGCCGAAAATCATCTAGGCGTGGGGTCAGCAGAACCGCGATTGATCGAGCTTCAGTGATGTTCTCGTTCTGGCCGCGCTCGGTATGACGGAGCATTAGCCATGCCTTGAACGCATCCGCAGTCGCTTCGCTGTAGACCGAACAAACTACGAAGGAGACCTGATATCCGCCCGGGGCGGACGGCAGGAACGTCCGGGATCTCCATCGAATACTGCCTGACTCGTGGTTTGCGTTGAGTTCGCCAAGAAGAAGGCTTCCGAGCTCTACTCGTGAAGCTATCGGGAGCGCATCGATAGCGGCGAGAACCTCGACTCTCATCTCGGGCGTGCATTCGTCGCCGTCGATGCTGGCGATGTCCTCGCAGATTAGCCTGGTTAACCCAAATTCGCTCGGATACTGCGCACCCGCTGGTTCCATGGGCAACAAGGGGTAGCTGAACCGCGTGCCTAGTTCTTCGATCTTTGGATCAGCTGGATTGGAATCGGTTAATGAAACGGCGGCATCAAGTGACGCTAGATCGAAGTATCGATAGGGTTCCTCGCCTAGGTACTCAGTCGAAGTTTCAACTCGAATCAAGTAGCGAATGACTGCACTCGTGGTTTTGAGCTGTTCAAAAAGAAACTCCCAGTCTCTCCTAGTTAGCACGATGGTAGGGAGTGAACCCTCTGTCACTCCGAGGGGATGCTGCTCTGGAATCTTAGGATGGTCGATGACGACAACGCCTACCCACTGCACAGCTCTGCCGTCGATGCACAGAAGGCGCCCGCGGCCGTTCTCAAGGTTTATCGCTGACTGCTGAAGTCGCCGATAGGTCCCCTGAACCTGCTTAGTCGCCTTTGCGGCGTTCTTATCGATCCATCTGGCTTCCTTGTCTGCCGTGGACAGGTCCGCGCTACGGCCCTTCACCTGGACGATCGCCCCCACCTCCCCAGCAACTAGGAGACCGTCGCCGACTTCTCGCACGCCTGATCCCTTGCGTTCTACCTGTGGTTTCATCACGAAGTCCGGTAATCCCCATGTGGCTACAGCTTCATGAACTGCACGTTCTGCGGCGATACCCACAGTGTCGGACGCTCGAAGCTTCGTGGCATTAGGGATCCGCCGGCTCAAACACACCGTCCTCAGTCGGCACGAGTAGTACAAGTTCGCTCGGATTTGGATCGATGACGACAGCCACACGAGCACCAGTCTCAGTCAAGCCTGCAAGCTCCGACTGTTCCCAAAGGCGCGGGGACTCTGATGCACTCCTCCACAGATCGTCTCGATTGAGAGATTCGATAGGAAGAGCTCGTATGCCGCGCACCTTGCCTGAAACAGACGCGAAGTGAGCATGCAGCAGAATGACTACCTCCAGAACCTCTCGCAACCGCGAATCGAGCGTGTCGTCCGCCTGGACTGGAACGAAGTCCGCAGCAAACCCTAGGTCCAATAGCGTGCCTGGACGGCCAAATACTCGCATGCCCCGCTGATACGCAGGTACACGAAAGTCGGCAACTACTCCTTCCGTCCTACTTCCGAGGTCGAAAGACGAGCCGGGGATGCACTCGATGCCCTCGCTGTTTGGTTCAGTAGAGACAGTCGGATTAATTGGAGTCGCCCAAACGGTGATGTTCGCACCGGCATCCAGCGCTTCGGTCCATGTCAGGAGTTGCCGCATTCCCTTCTGAATGCGTTGTATCTGTTCTATCTCTGAGTCGGGAAGGAATGGCTGCGTGCTTAGAACAATGTCAGCGTGCGTCCGCAGCACCCCGTTGATGCACGCCTGTGCCAATAAAAGCTCGAGGTTCTCTTGGGAATTCGCAGTTGGCCAGTATCGCTGAACATCCTGATCGCGTGGCGTGCGACTGGAGGAGAACAACTGCACCGTCTCCGTGATTAGCGAGTCCAGCGCCGACCACAATTCATTGATGCACGCCGCAAAGCGTCGGGTTAGCTCATCGCGTAGACCGTCAGGCCACTCGACGGAAGCGGTGATGGTCCCAGAGCCTTCGTCATTAACGTTCACCATTGCACCCATGAACTGCTCGTTCAGAGCCGAGCTCCAAAGTGCGGCCATCTCTGACCTACCTTGCTGGGCAGAACGGACGTGGGCAACTGCTCGCGGGTAGCTCTCCTCAATCACACTCGCACTCTAAGCGCTGGCACCGACACATCAAGCAGGAGCCGCTAGAACCGCCCGTAAACCGAACCATCAAAGCACCGGGGCTGACCTATTTGGTCAAGTTGTGATCGATAGGGATCTCATCAAGGAAGTCCAGTAGTTCTTTGCCACTTTGTCCGTAGTCAACCATCGTCGTTTTGAGACGCGGCTGCGCTGTGGCCTGCCCGCGTAATCCTTCTGGTACTGGCTCGACGGTGCACTCGATCGTAGTGCCTAAGGTCCAGAAGTTTCCCTTAACTCGGAGCGTGAACCCATTCGGCAACTCTCGAAGATCGGCATACCGGTGATTGGATGAGAGCAAGGATCGAACGTGTCCTTGCAGGGTCTGCAAATCCTCTCTGCTGGAGAACTCCAAACTCGCTTCGGTGCCTTTAGTTTGTACACCACGGGTCTGTGTAGCTGTCCGAGTTTTAGTGGTTCTGCGGCTCAATATCAGTAGTAGGATCACCGCCGCGACCAACAAGATGCCAAAAACTATCGAAGCAATTACGGCTAATTCCTGCATGGTGCCCCTCCAAGAATGCTAATTGTGTGTCAGCCTAGTTCGGCGCCTCCGTTACCGATACCGCAGATGGCTAGAAGCTTTGGACTTGGCAATGGTTTACGCTCTGGTCATGCCAAGCCGAATGAAGGACCAGTGAGTGTTAAGGAGGAGAGGCGGAAGCCTCCCTTAGAGGTGGTTTTCGTTTTTTGGGCCCTCCTAGTGGCCATAGCGGTAGTAGACATTATGGGCATCTTCGTTTTGTTGGATATGGCGGGAGAATCAGGACCGACATGGGTGCCCTGGTTGCTTGGGATCATCCTGCTGCTGCTTTCCGTGTTCGGCGCCAGCTTCGCTCAAACACTCAAAGATGGTGACCAGAAGATGCGCTATTACATGAGCTATTCCGTCCTGACCTGTGGGCTAGGTTTCTCATGGCCACCATCTTGGAAGTGGCTAATCTTCCTCGTACCGGTCATTCTGATCGGCCCACTTTGGCTGCCTCGAGCCCGGCGGTTCTTTGACGGAGCAAACGAAGACCCCTCAACCGACGCGGCCGGTCCCCGTCCGCCCGAACCCACCGTATAAGGGGCCCGCCAGCGATTCCGGACTGCTTTCCATCGATTACGCCGCGAAGTAACCGTGCCGTAAGCCGAAGGTTCAGCGTGCGGGCGAACTCGCCCTGCAACGTCGGCCCGCAGTGCGCGACCGTGTCACCCTCGAAGAACCCCGGTTCGGCCTCGACCTCGTCACCGGCTCTGCGGATCGTGATCGAGGACCGCAGCAGCGGTGAGGGCTTCGTCGTTGACACTCCCCGGATCTGATCCCCCGCTTTCGCCGGCTTCAAATATCGGTCGATCGACGCCGCGCTCATCGCTAAGAGTTCGGTGCGCACCTCCGGTCCATACCGCTCGACGCCATCGATGAGCTCGCCGTGCGCTTCGAGCAGATCGAGCTGGATGCGCATCGAAACCACAAGATACTTCCCGCATTGCCCACCAGAGGCGGCCCACACCCGCTGGAGCACCTTCAGCGCGTCGTAGGAGTACTTCGGTGGCCGCGGTTTCCTCGGCTTCTGCGCGATCTCACGACCAACCCCAGGAGGCTGTTTCGCCGCCTTGGTGAGCCGCCGCCGGGCGTTATCCCGCGACCAGCCCGTCACTCCCACCACCTCCTTGAGGATCCGGCCCTTATCCTTCTTCGGCGCCTTCACGTACGCCTGCGCATACCTCGAGGTGACCTCAGCACGAGACGTCATCGACAGTTCACTCCTCATACCTCACGAGGGTCACCGTTTCGCGGGCATCCTTACTTGAGGCACCGAGGGTGTTTCGCGGGCACTTTAGATGAGTCTCGTCGGCGGCTTGTTCACGAACGAGGCTCCTTGCTTCACTAGTGAGTGAAGTCCCCGGACCCGCCTCTCTGGACATGAGCCATGATGCGGCCGGGGTTATTTTTTTGCCTGCCCCAGACTATCTGCACGGTCGTACCAGCCCCCGCACAGAAGAAGCAGGGGGCTGGTGACAGGGATTGTCAAGGTCTGCGGGTGCCGGTGTGGTTTTCCCCGTCCTCACCGGGCGAGGCGAGGAATGTGGCGGGGTTTCCTGAGGCCCTGGCACCGGCGTTCAGCCAGGCGTTGAGAGCGTGAGCGTTGCGACGTTCCAACTCATCCAAGCAGGATTGACAGAACAAATACAACTGTTCCAAAGTTGCGGCGTCGGAGGCTTCGCGAACGGGTAGATAAGTCGTACGCCAGGCCCTGCACAATCCGGCGTCGCTGAGCTCGTGCAACGACTCGGAGACGGGCATACTTTTCGTCCCAGGGCGGCCGGTGTGAACAACGGAATGATGCTCATGATCCAGTGCCGGATCTGACAGTGCACCTGTCGATATGTCGGTTGTCCGGGTGGCATGGTGGATTCTGCGGAGCGCCCCGGGGGAAGTGACCGCCATGATGACGAGTAATAACAGGGTGAAGGAGCCCAGCAACGTTCTCAGTCCGGCTATTCCCAGCATGGCTATGGTTCCGATCCCTGCGTGAGTGGCAACCGTAGCCACCGATCCAGCGGATTCACTGTGTCCGGTGGGATGCCCGTAATGCCGGCGCAGGGTGAGAGCGAGGGCACCGGCAGCGGTGCCGAAGAGCGCAAGCATGGTCAGGCCCAACCAGGGCAGGCTGATGGTGCTTATTGCGGTGCCGATGATTGCGGTGAAGAGCCATCCGGTCATCCAGAGGCGGCGGTACGTTCTCATCGTTCCTCGCGAGACAATGCCGGTTGCCCTGCCGGACCCATCACAGGGTCCTGCAGAACAACCGGCGTTGTGTGACTAGTTAGGGGCGGATCAGCCGCCGAGGCCGCCGAATCCGCCGCCGAGCTTGCCGAGCAGGTCCTGGGGGTTGATGCCGAACTTGTCCAACATGCCCTTGTCCTGGTCGGTGTCGACCTGGTCGGGGAGTTCCTGCTGTGCCTGGTCGGCCTTGTCCTGGTCTCCACGGTTTTTCAGCAGGTCGATGATCTGTTGCTTGTCAATGTTCATGGTGTGCGTCTCCTTCTTGTCTGTTGACTTGCTGTGGTTCGGTGGGTTTAGTGGTTGTCGACGAGGTTGGCTTTGTCGACCTTGCGGTGGAAGTGCATGCCGGCAAGTCCGCCGAGGATCGCTCCGATGAGGGCGACGACGGCGGCGATGATCGCTGAGATGATTCCCGCGGTGGTCATGTTCTCCGCGTTGGGGATCTGCGGAAAGCTGTTCAGCTGGGCCAGGATGTTGAACTGGGATCCGGCGATGGCGCCGAGGATGCCCACGATGACCGCGATGACGATCGCCCAGACCCAGACCGCAATGCCCTGCTTCATGCCGTTGAACCGTGCCATCCGCCCGGCGACGTATCCGCCGCAGTAGTAGGCGATGAATAGGATCACTGCCAGGATGATGGCTCCGATAATGCCTGCCTGTTGTGGATCCTGGGTTGCCTGGCTGGCGTCGTCGGTGTTGGTCACGTTCCCCACCACGGCGCCGAGCGCGGCTGCCAGGGCGGTGAGGAGGACAGCGGTGCCGATGGCGGTGAGCCAGCCGAAGAACGCCGAGCCGATCTTGACGCCGCCGAACTCTTCCTTTTCACGTTCCAGCAGATGGTCCCGCTGATCCCGGTCCGCGTCGCCGCGCCGCCGGTCGCCGCCATCATTGCTGTAATGCCTGCCTGAGGTCTGGTCGTTATCGTCGGACCCGTCATGGGCTGATCCTGCGCTGGTGCTCATGATGTCTCCCTGAAATGCGAGGTGCCGGACGCCCAAAGCAGCGCCCGGCACCGATAGTTATCAGCGGCGGTCGCCGCGGGTGGTGTCGATGTCGTCGGAGTCGATTTGTTCCTTGCGGACTTCCTCGTTCACTGTCTGCTGCTCGGTGACGGTTTCCTTATCCAGGCGAACCCGCTCGACCGGTACAGCTTCCTTTTCCACGACGGGGCGCTCTTCGTGGAGGGTGACTTCGTGCTCTTCTTCGCTGATCGCTGGACCGTCGTAGGCATCGCCACGGTTGGCGTCGGTGATCGGCTCGCGCTCGACCCGGACCTCTTCACGCTGCACGGGAACGGTCTTGGTGACGTTCTCGGTGACCACGTATTTGCGCAGCCGGGCCCGGCCGGCTTCCCGGCTCTCCGTACCGACCCGGAGATGCTCTTCGGAGCGGGTCATTGCGTCATCGGTCGTCGGGCCCGAGGTGTCGTGGCCAACAGCCCCACGATCAGTAGTGCGGCCAGTGTCGTAGTCGGTGCGGTCATGGTCGGTGCGATCGTAATCCCCGGTGGCGTAGCTGTCGGTGGAGAGCCCGTAGTAGCGGTAGAGCTCGGCTTCTTCCTGCTCGCTGAGGTGCCCATCGGGCGCGACGTTGGGAGCGTCCTTGACCTTTGACTTGTCGTAGGCGACGCGGACGTCGTTACCTTCCAGGGACGCTCCTTCCAGGGGTGCGAAGGACTCGTTGGAGCCGAAGAGGCCGGTGTTGATGGTGACCCAGCTCGGGTTGCCTGTGTGGTCGTCGACGTAGATCTGGCCGACCTTGCCGATCTTGTCGCCGTCGTTGTCGAGGACCTGACCGCCGGCTTCGAGGATCTGGTTGATGTTGTCCTGGGAAATCATGGTGTTCTCCTTGTCAGTGATAGTGCAGTCGATACTGCGGAGGGAGGGTTCTGAGCGGTGGTTAGACGCGGTGGGCGCCGGATCCGTCATTGGCCTGGGTCTTGGCCTTCTCCTGCTGGGCCTTGCTCTCGAGCTGGTCCTTCGCGGACGGAGAGGTCTGTGCTTCGGCCTTCACCCGGGGTGCTTCTTCCTCAGCTTTGTTGAGGTAGGTTTCCCAGCGCTGTGACATCGGCTTGATCAGTCCGCCGCCGACACCGACGATGATGACGCCGACAATCGCGGACAGTACTGCAATTAGGATCGGAGTGGTGACCGTGGTGGCGATCTCGACCTGGTTCAGGGCTGCGATGATGCCAAGGCCGAGGATGAAGATGCTGGCGATGTTTGCCAGGACCTTGCCGTAGGAGAGCCCGCCCAGGGTGTTCTGGATCAGGCTCTTGACCGCTGCTGCAATGGCTGCGGCGATGATCACGATGATGATCGCAACGATGATCTTCGGCAGGAACGCGATGATTCCGCGCAGCAGGTCGCTGACCGGGTTGGGTCCGAAGACACCGAAGGCGAATTGCAGCACGAACAATACGAGGGTGTAGTAGAGGATTTTCGCGATGATATCGCTGGCATCCAGCGAGGATTTCGCCAGCGCTTTCTTCACTCCGCCGCGCTCCACGGCACGGTCGAATCCGACCCGCTCAAGGAGCTTGGACAGGGCCTTGGAGATGGCTTTGGCGATGAGTAGTCCCACGATCAGGATGACCAGGAACAGCAACAGCTTCGGAACGAATTCGACGACGGTCGCTAGACCGCTTCGCAGTGTTTCTTCCATCAAGACCTCCAAATTTGAACGGAAATTATGGGTGCCGATTGCGTCGGCACCCTTTTGCGTGACCTAACCGTAACCACAAACATCCCTGAATAGGAAGCATGCTTATTACTAGGAGGCCTGCCCAATTATGGTTATTTGGCAGGTAACTGATGGGTTACGCGGCTCCTGGTTGCTGTAGCAATTGGGGGAGGAGTTGGAGGAGTTGAGCCCGCAATCCTTCGGCGCCAGCCAGAAGCGACCTCTCAATCTCCTGACCTTTTCGCAGGATTTCATGCCCGCGAGTGGTGACGCGCACCATCCGGTACCTCATGTCGGCGGATCTGCGGAACGTTCTCACATGGCCTTGATGCTCCAGACGGTCCAGCGTGTATCCGATAGTTGGCGTGCGGACATGGAGGGCTTCAGCCAGCGCGGCCTGATGGGCGATAGGCCTCTCGGCAGCCGCCGATAAAGCCAGGTAACCGGCATAGGTAACACCCACTCCGGTCAAATACTGGTTCCAGGTCTGAACCAGCAACCGCGAAGCATGGGCGAGTAGATCGTGTGAAAACTCGGCCGACTGCTCGTGCACTGACTCCATACCCGCCCCCTCTCCTCCAGAAAGGTCAGCATACTTACCTTTTCTGGTGCCAGGTAGGCAGGGCAGGGTCGTCGGGCCCAGCAGCGTAGACGCTATAGATTCTCTTGACGTTCGTCGCAGGCGGATGCCTTTCTTGCAGATTGACGGGATGGGACGTGCTGCTCAAGTTGGGCGGGATAGCTTTCGTGGTGTTCAAGGACCGAACAGTATGACTGACTGCGTCCCACCAGCGCGGGTCGGTCTGCCTTCAACGAACACCTAGCGGCCCTACAAGAAGTCGCTCGAGACTTTGACGAAAAGAATGAAAGCGAATGAGTTCCGTGCAGATATATCTCTGCTCAGGAGCAGCAACTCACCTTGTCTTCAAGGATTATCAGCACACTTAGTAGTGTGCACTTCCTGAGTGTGCGAGCAAGAGAGCCGTCCCGAGACTGCGGTTCTCAGGTGCCGGCGGTCCGAGTTTCCCCAAGTTCTCAAAGCCGCCGGCACCACCTTCTCACTCCCGAATGGTGTGCAGCACGGTATCAGTCGCCGCCGTCATCAGTCGCTGTCACCGCGCAGCCAGGTGATCGCGGTGTCTTCCGTGAGGAAGAACTGGGTGGGAACTGGTGCGGTGAGTGCGAAGGCGACGAGCACGTGATCCATGGAGGTCTTTCCGAGGATCGCCAGTCGGTTCATACAGGTTGCGGCCCAAAAAACCTTTCGCGCTTCCAGGCTGATGGATGCCGGAGCGGCCATGTCCACGAGGAGCCGGTCAACACCGCCGAATTCGCCGCCGAGTGTTGTGAGGGTGTCGATGAGGCTGCGGGCATCGTTTTCATCGAGCGCGCACCCGGTGTCCCAGCGGACATGCACAATTCCATCCGGCCGGGGTAGGACTTGGAACCGGTTTATGGTGCGTATCGACACTGATTTTCCCCGTAACTCAGAGCTGATCGAGCAGAAACGACTCCCAGCTTAGTGAACCCATCTAAAGATCATTCGGGGCACGGACGGTGACGGCTTGGTGTCTTGACGGGTCTAGTGAATCACTCGGTACGCTGAACGGGCACCTGAGGTGGTGTGGAATCGGAGCGGGTCTATACCCTGATTCCGTGTAGGGGCCGGCAACTGGTCGTCCAGTATGACCGCTGGCCCCTACACCCTTGACGGTCTCGCGTGCGGGTTCCTGACAGTGGACACTTGCTCAGCGCAGCAGTGCCAGCAGCGGATCCGGCCCAGGGGTTTCACCTAGCGCGGGTTCGTGGTTGGTATGGAAAGCGTCGGGGCGCAGGGAGGCGATGATGGACTGCAACGCGTTGCGCAGGTCCTCATCTGATAGGCCGGTGGATTCCTCGAGTTGTCGTTCCTCAGCGTCCAGGGCTGCCAGGAGATCGTGCCCGCTTGGGGTGAGTTTCACCAGGGTGAGGCGCCGGTCGTCTTCGGTGCGGTCCCGTTGGACGAGGCCGCGCAGTTCTAGCCGGGCCAGGGTTTTCCCCGCGGTTTGGGGTTGAATGTGGAGCAGGGCGGCC
Source organism: Arthrobacter tumbae (assembly GCF_016907495.1). NCBI lineage: Bacteria > Bacillati > Actinomycetota > Actinomycetes > Micrococcales > Micrococcaceae > Arthrobacter > Arthrobacter tumbae. Next base: position 2,018,621 of record NZ_JAFBCC010000001.1, read on the forward strand.
AGCCGCGCCTGGCTGATCGCCTCCCGTACGTCAAGTACCCGTAGCAGGGTCATCCCGGCGTGGGTGATGCCATGGGCGCCCAGTCGCTCATTGTCATACCGTTCGTTCAATCGGGCGGCGGTGCTCAGCAGCCGGCTTACCGACCAGGTGTCCATCTCCATCGACGTTCAACTCCCCTCGGGACGCCCGACCCGGTGAGGCAGGACGTGGTAGGCAACCTTACCGGCCTAGACCGAAATTCTTGGGAGGAAAACCGGGTGCTTTGGGGCAAGAAACCCTCAACCTAGGGACACCCTGGCGTCGGGAAGAGGGAGCTTCTTATGCGGTTTCCCGCTCATCGGTGGCGGCTTCACGCTTATCGGCTGCGGCGTCACGCCGGTCGAGTTCCTCGGTGAGTTCTTCTTTTCGGAACTCGGTCTCCATTGCCGGGATACCGTTTCGGGTGTACTCGAATTCCAGTTCCCGGTGCACTTTGCTGTTGAGGACTTCCACCTCGGGAAGCTCAAGTTCGGCAAGATCATCGGGGAACGATTCAGAAGGGTCTAGTCTGCTGCTCATGGGCACCTATCAGACGGTAATGTAGTCAGGCCTGCTGCTAGACCTGGGAGGCCGGGGGCGGTAACGCCGCGGGCCGTTCAGTATCATAACCGCTGATTTCCGCGAGAACACCCGTGAAGGGTGCTGGATTTGTGAAGCCTGCTATCTTCAGCACACAAAGTTTTTTGAGTTGTTGAAGCTGATGACTCATCCATTACTGGCACTGCGACGAAGAAGTGGCAGCAGTTTGATCAGTCCCTGTTTTGCTGTCTGTTTCTTCGCTGTTTGTTTCACTGTTCCGTTGGAGGAAATGTTGTGAAGTCGTTTGCTTGTGGTGACGTGGTTCCCGGTTGCGAGGCCCGTTGGGTGTGCAGCACGGAGGACGAGGTCCTTGTCGAGGTCGCCTCGCACGCCCGCACGGTCCACGGTATGCATGAGGTTCCTGCGGGGCTGGTCGAATCGGTGCGCCGCTCGATCGTTACCGTGGGGTCATAGGTTTCCTCGCTGCAACCGATGCGCATCCTGGACGGCGCGCAGGCAGGATGGGCTTCCCGGTTGGCTCTTGCCGCGGACGGGCACGGCCTGAGCGCCGCGTACCAGCCGATCATCGACTGTGCCCGGGGAACGGTCGTGGGCTACGAGGCCCTAGCCAGGTTCCCCGGATACACAGAGAAGAACCCGGAGACCTGGTTCGCTGCGGCCCGGGCGCTCAGCGTATCGGATCAGTTGGAGGCCGCCACCCTCCGGGCGGCGCTCTCAGCACGTCGACACCTGCCGCCGAACTGCTTTCTCACCGTGAACATCTCACCGGACCTGCTCAACTCCGAGCTCATCCGGCGGATCTGGCGGGAGGAGGGGAACCTGGCCGGTCTGGTCGTGGAACTGACCGAGCAGGCGGCAATCGATTCCTACCGTGACCTCGAACCGGATCTGAACCAGCTCCGTTCAGCCGGTGCCCTCATCGCTGTGGATGACGCCGGCGCCGGGTATGCCGGGCTCCGGCACCTGCTCTCACTGCGCCCAGCGATTATCAAGATCGACCGCGACCTGATCCATGACGTGGACCGGGACGAAGCTAAACGCGCTCTCATCGAGATGCTCGGGACCTTCGCCAGCCGCGTCGATGCCTGGATCCTGGCCGAGGGAGTCGAAACCGCGGAGGAACTGGACGCTCTGGCCGGGCTCGGTGTGCCGCTGGTACAGGGCTACTACCTGGGGCGGCCGGGAGATCCGTGGGCCAGGATTGCCGGGGAAGCGGCGCTGCGGCTGGCCTCACGGAACCAGGTGGAGCACTCCACCACGTTGCGGGCAATCACCGAACCGGCCGTGACCGTCCACACGGTCGAGGAAGCCGCTGGCGTGTTCGCCAGCGACCCACGACTGCAGACAGTGGTCCTCGTCGACGGGGAAAACCGCCGACCGGTATGCCTCGTGCACGCAGCCGGGGCGGCGATGGGCGTGGTGAACGATGGGATGCGCGCGAACCTTGACACCCCCGTGCATGAGGCACTGGCACGGTGCATGACCCGCCCCGACGTGGAACGCTTCGACCCGGTCCTGGTCACAGACAATGCCGGCAGGTTCGCAGGTATCGCACGGATGGAACGGCTCATTACCGCGCTCACCGCAGCCCACGAAACACTGCTCTGAGGAAGTGCATCACCACGGCGGCAGGAGGCTCAGAACGTTTACCTGAGGCCGCTTCGTTCCTCATCGTCTGGCTCAGATACGGCGGGAGGATCTGCGGGCCGGTCGAGCCAGCGCACTTTGCCGTTCTCGTCGAGGGCTTCTTCAAGCTTGTGTTTGAGTTCGAGTGCCAGTTCCGCTGCTTCGTCGAGTTTTACGGCCGCCCCGGCTGTGCCGGCCCGGCCCTTTCCCGCCTGATTCCGCGAAGTGGGTCCCATCGGAGGCCTGACCGTGCCAGATAGCCAGTTCCTGCACGGACTCAGCCAAGGATTCCTCAGCATCGGCAAGGTTCGCGATGATCGTGTGAGAGGTAAAGGGGCGCGGGATTTCTTCCACAGCTCCTTCGAGTTCCTCTGCGTCGCGTTTGACCTTCCGCGCAGCGGCTGCCGCCTTCGAAGGAACCGGTGTGCTTCCTCGGTTAGTGTCGTCGGATCCTGGAGCAGCTGCCATTTTGTCTCCTATACCCGCCGGTTGATCAGCTGCCTTAGTTATACACCCTCGCTTCAACGGTGCGCCCAGCATCCTGTCGCGCCCACACCCCCGCCATCGCGCCAGACACGTGCGGTGGCCGTGCGGGTGGGTTTGCTGTGCGGTGGTGTTCCGGTGGGTGGTCTATTTTCAGGGGCGGGAGCGGTTCTGTTGGGTTTCGTGGCGCCGGTCGGCGCGGTCGACGCTGGCTTTGTCCTTGAGGTTCACGCCGGCTTTGCTGGCCGCTTTCTTCGCTTCGGGGCTGGTGAGGTCCGGTACTTCGAAGGTTTCCGGGGTGATGGTGTTGTCCTGGGCGGTGTAGGTCCGCTGCTGGTGTGTGAGTTCCTGTTCCTTGGCGGCGGCTTCCTGCAGGGTTGCTGTGGTGACGGTGACAGTGCTGCCGGTGAGGCTGGTTGCCAGCAACGGGGTGTATCCGTGCGTGTGGCCTGCCCGGTTGGGATGGTAGGACTCGGCGACCGGCCGGGAGAGCCCGTTGATCCATTCGGTGTCATCGCACACCGCCCGGCCGGTGAATGCCTGGGTGGGGTTCCGGAAGGTGAAGCCGGCGGCCGCGGCGGCTGCCGCGGTGCGGGTGTTGAGCAGGTCAGCGGTGGCATTGAGCCGGGATTCCTCGGTCGGGGAAAACCAGGTTGCTGCGTTGCAGTCCTCACCGTTGAAGATCCGCGGGTACCCCGCGACGACGACTTTTGCCTGCGGCGCGCGGGTGCGGATCGACGCGTACAAGCTGCTCAGCCGGGAAGGGAGCTGGTTATTGATGATGTTCACGGACCTGTCGATCGCCGTCGTGCAGTTACTCATCCACGCCGGCTTCGCGCATTCAGTGAGAACATCGACGAACCCGGCGTCGTTGCCGCCGACGCTGATGGTGACGTAACTGGTGGTGCTTCCCAGTGCGCCCAGCTGCGTGGCTGTCACATCGGAGGTCGTTGCCCCGGAACAGGCCCGGAAGTTCAGGCTGTACCCCTTGCTGGCAGCCAGCAGCGACGGGTACGCGTACACCGAACGCTGACAACTCGTGCCATCGGCAAGGTAGGACCGGGTTCCGGTTCCCGAGGAGTAAGAATCTCCCAAAGCCACATACGTGCTACTCGGCGCAGCCTCCCTGGCCGCAGGTGACACACCCCCGGCCAGGGAGGCTGCGCCGAGAAGCACGAAGGCAGCAAGCCGGGCGGAGACGTGCAAGATGTTTCTGTTCATCAGTATCCCCAGGAATGAGCGTGTGAAAGGCGCTCCACATCCGGTGCGCTGCCCGAATCTAACACCCCCAGACCGCACAGCAGCCGCGGATACCCGCAGGTTCACCACAATTTTCAACCCAGCACCCACGCCAGGCGGGACGCGTCACCACCGGACCGCTACAGAGGCCCACTGGTGTCCTGGTTTACGCCGCGTTCGGCCGGTGTGCAGCGGCCGTCTGACGTCGTGCAGCCCTGGGGGTTTTGGTTGCCAGGCGGTAGGTGGTGCCACCGGTGGGGGAGGGCCGGTACTCGATCAAGTGGAGCAGGGCGGCCAGGCAGAGGGCGATGCCAACCATTTCAAGGGTTTCCTCCAGCAGGGTGAAAACAAAGAATGCCGGGGTGACGCCGTCGGAGGCCAGGGTGAGACCGGCCAGGGTTTCGACTCCGAGCGCACCGCTGATGAACACCAAACCGGCCAGAAGCAACCCGTTCCTGACACCGGTCGGGAGGCTGATGATCAGGCGCAGCAGGAACGCCACAATACTCAGGGCTATGACGGCGCCGGGGATGACCCAGACGAAGCCAAGATCGAAGGGCAGGAACACGGAGAGCTCGTGCCCGATGACGTCAAGGCGTTCATGGAGTTCGAGCATTTCATCGATCGAGAACACCACGCACACGACGGAGAAAACCCACCAGGAGATCCGGTAGCGGGAGGACCGGGCGGCATACACGCCAGTAAGCACTGCCGCGATCAGCCACATCCCGGAGCTGAACCAGGTCGGAACATTGATCTCCCGGCCGACGTCGAAAAAGTAGAACCAGAAGTGAATCCGGTCGAACGTTTCCGGGGTGGCGGCGTCAACGGCGAAGAACAGGGCGCCGCTGGCAACGCTGAGAACCGCTACCGGGACAAAGAATCCCAGCGCGGTGCGCCAAAACCGGATCCGTACCCAGTCACCGCCCTCAATCACGGGGCGTTCCTGGGCTGGGTTCGGTGTGTGATCGTGGGTCAAAAGTTTGCGCCCCAAAGTGGTGCGGTTCCCGGTCAGAGCAAGATCAGCCGGAACGGTCTCAAAAGATCAGTATAAAGAGCACGGGCAGCACGCTGCTGGCAGGAATACCTTGTGCGCGTTGACCAGGATGGGTGTTAGTCCCTTTCCCGTCGATGAAGCAGCTTGGCGTCCATGTCTTCAAGGTCCTTCACAGCTGCGCTGAGCAGCTCCTGACCCTCCGCGCTCGGGCCCACAGCCCTCATACCGTGCACGGATCTCCAAGACGGCCGCCGCCAACTCTTCCCGCGTAGCCACCAAATCGGCGGCACGGCACGCAGACGCTCCATCCGGAGCCGTGCCCGTCACGCCCGGCCCGTCGACGGCATGCGGTGGACATGGACACAGGAGGAACAATTCAGTGTTCGTGCCGCCTGGATAGCCAGGTCATTGATCTCGCGGAGCACGTCTTCTCGGCCCTCATCCCAGGAACGCGCCCGGTCAATAAACACGGACCACGCCGCCGGCGCTGCGTCCTGGCCCAGAACGATGATCGATGCCCGCATCGACAGACCCCAGTGCTTCATCGCATGGACATCGTGCACTGGGTAATTCTCAGCTGTCTGGACCAGCTTCAGCGCATGATCCAACTGCATCTGCAACTGGGTTTGTTCCCTCAGGTACCACCGCTCGTCCTCGAGGGTCACGGTGGCTTCCCGCCGATCGCTTTCCGTGCGTTCCTCAGCGGCACGCCGGTCGCTGATCGCCAGCCGGATCGCGTTCTCGCGGCCCTTCTTACCGTTGAGTAACGCAACCCACAGGCCCAGCACGGTCAGCACGATCAGAACGATCTGGATCACATTGCCCACGACGGGATCGGAGAGCAGGTTCATAACAAGCAATCGTAGATGCCCACCCCAGCTTCGTTGATGATAGACAGATCACCGGGTTGAGATCTTACCCACTGGTCGGATTCCCGCTGCGCTGCCCAACCGATACAGCCCCGGTGGTGTCCAGGCCGGAAAGATTCTCCTGAAGCCAGGGAAGAACCAGCGGAAGAACGACATCCGGTTGCATCGCGGCGGGCTGGTCCAGGCCATCGAGCACGTGGACATCCCAACCAGCTTCCGTCAGCTCTTCCCTGTTCGCCAGTAGCGGGCTGGCCATCGAGATGGTCCCGCTCAGGCCGGGCAGAACGTCCTGGGACCCGATAAAACACAATGCCGGGCAATTCACCCGATGCACCGCCTCCGCAGCGCCGTTACTGTCCTTCAAAGCCCGGAAGAACGCCACGAACTGCCTGGCCTGCGCGGCGCGCATCGGCAACAGAGCGTGTTCCTTCCCGCCCAGCGGTTGGAGTTGTGGCTGCGGCTGTCCGAACGTGTGCGGGGTGGCCGGGTTTGTGGTCTGGACCCGCGCAACAGCGTTGCGGTGTGCCTGGACCGCCAAATCATGGAGCGCATCGATCGGCGCCCCGATCGGGGGAAAGCCTCCAACCACCAGCGCGGTGACCCTGCCAGAAGATGCCGCGAGGAGAATCCCGGCAAGGCCCAACCAGGAAGATCCGTAATAGGCGAAGGAACCCACACCGGCGGCGTCAGCCACCGCCAGAAGGTCTTCGGCTACATTCTGTGGTGTCAGGGTTCGTGGTGCTGGTTGGTTCAACCGGTGATGCTCATAATCGAAAGCCACCACGGTGAAATGTTCAGTGAGCGATTGCAGCAAAGTCCCGCCCAGATCCGGATCAAGGTCAGCGATTTTCAGCTGAGGCTCGCGATCGCCGCGGGCCGGATCCAGGCCAAGCGTTACGAGCAACGCCGGTCCCTCGCCGTCGATCATCAGCGGCAAAACAGTGTCATCGTGCAACCGTGCGTTAGGCATCCGGGAACTGGCTCCTTCTGCGGGAGCTTCCCCCTGTCACCGCATTCATATTCGTGTGTGTGCTGGTAGTCGTGAATGGTTCGTCACAGCAACCACCTCGGATCGGGTATGCGTCTCACTCTACGTACCCGCTCGCGTGTCTGCCTGAGGTGGTGCTGACAAAGGTGGTAACGCTTCGGTAAGTGGCCCGTTAGACTGAGGTGACGGTTAAGCAAGTGGCCGTCAAAACAGCTACGCCGACATGGTTGCTAGTTTTTGTTCCCATTGCACGCCTGTTGGTGCTCCGGGCGTCGAAATTATCTTCTGATGCCGCTCTGGCATGACAGATCCGGGGCCCCTGCAATGAGCAGCGATCCAGCTGATTCCCGCACCAATGACCTTCAAGATGCCGTCCTTGATTCTTTGGACGTTGGTCACTTCCTTGATGGACTCTGCCGCCATGCCGCGCAGTCCCTGGGTGAAGGGGAAGAGGTTTTGTGTGGGATCACGTTGCTGCGTGATCGGAAGGCCGCGACGGTCGCCTCCAGTAGCGAATCCGCCCGGAAGATGGATGAGGTTCAATACAGCTACGATGATGGGCCCTGCTTGAGCGCTGCCCGCGAGCAGGCCACTGTCGATATCCCGGACGTTGAACGGGAAGCACGTTGGCCGGAGTATATGGATGCAATCAGCGGGCACGGGATGCGTTCGATTCTCGCGGTCCCTTTCGATTTGGCAGGGGATGCGAAAGCTGCACTGAACCTGTACTCGGATGCTCCAAACAAATTTGGGAATGAAGCCATGGAACGTGCAAGAGCCTATGCAGGGGAGGCTTCCCGGTCGCTGCGCCTGGCTGTGCGGATCGCACATCACAGCGAGCATGCCGAGGACCTGGCCACGGCGATGGAATCACGCACCGCTATCGATATCGCTATCGGCATCATCATGTGTCAGAGCCGGTGCAGCCAAACCGACGCATTCGAGTACCTGAAGAAGGCGTCTTCACACCGGAACGTCAAACTGCGCGATCTCGCCGGGCAGATCGTCGCCAGCTCAAACGCCAATTCACAACCGGCAACACACTTCGATCACTAGCAGGTCAGGCGCAGGGTTAAGCAGTCAGCCCTGTACGGACTGGTCACAGGACCAAAAACCCTGTGGCCAGTTCTATATGACGAGCATGAGCCCTCGACCGTGGCACTTCGCCTGGTGCGTTCAATAACGATGGTATGTAAGACATCACCCCTCAATAGGGCCGGGTTCCCTCGGGCGCGGTTTCTTCGACGCCCGTCCAGACTTCTGTCATATCGATGATGAGTTGATCGCGCACCGTGATGAAGGTTGCGACTTCGAAATGCTGCACTTGTCCTTGGCTCACTCCCGTTACGTGCGCTCGACCTGCCGCGCGATCACCGTTGGCTACCCAATCCAGAAGAACGAAATTGTGGAAACCGGGATAGTCCGCGTTGAGCCGCACCCAAGTATCGCGGTCGAACGACTCGTTAGTGTGCACGTAGCGACAAGAAAACGGCTCATCCCAATCGGGGGTGTAGGAGTTGGGGTCTGAAGCCGCCGGTCTCGAGCAGGCTTCGGGCGATGTAGTTGGTCAGGTTGCGGAACCCGAGTGCGGAGCCGCGCAGGTGTTCGAGCCGTCCGTTGAGCGCCTCGGTCGGCCCGTTGCTGGTGCCGGGTCGTTCGAAGTAGGCGAGCACGTCAGCGGCTCGCTTCTTCAGGGTCCGGCCCAGGGTGGTGAGCTCGGTGAGCACCTTGGGGACGCCGGCGCTGAGGTCGGTGATCAGCTTCTCCATGAGCTCGCGGCCACGTTGCCGGTCCTCGTGCCGATAGGCGGCGATCATGCGCTGGTAGACACCCCAGCTCGCCTCGACCTCGACGTGAGCGTCATCAACGAACAGCGCGCGTAGCCTGTCGCTCTGCTTGTCGGTGAGCAGGTCCGCGCCGGTGTGCAGCGTGCGCCGCGACTTGTAGAGCGGGTCGTCCCTGAACCCACGGTGCCCGTGGATCGCGAGTTGGACCCGGCGCCGGCACCTGTCGAGGGCGTCACCGGCCAGGCGCACGACGTGGAAGGGATCCATCACCGTGACCGCGTCCGGGATCTCCTCTGCAGCGGCGGTCTTAAACCCGGTGAAGCCGTCCATCGCGACCACCTCGACCGCGTCACGGAAGGCGTCGTCGCGGTCGGCGAGCCAGGTCTTGAACGCCGCCTTCGACCGGCCCTCGACCATGTCCAGCAGCCTTGCTGGGCCGGCGCCATCGCGGACCGGGGTGAGGTCGATGATCACGGTGACGTACTTGTCGCCACGCCTGGTGTGGCGCCAGACGTGCTCATCGACGCCAATGACCTTCACGCCCTCGAACCGCGTGGGGTCGTTGATCAGCAGCCGCTTGCCTTCAGCCAGGACCGCGTTGTTGGCGGTGTCCCACGCGACCCCGAGTCCCTCGGCGACACGTGCGACGGTGAGGTGTGCGACCACGATCCCTTCCAGCGCCCACCGCAGCCCGGTGCGCGAGAGCTTCGCGCGTGGCTCCGCCGCGGCGCTGGTGTCTTGGCGCCACACGTGTCCGCAGTCGGCACAGCGGTAGCGGCGCACTACAACTTCCAGCACGGTCGGTCGCCAGCCCAGCGGCTCGTGGGCCAACCGCCGGATCACGGTGTCACGAGCAGCGCCTTCGCTGCCGCACCGTCGGCACCACTGATCTGGTTCCACCACGCGGCACGCGAGGACCGCACGATCCGGTTCAAGTCGTTGTCCGGTCACGCTCAGACCGAGGCCGTCGAGTCGAGCGAAGGCGGTCAGGTCAGGGCGGCCGAATCCGGCCGGCGGGGTAGCGTCGGACACGTCGAGGTCTTTCGGATGGATGGCGTAGGAACCTCCGTCGTCGGGAGACCTCGACGTCTATCTGCGGACCGACGCGCCCGGCCGACCTACACCGTCATCTGAGAAGACCCCTGAAACGTCTTCGCCGACGACGGGGCCGGCGAGGAGGAGGGCGCGGTGAGCTAAAAGAATGGAGCTTGCTCGGCTTCGACGCCGCCGCAAGCTCCGGTGAAACGGTCGGTACTGGTCGGTCGTCGTCAGTCACCACCGGATGGCGGCGTCCTCCACGCTCGGCGTTTGCGCAGGTCAGCGGCTCGTTCGCCCAGTGGGCGCATCAAGCGATAGACGCAAAGCCGACGTGATTAGGTCGTCCGTTCGATTGCGACAGGCGGCTCCGGCGAACCGTTCTGGTGGTCGCGCGATGCGCTGGCCTCACGGCTCTGCCCGACACCGACGTCGCTCTCCTCTGCGACGGACCCCTCGCCGGCTGAGCGCTCGCGGCCGGCATCCTGTCCGTGTGCCGATAGGCCTCGCACCGCTCGGCAACGCAGCGTGGCGTTGCGTCGCGACCTGGCGACGGCTCGGCGGGGCGCGATCGTCTCGTGCGTTGGCGGACTACGGGAGCTTGGACGCGAGGACGTCGGCCGCCAGGATCTCGGGTGCTGCGCCGAGGAGGTGCTGGTTGGCCATCAGGGCTGCGACGATGGCGCCGTTGGCGTGGGCGTCGCGAGCGGCTTCGTCGGGGAATGCATCGAAGATCCAGAAGGTGTCGGCGTGGGTCCTGACCGCGAACCAGACAATCGTTCCTACTTCTTCGTTGGCGAGTGCGACAGCGCCGGCGAGCAGATCGGCGACCGCGTCGTGCTGTCCATCGGCCGCGACGATCTTGGCGACGAAGGCATACGGAAGTGATGCGGGTGTGGACATGAGGGACTCTCCTTGACGTCGGGGTTCTTCGTGGGACGAGTCCAGCGTATGACGAGCGAGGGCCGGTGGGGAGTGGCGTATGCGGCAGTATTGCTATTGTTTACGTCATGCGTATCGGACTGATCGCGATCGACGGCTGCTTCGGTTCGGCTATCGCGTCGATCATCGACATCGTGCGGGTGGCCGACGGAGCCCGCGGCGATGTCGACCCGCGGATCGACCCGATCGAACTCGCCATCCTCGGACCGAAACGGCGAGTGACCACGACGGCATCGATGACCCTGTCGGTGGACCACCCGCTGTCGGAGTCCGGAGAGTTCGACGTGGTCGTCGTCCCTGCGCTTGGAACCCTTACGGCCGCCGCTACCAACGACGTCCTCCAGAGCCGAGATGCTCGTTCGGTCATCGCCTCGCTCGGGCGCCTCGACGAGGCGACCACCCGGATCGCCGCGGCGTGCACCGGCGTGTTCGCTGTCGCCGAGACCGGACGGATGCATCATCGGAGGGCGACGACCAGCTGGTTCCTGGGGCCGGAGTTCCTGAAGCGCTATCCGACCGTCGCCCTCGATCTCGACACCATGGTCGTGGTCGACGGGAACCTCGTCACCGCCGGCGCCGCGTTCGCCCACATCGACCTCGCGCTCTCACTCGTGCGATCGATCAGCCCCGACCTGGCCCAACATGTCGCCAAGCTCCTCATCATCGACGAGCGTCCGTCGCAGGCGGCCTTCGTCGCCTACGAACATCTCCGGCACGAGGACCCGATCGTCGTCGAGTTCGAACGCTTCGTGCGCGCCCGCCTGGACGAACCGTTCAACGTCGCCTTCGTCGCGCAGTCGCTCGGCACCAGCCGGCGCACCCTCGAACGACGAGTCCGTGCGGCGCTCAACCTCACTCCGCTCGGCTTCGTCCAACGGCTTCGCATCGAACGAGCTCGGCACCTCTCAGCAACCACGGACTTCACCTCCGCCGAGATCGCGCTACGGGTCGGCTACGCGAACGCCGAGACTCTGCGCTCCCTCCTGCGCAGGGAGCGACGCCGTTCCTGACCTATCGCCATGCCTGTAGCCGGTGTCCTAGCGCTCGACTGGAACCACCTCTCAGCACGTCGCGTCGACGCTCCTGCGTCGCCCCTGGACGACCCACTCGACACGCCCGCAGCACAGGTCATGTGACGTGTCCCGGCTTCCCGGACGGTCGGGGTTGGGTGGCTGTGATGTCGCTGCTTTCTCGTCGAGGGGGTCAGCAGACTCGATCAGGGTCGACTGGGATGAGACGCGAAGGCGGTCAGGTCAGGGCGGCCGAAGCCGGCCGGCGGGGTAGCGTCGGTCACGTCGAGGTCTTTCGGACGGATGGCGTAGGAACCTCCGTCGTCGGGAGACCTCGACGTCTATCTGCGGACCGACGCTCCCGGCCGACCTACACCCTCATCTGGGAAGAGCCAAGAAAACTCCGGGTGTAACAGGCCTGCTAGCTCGCCCCACCGGTGTGCATCTATCAGTTCGGCAAGCTTCCCCAACAACTTCGCGCTAGACATTCATCGATTATCCCGCAGACGATGGATTCCGAGACGCCGAACAGTGAGACAGGACACGCCAACAGAACGTGCCTCGTTTCCCGTGACCCATTCGCTGTCTTGATAACGGGCTTCCTGCGGAAGCTTTTCCAGCGAGCGGTGCTTGATAGACGGAAGGCCCGGAGCCTGTCGTGTAAGCTTCCGGGCCTTCCTACGAAGCGAGCCTCGTCAGTGAGTTTTGATCACTTTCGCGTTCCTTCTTAGGAAATCCTCGATCTCGGGCGCTATTCGAGCGCGATCAATAAGTAGTACAAGAGGTTCCCACCAGTCGAGAACACACCACGAATTTAAGCGACCGAATATGAGGTAATCCTCCGTGGTCAGTGGCTCTTTATCAATAAGCCGCTGGAGTGCGTCGCCCGCATCTGCTTTCTTTATTATTAAATTGATATCAATTGAAGCGACGTCTTCAGTTAACCATCCTCTCAGTGGTTCACCGGGGCGGTAGTTCGATGATTCCGCAATGATACCCATGAGCCGATATTAGCAAGTGTCGGAGCCGGTGCCGACTGGATCCCCGGCTCCGAGAACGCGCGCGGTTATGACGACTTCCTCTACGTCCGGTCCTGCTTCTCCGTAGAAGGTGGAGGAAGTTCCAATGCCGTACTGCCCGGTTGAAAGCTGGCCTGCATACTTCCACTGATATGAACCGAAGGCCCCTCCGCCAACGTATGAGTAGGTATAGATGTTCTGTACAAAGAACGAGCTGTTTGCAGGCCCGTCGACCAGAGTGGCATTCCAAGCGTAGTCACCGCCTGGGAAGCACGACACAGCAACCTGGAGCTCTACCGCCTGGGTGCCCATTTCCGCATCAGGCGCGGGCTGCACCTGATTGGGTGGAAGTGAGCTTCCGGTCAGCGCTGTTATTCCAAGCGCAGTACCAGCGATTAGGCCTGCCGCTTTTGCATTCAGTTTTTTGAACATTACTCCTCCAAATTTTTAGTTTCCTACCCTTCTCAGACTATTTAAAGCAGCAGAAATAGGAAGATGTAATTGCAGAATGCAACAGGTTTGTGACTTACAATCGTTATGTATATCGACTTTATTAATTAAGCCCAGATTCCGCTACTTTGCTATTGACAGCCAATCGGTGACGGAAATCATCTCGTAGATTGGGTAGGGTCGTACCCCTGCGTGTTGCGCTGGGGTACACCCAAACGCAACTGTGCAAAACGGAGGAAACCGCGTTGTTTAGTGTGACTGTCAACTAGGACGGCGGTTATTCGCAGCTTCGATTGGCGGTTCTGTTGGGCCGCGAACGGATCCGTCAATGGGACGGTCGTCCGTCTCTGGGTCCAAACGTTGTAAGGGCGTCGGTATCACTGGCAGGCCGGCGAATTGTTTCCTCTAGCCACTCCGAAACCTGCGGGAAGGTTGAATGAGAAGTGATTTCGTCGATGAGTTGGTCGGTGTCGATGACTGTTCGGGCGAAAGTTGCAGCACCGTTGTGGAGCAACGCCCAGTGTGCACCGGACCTACCGTAGGGAAGTCCAACGCTGCCGGGATTGATCACCATGCGATTGACTGCGAGCCGCATGAACGGCATGTGTGTGTGCCCGCAGACAATAGTCTCGACCTCGGCTGGCACGTCCTGCAGAACCTGCTCCCAACGTTCTACTCGGCTGTCGACCAGAACGACCTCCTCATCGTCGCGAGGGGTGGCATGGCAGAACAAGACGGAACCAAAGCCCTGCACATTTAGGATCTGTTGCTCGGGCATGCCAGCTAACAGCTGGATATGAGCGGGGGACAGTTGAGCGGATCCCCATATCGACAATGGATCATCGTCGAGGCCGACACTGATGCCTTGAGCCATCTGCATGAGCTCCCGATCGGCGTTGCCGCGGATAAGAACCGCACGGTCTCCGAGTTCCATCAGTCGGTCTAGTACTTCAGTGGGCTGTGGTCCCCAAGTGTGGTCGCCGGTAACGACTATCGAATCAGCAGCTTGCACGGCGGGTTCTGCGAGAACCCGGTCCAGGGCGGGAAGCATCCCATGGACGTCGGAAAGTACGGCGATGGTGGTCGTCATGTCCCTAGCCTGCCTCACACACCCCTCCAGCTAGGCCCAGGGTAAGAGAAACGCTCAACGCGATAGTTCCCACGTGGTCCGCGACCGGTTGAGACCGCCATAGTTTGCAAGACAAGGCTGAACCTGACTCGGACACGCCGATAGGGTGTTGTCTCGGTTTCCGTACCCCTTTGGTTTGTTGTACGAGGCACATCTCGACGCATTGTGGACGAAGTAATCACCTTTTGTTGGTGAAGCTCGTCCATGAGGAACAGGCTGTGCATGCTCACCGCTATGACAAGGTGACCTTCGAGCATCGGTGACATGGTGGGCCGTACTGTCCTTCTTGCCCTGAAGGGCTGAGCGAGTTCGCCAGTTCTGTCTGCTTAGCCTGGCTGAGGTGTTAGCTAAGCGACCGCCGCCGCCTGCTCTTCACCGATCTGTCCGAGGATGCTTTCGAGGGTGCGGGTGTTGAGTTGCGGTTCGTCCTTGCCGAGATACTTCCGGTTGATCAGCTTGCGTAGCTCGAGAGCTCGGGCGAGACGATCGGTTTCCGATTTCACGCGCCAGGCTGCAGGCTGCGCCATTAGCTGTTGCATTTCGGCTGCCCTTGCATGCAAGTAGTGACCCCGATTGTCATCGAGTGGACCTTTGATTGAGCTGGCACAGGGTCCAATACGGCATCCGATGCGTGTCCGAATGTCAGTGTGTCCAAGCAGCGCGGTGCCGGTTGCACGGCTGACAGTGAGCGCAAGGCCAGGGAGATAAACACCTTCTTGGGAGGGGCGAGGCTTTTTCTTACCGTCTTCGTCAAGGATCGGCGGTTTCGACTGGGCATTGATTGTACGCGCATGATTAACAGACTCCAGCTGAGCGACACCCACGGAGTAGTGGTTCGCGTGCCCCAACGCCACAGCGGCTTGACCGATATTGCCCGATTGTCCCAAGGTCACCTCGAATCCGTAACCCTTGAACGCGTCCAGATTCTTATAAACTGCCCGAATCTTGCGGATACTCTCCTTCTCGCCACCCAGTGGAGAGAATCGCACATCCACGGCAGTGAAACCGGCTCGTGCATATTCTTCGGCGACGTTGCGTACCAGGGCGTGGGAACACCGTGATCCGAATGTTATGACTGGGCGGACCGGAGTGCTTGTTTCAGTCCGCGTCATCTCGGCCAACCCGAGGTTTAGCAGCGCGGTTTCCGGCGCGGCAATAAAGAAGCTTGGCGGGGTGATGAGCGTAGTGGCGGCAGGATGTGCTTCAAGCACGGAGGCGACCAATTTGGCGCGTGCACCTGGATCAGCAGCCAGGTCTTGGAGGTTGTAGGGAATCCCTGTGTAGCCAGGAATTTTCTCCATCCCATATCCCGGGCTGGCGAGCCGCTCCGTCCGAGGATCAAAAGTAACAGAGACACCTGCTTCGCGAGCGGCCTCAGCAACGGCGTTTTGGTGTACAGCTCCGGACACGTGGAGAGCGATTGCCCCAATTGCTGCGGCTTCTCGTGTTACAAAGTCCTCCACTTTCAAGTGGTTGTTGTACCCCAAACGGAACTCGACACCCATGCCTTACTGCCTCTCCTATTATGCCGTAATAGGTGACATACTAGGCGACATAAGCACGACACTACGGAAGACACGCCATGACCGCCATTGCAGGAAATAACGCGCTAGCTATCAAAGTCCATGACATCATCGACAACCTCGGATTGACCCAGGAGGAAGTTGGCCAAATAGTCGACGCCTCTGCTCGCACGATCTCGCGGTGGACTCAAGGCGTCGTTGTACCTCAGCGCCTGAATAAGCAAAGATTGCTCGAATTGGCATACGTCGCGCAGGCAGTCACCGAAGTTATTCCTAGGGAGCACGCGAATCTGTGGATGTTCTCGCCGAATCGTATGCTCGGGCACGATAGCCCAGCTGACCGAATTCATGCTGGTCAATACCGTGATGTTCTGGATCTAATTGAGGCCTTAGCCGAAGGTGTCGTTCTTTGAGTTCCCCTGCGAACGATGAGGTCGTCGCTCAAGTCGACCGCATCGGAGCGACGCCGTTTTCTGGTCTCGCCTATCGCTATACCGCCACCCGGCGTGATCCTCTGTCAGGGGCCGGTGCCAGGCTTTTTGGGGGTCGGTGGAACCCGCGAGGCATTTACGCTGCCACCTATCTGGCAATACCCGAGAGCGCATGTATGGGTGAACTGGACAGGGCGGCAGCGTCACAAGGCATGGCGGCAGTAACGTTTCTGGAAGCTCCCAAGACGTTTCACTCCCTCACTGTCACAAATTTGCCAGTTCTGGATCTCCGGGCAGCTGAGATGCTGGAGCAGGTCGGCCTGACGATGGATGATATTGCCGGCGATGAGTGGGATGCCTGCCAGAGTGTCGGGCACGCAGCCTGGTTTCTCGAGTTCGGTGGAGTCCTGGCTCCCTCCGCGACCGGTCGCGGCTACGTACTAGCTGCCTTCGAGGACCGCGTCGAACCCGGCAGTATCGCCGTTGTCACAAGCGCCCCCCTCAACCCCACTCTGTACAACGAGTTGAGCGCAGGCGCCGAATAACAAACTAACTATCTTCCCTAAAACAACGAAGCGGAGTGGTAAGCAGGCCCCCGAGAACGGGACTCTGTTACCGGCGGGGAAAGCACCAGCGCGGTCCGCGTCGACGTGGGTAATCTAGAAGACATGAGCGGCGGCGCAGCAGCAGCGTCCGGTGAGCAGGGATCCGATGAGACGGCGGACCGATCGGTCGGAACGTTGGAGTTGTTCTTTGACCTTGTCTTCGTCTATGCAATGTCCCAGGTGACCATCCTGATGTTGGCGGACATCTCTTGGACGGGCTTCGGTCGCGGGCTTCTGATGCTCGCCGCGGTGTGGTGGGCTTGGGTCTGCTACGCCTGGCTAACTAACAGTTCCGACCACGCCGGACCTGCGCACCGCCTGCTGATTTTTCTCGCGATGGCAGCGATGCTGGTCGCCGCGGTCGCGTTGCCGCAGGCGTTCGGCGCGGAGGCGCTGGTGTTCGGGCTTGCATTAATGGCGGTCCGACTGATTCACGTCGCGTTGCTGGTTCTTGATGTACGGAGCGATGCGGATGTGGGTGGGCACGCTCTGCGGTTGGTGCCCACTCTGCTCGCCGGGCCGGTGCTGCTGGTCGCCGCCGCGTTCGTCGATACACCGGCGCGGGAGCTGCTGTGGATAGCGGCTGTGGTGATCGACTTCTCGGGACCGGTTCTGGTCGGCACCGCTGGCTGGGGTGTGGCACCCTCTTACTTTGTGGAGCGGCATGGGCTCATCATCATCATCGCGCTGGGTGAGGCGATCGTTGAGGTCGGGGCCGGTGCTGAAGGTTCTGTGGGGCGGCCGGGTGTGGTGATCGCTGTCCTGCTCGCCGTGCTGATCGCGGCCGGTCTATGGTGGTCCTACTTCGGTTATCTCCGCGGCGGGGCCGAACGGCGGTTGCGCGGTACCGGGGACCGGGAGCGGGCACGGCTGGCCCGGGATTCCTACAGTTATCTGCACTTGCCGCTGGTAGCCGGGGTGGTGTTCTTCGCACTCGGTGTACACGAGGCCGTCTCGGATGTGGCCGAGCCGCTTCCGTTGTTGCCTGCCGTCGCCCTGGCCGGTGGAGTCGCGCTGTTCTTCCTCGGCGACGTCGCCTACCGCTGGCGTGATCATCACCAGCTCGCCGCCGATCGCCTCCTCGCCGGGGTGGGGGCTTCCGCGCTCATCCCGGTCGCTGTGTTCACGCCGGCATTGGCAGCCCTTGCCGGGCTCACCCTGGTCTGCCTACTGCAGACGAGCTGGGAACTCTGGCGGCACCCTGCGATCGGGCCGGTTGACAGCTCCTGAGGCCATTGAACGCCAAGGGATCACCACTGTCGGGGATCCCTCATCCGCCGACTAATCGACCGCGCATCAGGCTATGCCACAGCCACAGTATGAACTGGCGCATCTTGAGATTAATCGCGCGCTGCCCCTGTTGCCCGATTGGTAAGCGTGCTTAGAATGTAGGTGCTTGGCATCTCTGGTTGTAGAAGGATCCGCTGGGGGTGCGCCCGATGCCGGCGTTAGAGTATGCCGCCGGCAGGAAACACCGGCCCAGTAGTCGTACGCGCGGACGCTGGCCCGGCATCATCGCTGACACCCCCTGATCGGTGGCCACCGGCCTCCGGGGTTTGGCAATTCACTGGTTTCCCTCACTGATTACAGCTTGAAGGGACAGTTATGCGTGGAAGTTTAATGATTTTTGGGGGCGCAGTCGCAGCCGCCGCCGTCGTCGGGAAACGCGCTTTGAACGCTCAGACAAAACGGGCCTCGCACTCGGATAAACCACGGTGGAATTCCGTCACTGTTGACTTGTCTCCTGAGGAGATTGCACCCGGCGGGAGCTACCCTCAACCGCTGGCAGATCTCGGGGACACCGTGGAGATGCGGATGATCCCGGGCCCAGGCAGCTGGGGAACGGAGGTTGGTGCACGGCCGAAGGCTGGGGCATCACGTACTTCGGCGGGAAAACTGAAGCAGGATGTGCGCCGGGCTTTACGCCAATCAAAGACGCTCCTGGAGACCGGGGAAATCCTCCGGGATGAGCCCAAGCCCCACGGGAAAAGACCGGCCACACCCACCGGCAAACTTGTAGATGCGTGGGAGAAGCGAGCCCAGGGAGGCGGATACCTATGAAAGCCCTGACATGGCGGGGAATCAATTCCCTGGAAGTGGAAACCATCGATGACCCGGCCATCCTCAACGGCCACGATGTGATCGTCAAGGTGGAGCTAACGGTTACCTGCGGGTCTGATCTGCATCTGCTCGGCGGCTACATACCCACAATGCGCGCCGGTGATGTCCTCGGTCATGAGTTCGTCGGCGAAGTGGTGGAGGTCGGCTCCGCGGTATCCAAGCATCAGATCGGCGACAGGGTAGTGGTCTGCTCTTTCATCGCCTGCGGAAATTGCTGGTTTTGCAAGCACGAGCTTTACTCACTGTGCGATAACGGCAACAACAATGACGCAATCCCCGAAACGCTGTGGGGATACGCCCCCGGCGGGTGCTTCGGATACTCACATGCGATGGGCGGCTGGACCGGCAGCCACGCAGAGTACATTCGCGTGCCGTACGCAGACGTCGGTGCCTTCAAAGTGCCCGACGGCGTCAGTAGCGAACGCGCGTTGTTCGCCTCGGATTCCGCCCCGACGGGGTGGATGGGCGCTGATCTTGGCGGCGTTCAACCCGGTGACGTTGTCGCCGTCTGGGGAGCTGGCGCAGTGGGACAGATGGCAGCGCGGGCCGCGGTACTGCTCGGCGCTGAACGCGTGGTGGTCATCGACCGCTACCAGTACCGGCTGGACCAGGTTCAGACGCACATCGGGGCGGACACGCTGGACTACACGAAGACATCCGTGCTGGCCGAGCTCAAGGAAATGACTGGCGGACGCGGGCCGGACGTATGCATTGAGGCCGTGGGTATGGAAGCCCACAGTACCGGCCCCGATTACCTCTACGACCAGGTCAAGCAGCAGCTGCGGTTGCAGACCGACCGCCCGACAGCGGTACGTGAGGCGATTATGGCCTGCCGCAAGGGAGGAAGCGTTTTTGTACTCGGCGTCTTCGGTGGACTGGTGGATAAGTTCCCACTGGGAGCGGTGATGAACAACGGGCTCACCCTCCGCTCCGCTCAACAGCACGGACAGCGTTACGTTCCCATGCTTTTGGAGCGGATGGCAGCCGATGAGCTGAAAACCGAGCATCTCGCCACACACATCATGCCCATTGATGAAGGACCCAAAGGGTATGACATTTTCAAGAACAAGAAGGACAACTGCGTCCGGACCGTTTTCCGTCCGTGACGCACACACGAATCTCAAAGGAGTGAACAAGGATGAAAGCTGTTGTGTATAACGGTCCGAGGAACGTCAGTGTTGATGACATTCCGAACGCGAAGATTGAACGGCCCACCGATGTGTTGGTGAAAATTACCGCAACGAATATCTGCGGATCCGACCTGCACATGTACGAGGGACGTACGGATTTCGAGACCGGACGAAACTTCGGCCACGAGAATATGGGCCAGGTCGTTGAGGTCGGCAATGGCGTCGACAAGGTCAAGGTCGGCGAATATGTGGTGCTGCCCTTCAACATTTCCTGCGGGTTCTGCAAGAACTGCGAACGCGGCCACACCAACTACTGCCTGACCACCCAGCCCGATCCAGCGCTGGCGGGCGCCGCCTATGGATTTGCGGGAATGGGTCCGTGGGCCGGCGGGCAGGCAGAAATGCTGCGGGTTCCCTACGGTGACCACAACTGCCTGCGCCTGGGGGAGGACGCCAAAGAGAAAGAGAACGATTATGTGATGCTCGCCGATATCTTCCCCACCGGCTACCACGCCACTGAAATGGCCGGCGTGGTCCCTGGGGACACGGTGGTGATCTACGGTGCAGGCCCCGTGGGGTTGATGGCGGCGCTGTCCGCGACGACCAAAGGCGCCGCCAGAGTGATGGTGGTCGACGGCCATCCGGACCGGCTGCGGCTCGCCGAGGAAATCGGCGCCATCCCGGTGGATGATTCGAAGACCGACCCGGTGCAATTCGTGTTGGATCAGACCATGGGGTTGGGTGCTGACCGCGGCTGTGAATGCGTTGGCTACCAGGCCCATGACCCGCAAGGTACCGAAGATCCGGCGCTGACGTTGAATCGGTTGATCGCCTCGGTGCGCTTCACCGGCGGGATCGGCGTCGTCGGCGTCTTCATGCCAGCCGATCCTGGTGGCCCCAATGAGGATGCCAAGCAGGGCAAGGTTGCTATTGACTACGGCCTGCACTGGTTCAAAGGCCAGACCATCGGATCCGGCCAGTGCCCGGTGAAGAAATACAACCGGCAGCTTCGTGACCTGATTGCCGGAGACAAGGTGAAGCCGTCCTGGATCGTCTCTCACGAGATCCCGCTGACCGAAGCGGCGGATGCCTACCGCAACTTCGATGAGCGTAATGACGGGTGGACCAAGGTTGTTATCAAGCCCGAGTTGGCTAACGCATGAGCGGCCCGGTCAGCGCTGCGTTGTTGGTGCGGGTTCAGGCGCGGCCGGGGAAAGAAGATGAGGTCGAGCAGTTCCTACGTGATGGGTTGGCGATCGTGAACGACGAGCCAGGGACGGTGGCGTGGTTCGCGGTCCGGTTCGGTCCATCGAGCTTCGGGATCTTTGACGCGTTTCCTGATGACGCGGCGCGGCAGGCCCACCTTGGTGGACGCCTCGGAACTGCGTTGATGGCCCGCGCAGAGGAACTGTTCACCGAGGCGCCCGACGTCGAACCCGTGGACGTGATCGCACACAAACTCCCCTAAAAGCGGCCGGTCCCTTGTGCGCCCAAGGGACCGGAGACCGCAGGACAATGACCGGAAGAGGTATGTCATGACTGATCAGATGCGGGAGCTGCCCGCCGAGCAGCCGCTGGGCCAATTGGAGGAGGTCGCGTACTTTCATGGGGCGATGCTTACGGGCGTCACGGTATCGCATGAGGGCCGGATCTTTGTGAACTATCCCAAATGGGGCGACGACGTGGAGTACACCGTTGCCGAGGTCGTCAATGGTGAGGCGGTCGCCTACCCCAATCAGGAGATCAACCGGAGTGATCCGGATGACCTGGCGGGCACCTTACTCTCGGTGCAAAGTGTGGTGGTGGACCCGGCGAACCGGTTATGGATCCTGGACACCGGCAGTCCGTTGTTCCAACCAACGGAATTTGGCGGTCCAAAGCTGGTCTGCGTCGATCTGGCAACCGACACAGTCGTGAAGACCATTCTGTTTCCCCAGGATGTGGCCTTGCCGACCAGCTATCTCAACGATGTCCGCTTCGATCTGCACCGCGGAGAGGAGGGTATCGCGTACCTGACGGATTCCTCGGACCAGGGACCGAACGGAATAGTGGTTGCCGATCTGGCCACCGGTGAAAGTTGGCGGCGGCTGCACGATCACCCCTCGACGAAAGCGGAGGAATTGTCTGACTTCGTGCCGGTAGTCGAGGGGCGGCCCGTGCTGGAACGTCAACCGGACGGTTCTGCCGGGCCTGCGATAGCGATGGGCTCCGATGGTATTGCCATCAGCAGCGACGGCGGTCGGTTGTACTACTGTCCACTGGCCAGCCGCCGCCTCTACAGTGTGGCAACCTATGCGCTCGTGGACCGTTCACTCGACGATGCTGACGTGGCTGCCACAGTCACCCAGGAAGGAGACAAAGGCGGCGCCGGGGACGGGCTCGAATCCGACGCGGCAGGCTACATCTACGCGACGAACTACGAACACAACGCCGTCCTGCGTTGGGATTCCGGATCTGACGGAGCGTGGGAGACGGTGGCACACGACCCCCGGCTGTTATGGCCCGACACACTCTCATTGGCCCGCGACGGATACCTCTACGTCACCGCGAACCAGCTGCACCGGCAATCGGACTATCAGAACGGCGAAGACCTGCGCGCAAAGCCCTACACACTGTTCCGGATACGCGTGGATGCAGAGCCAGTGCTACTGCGCTGACACCCGCGAGTCCAAGTCCAGCGGCCGGCCTTCCTCCGAAGGGCTGATGACGCGTACTGCAGCGCGCTCAGCTATGTGTTGCCCAGCACCCTCCGAAAAATGGTCCGGTTAAACCTCGTCCCATGGCTCGGCGTTCAGTAAACCAAGAGCAGCTAGCGGCCATTCTCGGATTGACTCTCTGGCGAGTTTCACAACTTCCAATCACATCTACTCACAGCAGCTGTTCAGGAGGGCCTGTAGACTGGAGGTACGGTCTAGCAAAACGGCCGTCAAAATAGCTACGCCGACATGGTTGCTAGTTTTTGTTCCCTTTGCATGCCTGCTGGTGCTCCGGGCGTCGAAATTATCTTCTGATGCCGCTCTGGCATGACAGATCCGGGGCCCCTGCAATGAGCAGCGATCCAGCTGATTCCCGCACCAATGACCTTCAAGATGCCGTTCTAGATTCGCTGGACGTGAGCCAGTTCCTTGATGGACTGTGCCGCCATGCCGCGCAGTCCTTGGGCGGGGAACAGGTCCTGTGTGGGATTACGTTGCTGCGTGATCGGAAGGCCGCGACGGTGGCTAGCAGCAGCGAAGCCGCCCGGAAGATGGACGAGGTTCAGTACAGGTTCGATGATGGGCCATGCTTGAGCGCTGCCCGCGAGCAGACCACCGTTGAAGTCCCAAACGTGGAACGGGAAGAACGGTGGCCGGAATATATAGATGCCATCAGCGGGCACGGGATGCGCTCGATTCTCGCCGTCCCCTTCGACCTGGCAGGCGATGCGAAAGCTGCACTGAACCTGTACTCGGATACCACGCACACCTTCACGGATGAAGCCATAGAACGTGCAAGAGCTTATGCCGGTGAAGCTTCTCGGTCTCTGCGCCTGGCGGTGAGGATTGCACGTCACAGCGAGCATGCTGAGGACTTGGCAACGGCGATGGAATCACGCACCCCTATTGATATCGCGATTGGCATCATTATGTGTCAGAGCCGGTGCAGCCAAACCGACGCATTCGAGTACCTGAAAAAAGCGTCGTCACACCGGAACATCAAACTGCGTGACCTCGCCGGGCAGATCGTCGCCAGCTCGAACGCTAATTCACAACCGGCAACCCACTTCGATCATTAGCGGGCCCAGAACGCGAGTACACCTCTTATGAGGTTGCCGCAGGGTTAAGCAGTCAGCCCTGTACAGGACTGGTCACAGGACGCAAAACCCTGTGGCCAGTTCTACGTCACGAGTGCGTCCCGTCTTCCATTTGATGTCCTGTCGCTACTCGAATGTTCGCTCGCTTGCCTAACTAAATCTCTTGGCTTTACACTTTTTCTGGTCGAGCAGTAGGCCGCGGAATTTCTTAGGTTCAGCAGTGAGCCGCAGGATCGGTTATCTTGTGGAGTTCTTCATGAATCACAAACTGCGTGTACTTGTCAGGCTTGATGTTGACCGCACGGCCGCGGTTCTGGCCGTGAACGGGTGCTTTACAGAAATCAACTACCGCGCTCTGCTGCCGATCGCCCGGAGGGCATGCGCACTAATCGGCGGCTTGTCTGTCACGGTGGATCTCACCGGAGCCAGGCACATCGAGGGCAACGCAATCGGCTCGCTGGAACAAGCACTGAACATGATGCTGGCCGGCATGGGAACCTCCGGCAAAATAGCGGTTCAGGCCCCGCCCATACCTCCTGTATGCCCGGCACTGGCCCTCAGCCAGCGGGCACAGGAGGTGGCAGCATGAGCGAGTCGCGGACATATACCGCAGCGGAGGGCTCCGCTGCGCTCTCCGATGGTTTGGACCTCTATTTTGGTGAGTTCGACTCTGCGGGTTTCGGCCTGGACTCTGACGAGCCTTCGTTCCTTCCGCTCGACCTTCGCGCTCTAAGCGCGGCGGAACTTCGGCGGCTGTGCGATCAGGCGTTCGAAGAACTCGACACACCTAGCCCCGGCCCTACAGCCAGGGACAACTACAGTGTCCTGTCAGAAGAACTAAGAGAACGTGAAGCCGAGAACGCTGTTGGAATGTTGATGACACCTGAGGCGGGAAGGACGTCCAAAGAATCGCCCTCCGTATCTGGACGTCCAACTGCTAGGCCAGAAATTACGTTTTGAAGCAGTGCGCGCAACTCGGCATGTCGGCCGTGCGTAACAAGCGGGAAATGCTGATCGGCTTCTTGTGCGTGGGCAAGCACACTACGCCCGCGAGAGGTGATGGAAACTATCAGAGATCTCCTGTCAGCATCTGAGCGGCTCCTCCCGACCAGTCCTGCTGCTTCGAGGCGTTCGAGTGTCTTGCCCACCGTTTGAGGTTGCACGTGCATCGCCTTGGCAAGCTCAACCTGGGTTGACGTTCCACGATCATATAAAGCCGTGAGGATGAGCACTCCAGCGTGCGTTACTCCAATAGCAGCAAGCTCCTGATTGACCTGGTGCTCAACCAAACGAGCGGCGGTGCCCAGCAAACGCTGCGTTGACCAATTCTCCACATTAGGCATGAATGCCTTCCATTTGAGATCCTGCTCAACTCCGCAGGAATCATCATTTTATCAAGTCATCAGTCAGCCTGCTTACCAGTTCTCCTACGGGCGGGTTATGACTTCACCGAACCACCTGCATAGCTACAGGCTCACCCGCTTTTAAGTGACGGTTTGGACATTTCCGTTCGCTGAAATGTCCAAACCGTCTGATTGTGAGGTTCCTTGAAGGGGTTCCTCAGTCAGGGTCGCAATGTTGTGCAAATGCGTTGCGAAGTTTTGTTCGTGCGCGAGCATGCCGGCTGCGTATGGTTGCGGGGCGCGAGTGAAGGAGTTGGGCGACCTCAGTAAGGGTGAATCCGTCCCAGTACACCAGTCGGATAATCTCCTGGTCTTTCTCGTCCAGCAGGCCGATTACCTCACGTACTCCTTCTCCTACGTCGTCAGTCACTGTTCGATCGTTGGCGGTCAGTTCGGTGATCAGACGGTTTGTGAGGGCGCTTCTCCGGTTTGTCGAGCGGCGTTGGCCAGAGAGCACCTTCCTGGCGATCCCGAATAGCCACATTCTGGACTGGTTTTCATCTCCCGGGATGGACGACTCGCGACGCCAGACGATCAGAAGGGTCTCCCCGAGAAGGTCCGCTGCATCCTCAGCGGCTGCAGTCCGACGGAGAAAGTAGTTGAGCAGGCTCCCCGACTCACGTTCCACGAGTCTTGCTACTTCCGCGCCTCGGTCGCGACCGCTGGACAAGGCGCGGAGCGACCTCACAGGAAAGACAGTTTCGCCGGCGCTCAATGGAGCTCTCCGGAGCAATCCGAGCTGCTGCCTAGTCCACCATCACCCTGCTTCAGGACTCCATCGGGTAATTGCCCGGCAGTCAGATCAATCTCCGCACTGACCCAGGCATTGGGATCACCGGCACTCTCATATACAAGCGCCTTGTCATAGATGCGCTGACCGATTCCCGACCAATTCTGAGCGCGGAGATAGTCGACTGCCGCAGTGCTCGTCACCACGTTGTTCATCTCTCCGTTGTAGAGGTCAATCGAACAAGAAAGTTCCCGACCGGTGTCAGTGGTGTAGCTGACTGGAATCGTGAAATCCGGTACTGGCCGGTCATCAGTGCTTCCCGTCAGAGGAACGATAACCATTGGCAGTGCAACGGCCGGGGCTGCCAACCACAGCAGCCGCGAACGGGCCGGGCGAAAAGCCTGGGCTCGCTCTCGCGATTCCATCGTTACCCGTCGAAGCGCGGACTGGACCCCAGGTTCCGAAACACGGGTCGGTGGTGCGCTCTGGGCGAGCAGTTCATCAATCGATCGCTTAGTCACTAGGATCATCCTCCACATTTAGGCTGGGCACTTACCCAATACATGGCCGGCACCCACCTAAACGTTGCAGAAGCCCCAACTACCCGAATCAGGGATCCTCCGACGGACGGTGCTCAACTCACGCGTGATCGACAGCCAAAGCGAGTCCAGCCGGACGATCCAAGGATCTGCCATTATGTCCGGATCGCTCTTCAAGCCACTCGAGCAGCACTTTCACTTAGGTGACCCTAGCGAGGACTGAATGCGTAAAGGGATCCCTCACCGGGACTACCCAAGCGCTATATCGATTACTGACCCGCCATTCAACTTGCCACCACAATATGGATTGTCGGATGGTTTATCCTCCCAGCGGTGATAGCAGCGGGTGATAGCCCCAACACTCCCCATCATCACACCCCGAGAGCAACGCGCATTCCGCCAACAACCAGTAGGGGCCTGATGAGCAATAGACCGCGGCTATGTGTGGTTAGTAAGCAACCGCCCCGCCGATCTGAATACCCAAAGCGGCGGGAAGGAGTGTGGCGTTGAGGTACACCTGTACGCCACAGGCCTCTACCACCAGATAGTGCGTTGCGTTCTGACTCTTGCAGCAGATCTGCGCGAAGCTCTGGAATTGACGCATCAAGGACAACGGTTCGGCGTGCGGAGGCTGGCTGGGAGGACATTTCGGTCACCATGGTTGGGAGCTGCGTTTATGCCGGGCACTCTCCATCCACCCAGACGGTGTCACCCAAAGCCAAGGTCCCATTTATATCGATACTTTCAAGTACTTGCCTGCGGCATATGTCCATGAGACGGCATTCAATGGTGCGACCACCGCTGCCCACGAGAGGACCATGCTCGGCTTCAAGCCGAGTTCACTTAAACCGATCAACAAGACAAGCGAACTAATTCCTAGCGTGATTACGAAAACGAGAACCAGTCTCAGGGTGCTTACGCGAACGAGGCGCAGTACTACTAGGGCTAGGGCTCCCTGTACGAGCGATATCGGAAGCCATGTGACAAATGCCAAGACGAAGTAAAAAATGGCTAGGGCCATCGGCCCGAAATCGTCGCTCGTGGCGCTTGGCGCTGAAGATACAAGGACGGCTGTAACAAGCGCGAACGCAGCCGAACTCAAGCCTACGCCAATGGATAGGACCGCGACCTTTTTCTTCAAATCTCTGCTTACTTAGTTTCTGGTCTGGTTCTGGGCCCATGGAGGCGTACCGGCACCCTTACTCGGTGCGTCTTTCCAGCCTTGAATCTTTTCACTAACTCGATGCAACTCTGCTGAGCCGGGCTGCACTGCTATCTGGAAATGCGCTTCATCGGGATCATTCCAATCGCCACCCCACTCTATTACTCCCTCACAATCATCCAGGATTGATCGGATCGTCTCCATCTGATTTTTCGAGTAGCCCCCTTGAGTTCCTTTCGGATAAAAATCCGGGCGGACATCGACGGCAGTTCCCGATGCGTGGTTGGTCTCGTATCCTGCATCCGCATGGACGGCGTGCCGAAATCCGATCACTTCGTCAGATCGAATGGGCGCCACTTCGTAGTGGTATCTGCGGAGCGCGTGCATCATCACGACTTCTACCGGTCCCAATTTGATGTCCACAAAGGTTCCACTTCCTATGATTTCGCGCCGCCAAACCGTGCCTTTCGTATTGGCCTCGGGCTCAATCGGCCATCCATTAGCGCTGCGAGAAGAGGGAATTTGCCCGTCTTTCTTTACTGGTGTAGCTGATGCTGCGCCAGGGGTGATCAATGCAACAGCTCCGACGCTCGCCAGGACGCTGAGTCCTTTGAGAACGAGGCGCCGCCCTACTATGGTCACACTCATGTTCGTACCTTTCGGGGAGGGGCTGGGATCAGCTGAAGCGAAGAAGACTGTTGAATTTCTCGAAGCACCGGAAAACACCTAGGAGCTGATCGCCATAGATCGCAGCCTCCGACCCGGTTCCGTTGTAACGGGCTAACGTGCCTTTCACTTGGTCCTCAGTTGTGGTTAGCGAAGGTCTTCCTAGTTGCATCTCCAGAGCACCGGCGATCAGGACGATAGGCACAGTACGCACATTGTGGGCTCTTCGTAATTGAGGGTGTAGTCGGCGTGAGCGGGTTTGGCGCGTCGGTGGCGGGATAGAGGTCGAGGCCTTCCGATGATGGAAGTTCCTACACTGCCCATCTGAAAGACCTCGACGATGCTCCACGCTACCTTCGCTGCGCCTGATCTGACCACGTTCTGCCGTCTTGAGGAGCTCGGGCTCGAAGCCGTGGGGCAGCATTTGGGCTCTGAGCGGGCGGTGATCAAGTGCCGTGTCGTTCAAGCGAATCCGTGGTGCCAGTCGTGCGGAGCAGAGGGCGTGCCGCGAGACACGATTACCCGTCATCTTGCGCACGAACCGTTCGGCCACCGCCCCACCACGCTGCTGGTACGGGTGCGCCGCTACCGGTGCAGCGGGTGCGGGCGCACGTGGCGGCAGGACACATCGAAGGCGGCTGACGGGAGGGCGAAAATTTCCCGTCGCGGGCTTCGTTGGGCGCTGGAAGGCATTGTCATCGATCACCTCACCGTGTCCCGCGTCGCGGCAGGTCTCGGGGTGTCCTGGCATACCGCGAACACCGCGATCCTCACTGAAGGCAAGCGCCGGCTGATTGATGACCCAGGCAGATTTCACGGGGTTACCGCGATTGGCGTGGATGAGCATGTGTGGCGGCATACCCGGCGCGGTGACAAGTTCGTCACGGTGATCATTGATCTCACTCCGATCCGCGAGAAGACAGGCCCGGCGCGGTTGCTGGACATGGTCGAGGGTCGCTCCAAGCAGGTCTTCAAGGACTGGATTCAAGGCCGTCCGCAAGCATGGCGGGACGGGGTGGAAGTCGTCGCGATGGATGGCTTCACCGGTTTCAAGACCGCGACCTCCGAGGAGCTCCCGGATGCGGTGCCGGTCATGGATCCGTTCCATGTTGTTCGGCTTGCCGGGGACGGGTTGGACCGGTGCCGGCAGCGTATTCAGCAGGCCACGCTCGGGCATCGGGGTCGTGCCGGTGACCCTCTCTACCGGGCCCGGCGGACCCTGCATACCGGCGCAGACCTGCTGACGGAGAAGCAGCAAGACCGACTCAACACGGTGTTCGCGGTCGATGAGCACGTCGAGGTTGAAGCGACTTGGGGCATCTATCAGCGGATCGTCGCCGCCTACCGGGAACCGAATAAGACACGAGGGAAGCAGATGATGCAGGCCGTGATCGGCTCGGTCACCAGCGGCGTTCCGGCTGCACTCATCGAGATCCGCCGGATCGGCCGGACACTGAAGCAACGTGCCGCTGACGTCCTCGCGTTCTTCGACCGCCCCGGCACCAGCAACGGGCCCACGGAGGCGATCAATGGGCGGCCTCGAGCACCTCCGCGGCTCAGCCCTGGGATTCCGGAACCTCACAAACTATATTGTCCGCAGCCTGCTCGAATCAGGCGGCTTCAGACCCCGGCTACACCCTCAATTACGATGAGCCACATTGTGCGTCTCGCTCTCGTTGAGCAGCTGCCATTCTTCCCACACATCATTAGGTAGGTCAGCGCTCTTCTTCGAGCCGTAAACGATCCCTTCATCGATGCATGTGTTTCGAGAGTTGATGGCGGTTTTCGCCTTTATTTGACCGATACCTGTTGATGAGTCGTCGATACCGCCCGTACCCGCATAGTAAGACCTGACCAATGCGTCGGCAGGGGGTTCATCGACGTTACTCTTCCTGATTTCCCAGAATAATGGAGTCTGGATCAATGCTTTGCGCAGCTTGAGGGTTCTAGCAAGTTGAGTTACGAGGTCATCGAATTCCAACACCTTATCGAAAGCTTCGGTGGTGGTGTTGATGAAGTATGTGCCGGCCTCAGCCGGCGTCTCACCGCCCTGCTCCGGGACCCCTATACCCTCCAAGTAGGTCTGGAGGTCGGCGAGGAGGCTGTCACGATGGGCGAGGTTGAAGGAGACATCCGGGTACTCAAATAATGGAGCTGGATCAAAAGCCCTCTGACCTACATCCAACCCAGATGCAATGTTGTTGTCGATCTCTATGTACCCAGAACCCGTGCCGACGCCTATGGTGGAAATTTGGTCGAATGCCCAGTTGGTGGGTAGCGGGTATCCCAGATTTCCTGAGAATCCCGTTGACATGTCGGACACGAAGCTCGCCGATGCTAAGCCTTGAATGGATACCCGGCTGCACGCATTTCGGGGACCATAGATGCCGACATCGTATTGAGGTCCGTAGGTGGTGATTGCGTTCGTTATTCCTTGGAAGTGGGGGATGACGTTATCTGTGATCTGATAGTCGAGGGCGTCGAAGTCGACGGCGAAGTAGATCCTCGTTCCGGACCGAAACCCATAGGATCGTGCCCGCGCTATTGCCGCGAGGCCGTCGGAAAATCCCTGTTCTTCACTGAAGTAGTTCGCTTCTCCACCATATGTTTGATAGATGGGGAAGACGCTCAAGCCCTGCGAAGCGATGGTTGCGAGCTCTCCGTCTTGAATTTTCTTGTTAAGTGAGGTGTAAGCCACGTTGGAGAGGTATCGACCTACAGTCTTATAGCCGGCAGTAAGTAGCGCCTGCGCTCTCTCCGGCGTGATCTCGGTGACGCAGTCGCAGGCGGAGCCCGATCTGGTGGGATCTCCGGTTGAGACAAGCAGGGACGCCCAGGTCTAAAAATCACCGGAGCCGGTCTGCGGCAATCTGGTAAACCTCTGGAATTCGATGACGGTGCTCCGCACAGCGGTGGTGAAACTGTCAGAGAATGAAACACCAGTGCGTCGGTTGAAAATTAGGGCAGCTGTGAAAAGCTGAACCCACACGCCTGTCGAGCCGGCGGACAAGGTGTTCGCTCGTATACCAGCTTGAGTTCCCGGACCAAAGAACCCATTCGCCACACCGTCGGCCATGCCGATTTGGTATTGGATGGCAAGCATGAGGGCGCGCTGTACATCTCTTGAAAAGTGACCGTCGCAGGGAACCACGTAAAAATCAGCTCGCCCTATGTACTTCGCGTTCAACCATTGTTGGATTGATCTAACCTTCGGATCGCCTCCTGCAATCAGGACGAATGGATCCATCGTCATGAGGCCCTTCACCATTTTCGGTGTCAAACCCGTCCCGTAGGAGTCACTCGTGAAGCCCATGTCCGACTTAAGCTGACCGACTGAGCCGGCAATCGAGCCAAGGCCCCCACACGACCACAGAAATTGCAGACCTCTTCAAATTCAAAGTCGCCCGCTCCACCGTGTACCGAGCAATCGAACGAGCCGGCACATCGGCGCCCTGACTCTGGCAGTTTCAAGCGGCGACCTAATAAGTAGCGGACCGGCGCGTTGACTGGATTGAGACCGCCACCCTTTCTGCGCGCCCCGCTGCGGGGAAATAACCGTCCTGCGCGTTGTGAGACACATTCGGGCGCGACTCGCGGTCTGGGGAGGCGGTAGCCCGAATGTGCATGGGCGTGTCGGCCACCGTCTGATTCCGTGAACCCCACAGACTTCTTTCATGGCCAAACGCAAAGTGATGCGAATTGATCCTCGCGAGTTTGAACAACTCAACAAGCGGTACTACGAGACGAATCCGCACGATTATTTAGAGTTCCGGCTGATCAGTCTCATCGCTTTCGTAGACGAAAGCCCCCGGATGGCGACACAGGTCGCAGAGGGTGTCGAATTTGCGGGGCTGAAGATGTCCGTACCGGATCTCGACTCAGCTGATGCGGTGGAGAAAAAGGTTAAGTACGCCTCAGCTGACTCGATCGTCCTACTCCACCACGCCTGTGAAATCCTCCTTCGGCTCTATTTGGCTCATTCGGAGCGTGATCCCTGCCCGGGGGTAGCAATGTCATCTCTCACCAATTTTGCTGAGTTCAAACGCGCCGTTGCAAAACTTCAAACGTCACTGGACACCACAGAGCGGATCGCAGACCTACTCGAGGTGGTGTCCTACTCGAAGACGAACGAACCGTTCGAGCTGAGCGATGAGCAGTGGGCTGAGCACGCCGAGGGGCTGAAAGCCGTCTTTCAATTTGCTGCGGAAACCTTCCTGAATGACAGCCCGCTCTACAACGCGGCTAAGCATGGTTTCGCCGTCATCCCTCACAATGTTGGGATGTCCCTTGAGGTGTCAGAGGACTTCCCCATGAAGAAGGACGGACCCGCGCTTACGTATTTGGAGCGAACGACGAAGGATGGTGAAACCGCTTGGCAAGCATCCACACAGTGGGTGTCTGCGCAATGGAACTTGGCCTGGGTCAAAGTCATCGTTGACCAGATAGAAAACCTGTGGAACTCTGCGAAAGCGCATTACGCAGTCAAACTAGGCGACGACAGGAAACTGAGGTTCCAGTTTCTCAACCGAGAGATGATTGACAGACTTTTGAGAGCTGACGCCATCGACGGTATCAACGTCACAAAGATGAGTATGTCCTTGAACCTTCGTTGAGCCACCGGCTTGCGGGCGGGAGTGCGACGCCCAAAGCGACTGCAGAAAGCCGCCGCGAAGCGACCACCTTTGATTGACCGTTGACCCAGGATGCACTACGGGCGGATCAACAGCTTCAGAACAGAGCATTGAGGCTCACCCTGGTCTGCCTACTCCAGACGAGCTGGTACAAGAATTATTGTGGTCCGTGTGATGGATCACTGTTGCGTTGAGGTACACCCCAACGCAACAGTGCACTAGCGCTGAATTACCGTTTTTCTAGGGTCCTTCTAAGGCTTTCGCAACGGAGACATTCGAGGGTCTAGACATCACGCAACGCTTCCCTGGCGCAGATTCCATACCGGATCGGATCAACGTACTAAGAGGAGTTAGCAGCTCACCCACAGGTGGACGACTTTGAGCTCCACCCTTCGGGCTCCATTCGCCCACAGGTGGATGACCGACTCCGCAGCCACAGATGACTTCAGCTCTTCTTTCGTCCTCATTGCCGCCGTCAGTTTTGTTGGGTCCTATGAGAGCAGCTCTTGTTATACGCAACCGCAGCGACAGGAGGCTGTGCACGGCCGCCGCTCGCTCGAAGTGAGCCATCTGTGTCGGTGACGTGGTGGGTGTGTGCAGGCGGTCAGCTAGGTTCCCTGCTGTCCAGGTGTGTGCGGGACAAGCAGCGGAGCGTGGGGAGCTTGTGCCGTGCACATGTGGTCAGGAGGCGGCGGAACCCTTCAACGGCGACAGGTCAAGAACGGTCCATATCTTTAGTCCGTCTCCCTAGTTGCCTTACTGGCGCGGAGTATCCGACTTGGAGGTGTCCACCACGCATCTTTGATTGACTTATCTCTCGAGGGATCCGGGCGAAATCGTGACGCATTCGAGATGCGCATGGACAACTACCCGGGGACGGCCCTGCGGCCTGGTTGAGTTTCAGACAGGCTGGGCGAGCTGAAAGATGAATCGGTCGTCGGGTGACCAGATGTGCTCGTTGTCGCAGATCTTCGCCTCCAGGGCCTCGCGAGCCTCGTCGTAGGTCGCGTCGCTGGCCGTGATCCGGCTTGTCGCAGCCTCGTTGCCGCTGCGCACAGTTCCCGTAAGCTCCACTTTCAAACCCTCACCATCTGCCGATGACAGCCTCGCGCAGCCACCTCACAATTCTATTTCGGCTAATGCCAGGCGGTGCAGGAGAGCGCTGATCGGAGCGAAGCTCCGGTTACTCTGGCACGATGGCTGACTCTCATTCCTCCGATCTGTACGATGCCGTCAATACGTGGGGCGTTGATGACGAGTTCTTTCTAAGATTTGCTACATCGGTCCCTGCTGCGCGGGTGCTCGACCTTGGCTGTGGCACCGGACGAGTGACTCTTGCGGTCGTCCTGGCAGGGTGCCACGTCACAGGTGTGGACCCTAATGGGTCAAGACTCGAAGCGGCGCGGGCGAAGCCGGAGGCCGGGCGTGTGGAATGGGTCGAGGGTGACTCGACCGTGATTCCACCGGGCCGCGAGTTCGACGTTGCAATCATGAGCGCCAATGTTCCTCAGGAGATTCTCGACGACGCGGAGTTAGCCCGGTCTTTCGCTGATATCGCAGAACACCTTGTTCCAGGCGGCCGACTTGCTTTCAACAGTCGTGATCCCAAGGCGCGAGGTTGGGAAGCATGGACAAAAGAGCGCAGTCACAAACTTGTTCAACTTCCCGAAGGGCAAAGCCAGCACTGGTATCAGACCACCCATGTTGACGAGGCGAACGGCTTGGTTGAATTTTGTGCGCACGAAGTCGGCGTTGATGGCACTGAGAATGTCGGTTGTGACACGCTCCGCTTCCGTTCAGAAGAGCAACTGCGCACCATGCTCAGCGAAGCCGGATTAGTCGTAGATGACGTATTCGGAGGATTTGAGGGCGAGCCAGCCGGGCAGGGTAACGGCAGCCTAGTCATTACCGCTCATAAGCCTTAGTGGGGGAACTCTGTGACTAGGCTGAAGCTGTGATTAAGCCGGATGACAGCCGAACGTGGTACCTGTTCGATTACGGGATGGTGATCTCGACTGCACCCGAACCGGATGATTGGGACTTACTCCAGGAGGCAACCGGCATCGACTTGCAGGTGCCGAACAGTGCTTACTGGACCAATCGCGAACGATTCGACGCGGGGGATCTAGAGCCCTTGGAATACTGGTCGAGAGTAGTTGGCCGTCAAATCACTGATCAGTTCACAGAAGTTCTCGAATCCCTCGACGCATCCCAGTGGTCCCACCTGAACCTCAAGACAATGTCTGTTCTAGAGGCTTTGGTGCAGAAGGGTTCCAACCTCGCCCTGCTGTCGAACATGCCTGCTGGGATGTCACGGCGCTTCCTTGCCGAAGCGCCGTGGACCAAACACTTTTCTAGAACGTTTTTCAGTGGGCAGCTTGGCATGACGAAGCCGGACAGGCGGGTCTTCAAGCATGTCCTTGACGAGCTACATGCGCGTGCAGAAGACAGCATCTTCATCGATGACAATGCCCTGAATATTGATACCGCTCAAGCGCTCGGCATCCGCACAGTGGCATACTCTCCCGGAACCAACCTTCACCGGGCACTGAATCTGCCGTAACCACCGCGGTGGCCGGCACCCTGGCCCGGACAGAAAGCACTTGAGCACAGCAGCGGGTGCTAGGAAACGATTCGGTCAATGGGACGGGTCCAGTGTGTGAAAGCCGCCGATCCCGAGTTAGCGAATGCGCAATGATGGTTGCATGAGTCAGTTTGCCAATGTTGAGGAAGCGACAGCTTATGGTGCCGGAATTCTTGAAGGAGACCGGGTTCGGTTCCGTCGGCTCCACGAGAGCGATCTTGAAAAGCTTGATCAGTGGTGGTCTGCACCGGAATGGGCAGTCTTGCAACAGTCCACTATCCGGCCACGCCCTGAGGGCAGCGCCGCCGAGCTTTATCGGGAATGGAGCGCGAACGCCACCTCCGCAAGCGTCGGATTCAGTATCGAAATTCAAGAGACCAAAGATTTTATCGGTCATGTGGCCCTCTATGGAGCTACCATTCCCGAGCGGGCAGCAACTCTAGGTGTCATCCTCGATCCAGTAAAGACCGGCCAAGGTTATGGTACTGATGCCGTTAAAACTGCAATCCGGTACGGGTTCCTGCAAATGGGTCTCAACCGTATAGAGCTGCAGGCCTGGGCATTCAATACCCGGGCAATTCGGGCTTACTCAAAAGCCGGTTTCGTCGAAGAGGGACGCCGACGTGAAGCGGTGTTCTATGACGGAGCCTTTCACGATCAAATAATCATGTCGATCCTTCAACGCGAATGGGATCATCTGTAGCGGGTCCTATGTGGAGCAGGGGGCCCAATGAACGGAAACGATGGTTAGCGGATAGGGCTCAGATGCCAGTCTGTAACCTGGCACTGGGCGTCATCGTCATTGCCAGCCGTGTTGACGGTTCCATCGGAGCAAAGGCCGAGTGTATGGGTAGAACCCGCGGCCACAGCCACTACGTCGCGCCATGCAGTGACGTCGCATTGCCCGCGGTTGTTGTCGCCGGACGCAAGGACTTGTCCGCCTTCCCGCACGGCAACCGTGTGATAGCTGCCTGCTGATATGGCCGTGACGTCACGCCAGGCTGACATGTCCTCAACTCCGGCCGTCCGATCGCCGACTGCGAGCACCCTTCCATCTCGTGTGAGGCCGATTGTGTGGAGGTAGCCCGCAGATACCGCGCAGAGGTCACGCCATTCGGCCACTGCGCACTGTCCTCGACGGTTGTTCCCCACAGCAACGGCCGTACCGTCGGCCCGGAGCCCGATGGAGTGCCAATCTCCCGCCGCAACAGCGACCAGCTCGCTCCACCCTTCGATGTCATTAGCTCCCTCATTCCGGCGGCCAGCCGCTAAGGCTGTCCCATCTGCACGGATGGCCAGAGTGCGCCGCCAGCCAGCGGCGATACTCACGACGTCGGTCCAGCTATCGACGTCACACTGCCCCTCGTCGTTCCAACCAGCCGCGAACACCGTGCCATCTCTTCGTAGTCCGACCGTATGCGAACGTCCGGTATTCTGGGCCGTGTGGACATTGCCAGCCGCCACCGAAACGATGTCTGTCCAGGCTTCCACGCGCCGCTCTTCTGAGTTCGGTCGGCCAGCGGTGAGCACTGAGCCGCTTGCAATGATGCCAACCGAGTGCCGGCGGCCGGCGGCGATGTGTGCGTTGAGATTGAGAGCGGCCACCTGTAGATCGTCTCAGAAGTTTCGACCGGCAGCATCAGTCCCGCACGGCCGTCCGATAACGATGGATTCCGAGACGCCGAGGACTGGGACAGGACACGCACACAGAACGTGCTCGTTTCCGTGCCCATTTATTCAGTCATCGTGCACACGTTCATAGTCGTAGTCTTCATCTGAGATCGATCCAATATCGACGCTTAGGTGCAGACCCTTCAGCGGCTACGGTGTCCTCAAGGACGCCACCACACCGCTCAATCGTACTGATCGATCCTTGATTGTCGTCGTCGCAAGTGACTAGCGCCCGCTCGATGCCGAGGCTACGAACCACCCGCAGCCCTTGGCGCAGCATCTCGGTTGCATAGCCACGGCGGCGGTGTGCCGGCCGCACGCAGTAGCCGATATGACCGCCCTCTACGAGCAGTGCCGGGGTTAGCTCATGCCGAACGTGGACCCGCCCCACGATCTGGTTGCCGATTGCCGCGAACAGCATCGTCGCGGGAACGCGGCCTAGCGAAAGGTTAATGCCGGCCCTATCCCGCTCAACCTTGTCGAGATACTGTTCCCATGTCTGGTCGGCACGGCGGAGTGTGAAATTGAAGCCGACCTCTGCGAGCTCTGACTGAGCAGCAAGGACCTGCGCCTCGTCCGTTGGAAGCGGATCCCGCAGGACTAACAATCCCTGGGAATCCAGACTCGACGGAGCGGAGGACTGTGACGTCGACATCTCCAGAACCCTACCCGAGCTGACTCATCAATCTCTTGACGTCAGCTTCGCGTAAAGAAGCAGAACCAATCGATCGCTCGAATCGGCGCTTACGGCTTTGGGGAGAGAAATTCCAGCCTGTTGCCGTTATTGTCCAGCAGATAGAAGCGTCGCATGCCGGGAAGGTTGTCATCCCATTCAGGTACCAAACCATGTTCCTCAACTCGGGCCGCCAAAGCGTCCAGGTCCTGAACAAGGATTCCCGGGTGAGCTTTCTTCTGCGGCCTGAAGTCCGCCTCGACGCCCAAATGAATCTCAAGGCTGTCCGCCCGCACCCACAAGCCACCCCGCGCAGCAAGGACCGGAGGCTTCTCCACTTCAGTCAGACCAAGAACGCCCACGTAAAACTTTCGGCAATCGTCCTCACCGCCAGGCGGCAGGGCGAGTTGGACATGATGTAGCCCGAGCTTGAAAGGAGTTTCAGCAGGAGCATCCAAATACTGATCAACCGACATCGCTTTCCTATCTGGTCGCGTGTACGACGTTCATCTCGACTCTAAACCCAGCCCCATTAGGCGGCGGCTGCTTCTCCCGACAGGTGAGTCAAAGCGATAGCGGTCTCGGCCGGTTAACGCATCCGGAATGGATCACGCATCGATCGTCGGGGTTTCGCTGATCACGAGGGCTTGCTGGTGCCGGTATAGGGTGGCGCGACTCCAGCCAACTAGTCGTGCGGCTTCTTCTGCGGTTCGCCCCTTGGCTCGTGCGTCAGCTGCGATGGCTAGCTTGTCGGCGACCACCTTTGAATCTGAAAGCGGACGCCCGAATCGGGTGCCGTTCTGCTTGGCAGCTGCGATGCCGGCGTTGACCCGTTCGGTGATGAGCTCCCGCTCATACTCCGCGAGGGTGGCAAGCATATTCAACATCAGACGACCGGTCGAGGTTGCCGGGTCTATCCCGTCCGAGAGGGACCGGATGAGGATTCCTCGTTCACGGAGCATGTTGACCGTGTTCAGGACGTCGATGAGTGATCGACCGAGTCTGTCGACGCGCCACACAATGATGGTGTCTCCTTCATCGGCGTATTCAAGGAGCTTCTTCATCCCGGGCCGCTCGATCGTAGCCCTGGTGCCTGAGGTGACATCGGAGAAGATGTCACGCTTATGCACGCCGGCCGCAATGAGTGCGTCGAGTTGCAGCTGCGCGTCTTGGGTTGATGTGCTGACGCGGGTGTAACCGAGATGCCTCACACCGTCATTCTGACTCAGAAACCCCGATCACCGGCGCATGTGAGACGAAATGCGGTGAGATGGGTTTCCGAGACGCGGACTGCCCTGTATTTCCGGCGCGCGTGAAGCTCGACCCGGACCTCGACGGTGTGTCTTGAAAAGCTGTAGTTTTTCGAGACACCATTTCGGTCGGTAGCGGGTCGGCCCGGCCCTGTTCGTCTAACCTTTCGGACGATTGGTCAGTGAAGGGTTATAGCGTTGAGCGATGAAGCAGAGCCGCGGTGTAGTAGAGGGGTCAGGTAGATATCGGAGGATTGGCGAAGGAGATCCGGTTCTGATCCTCAGCAACCCTCAGGCGAATCCGGAATGGTGGGCGTCGCAGGTTGTGGAACTACTAGTAGAGGCGGGCTTTGAAGCCATCACGTTCATACACGAGGGCTCGGCTTACGACCCTCCGTCTGTAGTACATGACGTTAAGCGAGTGATCGATCATCTGGGGTTGAAAGATGTTCGTCTTCTTGGGTGGTCACAGGGCGCAGCGATCGCACAGGAAGTAGCCCTTGCATACCCGGGCACTATCCGATCAGCAGCCCTGATCGCCACCTATGGTCGGCAAAACTGCATGGACCAAGTGCTGCAGGAGGCTTGGGATGTGTTATCCGTCGGGGGGCAGGAACTGGACCCTGTGCGACTTGCAATGGGACTCCTGACAAGTCACCCGGCGCATCTTCTTGGTTCCGATGCTTTCGTTAGTCCCCTCATAGGAGCTCGAGCGGAATGGGCATCAACGGGCGCCACCTCGATCGAGGCGCGAAAGCGATCAGCTGCCTTCATCCGGGCATACCAAGAGCGTTTAGAGCCGCTCAGCAGGACGGCCGTTCCTTGCCTGGTCATCGGATTCGAGCAGGACACTGACACTTTCGAAGTGCGGGCGCAGGAGGTGGCAGACGCAATCCCAGAAAGTCGATATATCGGGTTCCCTGGCGCAGGTCACCTTGAACCCGTCATCCACACCACGGAAGTCATGGAGCCCATCATCCAGTTCTTCCGCGAATCCCCACAGTGTGTGTGATCCCGAGCTAATGAGTATCCCGGTAGAAAGTCCCGCAACGACACCTCACTCAGCTCCGAAAGATAAAGTCTCACCATGGCCGTTCTGACTGCCCCTACCATTGGCTGGCACGTTGCCTGGCTCGAAGCACACGCCGAATGGGGCCCGGGGGTGCACGAAGATGGCTTCGGGCTGCTACCAGGCGACGATGTAAAATCCCAAGCCGGCTTTGCTGCCTGGGTAGGACGGCTCACCGACGATCAGCAATGCACATACTGGTGGATTGTCGAGAGCGACAAGGTTCTTGGCGGGATCGCACTGCGGCACGAGTCCCACCCGCTTGTATCGCAGTCCGGCCACCTCGGTTATGGAATTCGCCTGTCAGCGCGCGGCAAAGGGGTGGCAACCTGGGCAGTAGCTCGTGTAGTCGAGGAAGCGCACAAGCTGGGAATAGATGAAGTATTAGCAGTATGCCAGTCATACAACACAGCATCTGCGAAGACCATCGAGCGCCAGGGCGGCATCCTTGATAAGACCTCACAAGAGAGCGCAGTCCTGCGCTACTGGATCGGAACCAGCCCGCCGCGCGTGTAGCCTCATATCTCCTGATCAGTCGGGTGCTCCTTCACCGAACGTTCGTGCTTAGTCGAATCTGATGAAGGCCCGAACGGATCCTCTTTGGAACTCTTCCGTCTGGGTGTAGCCGAGCGCTTCATAGAACGCTTTTTGTTTTGGTTCATCGTCGGTAATTAGAACTTTCTGGCGCACATGCGGGTACTGTTTGAGCGCTCGTTCAGCAAGAGCCCGTCCTATACCTCTTCTATGGTGCGACGGCCGGACCAAAATGTCTTGGAGGTAGCAGATCGAAGCACTATCGGAAATGACGCGCGCTAGTCCGACCAGCCTCTTGCCATCATGAGCGGCAACGAGTGTGGAGGATCCTTGCAGTGCTCGTACTAGATTGTCTGGGTCCTTCGTGTAGGCCAGCCATTCCACTCACCGTATAGCTCAAGCACTTCGCTGAGTGGCAGGTCTTCGGCCTTCACTACTTCAATTGTGGTCATGCTTGATTCAAACACCGAGCTTGAGCCATTGGGAGTGGCGAAGATGGTGCCGATCGGTCATCCGCTCGCGTGACAACGGAACCGCCAATCGAAGCTGCGATTAACCGCCATTCCTAGCTAACAGTCACAGGGACACGCCGACGATAGCCGTCTCGTTTCGCGTGTCCGTATGGTTCGCCTCAGCATCCACGTTCAGGTGCCGCAGTTTGCCCTGACGCAATGGGCCGTTCTCTGGGGTTATCGCAGTATGGTCCCTATATTTTTGACTCCGTTCGGGTGGACAGGCTCCGTCCAGCCAACGTCAGCCGTACGCAACGACGTCCCGGTTTTGTGTGCAAAAACCGATCGAGTTAGTTCCAGTGTTCAAGGTACGAATCGACAGTGGGGGCATCCTTGGCGAGAGCCGTTCTCCATTCCAGGAGTTTGTCGATCTGCAGGCGACCGAGAATCACTACGGGATGCACGCCAACCTGCTGGGCAGCTGTTTGAATCCAGCCCTTCCGTATGACGCGAGGTGGCTTGGGAAGGCCGCCAGGTATCTGCCATTCCCCTGCCTGTCGATCAGCTTCTTGCTCCTGAGGCTCGTCGGCTTGGCCTACACCTTCATCGATGAACAACTGGTCGGTAGAGACATGCCCGAGGATTATATGCGCCACTTCGTGCAGCAGGGTGAATAGGACCCCGTCTAGGCGTTTGCCGCGGCCGGACAGAGCAATGACGGGCTGTTCGGGGTCGTCGTCGAGTAAGAAAGAAGCTCCGTTTAGTTTGCTTCCGGGAAAGGCTTCGATGTAGACGAGGCGTACCCCGACGGCGGCGAACCGCTCAGGCAGGCCTTGGAATTGTTCAGGTTCGGCGACAATTCGAGACAGCTCGGAGGCCAGTTGCTCAAGTTTGTTTTTGTCGTATTTGGCGGCCTTTACTCGCTGGGCTTTCTGGCGCGCACAGGCCAGCCATGCCTTCTGCGTCGGTGTTGGTCCTTCGTCTCTGTTTGATCGACGAGCGGCCGCTAGAAACTTCGGGTCCTCATCGAGGCTCTGGATTTGGAACAGCTCTAGAATTTGAGCTTCCTGCTCGGCCACTGTGTCGCCTGTTATCAAGCCGCGTTTGCGCAATAACGTAACCGGAGCCAGCTTGTTCATCCGAGCACGTTGGCGTACGCCTTCTAGTTCTTGGCGGCTCTCGGTGCTCTGCGATTGGCTCCATAAGAGATACGCGTTTTGCAGGTTCAGCCAGTACTCAGGAGGTGTATCGAGAGCAGCGCCGATCTGCGCCGCTGACTCTCTGGTGA
The DNA here is from genome assembly GCF_016907495.1 of Arthrobacter tumbae. NCBI lineage: Bacteria > Bacillati > Actinomycetota > Actinomycetes > Micrococcales > Micrococcaceae > Arthrobacter > Arthrobacter tumbae. The sequence continues at coordinate 2,061,029 of NZ_JAFBCC010000001.1, forward strand.
TTTCCTTTTTACCGGCGACTATTTCTGAAACGAACTGCGCCGGGCGTCCGAGGATCTGAGCGAAGTCCGTCTGTGACCAATGGCGGGTTTGGAGTTCCTCGGCAAGGAATTCTCCTGGAGGAAACGCTTCAGCGAGCTGCCGTGCCATGAGTGTCACTCCTCTGCTGGTGGTCGGCGGATTCGGTTCCTATGATGATCAGCCGCTTGTCGTTCTCGGGATCGAATCTGAATATGAGTATGTACTGCATCTGGATCCGTATTGAATAGGTGCTCGCAGGGCCGTCCCGCAGCTTATAGACGTGAAGAGCTTTGAGTCCGCACAGGTTCTGTTCGCTTACAAGGGCGCTTAGCTGCTGAATGCGTTGCCGATAGGCCCTTGTGATGCTTGCGGGCCATCGCGGGGTGTTATGGGTCGACTCGTAGGCAAGGAGTTCAAGGTCCTCGTCCTCGTAGTCAACCTGCATCCTGTAGACCCGCTTTCACCCTTGGTGTGAATAGAGCCTACCGGAGAGTGTAATTGTGCATAACAACAGGATACGCGTTTCTCGTACAATATCTTCACCGCATCTCTGAATTCTTACACGACATCTTCATCCTTGCGCTGAAGTTGGATGTCGAGTAGGTTGGTCGTGTGCCCTCAGGGCACAGAAAAGCGGACCCGCGCCAAACGGGCCCGCTTTACAACTCGAGGTAAGAACCGCAAGTTCCCATGCTTAGTGGTGCTAGCGATTCTAACGGAGACACCAGTTGCCGCAAGGGCGACCCTCCTAATCTCGGTCAAGTGTTCTTAAGGAGGACACCCATGACTACGCTTCCCATAACAACTGACCTGGTCGTTCATAACCAGGGAATTAACATCGACATTGAGTCGATCGCCCCTGTCAGGGGATTCGATGCTGAGGCATACGACGTTGCGAACATGACAATCACCGCCACCGTCGAATCTCCGGCTGAGGCGACCTATCGACTGGTCCTCGCTGCGGACATCGAGGCGGGCACATCTGCCATCGCTCGGGTCGTCTCGGGCACCAAAGAGAACTTCAAGAATCCGGCAGAGTTCAAGCGCATCGCGAAAAAGGACGCGGAAATCATCCGCCCGATCCTCGCCAAGGCCGGAATCGCGCTGGATCCATCGACCGATGAAAAGAAGCAGCTCGAGGAACACGCCGCACACTACAAGGTGGCGGACCTGAAGATCCCGGCTGGCCGGCAGGTACTGAGGATCCACGCCAGCCAGGTCCTGCTGCCTGTGGATGGGGACCCGCGGAAGTACCGCTTCGTCATGTACGCGCCTCAGTTGAGTCTGGCTCCCGTCGGCAACGTCCGGCTCGGGGCCACCGTCATCTTCCCGCTGGACTTCAATGGCACGATCGATACCCCTCTCGTGGAAGCCATGCCCAACCAGCCGACCGCAAATGTGGTAGCGGGCGGCGAGACACCCGTGCTCGTAGGAGCTCAGAAGGCCTATGGATGGGCCTTCCAGGCTGACCCCAAAATTACCTTCACCTACGCCTATACCGCTTAGGCTGGAGGAAGACGGGCACCGGTCCCGCCGGAAAGCCGTCCTCAGCGCAGCTGGGGGCGGCTTTCCGGCGCTTCACTCGGACCGTTGCAGTAGCTACGATCCGAGTGCCCGCCGTTCCGGGCTTCAATGAGGCCAAGTCATGTCTTCGCAACATAGGCCCATGACAAGACGGGATTCGGGCGGCAAACCCACTCAGGCCCATTATTCGCCTGACTACATCCATCGATTGCAGGTCGGCGCTCAACAACCACTCCATCCCGCCCGCCTGTCTGTCCAGAGGGAAAGACATAATGGATCAGAATTTTCTTGTTCCGCTGATCTTGCTGCTTGGGCTTATTTGGTTTCTTGCCGCAGCAACGGTTCTCGGTGGCGTAATCGAACTAGCTTTCTTCCGGACACAAGACACTGGGCAAGCTGCCAAGCATCGCAAGCAGTATGTCAACAACGTCATGAAAGTGGTTCTCACTTCCGGCGCAGCCGCGATCGTGACAGTCCTTCTCCTGAAGCCAGACATGAAAGAAGTCTGGCCGGAATTTTCTATCTACTCTCCGCTGGTTTCGCTTGTCGCTGTAGCCATTGCTGCGCTCATCACCTACAGATTGGAACTGGCAAGCGAGGCGCCCGCCACCGTGTACGACCTTCAAATCGATCTGCGAAAGTCCTGGCAGGAGGAAGAGACGTTGAGCAGGCATTGCCTGGCACTCCACAACAGATGGCTGAAAGACTTCAAGGTAACCGATGGAGGCCGATCAATGATGTCATCCAAACGGCCCCTCCACTCACGTTTTCAGGCAGCCATCGATCTATCCCTAAACGGCAACTACCGGGATACAACGTTCCGACGCCTGGCGCTGCTCACAAGCCCGCGGATGGTGCAGGCCATGTCCATAGGACACCCCTGGAAAACGCTCTGGCTACTAACGCCTGCAGTAGCAGCCCTCCTGAGCGTAGCGTGCCTGACGACGATCCAGGTGATGGAGCATCTGTCTGCCACATTTGGCGTGATGCTCCTTGGCGTAGCGTCTGTCGTCCTTGGACTCGTATTCAGTACCTTCAACATCTGGACAAGATCAACTGTTGGGCTGCGGAAATACTGCGACCTCAAACGTCGCGAGGAACTGTGCGCCTTGATGCTCAAGAAACTCAAAGTTCTCGCGGCTCCCGCGAAGGCTGTACACGGGCAGCCACAACAAACTCCTGCTGGTTCGCTGCGCCGCCTTATTAGAGCCGTGTTGTGATCGGACGGCCGACCAGTCCCGACTCATATACCGGGTGCTAGAGGAGAGCCGTGCCTGCGATAAGTGCGAATTTACCCTACCTAGTAGCCTGAACTGCTCAGCCCTTATTTCCTCCGTCAGGGGCAGCGCTCGGTGCGGGATGACTCATCGGGATCTGACGAAATCATTACACGGCCGCCCCAGCCGGCCCGGTGCAGTCCGCAGGACAGGCTCGATAGCCGCCCACAACTCATCTGAAATCATATTCGCACGAACCATCTACCCAGCTTCGAAAAACAGCAACCCAGATATTTAGCAGAACGCCATAGTTGTCGCTCACGGTCGCTGTCAGCTGAGGATTATGCGTTTGGCGGGTTTACCTTCCGCTGGTTGACATCGAGATGCTCAGGAAAGACCTTCCACGAACGAATAGGTGAAGCGAGTATGGGAAGCGCGGCCGCACCCGCGACGCACGCCCATATCCAAAGAGTGGGAACCAATCCTAGCCAAACTGCAAGCGCTCCACCGGCCAAGCTAGCTATCGGCATGATTCCTAGAGTGAATAGGCGAATGCAAGATGAGACTCTTCCTAGCATTGCGGTCTCCGTTAGCCGCGGGATGATGCCAGATCCAGCAACGACGATCACCGCTGTAAGAAAAGACCAGCCTGCAGTTGAGAGCCCTACCCAGATTACGGGTGAGCCCGGTAGTGAACCGGCGAGCGGGATGAATGCGACGACCACGATTGATAAGAGACTCGCGGACACCCTGCACGCACCGATACCGAGAAATCGGACGATCGGCATGGCTGCTAGGGATCCGAGGAGGGCGCCCACCGCCCCCAAGACTCCTAGAGAGGCGAACATCGCAGGGGAAATCAGAAGTATGTTCAATGCGAATACTACTTTGGCACTCGCGCCCAGCATCGTAGATGCGTTGATCAACATGTTCGATGTAAACAACGGTCTCAGCTCACGATGGTTAAGTGTGAATGCCAAACCCTCCCTAGCCGATTCCCAGAAGTTGACCTTCTTCCCGCTTCCTGTCTGGACAGATTCAGGTAGGTGCACACTGTTCAGCAGAAACGCCGAAGACAGGTATGCGAGTGCTGACAACAACAGGACGAACGGTGCCGCGATCGTTCGCAACAGCAGCCCCGCGATCCCTGGGGCAGCGACGGAGATCGTATTTTTAGCCGTGAGTAGACGAGCAGTAGCCTCGTCGAGTTGGTTGGCGCCCACCACCATTGGAAGCGCGGTGGAATCGGCGGTTGTGAAGAAAACATCCGCGACACTTATGACGGCAGCGACTACCAAAAGATGCCAAATCGATAGCGTATCGGTGGCGAACGCGACGGGTATTGTCAGTAGAACCGTGGCGCGGAGGATGTCCGCACCGATTAGTATCCGCCGTTTGCGCATGCGGTCGACCCAAACCCCGACCGGAATCCCGAGCAGTAGGAACGCGCTCAAGCTGAGTGCCGTAAGAATGCTCACTTGAAATGCTCCTGCACCAAGTGCGGAGACTGCGATGATCGGCAGAAGCGTACGCAACAAATCATCAGCCGCGCTCTCAAACGCATTCGCTAACCACAGGCACCTGAAATTGGGCTGACGCAAGACAGGCTTTAACTGGCGGACGCTAGCGTCCTCTGGGTGCGACGGTTGGCTGATACTCTTGATCGTCCTACGTAAGGGCATACCTGACACTCTGTCAGGTTCAGCCTTACAGCGTCAACCCGGCGGGCGAACACTCTGGAGGGCCCCATTGACAACTACGAGTGAGAAGGTCGAGCCGTCCTTCTGTGATTTCTGCGCTTCACCAAAGTCGGATGGCAAACGTTTGATCGCTGGTCCCGGTATAGCAATTTGTGAGTCATGTATATCGGCAGCTTCGGACCTACTCGGTAAGAGCAGTGGCATTTCCGCAAATGCGCAGATTGAGCCCCGCTGGGAAGTAATGAACGACGAAGAGCTCCTTTCACATCTGCCTGAGATTGCAGCAGTCGCTGATCGCGTCGAAGAGCGTTTACAACAATGGGTAGGTGCGGCGAGGTCCCGTGGACTCTCTTGGGCGCGCATCGGGTCCTCACTCGACATCTCCAGACAGTCAGCCTGGGAACGGTTCTCCGGACGTTGATGACTGCGGTTCTCCTAGCGCCCCACCTTCGTGAAAGATCAGCTCACCTCGCTGCTCCGAGTGCCGCACCAACTGAATCCTCGTTCTGCCCCGATATTTCTCGCAGCACCTCCGACGTGTGCTCACCTAACCTAGGGGGCCTCCGGCGGACAGATCCCGGAGTCCGTGAGAGCTTGGCAACCACGCCCGGGACATTTACTGCGTCCTCACCTTCACCTACACGACGCAGCATTCCGCGTTCAATCAGAAGTGGGTGCTGGACCGCTTCTTTGAGGGTTTGTACCACGCCATGGGGCACTCCCTCGCGGTCAAGAGCATCAGAAACGGATTGGGCGTCCAGACTGAGCGTCCACACGTTAATCTCGTGTTCGAGTTCATCGACCCGCGCCCATCGTTGAGCGACCGATGCGAAGCGACCATCCCCGAGATGCGCCGGGGAGCCCATTGCTTGAGTAAGTGCAAGAAATAGACGGTCTGATCCGGCGTCGATGTAGATTCGCCGGCTGTCCCCCGTCGCAAACAAGTTACCTGGGGGAGCTGTTGCATCGCGATTTCCCGTTAGTTCGGTGTACGGCTTTCCGTTAATCGCTGACGTGAGCGGATGACCGATAACCGACAACATCGAGTCGAACAGAGATATGTCAACATGTTGCCCGAGCCCTGTGCGGTCTCGCTCGAATAGGGCAGTTACTGCCGCGAAAGCAGCTTGCAGTCCGGTGGCATGGTCTGCGACATAGGTGCCGCTCATCAGCGGACCAGACGAGTGATTACCATTCAAACTCATAGCGCCAGACAGGGCCTCTGCCACACTATTGAAGAGGGGGCGGTGGCTCCACTCGCCCTCCTGGCCGTACCCAGATATCGAAACAACGATAAGAGCTGGGTTAATTGCCGCAAGCGCTTCGTCGTCGAGACCCATGGCCGTCAACGTACCGGGGCGATAGTTCTGAACAAGGACGTCTGCCCAAGCGATCAATTTCTTCAGATGATCAACGCTGTTGGCATCCCTGGTATCTAGCGTGATGCTTCTCTTGTTGCGGTTGTAGTGAAGGAAATAAGTGCTCTCATTAGCCACTTTCGGTTCAAAATGGCGCGTGTCTTCCCCCATCGGGTTCTCTACTTTTACAACATCCGCTCCCATGTCAGCTAGGAGCATTGAGCAAAAGGGGCCCGCGATCCATCGACTTAGGTCAACTACCCTGATGTCGTCTAGTGCGCCTCGTGATTCACCGGGTTCGGTCATAGTGTTGGGCTCCGTTCTCTATCAGGGGGACCGCGCGAAGAATCCCGGTCAGGTTTGCTTTCTGGCAAAAGGAGGGGTCATCCGAACTAGAAGTACTCAATCTGTGGATCATGGGCGAACAGTATGTCGCCATCGGGCGCGAGAGAGTTTACGTACAAGTGGCGGACGCTAACCACGTCGAGCACCCCGAATGTCGGTAGGTCAGCGAGACTTTGCTGCCTTGCCCTAGTCACACCAACTTGGGTCACCAAGCTGGCGAGAAGGTCACTCCGAGCATCTGCAGAAGAGCCTTTCAATTCAAGAATCTGCCAATCAGGATCGCCGTCCGTGCGGCATGCCGAGAGGACAGCGTGAGCCGATCCACCTTGCCCGAGTTCTGCGATGAAATACTTGTACCGTCCCGACTCGCTGTAGTCGTTGAACATGCGGAACCAATCGTGATTTTGGCGGGATAGATGCCAGGTGTCACGGTTACGGTACTGATGAAGGTTGGGTAGGGCGATGTCATGTTCCAGCTCGTATAGCCTGAGATATCTTCTTGCAACGCTATGGTCGGTGGGAAGCACGCTGTCGAGCACGACGTCACAGAAAGACCCGGCAGGCCGGAAACCAGCGTGAACGTCGAGGGTTCGATTCTCCGGCCAACCGACAACCGCGACAAGGCCGCTTCGCTGACACGCCAGATTTGACATCTTGAGAAGCTCCAATCCGATTCCCCTCCTCCTGTGCGACTTCGCGACCGCGAAACCGGACTGGGCAGCAACTGGCACGTCACCGGCTGAGGTAATCGCGACGGCTTCGCGACACAGCACGACGCCCACCATGACGTCTCCGTCGAAAGCGACGACAGAATTGCCAAATGAGCAACCTTGCTGCTGAAGGTCCCAAGCCAGCTCACTGGGGTGCCCACCTAAGTTGACGGCGGAGAATTCCCATGCCTGTCGATGTAGGTTGTCTGATAGCGGTTCAAAAGTTATAGATCCCATAACGCTCGCGGCCTTACTTCTCAACCCGCGTTGAGAAGGAACTCGCCGCATAGAGGGGGCCACCAGAGAAGCGCTTAGCATTCGTGATTCTCAAATTAGGAATCTGGTGCCTAATTTGCTCATAAACGGCTTCCGCTACTGCATAGACTATTCCCTGCCCGATGCACCTTTCGACCCCCGCGCCGAAAGGAATGAAGGACGGAGGATTGCGATCGGCTGTAATCCATCGCGATGGCATCCAACGCTCAGGATCTTCCCAATATCGCGTGTCTCGATGAATAAGGTAGGTACAAATAGCAATCGAATTTACATCGGCACTTAGGAATGGAAGGAGAGCGTCCGGTGCCGCGGATCTATTAGCTATCTCACGAACGATCAGCCAGGCCGGTGGTGCTGATCTCAAAGTCTCATTCAATATGGATCGCGTCGAGTTTTCGATCGCGCTGTCAGGGTGCAAAGCCGAATAGTGCACCATGCTCGTTAGGAGACTGGCCACGGAGGCGCTCCCACCCTGGGCCATTCGTGCCGCTGCCAAGACAGTGTCGGATTCCTCAAGCCCTCTAGGTGAGGCGCCGATTCTTGCGAAGCGATTTCTCGCCGACCGAACCAGCCGCAGAGTTCTTCCGACCAAGCTGTGCTCTCGCGAAACTTTTCTCCTCGCGACATTTTCAACATCCCGTCCAACGCTTGCGGCCAGAGACGGAAGCATGATCGCATCGAGCACGAGTTTCCTTGCATCCGCAGGCCAGTTCATCGACTGTTGTAATCGAATATGGGCGCCTTCTGAAGTCATGCGACAACTCTTGGTGAAGCTGACTAGATTTGAGTGGATGGCTTTGAAATCACTGGTCCGAGCACCAGGCGGGAAAATCGCGGGCGAGCGATGCAAGAAATTTTCCTGCGTAAGACACGCTAGCGCGAGTGCTCCATCAGTTAGGACGAGATGTTCACGGTCGTGAATGAATGCCGATTCGCCTAGCCCGGATCGTCTACATAGATCATCGAACAACGACATACTTCCCCCAAAATTAAGGATCGGCTTAGCGGGAAAAGTAGTCGCGCTAAGCCGATCCTTCTTCAAATTACTCTACGACGTATTTATCCCAGCGTGAGTTCGCAATGCTGGACTTCTTGCTGAAAATTCCACGAATGATGCGCATCTTTCCCCCTTTCAGTGCTCGATGCAAACAAGTTATCAGTTCGAAGTAGATACAACAAATGCTCTGATCGCGCAGGTTTACTTGCCACTATCATTTGCGCTTTACCGAATCAAGAGCAGGTGCTCCTTTCCATGTCAATCCATTGTTATCTATGGACAATCGACTTATGGTGACATATATTGTTGTGCTCCCCTCGTCGCATACGGTTTTTATTCGAAGACGGGCACCCGCGCTGATCAGCCGACGGATCCTATGAGCGGATGTTCGCTGCGGTGGAGGAAAACACCAACGCACATGACATGGAACGGGAGTCGCTGCTTTCGGTTGATTCCACCAGCGTTCGGGCTCATCAGCACGCCGCCGGCGAGCACACCGCCGTACCAGTGGTCACCGGTTGGAAGGTGCTCGGCTTCAAGCTCCGCAATAGTTATGGCTCATCTGCACCCAGTGGACCCATGACCGATGGGCAGAGGGCCGAGCGGAAAACTCTGATCGCGAACAACAAACTGATGCAGTCAGCGACGACCGTCCGCCGAGAGTTCGTGAAGGACTTGCTGGCGAACAAGCAGGCGCTGAAGGGCTGGCAGTACTTCACCGCCATAACTTCGCAAGTGTGGCGTTGAGTACACCCATACGCAACAGGTCTCTACCACCGGATAGTGCGTTGCATTGAAGCCGATTTCTGACTCTTGCAGATCTAAGCGAAGATCTGGACTTGACGCATCAAACGGCAGCGGTTAATGCGCGTAGGCCGGCTGGCTGGGAGGACATCTCGGGGATCATGGTTGGGAGCTGCGTTTATGCCGGGCAATGGGCTTAGATACTCAGGGCCTGTTCCCAAGCGGCATGGTTTTGTTGCACGTAGGCGGAGGCATCTCGCCAGTGCTCGCCGTGTCCGTCTACGTACATGGAGGCCCACGGTTGGAATCCTGTTCGGTGGGATTCTTCCAGTAAGTCGTACATGGCTTGTGTCCGCTGGCTCATAGCGTCAGGGAGAGCTCTGCGTAATTCGATGTCCGCGCCGTAGCCGTCAACGAATGCTTTTAGGTTCACTGCGGCTTCCTCTACTGGCTGCCCTTCAAACATAGAGCTAAATGATTGTGCGGCGTACGCCAAGTCCCACAGTCGTGTACTTGGGCCGGCTCCGTCCCAATCAATGAAGACCCACCGTTCCCCGACGATGAGGTTCCACGGCGCGAGGTCGTTATGGCACATCAAATTCGGAGCTTCAGCGGGTAAGGGTAGGTTCCAGTCATCTCTCTGGGGGAGTGGAAACGTTTCGCTTGCGTCGTGGATCTGTCGGACCATTCGACCAATGCGGAACAGGGCATCAGTGCTGAGGGGCAGATGGTTCAATGCGAGATCACCGGCAACGTATTCGACCACGTGTCGATTGTCGGAGTCCCGCCCCAAAGGTTTTGGCGCAACTACTCCAGCACCGCGAAGTGACTGTAAATAGCTCTGGACTACCGCGGATTTTCGCTGCCAGGGTTTCCGCACTGTCTTTCCCACGCGAACAACACTGTCCGAGGTATTGCCGCCGGTTAGCTGTTCTTCGTCATTCACTCCGCGAAGCCTACTGGGACAGCCGCAAACGATGGTCAGTGATGGTCCAGTGCTCAGTGTGTGAGCGCTTCTTCGTCTGTTAGTTGATCGTTTTCTACGTTTGCGGTTCGAAACTTTGAAAACAGCAGTACCAAGGCTGAGAGCAACATGATCGCGGCGGCGACCCAGAGGGCGATGGAGGAGTTCGTGAAAGTAGCGATTGCTCCACCTAGGGGTGCGCCCAGGACAATCATCCCTCGGTTTATCGAGCGCCTGGTGGCGCTCATTCGTGCCATTAGTTTGTCTGGCGTAACAGCCTGCCAGTACCCCATTTCCAGCGGCCCTGCGACACCCATAGACAGCCAGAAAAGGAACTGCCCTCCTGCCGCGACTGCGAACGCCGCCCAAAGCGCCACAGGCCACTCGGCAGGTGAACCATACGCTTGATCATCGAGAGGACCGTTAGCCACAGCTACAGCGACCAGAGGAGAGAGGGCAATCAGCGCCAGCGCTACAGGCTGAATCAATTGCGTTATGACGATTGTCTTGCCAGTACCCCACCACTCTCCGATGCGTATAGAAATGAGAGCTCCGACTACTGAGCCAATTCCTGCACCACTAAGAACCAGGCCCAGTCCTAGCGCACCAAGCCTCAGATCATTTAGAACAAGTGCCGGAAGGACCGCGCCCATCATTGCGGAACCGATGAACCATACATGGCTGGACAAGGCCAAAGGTCTCAGTCGGGAGTGACCGTAGATCCAGCCCAAGCCCTCACCAATCTTGCGGCTTATGGAACCGTCCGTGCGTACGGGTGGCTTGTTCGTCGCCGCGTGTTTCAGGGAGAGCAGGACGGCCCCGGAAAGGAAGTGGGTTATCGCTCCCAAGAGTAGGGCGAAGGGCGCAGTCACCACTGCGACGAGGCCACCGGCCACGGCGCTCCCTGTGGTTTGAGCGACGGTGTCGCTTTGCTGGAGCCGGGCATTGGCTCGCGTGAGCAGGGGCCGGGGAACCAGTTGCGGCAAAAAGGACTGGTAGGCGGCGTCGCTCATTAGCGCCAGCGCCCCAAAAATGAATATCAGGATCATCACCGTAGGGACGTTGAGGAAACCCAAGGCACCTAGCAAGCACAAGAGGGCCAGTACCAATCCGCGACCGAAGTCACCGGCTATGAGGACTGTGCGGCGGCGGAAACGATCGACCCAGATTCCCGCGAGTAACCCAAAGAGCAGGTACGGCGCCCATCGTGCAGCGTTGACCAATCCTTGGTCCAAAGCGGTGCCGTCTAGGGATACCAGGACAAGAACTGAGAGCGCCACTGTGGTGATGTAGGTGCCGAAGTCTGACACGGTTGAGGCGGTCCAAAATCGGACAAAAGCTGAGTTCTTACGCAGTTTCATTGGCTTGTTTGAGTGTCAACCGCCGCCTGCCCGGGGCTGATCCCCGTCCCCCTCTCAACCGAGCGTGCAGCTCACGTCCTACCGGTCGTCGTCTCCACATAGAGTACCCAGTCCCAGATTCCTGGCTCGTCTCTATGCGTTAAGACGGGTCCTGACACTGCGAGAGGTATGGACTCAGAAGGTGGCTCACGGGGTAAGCGAGTGGTTGAAGTGGTCGCTCGGCCAGAAAGGCAGCTCGCTCAATAACGATCGTTCCAGCGATTCAGTTGCACTCGAATGGGACTATGGGGGCTATACGCGTGGCGGGTTCGTTGGGATCCAGTAGCGGAGGACTGTGCTCTCTTGTGGGGTTTCCTCAAGGACGCCGCCCTGGCGATCGATGGTCCTCGCTGATGCTGTGTTGTGGGACCGGCATACTGCTAGGACCTGTTCCATCCCCAGCATGTGCGCTTCCTCGACTACGCGAGCTACTGCCCAAGTTGCCAGCCCTTGGCCGCGTGCTGACGGGCGTATCCCATAACCGATGTGGCCAGCCTGCGACACAAGCGGGTGGGACTCGTGCCGCAGTGCGATCCCGCCAAGGACCTTGTCACCGTTGACAATCCACCAGTACGTGCATTGCTTATCGTCGCTAAGCCGTCCTACCCACGAAGCGAAGCCGGCTTGGGATCCAACTTCGTCGCAAGGCAGCAACCCGAAGCCATCTTCATGTACGCCCGGACCCCATTCGGCGTGTGCTTCAAGCCAGGCAGTGCCAGCCAGTGTCAGGGGCAGTCAGAACGGCCATAGTGAGATTTTCTCTATGGATAGCAGCCGTGGAACCTCCACGAGCGGTCGAGGGCTAGTCATCCAGTTGTGGGGGAGAGGAATTCGAGCCGGTTTCCGTTGTTGTCCCATAGGTAGAACCGGCGCATTCCGGGGAAGTTGTCGTCCCATTCAGGAGTGTGCCCGTGGGCGTGCACGCGTTGTGCCAGCGCGTCGATGTCGTGAACGAAGATCCCCGGGTGGGCCTTCTTCTGTGGCCGGAAGTCCACTTCAACGCCGAGATGAATCTCCAGATTGTCAGCACGGACCCACAGTCCACCCCGGGCCGCTAACACTGGCGGCTTTTGCACCTCTGTGAGGCCCAGAACGCCAACATAGAACTGCCGGCACGCGTCCTCACCGCCCACCGGCAACGCCAGCTGGACGTGATGGATTCCTAGCCCGAAACCCGTTGCACGAGGCTCGGATACATACGGATCAACGACCTTTGACACCGAATTCCCCCTAACCAGAATCCACGTTATCCATTCAACTTACCGCCTTGAACAAGCACATCCCGGTGTCGATGGTGGTGACTCGACATAGGTAGGCAAGCGACCCGACCTTCGAATCAATGGTGAAAACCGGCTGTACTTGGCTGCCGTCCGTCGCCACGCAGTCGAGAGGACCCGGATAGCTAGTAGTCTCTCTTCATGTTTGAGAACGGTAGCCCGGTTAGTACTTCGCCTTCGGCGATGGGGGGTGGGAGGCATCCTGCTCGGCTAATTTTTTCGGCGGCGGGGCGTTCCTGGCGGGGCGCGCATCGGGGCAATAACGAGGACTCGTACTTGTTTTCGTCCTCTGCTGCTGCCGTTGCCGACGGCGTTGGGGGACACGCTGGCGGTGAGGTGGCCTCGGCAATGGTGATACAGAACCTCGCCGCAGTCATCCAATCGATGCGTGGTCGCGCGTTGAGCGATGACTATGCCCGTGAATCCATTGCGACCGCGAACTACGGTGTCTTCCGCCGGGTACAACACGACGAGTCACTGAGTGGGATGTCAACAACCCTGACGGCGTTATTTTGCGCTGAGGAAGACCTCATACTCGCGCATATCGGCGACTCGCGGGCGTACCTGCTACGCGACGGCGATTTCTCTCAGGTCTCCCGCGATGACTCCTTCATACAAGAGCTCATTGATGCGCAGAAGCTTACCCCCGCCGATTCCGCGAGACACCCCATGCGATCGGTAGTTTTGAAGGTGCTCACCGGCCGAAATGACAGCCCAAATTCATCTGTCACGCTCTCACGCCATCAACCATGCGAAGGAGACCGGTGGCTTTTAGCCAGCGACGGTCTGACCGATTACGTGCCGGATGAACTAGTGAAAGAAACCGTTGCCGCCGGCCTCGATCCGCAGGCCACTGTGGACGCACTGATCGCCCTCTCCGAGCAGTGCGACAGCCGCGACAACATCACGGCCGTCATCTGCGATCTGGTGCAGGGCCCCTCAAGAGCTGAAGTTGCAGTGGGCGGGGCAGCGCTGGAGATTTATGGTCAGCTCCCGGCTCCGGGCACTCGTTACTGAACCTTGAGCAGAGGCGCAACAGATCACTGAAGACTGCTGAATCGCTCTGATTTCTGACCTGCCGATGATCAGTGTGGTGCTCGATTGAGGTGGCTTGTGTCGTTGAGGTTGACGATGTGGCGATCGTGGGAGAAGTCGTCTTCTCTGAGCCGGGTTATTCCTCCGGGCGTGGTGGAGAACATCGCATACCCTGCGTGATCTATGGGTACCTGGATCCAGGCGGTGAGGAGGTAGGTGAGGGTTCCGCCGTGGGTAACGATGACTGAGTGGTCAGTCTCAGCCTGCTGCACACGATCGAGTGCCCGGTAGACGCGGGTAGCCCACTCACGACGGGTTTCCGTTCCAGGAGTGCCAGGGTGATGGTCCATTCGCTGAGCATCAGTGGAAGGTGCCAGAAAGACTGTGCTCCCGGGTGTAGTTCCCTCAGCTTCGCCGTAGGATCGCTCTCGCAAATCCTCATCTATGATGGCCTCGACACCGAGCGCCCGCGCGATCGGTGCTGCGGTCTGTCGGGCGCGACGAAGGTCGGACGTTGCAAGATGCACCGTGGGCCGCTCGGGCAGGAGCTCCACCAGACGTTGGGCGATTCGTTCTGCATCTCGGGTTCCCTGCGCCGTGAGTGAGGAGTCGTACCAGCCGCCGACTACGTTCTCGGTGATGTGCGTGGCCTCGGGATGAGTAACGATGTAGATCTCGCGCATATATGGACCATAACGGGCGAACTGTTTCGATGGACTTAGGCGACAGCCTCGTTGATAGCGGCGTGAAGGTGCATGTCGTGCCACCCGTCGTCGTGCCTCATGGCGCTCCGCTTGGTCCCCTCTTGCGCGAAACCTGATTTGTCGGCGACGCGGCAGGAAGCCTGATTGCGGACTGAGTGGGTGAGTTGGAGGCGTTTGAGGCCGACAATATCGAACGCCCATCTTCTCAGCGCTGTGACCGCTAGTGGCGCCACGCCGTTACCCCGCGCCGAGGGTAGGACCCAGTAGCCGAGTTCCGCGTCGCCTTCGAAGAGGTTGACCAGGCTTAGCGACACGCGCCCGACCACTTTTCGTTCGCTTTTGCACACGGCCCAGTTTGCGCCGGTCTCTTTCTGCCATCGGGCCGGCCAGCGGTGGATCCATTCCAGGGCTTCGGTTTCGGTCTCGATCACCCGCCGGTTGAAGCGGGCGATCTCCGGATCGGTGTATGCCTCGATCACCGTTGCAACGTCTGCATCAGCCCAGGGGCGAAGGAGCAGACCGTCGACGGCTAGGGTCGGCTGTTCCGTCTGGTTCAGGGTTCGTGGTGGTAGGTAAGGGCCAAGTGTGGGCATGCGGGTTCCTCACGTTTCGTACTGCCATGTCGTTTCGGGCGGTAGGTCTGGGGTTGGCCAGGAAGGGTCGGGCTGGAACTGCTCGTAGCCGGCGTTGAACGGGTAATCCCGCGCCTGGAAGGCTGCGATGGCTTGCTCGGCTGCGCGGTGAATCCGCTCATGCAGGGAATCATTGATCACGCAGGCTTCCCGGGCGGCAGCCAGTTCGTCTTTGTCCTTGTATTTGTATTGGGTGCCGGAGGCGACGACGTCGAGGATCAGGTCGGTACTCTCGATGCCGTTCGCTGTTCGGAGGTAGGGCTGCTCGATGTTGATGTAGTAGGTGTCTCGTACCCCGGTTTGTGTTTCGAAGAACCACACGGAGTACATGGTGTCCGGTTGAAAGACAGCGAGAATGCCGGAACCTGACCAGGTGCGGACGGCCTGGGCTCGTGGGGAGGTGAACCTGGCAGCCCCGTCGATTGTGCGGATGTCGGCACCGCCCTCAAGGACGTGGTGCAGCATCCGGGTTCCTGGTGCGAGCCACACCACGAGGTTCTCCTCGCCGTCGTCCACCACGGTCACCGGCCGACAATCAATCAGATCCGGGAAATCAGGGTCCTTGTAGGACCACATAATGACCTCCCCGCGTTTCCAGCGGGGAGAACGGGGAGGGTGGTGAACAAGCCACTTCTCCTCGAGGAGCTCCTCCTGTATGGATGATCATGTCCGCTGGTCACAGGTGCTCCGATGTGATCGTGGGTCTGGCCGCGTTTATAGCCGGTGAACGAGTAATTCATCCGCCGGCTTGAACCCGGCCCGCTTATAGAAGTCTATTGAGTCGGTAGTGGTCGACAAGGTGATGCGGGCAACGCCGATAGAACGCGCGTACGAGATTGTCGCCCGAAGTAAGGAGCTACCTATGCCCTCGTTCCTGTTACCGGGCAGGACGAACGCGTTGCTGAGATACACCCAGCAAGAGGCTTCCTGGCCTGGTTTAGGCATCCGCTGGAACACTTGCAGATTCACCATGCCAATGAGTCCACCTTCGTCCTCGGCAACGAATATGGTCCGAGGATTGCTGTGCAACCACTGCTTAAAGGACTCAAGGAATCGCAGCTCAGGTGACACACGGTGCTGTGCGTTACTGGCCCACGTAGCACGAAGCGCAGCAACACCATACAAGTCATCTTCACGGTAGCGACGGGTAATTGCCATCCGGCCACGCTAGCGCGGTTCGCCGGGCTGGTCCTTCGAAATAGGATGTGTCGCTGAGATGAGCCAGCCGCCGTTGAACGGCGTGCCATAGGCTGAACGACATGGAGAACAGGACAGCAACGGTCTACCGAAACTTCGCCGAGGTCGAAGCTCGGGGAGTGTCTCCCATCTTTTTCGACTGGGCGACGTCGATCGCCGATGATGAGGAGATCCTCGGCCTGATAGGAACATTGCCTCCTCAAAAGCGCCAGCCCAACCTCGTCTTCGCTGCCGCGCGCCTTCGGGGTGCCCCAGTGGCCAGCTACGCAGATTTCAGGTCCTGGTTCCTGTCGCACTGGCAACAGGTCGAGCCTGTGGTGCTCGAACGGTCCACCCAGACCAACGAAGCTGGCCGTTGCGCGGTGCTATTGCCCGTTTTGAGTCAGCTTCAGGGTCCCCTTGCGCTCATTGAAGCAGGCGCTGCAGCGGGCCTGTGTCTTTACCCAGATAAGTACAGTTACCGCTACGACACCGGTAATGACGTCATCTCACTTGACCCCGTTGAAGGTCCGAGCGCGGTGGAGCTGCCTTGCCGAATCGATGCTGAGAGCGTTCCGGAGAGGTTGCCTGAGGTCGTGTCGCGAACCGGAGTCGACTTGAACCCACTGGATGTCAGCGATCCTTCCGAGTCCGAGTGGCTCGAAACGCTGGTCTGGCCCGAGCACGACGCCCGACGGGCTCGGCTGCGTTCTGCTGCCATGATTACTGCAGCAGAACCCCCGGCGCTCCGGCGTGGAGACCTGATCGACGCTATCCCGGAACTGGTCCGCGCTGCCCCGCACGGTGCGAGAGTAGCCGTGTTCCACAGCGCTGTGCTCGTCTACCTCCAACCAGAACGGCGTGCCCAGTTCGTCGAGCTTATGCATTCGATGCCTGACGTGACCTGGATCAGCAATGAGGGCGAGCATGTGTTGCCTGAAATCGCCGAGCAGATCACCGTGCCGATCAACGGGCGCACCATACTCTCGATGAATGGTCGCGCCCAGGCGCTCGTGGGTCCTCACGGGCAAAGCTATGAGCGGCTCTAACTTGTTGGAGCCTCGCATGTGTACGGCGATGCGTTGGTGAAAACATCTTCCGTGCTGTGGCGCTCAAGGTTCGGCGGATTCTATGTGATGCGCGAAACAGTCGCGGATGTCGATCGCCATCTTGGCCGGCACTTGGACAGCGGGTTCTGATCTAAGACCGCCAGCTGATGAAGGGCTGAGGCGATTCTTCGGTGAGCCGTCTGCGGAGCTCGCTGAGGGCCAGATTGGTGCGTGAATTCGCTCCTGCGTTTCTGAGGAGGGCCTGGACGTGCACGGCGACGGTTCGCGGGCTTATCTTTAGCTGATGAGCGATGGCGTTATTGGATAGCCCTTCGACGAGTAGGTCGAGTACTTGCTGCTGTGCAGGTGTCGTAGGCGGCGCATCAAGGAATCTAGTGGCCAGGGGGGTGAATGAATCTGCGATGCGGCCAGGCCAGAGCCGGAGATACTCACGTCCCTTGCGCAGTTCAATCGCCGCAGCGCTATAGCGGTCGTTGCGGATGGCAGCTCTCGCCGCAGCCAAGTGAAATCGGGCGCGGTCAGGAGCGCTGAGCAGGGCAAACTCAATGCCATCCCAGTCTTGTCGCGGAGCGGTGCTATCGCTGTGGTCAGCGAGGATTACTGATGCGAACGCTGAACGGTGCCTAGATGCGTGCTCATGAAAACTTACCTTGCGTAGGAAGTCCGAAAGCCGGTCTATGTCTGCGCCGGCGTCGAGAGCTATCTGGGCTGTCTCCCAGGCCCGGTCAGGGCGGGAGGCGTGGCCACGCTTATCGACGCAGTTCTCGTACGAGGTGAGGGCTGCGTATATGTTCCCTGAACCGGCTGCGGTGGCTATAACTCCCGCTTGATACGCATACAGCCGGACCCATGGAAGGCCAACGGCGATGCTAGCGGTCCGTGCTTCCTGCCCGAATGTGATGGCATCCGCGAGGTTCGCTCGTTCCCAAGCCAAGCGGGCGGCCTTCGCCAACAGAGTGACCCTTTCATTGCGCTGGTATCCGACGCGGAGCGATTCCGTGACTGAAACCCATGCCCGCTCCCAGGCGCCGAGCTGCCGAGCAAGGTCGACGGCTTGGCGATTGACTGGTTGCAGGTCGGCTCCTGGTAGCCCGGCTTCTGCAATAGCTGATCGTGCCTGTTCGACCCAGATCCATGCCTGAACTTGAGTTTCTGGGGAGTGAAAATCTACTCCGGTGTACAGGGGTTTCAGCCGTTGTATGAGTGCGTTGTTAATTGCCCTGCCAGCAATCTCACCTGAACCGGGTAAATCGGCTCCCGAACGTAGGCACTTGTCCCTGACGCTGTCCAAGGTCCCAAGCATTGCCTCTCGCGTTTCGGGTGTTGGCGCGAGGTTGAGTGCTTCAGTCGCGTACGTAACGAGCGAATCTAGGTGTGCTGCGCGACCGAACGCGCTTAACGGCTCAATGGAATCGGCTAGGGCTATCGCGGCTTGGCTGGCAAGTAGTGCCTTCGATGGTTCTTCTGCTCGAAGGAATAAGCGAGCGGAGGCGGCGATGACCTCAAGTCTTAATTCCTCATCGGTGACAGACACACCTCTGCTTCCGCTGATGGGGCTGGAACGCGTCGGCATGACGAGCTTTCGAGCTGCTTGCAGCGCCTGCCGCGCTCCGAGTCCGTCCCCGTCTACCCACAACTGCGAAGATAAAAAGCACAGCCGTCGTACCTCTTGCGCACTGCTCATCTAGTCATTATTGACTAGATGAGCAGTTGATCCCCGCTCGTACTGTGATTCGTATGAGGGAACAACCACCCGGAACCCGTACACTTCCCAGCGCGCATGCCTCCGCAGAGCCCGATCTTGGATCGGGAATAAACGTGTCCGGGTTGAATCGTGTTTACCGGACTGGCTCGAAACGTCGTCCAGCGGAAGTCACCGCGCTGCGAGGTCTCGATCTCCGTATCGCTCCAGGGGAAGTCCACGGTTTGCTGGGTCCCAATGGGGCGGGAAAGACGACGCTGTGCAAGATCCTGTCCACGATCCTCCTTCCCAGTGCTGGTACGGCTACCATCTTCGGGCATGACGTCGTTCAAGACGCCGATGTCGTGCGACGACTTATAGGGCTTGTTCTGGGTGGAGACAAGGGGCTGTACGGCAAACTCAACGCTGTTCAAAACCTAAAGTTCTGGGCCGCTATGTACGGAATTGGGCGCAAGGAGACAGCTACCGTCATTCAAGAGATTGTGGAGCGCGTCGGACTGGAAGACGCGGTAGGTCCGGTTGACCGCTTCAGCCGGGGCATGAAACAACGCTTGCATCTAGCCAGGGGACTTATGCCGGCACCAAGAGTACTGCTGCTGGATGAACCGACAATCGGCATGGACCCAGTCTCCGCTGTTGCTTTCAGGTCCCTTATTGAGGATGTGCGGGCCAGTGGAACGACTGTTCTGATCACCACCCACGATATGGCAGAAGCTGAAGCGGTCTGCGACCGTGTCTCCCTGATCGACAAGGGCGCTCTCATCGCCACGGAAACTCCCGCCGGATTGGGACAGCTGATCAGCCGCTTTGAGCGTCTCGACGTGCATTCCCTCACTGACACTGAGGCTGCAGAGCTCAGGATCCGTTACTTAGCTGATCCCAGTATCGCCTCGGCCACCGTTTTGCCTGGCGGGCAGCTGCGGATTGAAACGAAGGCAGCAGGAACTCTCGCTCCTCTCATCAACGATCTGGTGCAGCGCGGGCATACGAGCATTCAAGTAGGAACCCCTTCGCTCGGAGAGGTCTACGTTCATCTCATTGGTGATAGAGGAATGAAACTGTGATGCGCGTGTTCCTCGCGGGTGCCGTGCTGCAGAGCCGAATGCTGCTTCGACGGCCCTTCGATATGATCATTTTCTTCACACTCCCTCTGCAGACCGCGGGCTTCCTTTCGATCTTTCGGTATGCGGGACGATCAGATCTGGATGTGTACGCGTTGATGGCACCAGCCCTCATCGCGCTGTGGCAGATGGCTCTATCGATTTCCGGGGAGATCATTGTGACCGAACGGAACAACCAGTCGCTGGAATCTTTCATCGCTGCCCCCGGGTCCATCGCTGCGCTACTAATCGGCCGGATTAGCGCAGTGACCCTTATCAGCATGTTCGGGTTTATCGAATCAGTCTTCACCGGGTGGCTGTTCTTCGACGTGACCATCAGCATCGCCGCACCAGGCGTATTCGTGGTCTCAATGTTCACGGCGGCCAGTGCCACGACAGCTACAGCAATATTGATGTCGGTCGTCTTCATCCGGACCCGCTCGCCGCGCATCTTCCAGAACTCTCTGAGCTACCCCTTTTATCTGCTTGGCGGCGTTCTGGCCCCCGTAGCGTTGTATCCAGTATGGATACAACCTCTATCGTCGCTTGTCTTCCTCTCTTGGTCCGCTGACCTTCTGCGCGATGCCGCCAGTCACGCGATCGTTCCGAATTGGGAGTTGAGAAACCTCATCGTGCTCGCGCTAGGTGTCATCACATTTCTAGTCGGGCGAATCATGCTTCACGCAACACTCCTCAAGGCCCGTAGGGAGGGGAAGGTTGGTGTCGTCTGATCGAAGTGTCCACGTCCGGCGCACTATCACTGCCGACAACCAGAGCGCGCCCAGCAGCGCCAGAATATTCCGGCTAGCCATCCGTTCCGGGATCCAGGATTTCAGGCAGAACTACACAGTCAAGTCGTGGACGTTCGGGTGGCTCATGCGCGTTCTCGTCGAGGTACTATTCTTCGCACTCATCGGTGTGCTGCTGCAAGACCGAGAAACGATGCTCTTCCTCGCCGTGGGGAGAGGATTATTCCTCGGCGTCCAGGAAATCATGTGGACCATTCAATCGTCTGCATGGGAACGGAACGAAGGGACACTTCCGCTTCTCGTCAGCGCCCCCGGCAAGGTATGGCCTGTTTTCGCCGGTAGAAGCACACAGTGGTTTCCCTCAGCATTGACCACTTCGTTGATTGCGCTGTTCGTCCTCGCTCCAGTCCTGGGAGTCCGATACGCCGGGCTGCAACCGGTCGTCGTCGTCATCGTGGGTCTCGTCATTTCAGTGGCCGGCACCTACGCCCTCGCTCTTGCGTGTGCATCGCTGGTCCTCCGTGCGCCCCAATACCGTAACCTCGCGAGCAACCTGGTCCACGCCGTGATGGCACTCATTTGCGGCGTTCATGTACCTGTCGAATTTTGGCCTACGCCCATCCAATGGTTCGCCCAGACCTTTCCAATCACCCACGGGCTCGGCGCAGTGAGGACCGCCCTCGACAGTCCAGTCGGAAGTGCGATTCAGGTCGCGGTTCCCGGCCTGCTTGCGGCTATAGCAGTATCTCTCGCTTGGTTCGGACTAAGCGTCCTTTTGCTCGAGCGGTTTGCCTCATCCGCAAGACGTAACGGATCCATCGATTTTGATGATTGAAGTAGCTCCCTCGCATCTCGGGCGCTTCCGCGGCGACATGGCTTCGCGACCCCCACAGAATGGGTTTTGGCGAGCATCTTGACCTCAGCCAGTGAACCGGCGAGCCCATACCCTTACCTCGGAGGTCTCGTACCCCAAAGTTTCGTAACGTCCAAGAGCGTGTTGCGTTGGGGTAGACCCATACGCACCAGGCGGTACCAGCGAGTTTCGCGATGCGTTAGGGCCGACTTCCGGTCTTTGCAACGGATGTGTGCAGAGGTCTAGGTATCAGGTACCAGGCGGCTGCGGAGGCGTCATCGTTCCCTGGGAAGCTTGGTGATCCATTGCTGTGCGTCGAGGTTGGCGATTCGCCGGTACAGGGTGGCTCTGGACATGCCGAGGTCGCGGGCGACGTGGGAGGCGGGTTGGCCTTGTTCGATGAGTCGGCGGGCGTTGGCGATTTGGCTGTCGCTGAAGATAGGTCGTCGTCCGCCGAGGTCGAGGCCGGCGGTGCGGCGTTTGGTGTTGGAGTCGTTGACGCGTTCGCGTTTGATCTCGAGTTCCATCTGCGCGAGGGCGGCCATGACGGTGAAGACCATGGATCCCATCGGTGTCCCTGTATCGACGTTCCCGCCGCCGAGGTTCAGGACTCGCAGGTTCACCTTTTGAGCTCGGAGCTCATCGGCGAGGGCGAGCATGTTGGAAGTGGAGCGGCCGAGGCGGTCGAGGGTGGTGACGATCAGGGTGTCACCTTCGTGCAGTGCGTCGAGGGCTTTGTCGAACTGGGGGCGCCGCGCATGGGCACCGCTGACGCCGTGGTCGATGTACAGGTCATCGCGGCGGACGCCGGCGGCGAGTAGATCGGCGACTTGCCGGTCGGTGTCCTGGACGCGAGTTGATACCCGCGCGTACCCGATGAGCTTGCCCATGCGGCTCCTCTATGTCGATTGGTCCCATAATTGTCTCGCAACCTACTTCTCAGTCACGAGGGAAAGCTCCCACTTAGGAGACAGGGTAGCAAGACATAGGGCGAGTAGTAGTGGCGGGGGAGTGGAGGTGTCTCACTCCGATGTGTTGCAACCCTAAAGTTCGAGACCTTCATCCCTCATGTCTGTATGTTTTCTTTCCTCCCAACGTCGGGTGAGGGTGCGTTGAGAGGGTCGCGGAACCAATCGTCCAGACGGTCCGCGCCGTGCCGGACAAACACATGCGGCGCGATCGCAATCGGGGCCGTGCCAGCCCGCCGCCCGCAGGCTAGTTCACCTGCTGGGACACTGTAGTGTGGTGCCACCTGCTCAGGTGAGATGAGGGCCATCGTGGGTCTCCATTGTATTGTTTGTCACCTTTCCTTTCGGCAACGCCGTCATCACTTGGCGTGAAGTGAGTTGGCAGGTTGGAGTCGGGGGATCGTGGAATACCGGAGGGAGCGAAGCGCGCCACGGCGTCGATCACCACCCACTGGTCCAGCGTCCCTGCTGTCGCCTCGAGAATCAAACGGCTCGGAACTGGGATCTGAGAACTATGGCCGCCGTTTAACGGTCAGTCGAATGGGTCCGTCAGGATCCGCCGGACTTGACCTACCGGCGACGTTCTTCGACACTTCACAATGATGATCCAGGGTGATGAGGACGGACCATGGCGGACACGATAGAAGTCACTGCTTACTCGGACGGGAACCGGTTCGCCGGAACCTTATACATTCCAGGTCAGGCGCGGTCCTTGATGCTTATGCATCCCGGGTCCGGGCCATCCGATCGCAACAATGACTCGTTCTTCCCTCCCATCAGGACCGCGCTCCTGGAAGCGAATGTCGCGGTTGTCTCTTTTGACAAGCGCGGTGTGGGCGGTTCAGAGGGAGACTGGCGTCAGGCGGGTATCGAGCTGCAAGCTGATGATCTCTGCGCCTGCCTGCGGGCGGCCCGCGAATTCCTGCCCGACATTCCGGCCGGCATCTTCGGTCACAGCCAGGGTGGATGGGTGGTCGTGGAGGCCGCCAGCCGGAGCGGAGCCGACTTCGCGATCACCAGCTCCGGACCGGCTGTCTCACCGAATCAGCAGGAACTCTTCGCCGCCACAAGTGCGCTGACTGCACACGGGCTGAATGATGAACAGGTGACCGAGGGTATCGAGCTCTACGGACACATCCTGGAGCAGCTGTCGAACGGCCAGTCCTTCGCCTCCTTCAAGAGTTGGGCTGCCGCTCATCGGGAACCCGTGAACCTCCTGGAAAGCGCAGGCGTATTCATACCCGGCGAGCAAACCCACTGGGACCTTGCGGCCTCCATGGGTGATTACGACCCTCAGGTACGTCTGCTCAGCTTCGACCTACCGCTCCTGGCCGTCTTCGGTTCTGAAGACAGCGTGGTGCCGGTCCAGCGAAGCATCAGCATCCTCCGCCGGTCTGTGCCCGCCTCACTACTCCAGGCGAGCGTCATCTCTGGAGGTAATCACCGGATGCAACGACGCAACTCCGGTGACCTAGCGGCCGGCTATCTCGAAACTGTTCTGACGTTCATCGAGAACCATTCCTGATCACAGCCACGATGGTCTGCCCGAAACGAGCGGGTCGCCCTGTCGGTGGGTGTCCGTTTCCAGTAGATGGGACCTATGGCTTCCCTCTCGCCCGATCCGCCGCCGATTCAGACGGAGCACTACTGGTGGCTTCGCTCGCTTCTCTTCAGAGGAGCATCGATTTCTACTAGCGCTCCCGGTTCCAGTTGCGCTTCGCGATGCCGTCCTAACACACGGATGGGCTGCAGACGATGTGCGTCCCATCCTGCTTGGTATTGATCCGGAAGCTCCGACTCTGTTCTAGGCAGCTTCCTCGCGGTCCGCTTCCTGATCAGCGAGGTCGCCCTGAGCGTGACTGTCGTTGCCCGAAGCGCCATCGTCCTTCGAGCCGGCGCTGGAACGTTCATCGCCGGTGTTCCCTGGTTCAGCCTGGTCGACGTCGTTGAGTAGTTTTCGCAGGGCGGCAGGGCTGAGCCCGAGCCGTTGCGCGACTGCGGACTGCGGTTCGCCGGTGGCGATCATGGCACGTGCTTTGCCTGCGGCCTTCCGTTCCGCGGCGGCTGCATCCTTTTCGGCCCGGTCGATCAGTTCCTGGGCACGCTGCTGCGCTTCGTCGCGGATCCGCTCGCCCTCGTCCTGGGCGACGAAGAACTCACCGGCCAGATTGAGTAGTTTCTCGTGCCGTTTGTGGAACTCGGCTGCTTTCCGCAGTGCTTTTTCGTGCGCGGCGATTTGCAGCGCTGATTTCCGTTTGGTTGCCATTCGGGCCACCCCTTTCCTGAATGTGGAACACCACCCAGCCTATCCACACGCCCGGCTGCACCCACCGCCAAAATGCAACGGCTACACCGACCACTGGGAGGCCCTGCGAGCGGGTCGGGCCTCGCTGCGTTCGGGCTGGATGTCCGTGGGCTGACGCACACGTGGACAACCCGAGAGTGCGCGGTGTCTCGTTTGTTGACGCACCTGTGGATAGCCCACGGGTTACGGTTGCACACAATCGAACCACGGCCATGGATAACGAAAAGCGTGTTACCCACAACCGTCTTTCTCATGTGCACAACCGCATCCTTTTCGTATGGCCAAAAGGCTTTCCTGGTTCAGCTCTGTCCTCATTCTTCGGAAGAACCAGTAAACCGAAATTTTTGTCACCTCTTGCATCATTGATAAGTGAGGTTGCCCGCCGGTAGGCTCGGGGTGATGATGACCGTTCATAAGCTCAGCGCTGATGACGGTTACACCTATTACACGCGTGAAGTGGCTAGCGCGGACGAGTTGCGCCGGGATGGGCGCGAGCTGGGCGACTATTACACCGTCGATGGGAACCCGCCGGGTCAGTGGATCGGTGCCGGTATTGAGCATCTGGGTGTCTCCGGTGAAGTCACGGAGGCGCAGATGGCTGCCCTGTATGGGCAGGGCGTGCACCCTAACGCGGCGACGATGCTGGAAGCTGGGGCGTCCTGGAAGGGCGTGAAACTCGGCCAGAAGTACCGGGTATCCAATCCGAAAGAGAACGTCCTGTCAGGGCGTATCGCCACGCGGATGGGCGACTTTCAACGTCTGCAGCACCGCGAACCCGACGTCGATGAACGGCGTCTGATCAGAACCAAGGCGGCGGGGGAGTACTTCCGGGAGCTGCACGGCCGCAATGCGAAGGACAAGGAAGAGTTGGGCCGGTTCATGACCGCTCAACAGAAGCCGGCAGCGAAAGCCGTGGCCGGGTACGACCTGGTGTTCGCGCCCGCGAAGTCAGCGTCGGTGTTGTGGGCCGCGGGTGGACAGGACACCCGCAAGGCGGTGGAAGCTGCCCATACCGAGGCCATTGATGAAGCGTTGGCGCACTTCGAGGCCACCGGATTGTATACGCGGAAGGGACGTAACGGGGTCCGGCAGATCGACGTCAAGGGCGGCCTGATCGCCACCCGGTTCCGGCACTATGACTCCCGGACCGGGGACCCGCATCTACATGATCACGTGGTGGTCTCGAACAAGGTCCTCGGCGTGGATGGGACGTGGGGAACCATCGACGGGCAGCAGCTGCACAAGCTCGGCGTGGAGATCTCCGAGTTCTACAACCAGCGCGTCATGGAGAAAGTCGCCGACCGGTTAGGCGCCGCGCTGACGGAACGGAAGGTACGCGGCGACCGCCCAGTGGTCGAAATTGCCGGCGTCGATGTGGACGCGATCGACGCCGCATCCTCACGCCGCGCCTCCATCGGCGAGACCTTGGATCGGCTCGTCGATGAGTTCACTGAACAGCACGGCTACCCACCCTCGGCCAAACACAGGATCGCTCTGGCGCAGCAAGCCACCCTCGAAACCAGGCCCGCGAAGAAACACGCCCGCCGACTGTCGGAACTTGTTACCGGGTGGACGAACGACTTCAACGGGCGCGGCCTGGCAACCGGTGAAGACCTGCTGGGCAGGGTCCGGGCAGCCCGCTCGGAAGCCGAACATGAGGTGATCCCGGCTGAGAGTATCAACGTCAGCGAGACTGCCGAACAGATCATCGCGCGGTTGGAACGCAACCGCAGCTACTGGGGTGCACACCACGTCCGGGCCGAAGCCCGCCGCCAGCTCCGCTCCCAAATGGGCGCAGCCGCGATCCCCGAAGCCCTGATCCGGGAGGTCACGGACACGGCGCTGGGGACGCATTCATTGAAGACCTTCCACACTCCGGATCAGGGCGCAGCCCCGGTGCTGACCCGTGCGGATGGGTCCAGCGTGTACACGAAGGCGAACACCGAAAGCTACACCTCAGCCGGTGTCCTCTACAG
Organism: Arthrobacter tumbae; assembly: GCF_016907495.1. Classification (NCBI taxonomy): domain Bacteria; kingdom Bacillati; phylum Actinomycetota; class Actinomycetes; order Micrococcales; family Micrococcaceae; genus Arthrobacter; species Arthrobacter tumbae. Next base: position 2,087,830 of record NZ_JAFBCC010000001.1, read on the forward strand.
CCAGGACCGGCTCCTCGCCGCAGCACAAACCGAAGTCATTCCGCCGGCCGGTGTGGAAGCGTTCGAGCGTGCCCGGGCACTCCAGGAACGCCAACTCGACGTGGGCCAGCTCGCCCTGGCACGCTCCTTCGCCTGCGGGGACAAACTCCTCATGGTGGGTATCGGTGCCGCCGGCACCGGTAAGACGACGTCGCTGCGCCTGGCCGCGGACACCATCCGCAAAGCCGGCGGCCGGGTCATCGGCGTGACACCGACCGCGGCCGCGGCGAAGGTGATGAGCGGTGAGCTCGGCGCCACCGCCGACACCATAGACTCCTTCGTCCTGCGCCATGAAAGCCAGTCCCCGGACCGGATCAAACTACGCCCCGGCGATGTCATCTTCGTCGACGAAGCCGGCATGGTGGGCACCCGCATGTTCTCCGCCGTGGTCAGCATCGCCGAACAACACGGCGCCGTGGTCCGCGCCCTTGGTGACGAACGTCAGCTCTCCGCCGTCGGCGCCGGCGGCGCACTGCGGCTGATTAAAAACGAAGTCGGAGCCGTGCACCTGGAGGACCTGCACCGGTTCATCAACCCCGACGAAGCCGCCGCCACCCTCGCCCTCCGTGAACCCCCGGCACACTGCAAGGATGACCCGTGGGCGTTCTACCGGCAGAACAAACGCATCGTCGCCGGGAACAAAGAGACCCTGCTGTCCATGGTCTTCCAGGCATGGCAGGCCGACACCAACGCCGGGAAAAATTCGATCATGATGGCCGCCGACAATGAATCCGTCACCGAACTCAACGCCCGCGCCCAGGCCTACCGCATCACCACCGGCGACCTCACCGAAGGAGCCTCCAGCCAGCTGCGCGACGGACTGAACGCCCACACCGGCGACGTCGTCGTGACCCGCCGCAACGAACGCCGCATGGAACTCAACGGCGGGAAAGACTTCGTAAAAAACAACGACGTCTGGACCGTCGAGAAAGTCCACCCCGACGGGGCCCTGACCGTCCAGCACACCCTCCACCAAGGCCGGACCGTCCTGCCGGTCGAATATGTCCGGGCCGAGACGATGCTCGGCTACGCCTCCACCGTGCACCGCACCCAAGGCGTCACAGCGGACACCACCCACGCAATGCTCACCTCATCCCTGCAACGATCCCTGGCCTACGTCGCCGCGTCCCGCGGCCGAGAGGACAACCGCCTCTACATCGCCCTCGAGGACGGGGAAACCATGGACGGTGTCCTCGCCGCGATCGCCGCTCGGCACGACACGAACCTCACCATCCAGGAACAGATGACCCTTGAGCGGGCTGAAACCCGATCCCTGGCCGAGATGAGCGCCCGCTACCGCGACCTCGACCTCGAGGCGAACCGCCTCCGCGTGGCAGGAATGGCCTGCCGTGTCCTCGGTGACACAACAGCCGGGCCGATGACCCGGTCCGAGTCCTGGGCCGCTGTAGCTATCCACCTGCGTGAGGCCGAGCGCGCCGGATACGACGGACCAGCGTTCCTCAAAGCAGCCTGTGTGGAGGCGGGACTGACCGGCAGCGAGGATCCGGCGGCCGTGCTGGCCTGGCGGCTGGAAAACCGACTCGACCGGGGGCTACAAGCCGCCGAAGAAGCCACGGATCGGCCGCTACGCCACATCAGCGACGCACACCTGGCACGCCTGGACACCATCGCTCAGAACCGCCTCGACGCCGCCCAACACGCAGCAGCTCACGACGTAATTCCGCGGTGGACGCAGCGCACCCATGGACATCTGACTGACGCGCTCCTGCAGCAGCGCCTTGACTCCCTGACACCCACACCCGACCTAGACGGTGCAGGTGTGCAGGCTGGGGAACCAGGGGAGGCGAAGATTCAATGGCTGGCCCGCACCCTCCAAAAGGAAGCCGAGATCCGCGCGGCAATGAGCGACGATGCCCGGGAAGTTGAGGCCTTCGAACGCGACGCGCACACCAGCAGGAAACACGACACTGTCGACACTGACCGCGTTTCGCAGTCGCAGACTGTCCTGTCCCGGATCCGCGCCGAGCAGCGCACCCGCGAACTCCTCCCAGACCATCAACCGACCACCGCGGCACCGGATGCTGTGCCGGAGTGGATGGCCCCAGCTGCCTCCTACACAACCGAAGGCACGCCGGAACTATACGCACGGGAACTCACCACCCGCCGTGCAGACATGGACCGGGAGATGACCCGCCGCGGTTACGAACTGGCCACCACCAAGCCGGCGTGGATGGAACAGCTCGGCCCGATTCCATCGGACCTGCTCAAGCAGCAGCAGTGGGTGCGCCTGGCCGCCGAGGTAGACACATACCGTGCCCGGTACAACCTGTCTGACAGCGAGCCCACAGCCGTCCCGACCAAATATCGTGCCCTCGAGACCGGCGAGAGGCTCGCGGCCGCAGTCACCGCGATGCACAAACACACCCAGCTCACCACCAAACCCGAAGCCAGCAAACCCGACGTGGAACACCAGGCCGAAGCGGCCGAAGCGCGATCCATCGTCGCTGCCGGCAGGACCGAAGCCGAGCACGTCACCGACGCGCTGCGCGCCGCGCGGGCCGAGAAAACCACACTGTCACCAAAGGAAGCACGCGCCCAACGAATCGCCGCCATGGCCGGCAAGCTCAAGGACCTCAAAAACCGCCGGCAAGGGTCCGAGAACTCCGCCAAACCAGCCGTGTCCGAAGCGATGGAAAAGATCCGCCGCGCCCGGCAGGAAGATGAAGAACGCGCTGCCAACGCACGCCAAGACATCGACGTCGACGGTCCAGACCGGCAAGGCCCAACCATTGGCCGATAAGGCCGGATGAGAGACGGCGAGCATGGGTGCGAGCTGAGAGCAGTCCGAGACTCGGTTCTCTGGTGCCCGCAGCCGGCATCGCCCTCCTTAGGCTGTCGGCACCACCCCTGATACCCAGCATCGCGGCACCATAACGGTGTCATTCCGGTTCGCTAACAAAGCCCCGACACGCGGGAATTCACCGGTGCGCTGTTCGATACTGAGGCGCATGGGGACACAAAAGTTTGAGGAAACAGCCGGCGCGAAAGTCCGAAGCACCATGCGGTGGGATTGCGCGCCGGCGTTGATAGTGCTTCTTGCGGTGGTGATCTTCTGGGTCGGCGGCTCATTGCAGTGGTTCGCACTGCTCAAGATCCCCGAGAACGCCGTGGGTAACGTCGTGTGGCTCTACTTCATCCTCGTGGCGGTGGCTGGCTCGGTCGTCCTCGGTGGCGGCGCCGCCTTCGATCTCGCACGCCGCGTGGGCCGGCACACTCATTTCGATGACTGATCACGCACAGCTGCACCGAGCGATTCTCCCGCCTGTTCTGAGTGGCTCATAGCGAAACCACGGGAAACTTCCGCGATCAGGCGCCTCAGTGAGCCGGTGTATTCGTGACCTGCCAGTGCTATTGCTTTGATTGCTCGTCTCAGTTTGGGGCGGTTCGGTGCTTGGTGGCGTTACGGGTGGTTATGACTGGAGTACGACGCGGGCGAAGGCCTGCCCTTGCGAGGTGACGATGTTTGTTTCCAGCCCACCGCGGTCATCGACCATGCCGAGGTTGAGGAGGGCTTCTCGGGTGTTGCTGAGGAGTCCTCGGACTGTTCTCGGGTCTAGTTCGGCTCCAGGGCCGGTGCTCCAGCCCAGCGTGCTGAGTCCGAAGGCGACCGCTTCAAGGTAGTCGTTCCATGCGGTACGTTTCCCGGCAGCGATCTCGAGGAGGAGTAACAGCGTGGCGTCGCGCTCGGAATCATGACGGTGCCGGTGGGCTACCGCTCGGGCGAGGAATAGCCAGAGGCCTCCGGGATCATCGAGCAGCCGCTTAGCGGCGGATGTGATGACGAGTGTGCCTTTGACTTTTCGGATGAGACCGAGCCTCCGGGCACTTTCACGCAATTGGAGGACGGGCAGAGTCTGGTCCTCGCGGTTGGCTTTGCCGATCCAGTCCCTTTCCCAGCCAAGTGCTGTCATCGCTTCACGGACCACGGTCGGAGGCAGCCAACCTGCAGCGGTGAGGGAGAGCCCGTCGGACCCGATGCGTCGGATCAGCCAGAGGTACGGTGCCGTCGTTGCTTCGGCCACGTCAGCTTCCACTCTCACCTGCTGATCCAGGTCCGCGGCGGCGAGGTAGGAGCGGAACTCCCGGCGGACCCCAGGAGGCAGCCGTTCAGTGAGTTCGGCCGTCAGCGTCTGGCTGCTGGTGATCGGTTGGTTGGTTTCGGGTGCCGGGAACAGCAGGGCAAGTTCGTTGTTCACGGAATCGATGTCGAGCTGTTCCGGGTCAAATTCCTGCCATGGTCCGGTGGTCCATGCCACCCACGCCTTCAGGTTGGCGTGGTTCTCGTGGCTGGGGCTGGCGAGGGTATCGAGTAGGTCGAGGTAGCCGCCTATGCCGCCTGAATCTTCCAATGGTGCCCGTCGTGCACCGTCTACGAGGCGTGCCCGTGGGGCGTTGGGTGGCTTAGGGACACTTCCGGTGAGTTCGAGGCGGTGGATCCAGCCATCCCCGAAGTCGTATTCATAGAATAGGGGACCGGACTCCGCCGTGAGGATCTGACCCAGAACACAGTCTGACTCGAGCAGGTCTTCCTCGTTGTCATCGAGCAGGTCCTGTGCGACCCAGCGCCGGGGTTCCGGCACCTGTCCATTGCCGGCCCGTAGCCGCTGGTAGGGGTCAGTGTCCGTAAAGGAATGCAGATGCGTACGCCGCCAGCCGACGGCTAATTGGAGGACATTGTGGATCTCATCCAGAGTCAACGAAGAGTCGAGTTCAAGCAACCGCCAGATGGTCGGATCGGCGCCTACGATGGAAACTTTCACCTGCAGCAGGATCGAGCCATCGTCTTTCTGGGAAGCGTGTGTCGTCACATCACCATCCTGCCAGTCCATGTTTCCCAGGCGCAGAGTTCGAACCCTTCGTCGAAATCGTCATCTACCGCCGGCGGGAGGCGTAGCTGCCCCGGGTATGGCTGGCGTGCCTGGCGCCGTCTTCGGTGGCCGGTGAGAGGGAACGCGTTTGAGTCCGGCGAGTTCGCATCTAATGCGAATAACCTTTTCACTAGTTGGCCCAAGATCACCTATCGGCGGCGTAGCTCCATCTATACGAGGGATGCGCACGTCAAGTTTTTGAGACAGTTCGGTTGTTTCTTGGTTATGCGGCGAGGGGTTCTTGGCCGGGGACTTGATCGGCAGTCAGTGTTGCCGCTGGTGACCGGTGGCCGGCTCTTGCGTTAGGGCGTTTCCGGTTGTACCAGGACTCGATATATTACATAACCCCGGTCCTGGCGGCCAGCCGGCTGGCGAAGCTGTGGTGATGGTAGTACTCGGTCTTCAGATGCGAGAAGAAGTTCTCCGCGACCGCGTTGTCCCAACACACCCCGACCTTGCCCATCGACTGCGTGACACCGTTACCGGCGCACCAGGCTTGGAACTCGGAGGAGGTGTACTGGGTGCCGCGGTCGGAGTGGAAGATCGCTCCGGCCGGGTGCAGGTATCCGTGGTCGCGGGCCATCGCCAGCGCACCCGTGCACAGGCTGGAGCGCATGTGTTGGTCCATGTTCCAGCCGATCACCATGCCGGTGCACAGATCGATCGCGGTGGCCAGGTACAGCCACCCCTCGCCGGTTTTCAGGTACGTGATGTCCCCGCATAACCGGCTCCCGGGCACCTCAGGTGAAGTCCCGCTTCCCGTCCTCGTCGAGCATGTGGTTCTCGATATGGGCGGTCTTGGCCTGCGGGTCCTGCTCAGTGGTCTTCTTCCACGCCCGCGTGCGTACCGCGCGCAGGCCGTGCTCGCGCATGATCGCCCCGACCGTGGCAGAAGAGACGCTGACGCCGTCCTCGTTGAGTAAGCGGACCAGCTGGTCCCGGCCAGCCTTACCGCCGCAATCGGCGTATTTACCGGTCACCGCGGTCACCAGTGCCTCGTGGCGCACGGGCCGCGGTGACGGTCCTGCCGGGGTGCGCCACCGGTAGAACGAGGCACGGGAAATCTTCAGGACCCGGCACAACCAGGCAATCGGATAGCTGGCCTTCTCCGCTTCGATGAACCGGTAGTAATCCTCTACCGTTGCTTCGCTGCAAAGAAGGCGCTGACTTTTCCCAGGAACTCAATTTCCTGCTTCAGCTTCGCGTTCTCGGCCAGAGTTCTCTGATGTTCCTCCCACGGCACAGCCGCCTTCTCTTCCGCCGTGAAACGCTCCGGATGATCGGCCCGATACTTACGCACCCAGTTACCCAGCGTGCCTTCATTGATGCCGATGTCAACGCAGACCTGCGCAATCGGACGACCCGAGGAAATCACCAACTCCACCGCATCGTCCTTAAACTCCTGCTTGTACTTCTTACGCTCGGGCATCTAAATGAGGGCTCCTAACAAGCTGTCTCACAAAACCATACGGCCGCAGGAGGGCCGTGATAGCAGCGGTGCTGCGTTTGATTTCTGGCCTTGGGCGGCTCTCACGCAGAGCAAGAGCGATTCAGGAAGCGATGACAGCGAACGCAACCCCAGTCGTAGTTTTGGGGGATGTTGGTGATAGGTATCAGCATGTCGTCTATCGGGTTCTCAGATTAGTTCCGCCGGGAATTGGTCGAAGATCTCCGTCGCTGTATGGCTGCGCGGTGCGTCCCGGTGAGCGGTTCGTGGAATTTTCGAGCGCAGCGACAGATCATTGCTGTTGTTTGTACGCATCGTCACACCGCTTGTGCACGGTGGAGTCGGGCGTAATGGCCGTCCAGGCTGATGAGTGTGTCGTGAGACCCGACTTCGACCATTCTGCCTTGATCCAGCACGACAATACGATCGGCGTTTCTGATCGTAGACAGGCGATGCGCCACGACGAGCGATGTCCTGCCGCGCATGAGTGTTTCGAGTGCATCCTTCACTTTGAGTTCTGATGCGGAGTCGAGTGCGCTCGTTGCCTCATCGAGGACGAGGATGCGGGGATCGCGGATGAGCGCGCGTGCAATCGTGAGACGTTGCCGCTGACCCCCGGAAAGCCGAGCTCCTCTTTGGCCTACGAAGGTGTTCCAACCGTCGGGGAGTGCATCGACGATCTCTGCTGCGTTGGCATGCTCAAGTGCTTGACGGACGAGCGGGGGGTTGGCGTCCTCCATCCCGTAGGTGATGTTGTCGAAGATGGATCCTTCGAACAGAACGGATTCCTGCGGGACTACAGAGACAAATTGCCGAAAAGTGCGAAGGTCCAGGTCATGCATGTCGCGTCCGTCGAGCAGGATTCTGCCCTCGGTAGGCCGGATGAAGCCTAGGAGCAGGTTGATGGTGGTTGATTTCCCGGACCCTGAGGCGCCGACGAAGGCGACGGTTTCTCCGACAGCGATATCTAGGGAGAAATTTTTAATAGCTTTCACCGAGTCATCAGGAAAACTGTAGGAGACCTGCTCGAAGGTTATCCGCCCGGTGACAACTGGTACCGTTTCCTTGCCCTCGTTTTCCTCCAGGTCCGGATCCCCCAGGACCTCGAGGATGGACCGGACAGACTCGATGCCTTTTGTGTAGATGGGCGCCAGTCCGATGAGCTGTGTGATGGCTGCGGTTAGCGTCGCAAAGTAGGTACTGAGAAGTACTACCTGCCCGGCACTGATCGGCAGAAAACCCGTGATGGCTGCCCAGCCGGCTAATCCTAGGCAGAGCGTTGCCAGGACGTTGAATGAGACCCAGGATGTTGTTTCGAAGCGGCTGTTCAACCGATCGAGCACTAACCCTGCCTGCTTTACGTCTTCGGATGTGGCCGCGACTCGTCGAGTAGCAGTGTGCTCAAGTCCGTGCGCCCTTGTGATGGGAATGAGCGTTGCCATCTCGCCTACCCGATCGGACAGGTCCTCGACACGTCGACGGAAATCCTCATTCCGGCGTAACGCCCGTCGACGCATTCCAGCGACCAGCGCGGCACCCAGGGGCACAGTCAGGGCAAAGACCAGAAGGAAGGCCGGTGCCTGCAGCGCGGTGACCGTGATGGCGCCGATCGTCAGATTGATTGATAGCACACATACCGGAAACACTTGCTGCATCAGCAGTTCGACGTTCTCCACATCCCGGACAAGCTTGTTCTGGATCACGGCCGCACTCTTGCGGTTGTGGTATCCGATAGACAGTTCCTGAAGGTGTTCTGTTAGGCGATTGCGGAGGTCGGCCGCGATGGAGCGGTATACGCGGCTGTAGAGACGGACGTACAGGATGTGATTGGGATAGTTCTGGGCCAGCACCAGAATTGCAATCCCGATCAACAAAGCCAAACGCCGGAGATCTTCGCCCTGCACGACGGTGTCGATGACCAGCGCGGTGATAACCGGGATCACCCATAGTGGGCTGTCCTTGAGTACGTTGAAGAGCAGCGCGGCGCAGATGCGGCGGCGGTAAGGGCGCGCCGCGCTGGCGAGGGCACGTACTGGGTGTGCTGTATTGAGGTTCATGTCGCGTTGCAACTCGCCTCTACAAGTGGAAATCGATCACGGGGTAACGCAAGCCAAGGGAAGCGTTGTTACGCGGGAAGCAGGGAATTCAGCACGTCGCCGGCCCGGAGAGTATCCAGAACTGCCGGGTCGAAGGGTAAATCGAGCGCCGTCGCGAGGGATTCGTCGAGTAGCTCCCGGATGTGGACGCGCTGTCCGGTAGAAGCGCTACGTACCGCGGCTTCGACCATTGCGAAGCTCAGAAGGTTGCTTTGGACCTCGCCCATCGGGCGCTTCCCGTCACGTAGTGCTGTGACGAACTCAACCAAAGCGCCGCGGATGCCTTCCTCCATCGGTGTGGCATTGGCCGCGATCGGATGGTTCGGCTCCGAACAAGGCGGGTTATCGCCGTCCCAAAGCACCGATCCTCCCGCACCGCTGATGCGCCATCGGCCGTTCCAGGAGGTTTCCAGCCCAGGGCTGCACCAGCTGCCATTGAAGATGAACCGCGCGCCGCCTGTCATTTCGAAGATGGCAAGGGCGCAGGCGTCGCCGTCGTACCAGCTCCAGGTGGGGTTGTACTCTTCGCAGGAGACGGAGACCGGTTCCGCGTCGAGGAGCAGCCTCGCCAGGTCGAATTGATGGATAGCCATGTCTACCAGGAGCGGATGGGGCATCGCGTCCCGGAATCCGCCGAACCGTGGCGCCTTAAAGAAGTCAACGCTGCAAATTCCAAGCGTGCCCAACTGCTGGGACATGGCCCGGGCGTCGACCACATGCTGGTTGTATCGCCGGGACTGGCTGACCATGAACAGTTGGTTTGTCAGCGTCGAGGTAGCCGCCAGGGCAAGGCTCTGCGGAAGGGTGGCAGCCACCGGCTTCTCGCCCAGCACGGGCAACCCGGCGAACAGCGCTTCCGTGGTGACGGGGTGGTGCGCTTCGGGGATGGTGACATTGATGACGGCCTGCGCCCCAGTCTCGCGGGCAAGGGGGACCGTAGCTGTCCCGGTGGGCAGGTCCGGGCGCCCAACGGCGATGGCGGCAGTCCGGGCGGCGTCTTGGTTGAGATCCACGATGCCGCGCAGGTCGACTAGATGCGATTCTTCTACGGCAGCGATCCATGCTGCGCCCATTCCGCCTGCCCCGACGACGACGACGGGCAGCGGCGCGTCCGTTGGAACGGGCTCAAAGCGGGTGTTCATTTCGTCCCCTCGTAGCTGCGTCCGTTGAAGAATTCGTTTAACTCGTACTCGCCTAGCTCGGGGTAGGTGCGCTCACGCTGGCTGGGCTGGGCCCACTGGACAGCGTTGGACAGTACCCGTCGAATATCTTCGTGATGATAGACGGGGTACTCCTGGTCGCCTGGGCTGAAGTAGAAAATCTTGCCGTGACCGCGGCGGAAGGTGCAGCCGCTGCGGATCACTTCTCCGCCGCTGAATGAGCTGAGGAAGATAAGTTCCTCGGGTGTGGGAATGTCGAAGTATTCGCCGTACATTTCTTGCTCGTCGATGACGAGCGGGTGCGGTATGCCCTGGGTGATGGGATGAGTGGGCTCAACCGTCCAGACCAACTCCCTGTCTAGAGCACCCCGCCAACGCAGCGAGCAGGAGGTACCCATCAGCTTGACAAAAATTTTCGACCAGTGCCCGGAATGCAGCACAAGCAAACCCATCCCGGAAAGAACGTGCCGGTGCACGCGTTCCACGACGTGGTCGCTCACCTCGCCGTGCGCCATATGGCCCCACCAGGTCAGCACATCGGTGTTGGTAAGTACTTCTTCGGATAGCCCATGCTCGGCGTCGGACAGCACCGCGGTGCGTACATCAACGTCGGAGCCAAGATTCCGTTGGAGTCCCTCACAGATGGCTCCATGGATGCCATGCGGATAGATCTTTGCAATCCGCTCGTCGGTTTCTTCGTGCCTATTCTCGTTCCAGACTGTGACCCTGATGGGCCCACGATCAAGCGCCATGTGTGTTCCTTCCAGTTGTGGACTATCAGTTCGCCAGTTCTTGGGGCGCTAGGATTGGGGGTTTCTCGCCGGAGCCGCGAGCGATGAGCGTGGTCGGAATTTGTTGGTGTGCAGGGGCACCGACCGGGTCCTCAAGACGTGCGATGGCGAGGCGGGCAGCAACGCGACCCAGCTCTGCGGCGTCGTAAGCAACAACGCTGATATCGGTGAGGTCGGCGAGCTCAAAATCGTCGAAGCCGACGAAAGCCACAGACTCAAGTCGATGCTGCAACGCATGGATGATGATCGAGCTGATTTTGTTGTTCGCTGCGACGAGCGCGGTAGGCGGCTCCGGAAGCGCCATTAGCTCTCTCACCGATTCCGCGACGGTGCCGTAGACCTGTGGCATCTGCACCAACTCAGAGCTGACCGGTATCCCCGCCTCCTGCAATGCGTCCTCATATCCGGCCAGACGTTGTTGGTCGGTGTGAAGTCCAACCGGACTCGAAACGAATGCAATGCGACGGTGGCCGATCCCGGTGAGCTTGCGAACAGCTTGTGCCATGCCGTTCCGGTTATCCAGTACTACGGAGTCCGCAATCAGATTATGGGCGGGGCGGTCCACACAAATTACAGGCGTTCCGAGTTGTCGCTCACCCTCCAGATAACTCTGGTCCTGGGAGATCGGCACCATGATGAGAGCTCGAACCCGCTGTCGAAGCAACGTTTCGACCACCCGTTCCTCACTGGTTGGATCATCATCAGTGCTCGCGAGGATCATCATCAGTCCATGACGTGCCAGTTCCCGTTCTGCGCCTGCGGCCACCAAAGCGTAGAACGGGTTGGTCAGATCGCCAATCACGAATGCGATGACGTTGGTGGTACTGCCCTGGCGGAGGCTGGACGCCAGTTGATTGGGCCGGAAGCGCAGGGTGCGGGCGGCGGCCAGCACGCGTTCACGGGTGGGCTCAGCGACCTTCTTGTCACCCAGCATGACTCGGGAGACGGTTTTCGAACTTACACCGGCCAGCTTGCCGACATCCGCAAGAGTGGCTCGCGGTTGAGCACTGGCAACACGCATGGTGCCGGCATCGGAACTCGACGGTCCATCGCCGAATTTGAGTGTGTCACGTGTCACTGGGCCGCTCATGGAACAAAGAGTACCACCGCGACGGCGTGTCTTCGCTGACATCACCGGTCAGTTCACTCCTAAGGACGGTGAAAGAAACCCCGAGAAATCAGCGATCCAGTGCGTGTATAAATAATTTATGTTGCGATGTCAGCGTTGACATAAATTACTTGACGAAGTGTTGCAGCCGGTAGTAGTGTCAGCGTCAAGCTCCACCGATGTATGACGTACATCACCCTTTAGGAGCTCCTTCATCCGAAAATTGGAGACTACAGATGGCAAAGAAGCACATCGCGGGGGTCGCGGCAGCAGCGCTGCTGCTCGCCGGCTGCTCCGCCGGAGGCGGCGAGACAGGCTCAGAAGGCGGCGAACCATCGGGCGAGATCACGGTTCTGACGAATCGTACCGATCTCGTCGACACTCTTTTCCAGGAGTACAAGGCCGAGTTCGAAGAGCAGTATCCGGACGTGACTGTCGACTTTGAGGCAATCACCGACTACGAGGGCGAAGTCACCACGCGGCTCAGCACCGGCGATTACGGCGACGTACTGGGTATTCCCAATTCAGTGACCCCCGATCAGCTGCCACAGTTCTTCGAGCCGTTGGGCACAGTTGAGGAGATGAAGGAACAATACCGATACGTGGACAAGGCGGCCTATGACGGCACGGCCTACGGTATGGCAACCTTTGGCAACGCAAACGGTTTCCTCTACAACACCGCGGTCTGGGAGGAAGCCGGAATCACGGAAACGCCCACAACGCCCGATGAGTTCCTCGACGCGTTGCGCGCTATTCAGGAGAACACCGAGGCGATTCCCTACTACACCAACTACGCAGACGGCTGGCCACTCGGTCAGTGGCAGGGTAACCGCGGCATCTCAGGTGACCCCGAAACCGTCAACGAGATGAACTCGATCGACAACCCGTGGAGTGACGGAAAAGAGCAGTACGTGCTCGACGGTTTGTTGTTCGACATCGTGGCCGAGGGCTTGAGCGAAGACGATCCGCTGACCACGGAATGGGAAGGCTCCAAAGGCATGACAGCCACGGGAGAGATCGCCACAATGGCGTTGGGCTCATGGGCAATCACACAGTTCGAGGACGCAGCCGAAGCTGCTGGTGTTGACCCGGAAACCATCGGATTCATGCCTTTCCCCTATCAGGAGAACGGCACGTTCTACTCGCAGACCGGCGGCGACTTCTCGAACGCCATCAACGTCAACTCTGAGAACAAGGTTGCTGCGCGCGCATGGGTTGATTGGTTTGCGAATGAGTCGGGATTCGCGGAAAGCCAGGGCGCCATCCCGCCGCAGGTGGACAGCGAACTGCCCGAGTCTCTGTCCACCTTCGAGGAACTCGGTGTGGAACTGATCGAGCTGACCCCAGCGCCAGCTGAAAATGCCACGCTGCACTCGGACATCTATAACGAGGCAGAGATTGACCTCTTCGGCCAGATCTACCGTCAGCAACTGGTGGACGTAGCGCGGGGTGCGGCCGACGGCGACAAGGAGTCCTTCTTCGAGGATCTCAACACTCGTTGGGCGCAAGCTCGGGCTGAGGTAACCAGCTAGCTAAGGCATCGAACGCGGTGAGCGTCGGACGGTACCGATGGCCGGCGCTCACCGCAGCACTGCCTTCTTCCAACAGCCCTCGACTTGAACCAGACGCCGCACCCGGAAAGGATCCGGTGACCATGTCACAGATGACAGGAACGACGGGTGGTGCGCCACCAACGGCGGGTACTCCACTTGAACGAGAGGCCCGGTCCTCACGCACCCTCAAAAAGCACAGGCGAATCACGCCATATCTCTTTCTCATCGCTCCCTTGGCCCTGCTGATCACTTTCACGTTCGTGCCTGCGGCCAACCTCATCTGGTACAGCTTCACGGACTGGGACGGAATCGATCTTGAGAAGGAGTTCGTTGGACTCGAGAACTACATCGAGATCTTCACGGAACCCGAAGTCTTCCGGGTCTTCTTCGTCAGTCTCTATTACATCGGCGCGTCCTTTCTTCAGATGGGGATCGCGCTCTACTTCGCCACCATCCTGAGTTTCAACACGCGCTTCCGTAACTTCTTCAAAGGTGTTCTTTTCTTTCCCTACCTGATTAACGGGGTGGCGATCGGGCTGGTCTTCCTCTACTTGTACCAACCGGACGGCACCCTCGACAGCCTGTTGAAGGCTGTGGGTCTGGAAAGTGCGACAACGGCCTGGCTGGGCGATCCCGACGCCGTCAACGTCTCCCTCGCGGCAACGTCCGTTTGGCGGTACACAGGATTGAATTTTGTCCTGTTCCTCGGGGCCATCCAGTCCATCCCTAATCAACTGTATGAGGCGGCAGACCTCGATGGCGCCAGCAAATGGCAGCAGTTCCGATTCATCATCGCGCCGGGAATCAAGCGAATCATCAGCCTTTCCTTCATCCTCGCGATATCAGGAAGTCTGGCGGTCTTCGAAATCCCGTTCATCATGACCGGAGGAGCTAACGGCAGCTCCACTTTCGTCATTCAAACCATTCAGAGCGCGTTCCAGTTCCGGCAGGTGGGCTTCGCATCGGCGATGGCCGTCGTACTGCTGCTGATCGTCCTGATCGTGACATTCATCCAACGCAAGCTGGTGCCCGACGACGAGGTGAACCTGACATGAGCAACCTGCTGCGCCGCGGCTCTCGGCCAACCGACGCCCTTCGATTCCCGCAACGGGAGAACCACCGGACCCGAGCGGCAATCGCCACGTTCCTGAAGTATCTGTCGCTGGTGCTCGCTGTCGTCGCCGTCCTCGTGCCGCTTGTGGCGGTCTTCCTAACTTCCTTCAAGACCCGCGAAGAATACCTGACCACCGGCCCACTCGACCCACCAGAGAACTGGTTCAACTTCGAGAATTACGGGATTGCCTTCACCCAGGGGAATATGCTGCTGGGATTCGCAAATACGGGGATCGTGCTGATCGTTTCGCTGGCCGGCACAGTGTTGATCGGATCCATGACGGCCTATGCAATAGACCGCTTCGATTTCAAGTTGAAGAAAGTCGTCATTGCGCTTTTCCTGCTGGCCACTCTGGTGCCGGGAGTAACAACGCAGGTCGCGACCTTCCAGATCGTGGTGGGACTTGAGTTGTATGACTCCTATGCGGCGCCGATCGCACTGTTCCTCGGCACTGACATCATTTCCATCTACATCTTCGTCCAGTTCATGCAATCCATCCCGAAGGACGTGGATGAGGCGGCGATGCTCGACGGTGCCAACAAGTTCACCATTTTTTGGCGAATTATCCTCCCGCTCCTGAAGCCGGCGATCGCAACAGTTGTCATCATCAAGGGCATCGCCATCTACAACGAGTTCTACATTCCGTTCCTCTATCTGCCCTCCGAGGAACTGTCGATGATCTCGACGGCGCTGTTCCGATTTACCGGGCCCTTCGGATCCCAATGGGAGGTCATCTCCGCGGGCACCCTCATTGTCATCATCCCCACCTTCATCGCATTCATACTTCTGCAGCGTTTCATCTACAGCGGACTCACCCAAGGAGCTACCAAGTGACAGTGACATCGACCGACGCCGGACAACTCGCGAAGGACGAAGCACTCCTGCACGAGAACTGGCATGTTGAAGTCGTGAAAGGCCCGGTGCCCGAAGCGATCGCCGGACGCTCCATACCGGCGACGGTTCCTGGAAGCATCCACACCGATCTCATGGCGGCCGGCCTGATCGAGGACCCCTACCTAGATGACAATGAACGGCTGCTTGCCTGGATCGGTCTGTGCGACTGGCGCTACAGCACGAGTTTCCAGTGGCGGGCGGGTCAGCACCAACGCACTGATCTGGTCTTCGAAGGACTGGATACGGTGGCGGTCATCGAACTGAACGGCGAACGCGTCGGCGAGACCGCGAACATGCACCGCACCTACCGATTCGACGTACGGGCGCTGTTGCGCGAGGGATCGAACGACTTGACCGTCACGTTCTCGTCGCCGGTGAAACACGCGGACCAGGCAAGCCTGGAGCAGGGTTATCGCCCACACGTCAACCATCACCCCTACAATTCCATCCGTAAAATGGCCTGCAACTTCGGGTGGGATTGGGGACCTGATGTCGCAACCGTAGGGATGTGGCGTCCTGTGCGCCTGGAGAACTGGTCCACAGCGCGGCTTGCCTCCGTCAGCCCGGCTGCCTCTGTGAAAGGTGCCGGGGGAGTGGTGCGGGTCAGCGTGGTGCTCGAGCACTCAGTCGTCTCCAGCACCCAGATCGTGGTCAGTGTTGCCAGCGAGACCCAAACTGTCGACGTTCCAGCGGGCGAGATGTCGGTTGTAGTCGACGTCGAGGTGACCGACGTTGACCTCTGGTGGCCACGCGGCCACGGCGCCCAACCGCTATATGATCTGCAGGTCACGTTGGTTTCAGATGGATCCGGTATCGATTCCTGGCAGGGCCGCGTAGGTTTCCGCACAGTGCGGGTAGACACCGAACCGGACGCTCACGGCACACCGTTCACGTTGATCATCAATGACCGCCCGATCTTCGTGAAAGGGGCGAATTGGATCCCGGACGACGCGTTCGTTCACCGTGTGGACCGCGCGCGGTACGCGGCACGCTTGGCTCAGGCAGAATCAGCGAACATGAACCTGCTGCGGGTGTGGGGTGGAGGCATCTATGAAAGTGACGACTTCTTCGACCTGTGCGACGAAAGGGGGATTCTGACGTGGCAGGACTTCCTCTTTGCCTGCGCCGCGTACGCCGAAGAGGAGCCGCTGCGCAGCGAGGTCGAAGCCGAGGTCCGCGATAATGTGGTCAGACTCCTTCCGCACCCAAGCCTGGTGGTATGGAACGGAAGCAACGAGAATGTCTGGGGCCACGAAGAATGGGGCTGGGCCAAACGCCTGCGTGGCCGCACCTGGGGGAAGGGCTATTACGATGAGTTGCTTCCAGAACTGCTGCGTGAGCTTGATCCGCACCGGCCCTACACTCCGAGCAGCCCCTTCTCTCCTGATCCGGCCCATTTCCCCAACGACCCGCAGCACGGATCCGTTCACTTGTGGGATCTATGGAACCAACGGGATTATCCGCACTACCGCAGCTACCAGCCACGCTTCGTAGCGGAATACGGGTGGCAGGGACCGCCCACCTGGTCGACCCTCACCCGATCAATCAGCGACAGTCCACTGACCCCCGAATCGCCGGGCATGCTTGTGCATCAGAAGGCGATGGAGGGAAACACAAAACTCATCGACGGCCTGGTCGACCATCTGCCGCTGCCCGATGACACCGACGACTGGCACTGGGCCATGTCGTTGAATCAGGCAAGGGCGATCGAAGTGGCAATCGAGCACTTCCGATCCCTAAGTCCGCTGTGCATGGGAAGCATTGTGTGGCAGCTCAATGACTGCTGGCCGGTCACCTCCTGGGCGGCGGTCGACGGCGACGGGCGGGCGAAGCCGCTTCTCTACGCGATTAAGCATGCCTACGAAGACCGGCTCGTGACCATTCAGCCGCGCGAGAGTGGGCTGGCCGTATGCGTCGTCAACGATACCGATCAGGAATGGCGGGACGATGTTGTGATCCGCTTGCTTTCCTACAACGGAGAGGAGCGAGCCTCCGCCACCGTTCCCCTGCAACTGGGCGCCCGGGAATCGGCTACACTCACTATCCCTGCAGAGGTTGCCACTAGCATGACGCCCGGTGAAGAGCTTGTGTGCGCGACTGTCGGAGCCGTGCGGGCGCTGTGGTTCTTCGCCGAGTACAGGGATTCCGAACTTGCAGCGCCTCGGCTTACAGCGAAGGTGATTTCGGTGAGCGGTGGCTACGAAATGCGCGTACGAGCCGAGAACCTGGTCCGTGACATCGCGCTACTCGTTGACAAAGTTGACCCGAGCGCTCGTGTGGATGATCAATTGGTCACCCTTCTCCCCGGAGAGAGCGTTACCTTCCACGTTCAGTCGGAGTCCTCTTTGAATGAGGGTGAACTGATCACCCACCGTGTGCTGAGGAGTGCGAACCAGCTAGTGGTTGGGGAAACAGCACCGTGATCGGGGCAGTTTTTCCGCGGGAACCAATTGCGGGAATGACTTGGGGGTGGACCGGTGTGAGTGGAACCTGGGGAACTCCGGCGGCCGAAGAGTCGGTGCGACTCATGCAGGGGCTCAACCTCAACTGGGTGGCGGTGTCTTTCGCCGCGTTGCAGGACACCGCGCAGTCAACGGAAATCCCGTTCAGCGATGAGCCGACTGTGTCGGACCAGGAGGTGCGCTGGGCCATTCGGACGATGAAGGCGGAAGGGTACTCAGTCTGTCTCAAACCGGTGGTCAACTGCGCAGATGGAACCTGGCGGGCCTTCATCGGGTTCTTCGACGAGGACGCGCCGGGCGAACCGACCTGGGGGCAATGGTTTGAGTCCTATACCCGCTTTATATTGCACTACGCACGTCTGGCTGAAGAAGAAGGCTGTGAGATGCTGTGCATCGGCTGCGAGATGGTGCAATCGGATAAGCGGGAAAGCGAGTGGCGCACGCTTATAGCGGATGTGCGGTCGGTCTACCACGGATTGATCACGTACAACTGCGACAAGTATCAAGAAGACAGGGTGCGCTGGTGGGATGCAGTAGATGTGATCTCTTCCAGCGGTTACTATCCAGAGCTGGAATGGGAGGCTCAACTAGACCGCATCGAACGGGTGGTCGAGCGGGAGGGTAGGCCATTTTTCTTCATGGAAGCGGGATGTCCCAGCCGCATCGGTTCCGCTGCCAAACCCAACGATTGGTCACTTTCCGGCGAGCCATCCGAATCGGAGCAGGCACGGTGGTATCAAGCTATGTTCAGTGCGTGCAGCGATCGGGAATGGGTCCGCGGTTTCATTCTCTGGGATTGGCCACCGAAGCTCTACCCGCTGTCTGAGGCGCCCATGAATGACGATTACTGCATCTTTGGTAAGGAAGCCGCCGCCGTCGTTCGGCAGTATCTCGGTGAGATGACTGCGCGATGGCTTTCGGAGGTTCGGCTCGGGGAAGCGCACGATGAGAGGGAACAGAGTGGCTGAGTTCGCGCTAGGAGTGGATTTCGGCGGAACGAAGGTTGAGTCGGCACTGGTCGGTGCCGACGGATTAATTCTGCCGGGAAGCAGATGTAGACGGCCCACTGGTACAGAGAGCTCCTCGGAAGAGCTCGTAGCTGCGGTGCAAAGCGTAGTGCAGGGCGCGCTGGCCGCTCTGCCAACGGATGCTGCCCTGCTCGGAACCGGGATCGGCAGCGCCGGCCCGATTGGCTTGCTTGAAGGTGTGGTAAGCCCGGTGAATATCGGAGTCTGGCGGGCATTCCCGCTGCGCTCAGTCGTCGAAGGAGCAACGGCCAAAGCCGGATATGACACCGAAGCGATCCTCAGGTTGGATGGGCTCTGCATCACGCTCGCTGAGATGTGGGTTGGCGCCGGTCAGGGGTGCTCTTCACTCATGGGGATGGTGGTTTCCACCGGTGTGGGTGGAGGCATCATCGCCGACGGACGCGTAGTTTCAGGTAAGACCGGCAACGCTGGTCATATCGGACAAATAGAGGTGGCAGGTTTCACGCTGCCCGGTGAAGGGTGCACCCTCGAAGAAATCGCTTCCGGACCGCACACGGTACGGTGGGCGCAATCGCGCGGCTGGAAAGGTAGGACCGGCGAAGACTTGGCGCTCTCCTACGCCATGGGAAACGAGACTGCGGGTCTGGCTGTGATGCGCAGCGCGTCCGCCGTGGGGCGGGCGCTGGCCTCGGTGACCACCTTGCTCGACTTGGATCGAGTGGTGATCGGTGGTGGCTTCTCTCAAGTCACACCAGACTATTGCGAACTTGTGCAGGAGGCTGCTGGAGAGCACGCTCAACTGGATTACTCGACCGGGCTGGAAATTCTTCCGACCGGGCTGGGAACGGATGGGCCCCTGATCGGGGCGGCGGCCCTCGTGCATCGAGGTGTCGGCCGACAGATTGAATCCGTGCATCATCGGGCAATTTACCCATTCGAGACCGCAACCTAGCGTGAACCCGCGCTGATCCGGCCAAGCATCCGGCGGATGCTTGCCGGCTTCGTGCTCCTGCCCCACTGACAAACGATGGAAGGACAGCCATGACTTGTCTATCCCGACCGTTGCGGGTTGGCATGGTGGGCTACGCCTTCATGGGTGCAGCGCACTCCCACGCCTGGCGCACGGCGCCGCGGTTCTTCGACCTGCCGTTGCGGCCCGAGCTGTCCGTCCTGGCGGGACGGAACGCGGGCGCCGCTGCTCAGGCCGCTGAGCGCATGGGCTGGAACGAGACGGCCACCGACGGGCGCGAGGTCATCGCGCGGGACGACATTGATCTGATCGACATCTGCACTCCCGGGGACACGCATGCCGAGATCGCCATCGCGGCGCTCGAAGCGGGAAAGCACGTGCTCTGCGAGAAGCCGCTGGCCAACTCCGTGGAGGAGGCCGAGCGCATGGTTGCTGCCGCGGAGACAGCGGCGCAACGCGGTGTCCAGGCCATGTGCGGCTACAGCTACCGCCGGACCCCGGCGCTGACACTGGCCCGGGAACTGGTGCAGGAGGGCCGGATCGGGACCATCCGCCACGTCGGCGCACAGTACCTGCAGGATTGGCTTTCGGATGAGCTCACGCCGCTGACCTGGCGCATGGATAAGGCCAAGGCCGGCTCCGGATCCCTGGGCGATATCGGTGCGCACATCATCGACGCGGCCCAGTGGGTCATCGGCTCGAATATCGCCGGCGTCTCGGCGCTGATGGAGACGTTCGTGACCGAACGGCCGGTGGGCGGCGACCTGTCGGGACTCGGCGGCAAGGGCGACGCATCGGGGGAGAAGGGGCCGGTAACGGTCGACGACGCCGCGGCCTTCACCGCCAGGTTCGACGACGGCGCGATCGGAGTCTTCGAGGCCACCCGCTTTGCGCTCGGCCGGAAGAACGCTATCCGGCTGGAAATCAACGGGTCATCCGGCTCACTTGCGTTCGACTTCGAGGACATGAACGTCCTGGAGTACTACGACGGCAGCAATAGCAGCCGCACCTCAGGCTTCCGGCGTATCCAGGTGGGCGAACCGGACCACCCGTACACCGGGAACTGGTGGCCGGTGGGGCACGGCCTCGGCTACGAGCACGGGTTTACGCATCAGGTGGTGGAACTGGTCACCGCTCTGGGCAGCGGAACCCAGCCGTCGCCGTCGTTCGCTGATGCCTCGCGGGTCCAGCGGGTGCTGGCCGCGGTGGAGCAGAGCGCAACCAACGAATCCCGCTGGCAGCGGGTCCAAAGATGACTGAGAGGGAGAACCGAATGCGACCAGTAACACTGTTCACCGGCCAGTGGGCGGATCTGCCGTTCGAGGAGGTGGCGCGGCTCGCGGGCGAGTGGGGCTTCGACGGGCTGGAAATCGCCTGCTGGGGCGACCACCTCGACCCCGAGCGCGTGGTGGAGGATAGCGCCTATCTCCGGAACCGTCTCGACATCCTTGAACGGAACAACCTGCAGGTTCATGCGATTGCCAACCACCTCACCGGGCAGGCAGTCTGCGATGACCCCATTGATGAGCGACACCGCGGCATCCTGTCCGAGCGGGTGTGGGGAGACGGGCAAGCGGAGGGGGTACGCCGTCGTGCTGCCGAAGTGCTGAAGGCGACTGCCCACGCTGCCGCCCTGCTCGGCGCCAAGACGGTCACCGGCTTCACCGGCTCCTCCATCTGGAAGTGCGTGGCCATGTTCCCGCCCGTGCCGGAGTCGATGATCAATGCCGGTTATGAGGACTTCAAGGACCGGTGGGACCCGATCCTGGACGCGTTCGACGACGCCAATGTGCGCTTTGCGCTCGAGGTCCACCCCTCGGAAATCGCCTACGACTACTGGAGTACCCGCCGGACGCTGGATGTCATGGCTGACCGGAAGAACTTCGGGCTGAACTTCGACCCCTCGCATTTCATCTGGCAGGACCTGGACCCGGTGATGTTCCTGCAGGACTTCGCGGAGCACATCTTCCACGTACATGTGAAGGAATCCGTGCGGCAGCTCAACGGCCGCAACGGACGGCTTGGATCACACCTGCCCTGGGGAGATCCGCGGCGCGGCTGGGATTTTGTCACCGCCGGGCACGGTGACGTGCAGTGGGAACCGATATTCCGGATGCTCAACTCCATCGGTTACAGCGGGCCGGTCAGCGTCGAGTGGGAAGACGCAGGCATGGACCGCCTTATCGGCGCACCCCAGGCGCTGGTGCTGGTCCGCCAGCTGGGCGGGATAGCGCCGTCGGCAGCAGCGTTCGACGCCGCATTCTCCACCGGGCGCCAAGCCTGACTTCGAGACTGCGACGAACACAAAGCCCTAAAATGCGGGGCGACTGAGAAGACAGCAAGCCCGGGTGTCTTATCTGACCAACTTTTCAACCAAGGAGTACCAACCCGACGCCAGGTGGCGGCTTCCGGGACGGTGTTCTCAACCGGTGATCTGCCCACATCCGACCAACAAACACAGCAGAGGAGTCGGCCGTTCCATGAAGAAGCTTGAACTACTGGACTGGCGAATGGGACACCTCGCGGACGGCGTCGTCAAGACCTACTTCCCCGCGAGCGTTCCTGGCAGCGTCCTGCATGACCTCACTGAGGCAAGAGTGATTGACGATCCATACGTAGGTCTCGGCGAATCGTCGGCCGGCTGGGTTGCGGAGGCCGACTTCCGTTACGAATCGGTGATTGAGGTGGAGGATGGCGATGACCGAATTGATCTCGTCGCGCATGGACTCGACACGGACGCCATCCTTCGGCTGGACGGCGTCGAGATTGGCCGCACCCGCAACCAGCACCGGACCTATCGCTTCGATCTGCGTTCCCACACTGGTGAAGGATCTCATGTGATCTCGATTGATCTGCTTTCAGCGGTTCGCAGCGCCCGCGCTTTCGAGGATCGCATAGGGCCAAAACCCCTAGTGGGCGACACGCCTCCATACAATGCTATCCGGAAGATGGCCTGCAGCTTCGGCTCGGACTGGGGCCCGCATTTGCCGACCAGTGGACTATGGAAGCCGATCGGGTTGGAGCGCTGGGACGGCGTCCGTCTCGATGAGGTCCTGCCACGTGTGCGCGTCGATGATGGACGCGGGAGGATAGACGTCTGTGCGCGATTGGAGCGGACCCGTCCGGGAGACGCGACGCTGATCGCTCATCTGTGGCACCCGGACGGATCACGATCGAGGACAGAGTCCTCCGGCTCAGGCGATGAGCTCGGTATCACCATGACGGTCGACTCCCCCAATCTGTGGTGGCCACGAGGCTACGGTAACCAGCCGCTGTACCGGCTGACCATCGAGCTGTGGAGTGACGGGGTGCAGCGTGATGAGTGGAACCGGGAGATCGGCTTCCGGACCGTCCGGGTCGACTCACGCCCTGACGATCACGGTGTTCCGTTCACATTGCAGGTCAACGGTCAGCCCATCCTGGTCAAAGGAGCCAACTGGACCCCGGATGACTTCGCGCGTCCTGTCGTGGGGGCCGACTACCCGCGCAGCATCGCTGACGCGTTGGACGCCAATATGAATTTGCTCAGGGTGTGGGGAGGCGGGATCTTCGAGTCGGACCAGTTCTACGCGCTCTGCGACCACTCCGGCATCATGGTGTGGCAGGACTTCCTTTTCTCCTGCGCGTGCTACTCCGAGTCGGAGGAGCTCGCGGCGGAAGTCGCTGCCGAGGCACGGCAGAACATCCTCCGACTGGCTCCTCATCCATCCCTCGTGCTCTGGAATGGTGGCAACGAAACCGACGAGGGGTACTACAATTGGGGCTTTCGCGACCGCATGCCGGCGGGCGCGGACTGGGGGGACGGCTACTACCGTCGGATGCTTCCCGACCTCCTCCAAGAACTGGATCCTGACCGCCCCTACATACCTTCCAGTCCCTTCTCCCCTGAAAATCCGTCGATACCCACCGATCCCAATCAGGGTACTTCCCACAGTTGGAAAGTCTGGTACAGCAGGGATTACACCGCCTACGCCGAGACCGTTCCTCGATTTATTGCCGAGTTCGGATTCCTTGGCCCGCCCGCGTATTCCACCCTCCTCCGCGCCCTCGACGGCGATCAACCGTCGCTCAACAGCCCGGCGTTGATCTCCCACCAGAAGGCGGATGACGGCTTCAACCGACTAGAACGCGGATGGACCCCGCATCTGCCTGCGCCAGAGGATTTCGACGACTGGCACTTCACCACCCAGCTCAACCAGGCACGTGCCGTTCGTTTCGGACTGCAGCACTTCCGCTCGCACTGGCCACGGACGGCAGGCGCTATCGTCTGGCAGCTGAAGGACTGTTGGCCCGGCATCGGGTACGCCGCCGTGGACGGCGATCGCCACCGCAAACCACTCTGGCACGCCATCCGCTCCATCTACGCCGACCGGGTGCTTATGCTCATCGAACGCGGCGATGCTCTTTTGCTCGTCCTCGGAAATGACACCCCGACCACATGGCGAGCGGGCGTCACTCTGAGTCGTCGCCGATTCAACGGAGCGACGTTGGCCGCTTCTGAAATAGAGGTGGAGGTCCCGCCCCGGTCCTCTCTCATGGTCCCGGTTCCGTCCGGCGTCGTCTTCGCTGATTCTGTTGCTGACGCGGTTCTCACAGCAGAGGCGCAGGGCGCCCAAAGAGCGTACTGGTACGGTGCGGAGGACATCGCCCTCGATCTTCCTGAGCACCGGTTCGATGCAAGCATCAAACATACCGTTCTGGGCTGCGAACTAACTTTGGAAGCGCACTCGTTCACAAAGGACCTGTGCCTTTTTCCCGACAGACTTGACCCAACGGCCCGCGTGAGCCAGGCACTAGTTACGCTCTTCCCCGGTGAACGGGCGATGTTTGAAATCGAGTCAGACCAGACCCTTGATTTGGCCGCACTCGTCAAGCGTCCTGTGCTGAGAACCGTCAACGATCTCGGACGGGCAGGAGAACATTCATGACAGAACATCGCATCGACTGGAACGCGGGCCGGATCCGAGTAGAACTCTCCGCTGGCCCCGACCGGCCCGTCGGAGTGCATCGTATCCGCACAGACGGCTTCGACCTGGTCTCAGGCTCCGACGCCCCTGTAGTGGAGGTTTTGACTGCTGGGCAGGGACGCGCTCGCTCCACGTCCCGGCTGAGCGAGACGCTCGTCGGGGCACGGATGCGGTACCTGTCGCATCAGGTTACCCTCGACGGCTCAGCGAATGTGCTCACTGTCCATCAAAAGGACTATGAATCCGGTCTGCGAACGGCCCTGCAATTGCGGTCGGAGGAGAACTCCGCCAGTCTGACCGCGCGGGTAACAGTGATCAACGATGGTGCGGCGCGATCGCTGATCCTAGCCATGCCCTCTCTGGTTCTCGAGCTCCGGTTCGGCGCCCAAGACAGCTCGTTTGCACCGGATACCTCATTGAGCCACGGTCGCAGCGATTGGCTCGCCGAGTCGCGCTGGACGTCCACGCCGCTGCGTTCGGCACTTGTCGACTGGTCCCGCGGCGCGCACGGGTCGAATGGGCGGGGGCAGATCTCGGTGATATCGAGTGGCTCGTGGACGACGGGAAGAAACCTCCCGGTCGCTGCAATTGAATCGGTGCGAGCTTCGACAGCCCTGATTTGGCAGATCGATCACAGCGGGCCGTGGCGCTGGGAACTCGCTGAAAACGACACGGGGCTTTCACTCGCGCTCTCGGGCCCGACGGACCTCGACCACGCATTCTCGCGTCTCCTCGAACCGGGAGCAGCGTTCACCTCTCCGACGGCAACGATCGCCATCGGCCCAACTCTTGATTCCGCCCTAGCGGAGCTTACTATCGCTCGCCGGTCGCGGCGGCGTTCTCATCCTGACGACGAAGCACCCTCGGTCGTCTACAACGACTTCATGAACACGTTGATGGGTGACCCTTCAACAGAGGCGATCTTGCCTCTGGTTGATGCCTCTGCCGCCATCGGCGCGGAGGTCTACTGTATTGACGCCGGCTGGTACGACGATGGTGACGACTGGTGGGACAAGGTAGGCCAGTGGAAACCCTCGACACGCCGCTTTCCCCAAGGAATTGAAGAGGTAACCGACGCGATCACCTCGACCGGGATGCGCGCCGGTCTTTGGTTCGAGCCGGAGGTTGTCGGAGTCAACAGCCCAGCAGCGAATACGCTGCCACCTGACGCTTTCTTCAGCCGATCGGGCATCCCCGTGCGGGAGCACGGCAGGTTTCATCTTGACTTCAGCAGCGCAGCAGCAAGGGACCACGTGTCATCCGCAATCGAGCGCCTGATCGACCAGCTAAAACTCGGCTACCTAAAGCTCGACTACAACATCGACGCCGGTGCCGGCTCAGACCTGGCAACAGCGAGCGTCGGTGAGGGGCTTCTTAACCACACAACCGGCTACCTCGCATGGCTCGACGAAATGCGCGGACGCCACCCCAATGTGATCATCGAGAACTGCGCCTCCGGTGCGATGCGGGCAGACGCCCCACTCCTGGATCGGGTCCAGGTGCAGTCGACATCCGACCAGCAGGATCCAAGACGCTACCCTCCCATCTCGGCCTCAGCACCGATGTCCATGCTTCCTGAACAGGCCGCGAGTTGGGCCTACCCACAGCCAGACATGACTGATGAGGAGATAGCGTTCACCTGCTGCACCTCGATGCTAGGCCGCATGTATCTTTCCGGCCGCATCGATCTAATGACGCCCGCACAACTTCGGATCGTCGGACAGGCAGTGACAGCACACAAAGCCATCCGCGATCGGATCCGGAGTTCGGCACCGATCTGGCCGATCGGACTCCCAGACTGGAACGACGAGTGGATCGCTCTCGGGCTGATGGATCGAGAGAAATCAAGCGCCTTATTGACGATCTGGAAGCGCGCTTCGAAAGAAGCACGGATCATCCTTCCGTTCCCACAGTTTCACGGGCACGTCCTATCCGTCACTGCGGTTTTTCCCGCAACTGGTACTTGGCGGGCGGACTGGCATCAGGACGCAGGCGTCCTAAGTATCACCAGCGACAAGAATGTTCCATTTGCTGCGCGAACCCTTCTGCTCGAAGTCCAAGAACCGTCAGCCCCACGGTCGGATGTCTGACCCCACTTTGAAAGACAGCTAGCTTCAGAACTTGAAAAGACAGGGAACCTGCCCGAGCGTAGTGTGCGGCATCGAGTCCTCAGGGTCGTCACTAATTTCGTTCAGCTCTACAGCAAGCCCGGGTAGCGGCGAAACGTTGCCTTCAATCCCGCTCCAATAGGAGTGGGGACCGCGCACGTCACCTCACACCGTTCGCAACCGCCGTGTGATTACATCCCAGATTGGCGTGTGATGATGCAAGCTTTGGATACTCTTGGCTGGTAGAACGTTTCCAGCCTCCAGCAGGAGTACCTCCTTTGGCAACCGCATCGAGTGTTCGATCAAGTGAGCAGACACGTAGTTTAATCCTTGACGCGATTCGTGCCTCTGGCCGAATTAGCCGAGTCGAACTGGCGAAGAAATCTGGTCTAACTGAAGCGACTATTTCCACTGTCGTGCGGCGCGTCATAGCCGAGGGCCTGATAATCGAAACGGGTTTTAGCGAGTCTACCGGCGGCAAGCGTAGGACGCTGCTGGAGATCAACAGTTCTGCGCGTCATGCGCTCGGTGTTTCGTTGGATCGCGAACGTCTCGTGCTGGTTGCTGCGGATTTGTCAGGGAAAGTAGTTGGAAGCGCAGAGACGTCGGGTACCGGTGACACTTATCCCGGGACGGTCATCAAGTTGATCGCATCACGCGCGGCTGAGTTGCTCAAGGAAGTAAACATTGACCCGGTCACCGTCGTCGGCATCGGTGTGGCGAGTCCTGGACCTCTGGATACTCGTACGGGAGCGTTACGGGGGCACCGGCCCTCCTCAGCTTGGCGGGATTACCCATTAGAGGAGCGACTTGAGGTGCAGAGCGGCTTTCCCGTAGTGCTTGATAACGATGCGACGTGTGCAGCATTGGGTGAGTATTGGACAAACAATGTGCTGGTGACTTCTCCTGTGTCAGCAACTGTCTATATGGCGGACGGCATTGGTTGCGGCATTCTGGTGGATGGTCGGATCTATCACGGGTCATCATCAAATGCGGGTGAAGTCGGGCATATCACTCTCGATATCGCCGGTCCCAAGTGCCATTGCGGGTCTCGTGGTTGCGTGGAATTGTACGCAGCTCCAGCTGCCGTAGCCGCGCGGGCACTCGCGAATGAAAATTTGACACGTGAATTGGGACTTACGCCGAAAGTCTCATCCAGCAGAGAAAACTTCGACAGGATCGCGAAGGGCGCTGTCCAGGGAAGCACGGCGGCACACGCCCTGATCACACAAGCAGCCGCATACCTCGCCGAAGGAATAGTGTCGCTCAGCAACGTTCTCGATCTGGACGAAGTACACCTGTCGGGGCCCGGCTTTTCGATCGCCGGAGAAATCTTCACCGACGTCATCCAAGGCCGCTTGAACGAGGGAACCTTCATGCGTTCGGTCCACCCGGTCCACACAAAGCTGTCGACTATCGGTGACCAATCAGCCGCTGTCGGAGCGGCCGCACTGGTTCTTCAACATCAAGTCACTCCGCATTTAGCGGCCCGCTCGAGGCGAACCCCCGGCAATATCCAGCTGGTCGCTGCCGGTCACGTCGGATAGTAATCTAGTCGGAACACTTCCTTAAGTTAATTAAGTTAGATACCCTTGGAAGACTCCGTTGTGCATTCGCCCGGGGACTCCACTATCAATCAGTTCAATGGAGAACAGCATGCGTTCACCCAGCTTACGGGCGGCTAGAACAGCCGCAGCTGCAGTAACAGCACTCGCTTTAGGCATCACCGGTCCCGGTGTTGCCTCGGCTGCTCCTGACATACCAGGCGCTCCTGTGATTGACATCGTCGACACCGATGCCAGCTATTCAACCAACTCCCTGTATCAGTACCTGATGGAGCAACAGGGGCAGGGCGTTCTCTTCGGTCATCAGCACACCACAGACAACGGCATCACCTTCTCCGAAGCGAATGGTGTCAATTCCGACGTCCTGGCCGCGACGGGGGAGTACCCCGGAATTTTCGGATGGGATACGTTGATCCTCGAGGGCCTTGAGCGTCCGGGCACCGGCAGTCTCGCCAACGGAGAGGAAAACGCCCGCAAGTGGGCGGAGGGGATGATCAACGCCCACGAACTCGGCGGCATCAACACGATCAGCGCGCACATGAAAAACTTCGTCACCGATAGAGACTTCACCGACACATCGGGCCGGGTAGTCTCACAGATCCTGCCGGGCGGCCCTCAGAACACGGAGTTCAACGAGTACCTCGACCTGATCGCGCTGACAGCCGATCTCACAGTGGACAGCAACGGTGATCCCATCCCCTTGATCTTCCGACCCTTCCACGAGAACACGGGGTCGTGGTTCTGGTGGGGCGCCGCGCACGCCACAGCCGGCGAGTATAAAGAAATCTTCCGGTACACCGTGGAGTACCTGCGTGACACCAAAGGGGTCTCCAATCTGCTCTACGCTTTCTCTCCCAACGGCTCCTTCGGAGGCGACGCCGAGCGGTATCTTGCGACCTACCCAGGGGACGACTGGGTGGATGTCCTTGGTTATGACTCCTACGATTACGATAATTCGCTTGCCGATTCCGACGCATACATCGAATCGGTGAGGGTGGATCTCGGGATGGTCACCGATCTAGCTGCTGAGCGGCGAAAAATTCCGGCATTTACGGAGTTTGGACGAAACGGAGAGCGCACAATCAAGCCGAGCGGTAACAAGAGCCTCAGCTTCTACACCGACCTCTTCACCGCGATTAAGAATGATCCGAAAGCCAAGCGAATCACCTACATGCAAACGTGGTCGAACTGGGGCCTTGACCAGTTCTATGTCCCCTACCCGGCGTATGACGGCAACCCTGAGCATGAGATGTATGAGGACTTCCTCGAGTTCTACAACGATCCGTACAGCGTCTTCGCCGCCGGAGTAAACGGAGTCTATGACAACGACGCCAACGCTGAACCTGCCGCTCCAACGGTGCGGATCGTCAGTCCCGCCGACGGAGTCCGTGTCACTGAACCTGCCACGACGGTGCGAGTCAAAGCCACCGTTGCGGAACCGGACCGTGTGTACTTCACAGTCGCGGGCGATCCGACAGAGTACGAATTGACACTTGACGCCGACGGCTACTACTCCGCGGAATGGATCATCGGCGAAGAAAACCTGACGAACAAGTCGAGCACTCTGAATATCTTCGCCGTCTACGACGGCCAGCCCTCGGTGCAAACGGCGTCCTCAGTCATCCTCGGGGAACCCACTGAATTGCCAGTTGGCGTCGTTGACGATTTCGAGACCTACAGCGACGACGCCGCACTGCGCTCCGCTTATGCCTACAACAACGCGACGGCCGAGGACATCTCGCTCACCAGCGAGTTCAAGGGCTCAGGAGATTACGGTGTGCAGTTCGCCTACGACTTCACCGCCAGGTCCTACGGCGGTTTCGGCAAGGTATTCCAAGGCGCACAGGATTGGTCGGCCTTCAATCAGATCAACGTCTGGCTGGATCCTGACGGCGGTAACCAGAAGCTGGTTCTACAGGTGAACACGGCCAACGGACAGAGTTTCGAAGCATATCCGTCCTTGGCTGGAACGGAGCCCACAGAACTCGCTATCGACATTCTGGATTTCCGTGCAAAGAGCGACCCAAACAGGTCCTTGGCGCGCGAAGACCTCACTGGAGTGACCGAGTTCTGGGTTTACATCAACCAGGTCGGAGAGCCGTCCGCGAGCAGCGTTGTCCTCGATGACATCCGAGCTGTCAGTGGCGACGCTGAGCCCACGCTGCCCGCGGACCCCGGGATAGATCCGGGGGAGCCGGCGGAGCCAGGTGTTGTCGATACCTTCGAGGGTTACACTGACGAGGCAGGACTGCGTGCCGCCTGGAGTCGGGCAGGCGCGGGTAACCTCATGCTGTCAGCCGAGAATAAGGTAGCCGGTGAATTTGGAGCAGGGTTCCCTTACAGCGGCGGATTCACTGATTTCCAGAAAGCCATCAACGCGGACTGGTCATCGTTCGATCAGTTGAGCTTCTGGGTACAGCCTGACGGTTCAGAACAGAAGATCGTCCTGCAACTGGTCGCCGATGGAAACTACTATGATGCGGTTCCAGTTGTCACGGGCTCCGAGGCGGCCGAGGTTTCGATTCCTTTCTCCGAATTCACGCCCGCCCCCTTCCAGGGACGAGACCCAGCGCTGCGCCCGAGCCCGGAGGAACTCGTTAACGTCGAGCAGTTGGTGATGTTCATCGAGTCGACCGGGACCAGTACCGGGACCACAGGCGTCTACTACTTCGATAACATCAGGGCGTCGAACGCGCCGGTTGTGGACGACGACGTAGACCTGCGTGTCAACGCGAAATCACAGGACATCGACGGAACTGTACACGTCGCGGTGCACGCGGTGAATGAGGAGGATGTGCCGGTCGATATACGTCTGGTAACGGACTTCGGTAATAAGAAATTTTCGAAAGTCCAACCAGGGGAAGCGGTCTACAACCTCTTCGATACTGGTTCGGCCGAAATTCCAGCAGGAAGCGCCACCGCAAATGGCTATAAGTGGGTCGACGGGCAGGGCTACTACACCTCCCATGTCGCCGCCTACGAGGCTCTGACGCTTCCCGAAGGCGAGCCCGAAGGTCTCACCTACGAGGCTAAGAAGCGAGACCTCAAAGCTAATAATCGAGGAGGCATCGACGGCCTGGAACGCAGGCCCATGGTTCGAGGCCAGCAGACTACACTTACGGCTTCTGGCTTCGCACCGGGTGAGTGGGTCTGGGGGAGCGTTGTCACCCGCGGTGTTGACCTCGGCTTCGTGCGTGCGGACGAGAATGGCGCAATAGAGTTGGCCTTCATCGTACCCAATTATCTCCGAAACGGATCGAACCAGCTAGCCATGACCGGACAAGACGGCGGACGCATCCTGTGGGAGAAGTTCGTTGTCAAACCGGAAAGAGGAAAACGCTAACTGGTGCGCTCCACCGAGATCGACGGTAAATGAAAGGCAGCTCCGGACACAACGTCCAGGGCTGCCTTTCGATGTCACGACGAAATTGCCCCAACGTGAAGTACTGCAGAGCTCCATCCGTTCCCAAGGGCAGCGGCAGCATTATCGGGCCAATGTTCGATTCCGAACATGACGTCGATAAGGTGCAGGTGCCAGACCGCAGGCCCGTGAGATCAGCGAGATCGCCTTAACTCATCGGCGAAGCGGTAGTCGCTGGCGCGCCCAAAAAACGGACTATCTCGGGTGAGGCGCTCAGATCGTACGGGTAACAGAGCACTGAAAGGACCGCGAGGAACGTCTGCTGAGGTTTGAGTGCCTTGAAGAGTAGGGCAGCTGTCACGATCGAGAGGATACTCACTGCATGCGCCCGCCAGATCGTATCAACGTGGTCCCGTGCGCGGTATGGCAGACGGGCGGCGCCGTCCTCGTTGTGGGCGGCCATCCGCATGCTTACGAGAAACGCAAGGGACTCGTCCGGCCTTCTGCACGCCCAGGCAAAATAGGGGCTGCGACAAGTGGACCGTTACACCACGTTGAATCGAGGATCCAATAAGTGGTCGCCCGCTGATCCTCCGGTAATGCAGGTGATAGAGGAGGTGGGCTTCATCGCCTGGGACGAAACTTGATGGAGGCCAGGCGGCACTGGGACTGTAGCCCTAGTGCCGCCTCCTGCCAGCAGGCTAGTACACGGAAGCTTTACGGGAGGTGTTGTTGATCCCGGCTGGATGATAGAGCAACTGCTGCCCCCACCAGGTCAACTGGGCCGGGTCAAAGTTGCGGACAATGTCGAGCGTCTCGTCGCCGCCACTGTTACCGGAGTACGACCATCCGATGTAGCCGACGCCGCGTTCCTGGGCAGCGGTCATGATCGCTCCCTCATTGACGTTCTGGCCGCCTTGTTCATGCCCAAACTCGCCTATGACGATCGGCCACTTGTTCCAGCGAATAAAGTGATCAAGATACTCTGCGATCTTGCCTGCATCCTGGTAAACCCCATACATGTGCACCGAAAGCATGGTATTTCGAAGCGGGTCGGCTTGCAGGACAAGGCCGCCATCCTCCTTCATCGTGTTAGTCCAGTCTTGCCCCCAATTGGGTGCGTCGACCATCAGCGTGTGAGTGAAACCGGCGGCCCGCATTGCCTTTACGGCAGAGACCGAATCCTTGGTCCAGTTGTAAACCTTATTACTGCCCTGATTTCCATACGCTTCGTTACCGATGTTGATAATCACGTACCGTTCTTGCCCTTTGAGAATGCCGACCATACTCTTCCAGTAGTCGACGGCGCGGGAAAGGGTCGCCGCGCCAGCTGGGGCGTTTCCGTCGGTGTCGCCATATCCTGTGGTGTCGTGTACTTCCAGCACGCACACAAGCTTGTGTGTTTTGCACTGATTCACCGCTTGCTGCACCTGTGTCGTTGTGGTCCGGTTGAACACGTCCCCATTCGAGAGGACTACCCGGATGGTGTTCGCGCCGAGGTTCGAGATTTCTTCGAAAGCTCCGGTTTCCCAAGGGAACCATGCATGTGGGTGATTGATTCCACGCATCACGAACTCCGCACCGTTCGCGTCGTATAACCGGCCGTTGCTGATGTAGAAACCGGATGCCGCGTTCGCTGGAACGGGCAAGCCTATGAGGAGGAAAAGGCTAACAACTACTAGGGTGATACCTCTTCGGAATGGTTGCACCGCAGGACTCCTTCGTCTATGAAGAGTGAGACATGAAATACATCTCATTCCTTAATTAACTTACGGAAGTTAGCCGGAAGATCAAGAGCTGAGCCTACTATTCGATAGGACGCTCCAATCTGGGCTGGGCTGTCGTCCCCCGCTGAATGATCGTCACCCTCGGTGCTTGGATTTCTACAGCCGGAGCTCCAGCTATAGCTTCCAGGACCGCGGCGCCCGCCAGTTCACCTATCGCAAGCACATCATGACTCATTGCCGACAGCGGAGGTTCCGAGAGCTCGCACAGTGCCGAATCATCCCAAGCCAGCAGAGAGAGGTCCTTGGGAATGTTTAGTCCCGACTCCTGTGCAGCTCTCAATCCTCCAAGGGTCATAAGATCATTGTCGAAGATGATGGCAGTGGGTGCGGATTCACCGATCAAGGCAGCAGTCCCGCGGTATCCAGCTTCCTCCGAATAATCCCCGGAACACGAACTGTATTGCATCCCGAGTTCCTCGCAACTGTGTCGCAGGGACTCCTCGCGGATCCGCGAATGAGCCATTTCCGGCGGCCCGCCAACATGCCCCAGACATCGGTGGCCTAAGCCTTGAAGTAGGTTTACCGCGTCCCGCATTGCGGCATCGTCCTCAGTCCAAATGGAGGTCAACTTATCAGCTGATGCAGGATCGCTAATTGCCACCGCTGGCAGGCCCAGTTCTCGCACCTTCCGCAGCCGCATGTCATCTGGTAAAAGATCCACAAGAATCACGGCGTCGACATGTCCTTCGATCCTCCACCGTTCGTAGGTCCGAAGCTCAGCGTCCATATCAGGCAGTATTTGCAGCAGCACCGAATAGTTAGAAGAGCGCATCGCCACCTCAAGCCCGGCTATGAACTCATGGTAAAAAGGTTCGGCGCGGAGAATTTCGGATGTGCGCCTCAGCGACAATCCGATTGACTTGCTCCTTGTGACATCACGATCATGTGGGTCAGATTTTGTGTGCAACGATGCTCCAGGGGTCTTGAAGGCCGAGGACGAGCCACAAAAGGGGGCACTTGGGCGCTCACCCACATAATCGCATATAAGCTACCTGAACATTCAGGTCGAACGGAACCAAACAGTGGCACGATACGAGAACCCCAGCTCAGGGCCGGGCAGCCGGGCCTTAATCATGGACTTGATTCGATCTGCTGGAAGCATCAGCCGAGCCGAACTCACCTCTCTGACTGGGCTCACCCAGCCTGCGATCTCGACCATCGTGAAGAAGTTGCTCAACGACGACCTAATCCGAGAGGTAGGGCACTCCGACTCAACTGGAGGCAAACGTCCCCGCCTTCTAGCAATGAACTCAGTCGCTCGTTTCGGTGTCGGCATGCAACTGGGACCCCAAGGTCTGCTTTGGACGGCGACTAATATGCGCGGCGGAATCCTCGGGCGAAAACGCACTCCCGAAACTCCACCTCATGACCCGAAGCTCATGGTCGCTCGTGTTGCCCACGAATATAAGGCTTTCCTCGCTGCCCTCCGTCTACCGGACAGCGCGAGTGCAGGACTGGCACTGGTCGGTCCAGGACCAATCGATCAAACTGATGGCTCGTTCAAGAGCACGCAAACACCGGAAACCTGGAGTCGCTTCGACATGGCTAAGCCATTGATTGCGGAACTTGAGATACCTGTTCGGGTTGAGAATGATGCGAATTCGGCGGCACTCGGCGAGTTCTGGTCGAGGCAAATCTCACGTGCGAGAACATTTGCGTGCATTTACATGAATCTTGGAATCGGCGCGGGCGTCGTAGTCGATGGAGCGCTTTACCGCGGCGCCAGTTCAAATGCCACCGAGCTCGGCCACATCTCGCTGGACCCCACTGGCGTGAGTTGTTTCTGTGGCAACCATGGTTGCGTCGAACGCTATGCAGCACCGGATGCGATACTAGGCCAAGCTCACCAGAATGAAGAGTTGAAGGAGCAACTTGCCGCTGCAGCTGGGACACTGGACACTATGGGCCAATTCGATTATTTGGCGCGCTTAGCAGTACGCGGAAACGACACCGCGGCGACACTCATAGACGTCTCCGCCACTCGCCTCACGCACGCGGCTCTCACGCTGACGAACCTCTTCGATTTGGACCACATCGTGCTCGCCGGACCGGGCTTTGCCGTCGCTGGCGCCACCTTTGTCTCCCGGTTACGCTCCCAACTCGTAGCCAGCGCTTTTGCTCGCCACTCCCACACCATCACGGTGGAGCTGTCCTCAAATCCGCGCGACTCCGCTGCGATAGGAGCCGCAGCCCTCATGCTACAAAGCTCAGTCTCACCACACCGCGGAACCAGCAAGCCGTGATGCACCGCCCACCCGATGTTCTTGTAACCGCCGGCCCACAGAGGATTAGCCTCCTGTTAGAGGCACTTGGCCCCTGGTTTCACTGAAGCCCCGGATACGCACGACAATCAATGGTTAGATGAGACGCGGATCCACCCTTTCGCATGAAAAGCTTTGGAGCGTCGTAGTCATTTGGTGAGTTGTCTGAAGACAGCCTCCGCCGCACCTACGAGCAGCATGTCGTTTCCAAGCGCAGCCCGTTCCAGGCGGACTTCCCCACCGAAATCGCCGATGGAATCGGCATCCACAGCTTCCGTCGGCCGATGCCCCGCGGCGGCGAAGAGCACCCCTAAGAATCTTCCGAGCACGATGACTTGAGGATTAAACTCGTTCCTCAGGTTGCTGAGCGCAACGGCCAACACGTCCGTCTGCCGCCGTAATTCACCTGCGGATAAAATGAGCGGCGTTGGAATGGTGGTTTCCATGGTCAGTGAAGCCAAACATGCTCCTGGGAACGGCCCCTATGCACATGGAGCACCTCCTCTAAGGAGAGGGACGGAACTTTTATTGACTCAAGGTTCATCGATTCGTTTCGGTCTAGACTGCTGACCAGATGCTCTCTTCGGTCAGGATCACGTCCTGTTGCGATGAGAGCACCCGCTCGGTGAACAGAGCTACCACCATGGAAGCACCGTCAGCCCGTTCGGAGTGATACTTTTCCGGTCATTGCCATGCGGGGCGGGCGTCACCCAATTCTTTTCGGATAGAACGTGACGCTGACTACGAAAACCACGAGGGCATAGAACATGAACGGCCGGAGAGAATCTGGAAATGTAGCGGCAGATTTTACCAAGCTTGATTTGTGCTAGGTTCCGGCTGCTCGCGATAGCCTACACGTTAGTTGCGCATTACTGGCACCTCTGCGTATCAAGGTTGGACGTATTGTCAGGAACGAAGCGGGCAGAACGACGTTATGACTAATGTCCTGACCCTGGCAGAGCGTCGCGTTCCGGGGATCACCTGGAAGAGGTGGCTTCTGTTTTTTCGGCGTGCCGAGGAGACCGTCGCCTTGACTTCGTTATCGACGACAAGTCGCTGCGTACCTGGATTCAAGAATGGGAAGGCACAAATTGGCCCCGTGAGGAAGTTTCCCTCCTCACGCCCGCTCGGTCGGATCTTGCGGTCGAACAGATTGACCGGCTTCTCGGGCGTCTTCCGCACCAGTATTGGAACGGTGTGGCGGGCTGCTGTTCTGCTCTGGCTGCTGGCATGACGGCTCCCGTGGGGTCACCGCCGACGTTCGCCGCGCGGATGGAAACGTCCATTTTTTTGCGATGACGAAGAAAGTCCGGATGGCTTTCCTAGTGGTGGACTGGGACGTGAGCCGGGTGTCCACGTCCTGCTGGGTGCAGGTGCAGCGGTGCGGTTATGGGCCTGCCAGAGCCAGTCGAGAAACGTGATGGTTTCGGCGCAGAGCGCTCCGGTTCCGCGAGAGGGGACAGGTGTCAAAGTCCGGCCAGTTCGCATCCAATGCGATTCACCGGGTTCTAGTTGACATAAGATAGGTTATCGGCACAGTAAAGCGCCTAGTCAGAAGGGGTTTTTGTCTATTCTTCCTCGGTGATAGGTTTAGCCCATTCGAGAGCCGCGACGAGGTGTCCCTCGTTGGGAAGTGCCTTCTTCTCTGCTGCCGGTAGCTTGTCGTAGGTGTAGGCGGCGACGGCCATCGGTGACGTTGATCGGCCCAGGCTGTAGCGGACGCTGCGGTCGTTCTTGGTCCCGCAGATCAGGATTCCGACCGTTTCGTTGTGGTGCTCGCGTCGAAGCATGTCATCGACAAGGGCAACATAGAAGTTGAGTTTCCCTGCGTATTCAGGCTTGAATCTGCCCGTCTTCAGTTCGATGACCACGTACCGGAGTTGTTCGATGTGGAAGAACAACAGGTCCACGTAGTAGTCGTCACCATCGACGTCGAAGTGCACCTGGCGGCCGACGAACGAAAAGCCTGGGCCCAGCTCCCGGAGGGTTTCGGTGATGCGGCTCGTCAGGGCGTTTTCCAGGTCGCGTTCGGCGACCTCACCGGACAGGCCGAGGAACTCGAAGTTGTAGGGGTCCTTAGCCATCTGCTGGGCAAGTTCGGAGCCCGGAGCTGCGAGCTGGCGAGTGAAATTCGATGGCGCCGTACCGGTGCGTTCCATCGAACGGTTCATCATCATGTTCAGCAGGACGTTCCGGGACCAACCGTATTTAACGGCCGCGGCTGCATACCAGTCCCGCTCCTCACTGGTGGCTGCCTTGTCCAGAATCATGCGAATGTGGCCCCACGGCAAATGTGCCACAAGCTGTGGCACATTTGCGGCCGCGCCCCAGGCCCGGACCATCGCAGTCATGTACTGCAGGTTCCGGTATGACAGACCCTTCATCTCGGGAAAGGAACCCGCGAGATCGGCGGCGAGCCGCCTGATGACTCCTGTCCCCCAGCCCTGACTCGTCTGGCGGGCGAGAATGTCCTTGCCCAGCGACCAGTAAAGCTCGATAACCAAGCTGTTGACGGTTCGCTGCGCCTGGATTCGCGCACCCGCGATCCGCGCCTTCAGTGCTTCCAGCAGGTCACCGTAATCCGCCGGAAGGTCGATTTCTGAAGACACCATGCCCCAACCCTATCTAGCAGCAGATGTGCCACAGCGTGTGGCACAGTTTAGCCGGTCGACGGAATGACGAATGATCCCTCATCGGGATGGAGTCGCCGCTAATTTGGCAGACGTGGGCGTGATGGAGGATCCGGTCCACGGTGGCACACCCAGGATCGCTACCAGATCCTCCTTGATCCCGATCAGGAACAGTCACTGCTCGTCTTTAAGGCGACGCTCGGTACCGAAAGTTACGACCGCCTGAAATTACTTGCCGTCATCGCCAATCAAAGTTAATAACCGCTTAGCGGCAATAAACGGATCGATTTGGCGTTGCTCCCCTGACGAGTTGTTCTACGCTACGGATTCTTTTGGGGGCTTCGAGGTCATCCTTCGGGTGGGCTCTGGGCGCGTGTGGATCATCTCCGGGGGTGATGAGGGCTCGAGGGCGGGATTGGTAATGTCGAAATATGACGATGCATCCAACAGTCGAGTCTTTTCAAGCTCAACAGCAGGGTAGAGCGCTGCTGACCGCACGCGGACGCTGGGTGCTTGGTTCTCGGAGTGGTTTTCGTTCGGCTGAGCGTGGCCACTTCCCGTCCGACCTTCCACGCCGTCTTGGCCAAAGTGGGCGCTGAGCTCGTGACTGTTGCAGCGGATTTCACTGTTATTGCTTCGCGCACACTCACCAGCGCTGACAGGGACGTGGTGGTAGACCTAGGCGCGCCGGTGAGGATGGACTCGGTACCGTACGACTGGTTCTGCCCTTACCGCATCACCGGATTACGGGGCGGCGCTGTTGAACAGTCGGCCTATGGAATTGACGCCGTTCAAGCGCTGATCCTCGCTCTCACTCATATAGGAGAACGGTTATCGCAAGCACCCGATCGAATTGCGTTTCAGGACCGGGCAGCCCTCGGTTTTCCTGTCATCGGAACAGGTCCTACAGAGAACACCTGGGTCATTCAGCTGCCTCTCTCGGTAGCCCCGGAATGATCTAGCTTTAAAAGTGAGTTGGTCTGGCTGGCTTATGTCGGGATTTTTGGGGAGTTGGGATCGGTCACTGCACCGCACAATCAGGACCAGCGTCTTATCGTGTGCACGGCCAACCGAGTCCACAGTGCTACTGCCGCTTCTGCAACCTTCGGACCCCGCCCGAAGGTTGCAAACGCAGACCGTCCTCGCCGGCCGTCCCAGTGATTGGGCGAGGCAGCAGACTTCGGCCAATCGCGCGGAACTTCAGGTAATCGTCGATTTCTGCCCGGCGCGATGACCAAAAGTATGGTGCATGGCGCGTCAATCTATTGCTTCGTGCGCTCGAAGCGGTAGCGACGTGGGTTGAGCCCGGTCTCGGCGAGGAAATGACGATTGAAGTTGGACAAGTTGGAAAAACCAACCTCAAAGCAGACCTCAGAGATGGGCGTTTGGGTTTGCTCCAGTAACCGGCATGCATGGGCTAGGCGAAGTTTTCGAACCATGTCGCTGAAATTTTGCCCTGTTGCCCTTCGAAAGTACTTCGAGAAGGTGGGCTCGGCCATCCCGACTAGCGAAGCAGCTTCCGACATTCGTACCGGGCCTGAATGATTCGCGAAAATATACTCAAGAGCGATGTCGACCACGGCCGCCGCTTCGCCATCGAGTTGCGGCTGAAACCATTCGCGTGCCAAGAGTACACGGTC
Source organism: Arthrobacter tumbae (assembly GCF_016907495.1). NCBI lineage: Bacteria > Bacillati > Actinomycetota > Actinomycetes > Micrococcales > Micrococcaceae > Arthrobacter > Arthrobacter tumbae. The sequence goes on from NZ_JAFBCC010000001.1 coordinate 2,127,661, forward strand.
AGTTTGGGGCGACCTTGAGAAGATTGCCAGCACGCGCAGCACGTGATGCAACTGCTCGATCCCTACACTTTTGCCTACAGCCTCGATCGCTTCAGCAGCTTTCGTAGCAGTTTCACCGGTGAAGAGGATGCCTCGGGCAGACTCTTCCAGTACGGGCTCGACCTCGACCAATTCAGGCATTAAGCCGGCACAATTACGCAGCCATTGACCGTCAAATTGTAGGACAGCGTCCCGATTCCGGATCACCTCTCCAGGCTTCAAGTCGCTCACCCAATCATGCGGCAGGCCTGACCCGATCAGGGTCACCTGACCAGCCTCAAAAGTCCCCAAATGATCACCGACGATGAACCGTCCGCTTCCTTCACGGATCAGGTGGACTTCATACTCGGGATGATAGTTCCATCGAGCGATGGCCGTCGGATAATCGTGTTGGTGCCAGCGGACCGATTGATCGGGGTTGTGAGGAATTACCTCGCGGTTCGCTCGTAACCCGGTCAAACGTTCAGCCAATCTCACAGCTGCGTCCTCATCCCGGTGCGAAATACGCATGGCTGTCCTTCCCTCTGAGCGATAACAATGATTGCTAACTTATGCCTTGCGGCGTGCGTGAACTCCTTTCGAAATCGACGAGGAGACTATAGAAATCCATCTCGGCCTAGAAAATAAGTATCGGTTGTCGGCAACAGTGACGCTAGTTGTGCGCGTCGTCACACTCGTACTGTTGGGACAGCACCAACCGTACTCGCTGCGAATAGATGCCCACATCAAACGTTCCGTCTGCGTAGTCCGATGTGTTTCACACCTAGTAAGAACGAAGGAGTCCTTATGCGAATTTCACGCGCACGAGCCGCCGTCCCGGCAGGACTGACGTGTTTGGCTTTGACACTCACCGCTTGTTCCGGCGCCGGTGGCGGGGGTGGAGCCGGCGGCGCTTCCGGGGAAGCTCAGAGCATCAGTGTTCTCATGGTGAATAACCCGCAGATGGAGGATCTGCAGCGCCTGACCGCTGATAATTTCACTGCGGAAACCGGTATCACGGTGAACTTCACCAGCTTGCCGGAGAACGATGTCCGAGCGAAGATCAGCCAGGAGTTCTCCGCTCAAGCCGGCCAGTATGACGTCGCATCTTTGTCCAACTACGAAATTCCCTTCTACTCGAAAAATGGTTGGCTTGCTCCCCTTGATGACTACGTCGCAGCGGATGAAGACTTCAATCAGGCCGACATTCTTCCCGCGTACACCGAGTCATTGACCGGCGAGGACGGCAAGCTCTATGGAGAACCTTTCTACGGTGAATCCTCCTTCCTTATGTACCGCATGGACGTGTTTGAAGAACTGGGCCTGACCATGCCTGAGGAACCCACATGGGATGAAGTGGCCGACCTCGCTGCGCAGGTAGACGAAGCTAAAGAAGACATGAAAGGCATTTGCCTGAGAGGTTTACCTGGCTGGGGGCAGGTGTTCGCGCCGTTGACGACCGTAGTCAATACATTCGGTGGAACTTGGTTCGACAGCGAATGGAATGCTCAGGTTGACTCCCCTGAATTCACTGAGGCGGTCCAGTTCTACACTGATTTGGTGAAGGAGCACGGCCAGGCTGGGGCAGCTCAATCGGGTTTCACTGAATGTTTGACCAACATGACACAGGGAAACACAGCCATGTGGTACGACGCGACTTCGGCGGCTGGCAGCCTTGAGGCGGACGGGTCACCTGTTGCAGGCAAAATCGGGTACGCCGCGGCGCCGGTGAAAGAGACCGATTCCTCCGGCTGGCTATGGACCTGGTCCTGGGGGATCCAGGCTGCTTCAGAAAAGCAGGACGCTGCTTGGGAGTTCATCTCTTGGGCAAGTTCCCAAGAGTACGAGGAGCTCGTCGCCGAGGAACTGGGCTGGGCGAAGGTGCCTTCAGGTAAGCGAATTTCCACCTACGAGAATGAGGAATATCAGGCTTCGGCTCCTCAGTTCGAAGCCGAACGTCGGGCGATCGAGAACGCGGACCCCCGTGATCCAGGGGTTCAGGAACGTCCCTACATTGGCATCCAGTTCGTGGGCATCCCGGAATTCGCCGATCTCGGTACAACCGTTTCACAAGATATCAGCGCCGTCATCGCTGGCCAGCAAACGGTTGAAGAAGCCCTTGCAAAAGGTCAAGAAGCCGCTCAGGCCGTCGGCGACCAGTACAAGTCCAACTAATACCTAACGCTTGTCCTGTTGCCTCGTCTCGATGGAGGCGGGGCAACCGGACGGCAGGAGAGTTCCATGCCCACCGCCACAGCAACAAAACCTCGCTCGGCGAGCCGATCCGCCGGTCCCCCGCAGGATTCGAGGGGGAGGCGCGGCCAGCGCAAGGACCGTTGGTCCCGCCGCGGCCCGCTCCTGCCAGCCCTGATCTTCCTGATCGTGGTGACGCAGCTACCGTTTCTGGCAACGCTGATCATTTCGTTCATGAACTGGAACAGCCTGCGGCCGGATGAGACCAGTTTCGCCGGCCTGGACAACTACGTGAGTGTCCTTTCGGACGCCGATCTGCGTCAGTCGATCCTCACCACGATCATCCTCACGGCTACAGTCGTTCTTGTCAGCCTGGTACTCGGTCTCGTCCTGGCGCTGCTGCTCGACAAGAAGTTCATCGGCCGGGGCGTCGTACGTACCTTGCTAATCGCTCCGTTCTTGGTGGTACCGGTGGCTGCCGCCCTGATTTGGAAGCATGCGCTACTGAACCCCTCGTATGGCCTAATTAACGGCACGCTCACCTGGGTGTGGTCTTTGTTCGGCAGCGATAATCCGCCCCAGCCGGAGATTCTTTCTCAGGCTCCTCTCCTCGCAGTCGAAGCGTCACTGATTTGGCAATGGACTCCCTTCATGATGCTCATACTCCTGGCGGGGCTACAGTCGCGACCCATGGACGTCATCGAAGCAGCGCAGATCGACGGCGCGTCGGGCTGGCAGATCTTTCGCCACCTCACGCTCCCGCACTTACGGCAGTACATCGAACTCGGCGGGCTGCTCGGCACCATCTACATCGTCCAGAACTTCGACGCCGTATTCACCCTCACAGCGGGCGGTCTCGGCACAGCGAACCTGCCCTATTCGATCTACCAGACTTTCTACTTCGCCAATGAATACGGGCTCGCTTCTGCCACCGGAGTCATCGCGGTGATCGGCACTATCATCGTTGCGATCTTCGCGCTTCGTACCGTCTTTACACTGTTTCAAAAGGAGGAGTCCCGGTGACCACGCTGAGCCCTACCCGGAAGAAGGCTGCCGGACCTAAATTCCTCGTCCGGAAGCGGAAGTCGCGACTGGACGCAACGCGGAACAGCACTGTTGCCGGTCTCATCGCGTGGACAGCTGCGTTGATCTTCGCGATCCCTGTCCTTTGGATGTTGTTGACATCATTTCATTCCGAGGTCGATGCAGCGACGAACCCTCCCTCCCTCTTCGCTGACCTCACACTTGAGTCATACCAAGACTTCTTTTCCGGAGCCTCCGGTTTGAGTCCATGGCCGCCGTTGATCAATTCAGCCACAGCTTCAATCACATCGACTGTCCTCGTCCTGGTGCTCGCCATTCCAGCCGCCTACGCCCTGTCCATCCGGCCCATCCGGAAATGGACCGATGTCATGTTCTTCTTTCTTTCAACGAAAATGCTGCCCGTCGTCGCGGCCATCCTTCCCTTATTTCTCTTCGCCCGGAACTTCGGCGTCCTCGATAACATCTGGTTCCTTGTTCTCCTTTACACCTCGATGAACCTTCCCATCGCGGTGTGGATGATGCGCTCCTTCCTTGCCGAAGTGCCCGTTGAAATGCTTGAGGCAGCACAGATCGACGGTGCCGGTCTGCTTCTTACTCTGCGCAAGGTTGTGGCACCAGTTGCGATGCCGGGCATCGCCGCCACGGCTCTCATCTGCTTCATCTTCAGCTGGAACGAGCTACTGCTTGCCCGGGTCCTTACGGGAGTCGTCGCTGGCACCGCGCCGGTATTTCTCACGAGTTTCGTCTCAAGCCAAGGACTGTTCCTCGCCAAGGTTTGCACCGCTGCCGTAGTCATCTCCCTTCCCGTCCTCCTCGCCGGCTTCGCCGCCCAGGACAAGCTCGTTCAGGGCCTGTCACTCGGCGCCGTGAAGTAGACAGACCATCGAAAGGCCTCTCATCATGACTGCAACAGCAGAACGCACCGCCATCCAGGTCCCCACGACCATGCGCGCCTCGTTGCTCCGCAAGCAGGGTGACGTCGGCCTCGAGACGCTGCCCGTACCCGCGCTGGGCGATGACCAGGTCCTCGTACAAGTCGTCGCCGTCGGAGTCTGCGGCAGCGACGTCCACTACTACGAGCACGGGCGGATCGGCCCCTACGTCGTCGACCACCCGCTGATCCTCGGACACGAACTGTCCGGGCGGATCGTCGCCGTGGGAGCGCGCGTCGACGCCTCGCGCATCGGTGAGCGTGTCGCCGTCGAACCCCAGCGACCCTGCCGAGTGTGCGACCAGTGCCGCCACGGCCGCTACAACCTGTGCTCCGATATCGAGTTTTACGCCACACCCCCGGTCGACGGTGCCTTCACCGAGTATGTCACCATTCAAGCCGATTTCGCCTACCCAGTACCCGACAGCGTGAGCGATGAAGCAGCCGCCCTCATCGAACCGCTCTCCGTCGGGATCTGGGCATGCCAGAAGGCTGAAGTCGGTCCAGGCAGCCGCGTCCTCGTCGCCGGGGCGGGCCCAATCGGCATCATCGCCGCGCAGACCGCCCGAGCCTTCGGGGCCGCCGAAGTTCACATCAGCGATATCTCCCCCGACCGGCTCGCCTTCGCACTGCAACACGGTGCAACACATGCTCTAGACGCAAGGACCGGGACCATGGCGGGACTGGAGGTTGACGCTTTCATCGACGCATCCGGCGCAGCTCAGGCGGTGCGCGATGGCATCCTGGCGGTGAAGCCCGCCGGCCGTGTGATTCTCGTGGGCCTGGGCGCCGACGACGTAGCTCTGCCCGTCTCGTACCTGCAGAACCGTGAGATCTGGCTGACCGGGATTTTCCGCTACGCCAACACCTGGCCCCTCGGTATCGAGTTGGTCGCCAGCGGGGCCGTCAACCTCGACGTCCTCGTCACCGGACGCTACGGTTTGGCCGACGCTGAGGATGCGCTGATCGCGGGTCGGCAGCCCGGCCAGCTGAAAGCCATCGTCTACCCGGGCCGATGATCACGGACAATCTTCCTAACCCGCAAGACCAGGCCCAAAAGAGCCCCACCGGCTATTCGACACAGCACTACAACACCACTGGGGTCGCGGTAATAGGTGAGTCGTTGGTGGATATCGTTCACCATGGAACTGGGACGACGGAAAGGCCCGGAGGCAGCCCACTTAACGTGGCAGTCGGCTCCGCACGCCTAGGCATACCGACGACGTTGATCACTTCCTTTGCCGCTGACGCCCATGGGACGATCATCAGCACGCACCTTACCGACAACGGGGTCGGAGTCATTGAAGGCGGTACCTCCCCCACCAGCACGGCTACAGCTCGCATAGACGCCTCCGGCGCAGCACGGTATGAGTTCAGCCTTGAGTGGGACATCAGTGCTGGCATGGACAGCGCTGCGAGACTCCGCGCTCAGCACTGGCACGCCGGATCCATCGCCGCCTTTATCTCTCCAGGGCGTGACGACGTCCGCAGCTTGATCACGGCCGCTCGACACGTCAGCACAATCAGTTTCGACCCAAACTGCCGACCGACAATCACCCCCGACAGGATCTCAGCAGGACAAACTGTCGAAGAACTTGTGGCGTTGAGCGACATCGTGAAGGCCAGCGACGAGGATATAGCGTGGCTTTACCCACACCTCGACATGGAGGAAGTGGTCGCTTTATGGCTTCATATGGGTGCATCCCTCATAGTCATCACGCGCGGCGCAAGCGGAAGCATCGCAGCAACCAAGACCACAGGGGCCGCATCACCGGCTCAGCCGACCCAAGTCGTCGACACCGTGGGTGCCGGGGAATCCTTCATGGCCGCTCTCCTCGCAGGCCTGCAACGCGCTGGCGCCCTCGGGCAAAGCAACCGAGGACGTATCACAGCGCTCGACACAGATGAACTGGAGACCTTGCTGTCCTACGCCTCGACAGCAGCAGCGATTACCTGCTCACGGCAGGGAGCGAACCCACCGACGATCAGCGAACTTCAAAAGATGCGGAATGCAGCGTCCCGGTCACTGAGTCAGGACGCAAGTGCTTCGATCCCACGAAGCAACACACCATGATCACCCAGCCAGCGAAAGATCCACCGCAGAATACAACGCTCCTGCTGAGTGAAACAACGGAGCTACAGGAACTCATCAATCGTCTACCTCGACCGGCGAAGGGACGCCGAACCTTACTCGGCCTGGTTGGCGAGCCAGGCGCCGGAAAATCAACTGTCGCGGCGGCGATTGCAACCCTAAACCCCGCCGCGTACTCGCTCGTGCCTATGGACGGGTTCCACCTGGCAAACCAGGTACTCCGTACCCTCGGGTTTCTCGATCGCAAGGGCGCGCCGGAGACTTTCGACGCTCACGGATACGCAGCCCTGCTCGCACGGCTCCGGGTTCACCCCGACGAAACCGTCTATGCCCCCTCCTTCCAACGCGACCTCGAGCAACCGCTCGCGAACGCGCTGCCGATCGCGCCGTCGTCATCACTGCTCATCACGGAGGGCAACTACCTATTGCTGGACGGGCCGGGATGGCGGCACGCACGGCATCAACTCGACGAGATCTGGTACGTACGCGTCGACCCTGAGATTCGCCGGGAGCGGCTCATCGCACGCCACACCCTGTTCGGTAAGACACCGGCGGCCGCCAAGGAATGGGTACGACGCATCGACGACCCCAACGCCGCTCTCGTGGCGGCCACCAGAGACCGAGCCGACCGCATCCTCGACACCTCCGACTGGGACACCTCCGGCTGGAAGGCCACCTGATTCCCTCCCCCAGCCGTATCAAACCTACTCCGCGAAGGCGCCCCATGATCACCCTCTCAGCATCAACTCTCACCTCCCTCCCCTCCAACCTCCCGGGTCCCATCTACGACCGCTCCGCCATGACACCGGGAATCGTCCACTTCGGGGTAGGCGGCTTCCACCGCGCACACCAGGCAATGTACTTAGACCGGCTCATGACACGCGGACATGCGCATGACTGGTCGATCCTCGGGGTCGGCGTACTGCCCAGCGACGGCGCCATGAAAAACGTCATGGACGCTCAGGACGGTCTCTACACCCTCGTCGAGAAAGCGCCCGATGGCTCGCACAACGCCCGCGTCATCGGATCAATCACCGGCTACCTCTTGGCGCCCGACGACCCCGAAGCCGTCATCGAGGCGATCGCCGCGCCGGGAATCCGGATCGTTTCGATGACCATCACTGAGGGCGGCTACTGCATCGATCCCGCTACCGGTGAGGTTGATATCGACAACCCCGCCTTACGCACGGACCTCGAGGCGGATGCGGTGCCTGCATCGGTCTTCGGCCTCGTCACTGAAGCTCTCGCACGACGTCGCCAACGCGGACTACCAGGGCTTACCGTCATGTCCTGCGACAACATTCTAAGCAACGGCGATACCGCTCGTGCTGTCTTCACCGCTTTTGCCGAGCGCCGCGATGCCGCACTGGCCGCCTGGATCATTTCGAACGTGTCCTTCCCCAACTCCATGGTGGACAGAATCACCCCGGCAACCACGGAAGCTGACCGCGTGCAGCTTGCCTCGGAATTCGGGGTAAATGATGCCTGGCCGGTGGTGTGCGAGGACTTCGAGCAATGGGTCGTCGAGGACGCCTTCGTGCAGGGCCGTCCCCCATGGGAGGACGCGGGCGTACAACTCGTGCACGACGTCGAACCCTACGAGCTCATGAAATTGCGCCTGCTCAACATCAGCCATCAGGCCCTGTGCTACCCCGGTTACCTCGCGGGCTACCGGTTGGTGCACGAAGTCTGCCAGAACCCCGTTTTCGCGAGGTATCTGCTCGGTTACATGGAACACGAAGCAACGCCCACACTGCAGCCCGTGCCAGGAGTCGATCTCGAACAGTACCGGAACAAGCTGCTCTCACGCTTTTCGAACGCGGCGGTGCGCGACACTCTGGCCCGGCTCTGCGCCGAAACCTCCGACCGGATTCCGAAATGGCTGGTCCCCGTCATTCACGAAAACCTCGCCGCAGGCAGGAGCGTCCGCTACGGAGCGGCGATCATTGCCACCTGGGCGCGCTATGCGGAGGGCACCGATGAGGACGGCAATCTTATTGACGTCGTCGACCGCCTGCGGGACCGTGTCATGCACGCTGCTGCGCAAACCCGATCCGACCCTCTCGCCTTCCTTCACCAGCGGGACCTCTTCCGCGATCTCGCCGAGCACCCTGTGTTCGTGAACGCCTACCTGGAGGCACTCGGGACATTGCACGGCCCCGGGACCGCCGTGCTTGTCGCTGAACTCGCCAGCTGAGGGAGGTGCGTTGCCCTGCAGGAGTCCGGACGCTCACTAGTAGCCGTTGATCTTCGTAGTACCTATGAGAACCAAAACCTTCATAGGTGCCGCAGCTTTCGTAGCAGCGGGGCTGACTGCTATGGCCGCAACCCCACCGGCTCCCGGCCCAACTGAGCAGCTACCCATCGTTTCTGAAGCTACTGGCGGGGACCTGAGCGTCGGCGCGGAGATCGGTCATGCCGGACACCGGGCGGAGCTTCATCCGGACGGAAACCCTGACGATCACAACCCAGCGAACAGAAAGGTGCCCCGTCCTGCCGTTGACCATCACCGATGACCAAGGACGCGCGGCAATCTCACTGGGTCAGGTACCAACAAACATTAGCTGCGGTACAGCGCAGGAATCATTCTTCACTATCACCGAGCTCCCGCCGGACTCCCAAGAAGACCTGCCGCTCTTCTACGTTGATGGCCAAGCCCACGAGGTAGAGACGCAGAACAGCCCTGTACAAAGGTAAGTGAAAGGCCGTCTTGGCGTCAGGAAGTGCTATCATCCATCGCGCCTTCGAGCCGTCCCGGCCACCGCTACACGCTCCAGAAGCAGGAACGCGGATTCTTCCAATAGCATGTGCCCATGACCAGTGCTTCTGACCGGCTAGCCAGCCATCTTTCATCCTCGGTGGAACAGTTGAGGGAGCGCAGGAAACAGGGTGACCATCTCGACGTACCTCGCGAGGTAGCGCATGACGGTGTCTTCCCGACGAAGGAGGCAGCTCTAGAAGCGGGCAAAGAATTGATGGCCGAGGGATATCGCACCGTAGTATCGGCCGTCAACGACCAATTCTTACTGGAAGCAGACAAGACGACGGCCCTTGATCCTGACACTGTGGAGCTATTCACCAAGACTGTCTTCGCCGCAGTTGATCGAAACGGTGGTGAGTACGACGGTTGGGGCGCTGACTTGGTGGACAGTCTTCCTCGCCCGCTCACAGCTGGATTCCTCTTCGGATATAAACGGCTATTCGAACACGGGTGACGTTCGGACTTTGCGTCCGTGGTAACCAGCCGCGCCTAAGCAAGATTCCTTAGATCCTCCATCGAACATCGCGCAGGCTATAGATGGGAGACTGCGGGAGTGATTCGTTCTCTGAACTTACCCGTCAGCCTCAGCGCCAAGGCACAGGAGTTCATCCTGCGCCGAGCCACCGAACACGACCTGGGGGCGCTGATGCTTCTTCTCGCGGACGACCCAATTAGCGCGACGAGGGGTGATAAAGCCAATGAAGCTGACGCCGCCTCCTACCTCTCTGCACTGACCGCGATCATCACAGACCCCTCCAACGAGCTACTCGTGGTGGTGAGCGAGACAGACGAGCCTCTGGCAACGATGCAGCTCACACGAATACCCGGAATGGCCCGACGCGGATCGACTCGGCTTCTGATCGAAGCCGTCCGCGTCCGCAGCGATCACCGGTCAAGTGGTATTGGATCAACCATGATGCGCTGGGTGACTGGAACTGCAGCACCCGCTGTGGAGGCGTCCCTCGTACAGCTCACCTCTGACGAGGCACGCCAGGACGCCCACCGTTTCTATGAGCAATTGGGCTTCGTCGCATCGCATCGAGGGTTCAAGTACAAAGTTGGATGAAGCCGTTCATCATCGGACAATATATTCCAGTCGCCATCCCTCACCGCACACGTCGGCGGGGCAGGGGTGGGGTAGATGCCGGCTCGGCCGGCGTTCACAGGGTCTTGGCTATTTGATTCATGAAGCGCTTACTCGATTTTCTGGACTCGCGCAGGATGGAGAAGAGCTCTACACCGTCCTGTAGCGGCTCGAACGGTAGAAACGCCTCCCATAGAGGGTAGGTTTCAAGGCCGAAAGCTTCACTATAAAGTTCATCGTCGGCGGTGGCCCACTCCAACGCTTCGTCCATGTCACCCGTGTCGAAAGCTGCGAATCGCTCAACCCAAATGTGCTCTGTTTTTCTAGACGCCAACCGAAGGTTTTTCGAACAGTGCAAGCTGCGCACCACCGTCCAATTCTGTTTCTCCACGGCATGCATGGGGTCAGAGCCGGGGGTATCTGGACTTCCTGACGAACCTCTCTTGGGTTTACGCGCATGACAGACCGCCGACTCGAAGCGGCGACACACGAATTTCTCCGCGCTCTCGTTCGAGCGGTAGGTGAAGTGAACAAGTTCGGTCCCTCTCGCTGAGACCAGTCCGGTGGATGGCCAGGCCAAATCGAAGACGCCGAGGTCTCGCTGGCCTTTCAAGCGCGACTCCTTGGCTTCTATTCGCGCGAGCTTGAGTGCTTTTGCTGCAGTAGGTGCGTCAATGAGGACCAACCGCTCTTCATAAAGGGACGGTTTACTTCTTCCGGCCCTGAATCTGTTGAGGCTGCGAGCGAAAAACCAGCGATGCTTCGGAATTGGCAAGACAGAAGCTTGCACCACCTGGGGTGACATTGACGAGGGCGCTCCGGAATCCGAAACCATAGCCAAAGGGTATAGCGAGACGAGACGACCCATGACAGCTGAACCGGCACAGCACACTCTTCTGCCTTTTCATAGAGGGAGCTACGGATGGCGGGGCCCTCCTGGCTTGCGGTTCGGCTGCAACTGCTGCATGCCTTTAGAAACGAGTGATCGCTTCGTTCAACATGGGATGGCCTTGTGCTTCGAAGTCGGTATCGCCGATTTGAAAAGCCCATACCGCGGTGCCGACAGCTTCTCGCAGCAATTCCATCGCCCAGATCTCGCCTCGACGCGGGCCGCTCCCATACCCATACGCCCTCAGCCTTGAAGCCATAAGCGCAGGACTAGTGTTGCTGGCAATCGCTGTGGCCACCGGAAACTCACTCAACATCAGCGGACGGCGACCTCCCGGACATCCGGTGCGCCGTCGGTGTTCCAGGTGAACAGCGTTAAGTGCCATAGGCCCGGCCGTTTGCGTGAAGGGTCTATCAGCCCGTTGGCGCCCAGACTCTGCAGAGTCTCTCGAACCATCCACGACGCAGGTGTGTCACCCGCGGCAACAGCTCCCTGCCAATCCGCCGCTGAGTCCGCGGGACTAACCCCCATGGAATTCAAGGCTTCGTGATCACGAAGGTCGACAATCCGACTGGCCTCTACCTCGAATCGCAGCACCTCAAGATCAGGGGTCCGGTCGTCAGTGTGGGCGATCATTGCAGCGGCGACACCTTCAGGTGAGGAGCTGAGGTACAGCGTTGGCACGTCCGGCGGTGAATACCGGCCGGCAGATCGAGATCCCGCCAGAGCCAGGCCACGGTAAGCGGGGTCCACAGCACGATAGAACGAACCCTTCACCGTGCGCATCACGGCGCTTTCCCAAATGACAACTGGTTCAACTCGCTGCATGACAACAATCTTCCTGCGATCGATTCAGATTGCCAGTTTTGCGCGTCTCGTTGACGCTGGCGTTCCGGACAGCTTGTGACGTTCCGGTGCTGTGTGGCGGCCACCGCCGAGGCATCACTCGGCGCGACGCCAGTCGGCAACCTCGGGATGGGCGGAGAATCCGGCCGCCAGATAGGTGGACACGGCGCCAGCGTTGGAGCTCTCTGCACAGACTGTGGCGCTTGATGAGCCCATCTCGCGAAGCGCTGCCGCGGCTGCACGCGTCATCATTGTGCCGTACCCGCGACCGCGGTGCTCTTGATGCACACCCATTGGCTCGATGAGACCGGGACGCCCCGCGCCAGCAGACCATACCGCGGCGACGGCAACTGCATCGCTGTCGTCGTAAAGCGACAGGATGCGCGCTGAGTTAAGAAATGGTCCCGCCGCGGCCACCCGCCATCCATTCACGAAACCGCGAGCCCGCTCGTCCGGCATAGGCGTTCCGCGGAACGCCGACCAGTGAACAGCCACCCATTCATCGGTGCGATTTGGTTCGATGGTCTCAATCCGGAGACCCGCAACCTCGACAGGCGCACTCAGATCATACTGAAGCGGCGTCCACGGCTCGTCGGGCAACCACCCCTCCTTCGCGAGCTGCTCCGAAAGCGCGGACGCGCCGCGCGCCTCGATGGTCGCGCTTCCTGCCTCGAGGACACCCGTCGCCGGATCACCGACATCTGCGACGATGCGACGGGCGAGAGACTCGTCCTGGTGCCGCGCCGGATCCATTGCAAAGCGCAACAACTGGGGACCGTCAACCAGTGCGATCGACAGAACAGTGTCACCACACGACCACACCCGCGTCGCAGCGGCAGTGGCAGCAGCTCCACGGAGCGAGTACCAGCCTAAATCGCCCGGATGCAGATGTAGCGGACCCTCGTCGCACTGCCACTGGTTCAGCACACGAAGTATCTGATCGAGCTCGTTGACGTCCGGCGTTCTCACGTTGACATCCATGAGTCCTAGCCTGCCATTCCACGGAGCCAAATCGCACCATCACGCGACCCCTCACCGTGCTCTCTCGGGCAAGGGATGCACAGCGGCGACGTAGTTGCGGTATCGGCCCTCAAGGCGAGGCGACGTTCTCGTCTCCCGAGATCATTGCGGCGCGACCGTCGTTCGAGACCTACTGGAGAAGCCCAGCATGCTCGGTGCAGTCCCGCGCTATGCGCAGCTTTCCTCAGCAGTAAGCACAATTCTGTTAGTAATGTCAGCAGTGAAGTCGCGACTGCCGTCCTCATACGTCATCCGAATACCCTCGGCTTCTCCATCGGTGGCCGGGTCAAAAAGGCTCAGAGCAACTATGACGTTTGCGGATTCTCCTGGTCTCAGCGTGAAGTTCTCGAGAATCTCTCGCCGTTCCCAAGCTTCAGTCTCGGCTGGGCTAGCGGGAATGGTGCTGGCAGTTCCAAGTACTGCACCGGAATCCCAGTCGGCCGTTTCCTCGATGAGCATGATGTAGCTTTCCTCATGCTGAAGACCTCGTGACGTGATCAGGTTTGCGCCGGAAAGGATCAAATCTGTATCCCCGTCATTAGTGACTACTTCGCCAAACGCAGCGAACCCTTCATCGGGGGTAGGCGTACATGTTTCTGATTCGCCTCCCACTGTAAGTGGCCCACCGGTACCCGACGCTGAACAAGCCGTGATGAGAGCGGTTAGTGCAAATGCCGCGAGGAAAAGCCCGGTTCGGTTGCTCACCGTAAAATTGATCGGCTGGCGGAGGTCATCATCTTTCGCATACTACCTGCGACGTCGAGGATTCGACCCCAAGACTGTCAATGGCCATTAGTTTCTGCCCACGGGCGGCCAGTAAAAGTGCCCGCTGGTGGCCAGTAAAACTGCCCTGTGATGGCCAACAGATCTGCCCACTGAGTGGTTCGGCGGGGTTGGCCATTTTTGGGGCGGTTAGTTCAGGGCTGTGACCCCCTTACCGGCGAGGGCTTGGGTGAGGCGGATCGAATCGCCGCTTGTTTGGCAGACGTGGGCGTGATGCAGGAGCCGGTCCACGGTGGCGGTGGCGAGGGTTTTGGGCATGAGCTCATCGAAACCGGCGGGGTGGAGGTTGGAGCTGATCGCAATGGAGCGCTTCTCGTAGGCTGCGTCCACGACCCGGTAGAGACCTTCGGCGGCGTCCGTGGCCACCGGCAACAGCCCGATGTCATCAATGACCACGAGCTCGGCGCGGAGGATCCGGGACACGGCCCTGGTGACGCTGTCATCGGTGCGGTGCGCCCGGATCAGGACGCCGAGGTCTTCGAGCCGGAACCAGGCCACGCGCATCCCGGCTTCCACGGCTTGCTGGCCGAGTGCTTCGAGGAAGAACGTTTTCCCGGTTCCGGAGGGCCCGCAGACGACCAGGTTTTCCCGCCGGGTGACCCATTCCAGGGTCCGTAGCGCGTGTTGGGTGGGGGCGGGGATGGAAGACGCGTCGGGGTCCCAGGCGTCGAAGGTTTTCCCGGTGGGGAATCCTGCTGCTTTGCGCCGGTTGGCGAGCATGGACCGTGCCCGTCCGGCGGTTTCCTCCGTGAAGAGGGCCTTGATGACCTCGACCGGCTCCCAACGCTGCGCTTTAGCGGTGGTGATCAGTTCCGGTGCCAGGGCGCGGGCGTGCGGCATCTTCAACTGACGCATCAGCGCTTCAAGGTCCGCAGGCAGGGGCGGTGCGGTGGTGTTGGTTGTGGTGACCGGGCTCATCGGGCGTCCTCCGCTGTGGTATCTGCGGTAATGGTGGTGTCGCTGGTAGGGGTGGTGGTGTGGTTCGGGGCGGGGTTGCCGATCGCCGCCCAGGCACTCGTTCCTTGAGTCAGCGAGGTGGTTTCATTCGCGGCGTGCGTGGTGGTGCGTTGGGTGGTGGCATTGAGGATCGAGGCCAGGTCACCGTGGGCGAACCGGCCATGCAGCGCGGCGGTCCCGAGAGCCCGGTCCACGGCTGCGGTGCCGGCGATCTTCGCCAGGGTGACGGCTTCGGCCATTTTCACGTTCATCCGCTGCGCGCCGGTGGCGGCTGCTTCGATGAGCCAGGTCCGGGCGCCTTCCCCGAGGGCCAGGAACTCGGCCTCGTCAGCGGTGCGGCCTTGACCGTGTAATCGCCCGGGATGCGGGTCCTGGTGCCGGGGAAATGCTCATCACAGATGGCCGGGCTGCCCGGGCGGGTACGGCGGTGTCGGGCGACTTCGACCGGACCGGCTGGCCCGTGGTGGACGATGATGATCTGCTCGCCGGGCCCGGTGCCGTGGGCGCGGACGAACACGCGGGCGCCGAGCAGGTGCGCGGGCACCGAGTACTGCCCGTTTTCGAAGGTCACCATGGGGGTGTTCTCCGGGACGGTGCGGGCGAGCCCGAACGCGACCGTATGCGCAGCACCCGGGATCCGGTGCAACCGGGGTTGTTCCTCGGTGAGCATGGTCGCGGGTTTGCGCCGGGTAATCCGGTGTTCGCGCTGGTTCACATGATCCATGAACGCTTCGCACGCCTCCTCCAACTCGGTGAAAGTGCTGTAGTCGGTGCGGAGGTTGGTGTCTTTGGGTACGAGGTCGGCTTTGGCGAGTTTCACCGCGGCTTCGACCCCGCCCTTGCTTGCCGGGTCCGCGGGCTGGCAGGTCAGCACCGTTACGCCGTAATGCCGGGCGAAGTCCAGGGTCTGCTGGTTCCTCACCGGGACCCCGGCGACATGGGCGGTGGTCACGGATTTCTCGTTATCGGTGAGCACATACGTCGGTGCCCCGCCCAGGATCCGGAAGCACCGGTCCAGGGCGGCGAACACGCTCGGCGCGGTCCGGTCCTTGAGCGGAATCACGATCCGGAACCGGGACCAGGCCAGCCAGGCGACGAACAGGACGGTCTTCACCCCTCCGATGCGCGGGCCGTCGCCGAAGTCGTACTGCAACCACATCCCCGGCTCGGTGATCCACGGCCGGTGGACCCGGACGTGTCCGAGCCGCCACGCGGCTTTGACCTGAGCGATGGCCCGCCGGGTGGAGCGCTCAGAGCCTTCATAGCCGAGGGCTACGAGCTTGTCGTGGGCTTTATCGGCGCGGATCCGGCCGTTGGATGTTTGGACCCACTCCTCGATTTTGGGCAGGAACGGGTCGGTGACCCGGTCCCGGGCAGCGGGTTCGGCGATCGGGCGGCCGGCGTCGCGTGCCGCGACATGCTTGGCAACAGTGTGGTGCGAGCAGCCCGTGAGCTCCGCTGTTGCGCGCAGCGACCCGGTCAGGTCGTAGGCAGCAAGAATTTCCATGATTTCTCCGTCAGACTTCATACAAGGGGTCTCTTCCTCGGTCAGGTTTGATGCGATTCGACACCGTCATCAAACCCCGGGAAGAGGCCCCGTACCGCTTAAGACGCGGTAGGAACAGTAAGGAAGTGGGCAGATCTCATGGCCACCGGTGGGCAGTTTTACTGGCCGTCAGTGGGCACTTTCGTGGCCGCCTATGGGCAGTTTTTCATGGCCGCTAACACAAGACGAGGAAGTAACCAAAAATCCTTCTCGCACGGGAGTTCAGTGAGTCACTGAGCGGATCCCTCACCGGACGCTCAGTTCAACTCACGGGCAGTCGCAGTTAGCGTGTGATGCGAGAAAAAGCGCTGACTAGTTGCTCTTGCTTCGCACGCGATATGTCCGCGCCCCAGGCGCGGGTGAATGACTGAACTACCCAGGCCGCTACCTCGTCAGGGTTTTCACCTTTGAGGAGTCTGGACGCAGATCCGTGCACTTCGCGATCGTACTCGTCATCAGGAAAGCCGTCCCCAGAAATACCGACGGGGTCGATATCCCAGAACGCCTCCCGCAAAGCAACGATCATCGGTAGCTCCATGGCTCTCATCATAGGAGGGAGCAGCTGCGCAACAAGCCAGGAAATCGAACCTTCAACCCGTCGAACTCGTGGATCCGCCACCGTGCCCTCTCTAGAACGGTCGAACTGGACAAGTCGCGGCAACTGGCCTTGGTGAGGACTCTTCACGTCTCAGGCGCCAGAATTGAAGAAACAAGAAATCCTTGGGAGTTGAAGTGCACAAGTTCGACCTTCGCCCATATTCCACTGGAGGTTTCGACTTCCTGGTCGATGGCGTGCTCCTGCGTGAGTTGATTTTCGAGTGTGAGGACATGGAAGAGCGAGAAGCGAGCCGCCTTCGCCGACAGCGATTCTCGTCCAGCATGGGCAGGGAACAAATCCGTCGTCTGAAAGGAGAGCTTCCCGGGCCGTTTTTCCCGCGCAGAGTCTGGCTCTACTTCTGCCCTGAGTGTTACAACGAGGGTTGCGGCGGCGTAAGTGTAAAGATCCAAGTCGAAGACGACCGGGTGACATGGAGCGATTTTCGGCACGACGCACCCACAGTCGAAGGGGAGCTCGAGACCTTCGACGATGAAGACGTAATCACATCAGTTGGAACGCTGGTATTTGACCGCGTTGAGTATGAAGCTGCCTTAGATCGGACAGGTAAACGGCTACATAGCATCTTCACGAGCGGTCAACGCAGTAGACGTTCATGAGCGTCGGATTCCCGTGATGATCCTTCACCGGACACTTAGCTCGCGGGCAAACTCCTCATCTGTTAGGGCTCTCCGCGGTACTTCCGTTCATTGCTAAAGAAGAACAGCGCGAACCCCGCTAGAGCAATAAGCGCGAAGATGAGGATTCCCCAAGTCTCCCCGGTCACACCGAAGTAGATACCGAACGCAACCAAAACTATCGATCCGCTACCCCGGATGAGGCTAAGAAGCCTGCTTCTTTCGCGGTAGGTCCAGACTTGACCTTTTTTGGGAAGCATTCGTCCTCCATTGGTCGACGGAGACGCAGGGACATCAACGCTCCGACTTTCTTCGATCCTAAGTGAACCAGCAGGACAGGCTGCTTAGCTGGGGAACAATCTTCGATGCCGTCTGACCAACAGGAGCGGAGGTCTACCTCGATCCCTCACTGTGCCCTGATTACTTTGCTGTGTTCTCCGAACGAACCGTGAGCTGGTCGCGTTTCGTTTGAGCCTGCTGTATCCCGTCACGCACCGCGGCTCGCACAACCCCATACAGCACGTAGAAGAAAATGCCTCCAACGACGAGGCCTAGGACAATTGTATTGAGCGCTTCAGCATCCACAGGCCGACCTTATCCCGCATCTAAGCCGTGCTCCACCGCGATCCCTCACTGCGCCTTCCGGTCTTAGCGCGTACTAGGGTGGCTGGATGACCGTCATTACCCGTGCCCCGACTGATTTAGTAGTAGCAATGAGCGATGGCATCCACATCCGCTTTGCAGGGGTCCTGCTGAAGTCCGTCCCGCCCTACGTTGGTGACCGCGCCGGAAAGCCTGGCATCCATCCACCGACGATGCCCGGAGTCACTGTCCACGAGCAGCTAACGACAAAGGTCACTGATGATCTGGGTACTGAGTACGCACGAACTGGTGGTCAGGTCGCGGGGGACGGTACGGAGTGGGACGCAACCTGGGTATTCACGCCGGCACCGCCTTCTGAGGCTCGTAGGCTTCGATTCGAGTTCAGCGTCGACGGGGTACCAACTGGTAAGTCTTGCGAGCTGGACCTTCAAACCAATTGACAGCGCCTTAGACCAGGGGCCCTTTGTTCTCATCCCTAGGGAACTAAACCCTTTATAGTTATCCAAGATTGGCAGGGTGTTTCCTCAGATAGTGAACACCGACGGTTGCTGCGCTGAGTCCCATGAGGATGAACAAGACACCGAACAGTAGATCGTTTCTCGCGAACGCCAGGGCACCGATCACTACGAAAACTACGGCTATTACGAAGAAAGCCGCTGCGAAGATACCTCTATTACCGGGGCCGGGTACGACCATTTTGCCTCCTCCAACTTCCCAACCTTGCTCAAAAGAGCCTTCTGTACAGTGCGCATCCCAAGCGTCCAGCGGGTCCCAGTCCGTATATTCACTCGATCGTGTGCCGGAGGGAAATCCGCTCCTACGGCTCGCCGCGGTGTTTGCGTTCTGAGCTGAAGAAGAACAGCCCAAGGAACCCAACCATCAGTAGCGCGATGATGAGTAGTAACCATTGGGATTCAGCGAATGCGAAGTAGAGGCCTGCGGCGAGGAAAAACACGATCGGGATGACCCAGATCAGGCTGATAAACCTGCCCCGTTCGCGGTATGTCCAGACCTGCCCTCGTTTCGGAAACATGACACGCCGTTCTGTAGCAATCCGCCAGATGACTAGAGGGACGTGAATGACATGGAAATCCTCATATTCCTCACGTAGGCCCTATCCGGGTGATTCTCCTGTGAAAATAGGCATGAAGACAATAGGAATCCTTCAACGGACGCTCTCAGGCAGGTCGACATCACATCGAGCGGTTATCGCGACGACGTTCCGATACAAGTAGACCGATGGAAGTGTCTCGCGGAATGCTCTTGATGTGGAGCAGCTTCAGGTGCAGGACCGCAGTTCGAGACTGTGTGACTAGCCCCGAAGTCCACCTCGCAATGTGCATTAGTGTGTCGGGGTCCGGGGTGATGTGGCTGCTTGAGTCGATGGGTCATCAGCATTGCTACGTCCGTTGTCGAGTACGCGTTGCGCTAATTTGCGGGCTGCATCGAATTGATCTCCTGAAAGTTGTCCGGTCGGTGACTGCTGGACAGTCGGTGTCGCTTCCGTTTCGTGAGTGGTGTGCATTCTGGAGCGGCCCTTAGCGATTGCTCCGCGCGCCAAAGATACGAGCAGGGCAGTAAGCGGCAGGGCTATTAGCACTATGACACCGAGCCATGGATCCGTTGATACTTCCCTTATTGTGCTCATGGTTCAGGTACAGCTGCGGCATCGACGGTTTCATATTCGATGGCGGTGTGCCCGAGGATCTCATTGGCGCCGAACCCGAATGCGGCGTATGTCATCAGAGTTCGTTCGCCGATGATCAGGCCGGAGTCGGGATCGATGATGATTTCATCTCGTTCTCCGGCGCGGAGCGGCTCCGTGCGTCCAATTGCGATCCCTGTT
Source organism: Arthrobacter tumbae (assembly GCF_016907495.1). Classification (NCBI taxonomy): domain Bacteria; kingdom Bacillati; phylum Actinomycetota; class Actinomycetes; order Micrococcales; family Micrococcaceae; genus Arthrobacter; species Arthrobacter tumbae. The sequence continues at coordinate 2,147,507 of NZ_JAFBCC010000001.1, forward strand.
TTGCCGTTGAGGTTGGCTTGGTTTTCCGATGCTGCGACTCCGGGGATTAGGGCCAGCGCTTCGTAGAGCCCTGCTCGTAGGTCGGCAGGGACGAGACCGGTCCGCAACAGGTCGGTGATGCGAACGAAGTTGTTCTCATCGCGTGATGCGGACCCACCCTGATAGGTGGAGTTGAAGTAGTCGTACAGTGCTTGTCCGTCACGAGGAAGGTTGGCAATGTCGTCCGCGGTGAATGGTACGGTCCAGGGCAATTCGTAGAATTCGCCGTCGTGGGCGCTGATCGTTTCCTCGTGTGCTGGTATGGGCCCCATCGCCCCCCATTCCCGATCGAGTACCCATTCTTTGGTCGGGTCCCCGGGAACGTAGACGTCGATTCTCTGCTCTGTCATCTCACGCCACTCCTGGCCGTCCTCGTTGACGCCGCCGCCCATCCAGTTCCCGTCTGTGCTGATGAGAAGGTACTCACCGGGCGCTGGTTGGAGATCATGGAAGGACGAGATTCGCTCTGCCACCGTGTTCAGGATTCCTGCAGCGTGGGCTGTCTGGACGGTCACGCTTGTTTGGCCGATGCCGAGGAGGCCCAGGCACGTCGCGGCTGCTATCAGGACTATGCGTCCGGTCCGCTTCTTTCGTTGTGGCCGAATCGCTACAGCCGCAGTTGATGAAGCAGCTACGGATGCTGTGGCTGTTCCCGAGGGCAGGTTGACCAACTGCCGGCGTAACGCTTCACTTCGATCGGTTTGAAACGTCGGGGAGTTCATGATGTTTTCCTTCCGTGCACCGGCCGGCCAACCGGCTCCCTCGTGCTGGAGACTTCTTCGTAGAGGTTGCCGAGCTGGCTCTTCGCCCGGTGAAGGCGGGACTTTACAGTTCCTTCAGCGATACCTAGCGCGGTACTGGCATCTCGAGTGCTGAGCCCCTCGATCACACACAATGTGAGAACGTCACGCGCCAAGGGTTTGAGCTGCGCAAAAGCTTTCCTCAGGATCATTGTTTGCCGTTCGCGCTCGTCAACATCGGTCACCTCGTCAGCGATGTCCGGCTGGGAGAGTGGAGCCGGGAGCTGTCCGAGGAACTGCTTATGGCGGCGTTGGTGTCGGCCGTGATTGCGGATCGTGTTATTGGTCGTCACCAGCAACCAGGCGATGATCGATGAGTTGACCATGCGAACATACTCACGCCGCCGCCAGGCCTCGTAGAAAACGATGGCGGTGATGTCCTCGGCTGTATGAGCGGATGTCACCACACGTAAAGCGTGATGAAAGACCCGGTCCCGGTGGCGATCGAAAAGGACGCCGAAGGAGTCACCGTCACCGTTGACCACTTTCCGCCACAATGTCTCATCCGAGACTGCAGGTTCCCCACTCATACCCCATAGTGTCCGCACGAGGAGAATGGTTCCATCTTTTGGGCAGCGTTTAGCGTCAAGACGTAAGTGCGTGCGGATCCCTCACCGCTATGCCTTGTTTCGGTTTTGCCGCTCTCGTCTCAGCCTCAACGCGAAAGCGACAAGCGCTACAACCAGCACGACAAGCATTATGAATCCCCAGACCACATCGCCGGAGGTGAACGAGGTGATGGTGACAATCCCGAGGAGAACCGCTCCGAAAATGCTCGCGAACACTCCGGCCCTGCTGGTTTGGGACCAGTGCAGGTTTGTCTCCCTTCGGCCGAAGTCGTCATTCGCCATTAGTTGGATTCCCCTCGTGCGCTGAACTCACCCATACTCATTTCGAAACACATCGTCCGACTCATGATCCCTCACCGCACCGTCACCTCGATCTGTTCGGCACTACAGCGACCCACTATCAATCGCTCGATCGCACGGCTTCAGCTCCCTGGTGCTTCCGGCATAGGGTGGCAGCTACGCTTCACGAATGGTAGATCAATCACGGCGTACTGAACCTTTTGTCCTGTATGGGGTGCTAATCCTAGTTGGGGTGGTCCTTATAGCTACTGGTGTCTTCACACGCGATTCAATTGGCCTCTTCGCGGGCTGGCTAGTCATGAGCGTAGGGATCGTCACCATATTTGCCATCCCCATAATTCGGCGTAGGCGCCGCAAGCGTGAGTCACCATAGCGCCAGTCTCAAACCCGTATTTGGACTTCGCTTCGGACGTGCCGTCGTCGGATCCCTCAGCGTTCGCTTTCGTCCAAACGCTCGAAACCAGTGTTGCGGATCGTGTAGTCGTCAATCCGTTGTGTCGTAGTCGTCAATCTGTTGTGTCTACGTCCGCGTGCGTTTGGCGACGCCGGCGAAGAACTAATCCGACTGCGTTCGCTAACGCAAGGCCATAGCTGAGGACTACGACTATCACGTTGATGGTTACCCAGACAGGGTTAGAGACTGGGTTGAATAGTGCACTTGTTCCTAAGAGAATTCCGAGCACGACGTATGTAATGCGGGGGAAGTCATTCACAAGGAACTTTGGCCTTGGCATACCCGGAGCTTAGTGCGGCTCGCCCCAGTCCGGTAGGTCGATCCTTCATCGGACACTGCGACATAATGTGACACCCCCCTGGTTTCCCCGCGGACGCGTCGAAAGAAGTTCGGTCGTGTCCTCGTCATGCAACTCGCGGAGCTGTGGAAGGTTAGAGCCGTGAAGATTGTTCAACAAGAAAGTGATTGGAAGCTGAGCTTCCGCCAAACGATCGAGGACGCCGAACTCGAACCGGAGACGCTGTATAACGCAGCCAATGACCTCCAGCGGATCTCAAGAGCAGAAGCGATCGAGCTGCTCTATCAGCTGGCGATTGACGCAGGCATTACCGACGCTCTGCTGAATTACGGCATCTTCCTGTGGGACGAAGGCAAGCTCAAGCAGGCTATTCCTCTTCTTGAGCGAGCCTACGAGGCCGATGACCCGCATGCTGCCCTGACACTCGGACAGATCTACTTTGAACTCAACGATGCAAAGACAGCAATCACCTGGTTCGAGCGATCAGGTGATCACCCATACGTGCCGGTGCGCCTGTCCCGCGCGTACCGTTCCCTCGGAGCCGAGAACACCGCACTGAGAATCCTCCTGGAGGCAAGAGAGAAGAACCCTGCAGCTGCCGTCGAGCTCGTACTGAGTGGAGAGCTGGAGGTTGACGAGTCGATTGAACTCCTCGAGCGCCACATGGATGAAGGCGGTGTCGACGTGCTCATCCCGCTGGCGAACCTCTATGGGAGAAAGGGCCGTGCCGCCGACGAAATCGAACTGCTCCGTCGAGCCGTCGGCGCCAGCGAACCGAATGCACTGCACAATCTCGGGCTAGCGCTTTGGCAAGCAGGACACCGCCAGGAAGGCAGAACACTCTTGAAGGAAGCTGCGCAAAGCGGTGACCATCTCGCCGCTCAAGCGTTGCACGGTCTCCGTAGAAAGCGCCGCAAGAGATAGCCCTCATCCCACAACAACGGATCCCTCAGCGCGCTCTATAGACTCAAATCGAAGGCAGGGTTAAAGAAGCCTGGTCGGCACGCTGTCCCTCGCGCGCGGTGCCGATCAGCGGTAGTGTCCGGGACATGACGCCCAAAAGGCTAGGCATGATGTTGGCACTGATAGGGCTAGCAATGGTTATTGTCAATCAGCTGATCGCTTGGACGGCGTCGAGCGACAGCGTGCGAATCATCGCTGCGCTCAGTAGCGTCTGCGGGTTGGTACTAATGATTGCTGGACTGAAACTTAGGAAGCGAGCCGACTGGCAGGGCGGGCGGCGTTGAGTGGAAGAGCGCGATCAGTCTCGCGAACAGTCAGTGTGTAACGGTGCGCACGTGATCCCCCAACGCAACAGTGATGTGGCCGAAGCTGTGCAACGAGGTCGTGATCTCTTTCGGGTACGGTCGACGCATGGGGAATTATGGGGATAGCCGAACCGAATTTGTGCGGATTCACGAAATCGGTGTCGAACCAGCCAGCGCTGCTCCAGATAGCCCTGAGGAAAGAGTTCATTCAACTCAGAATGATCGCGGCCACAATTCGTACTTCATCGGAGCATGGATCCTCGTCGCACTCTCGACCGGCCTGGGAGCGCTCTGGCTACTAGGACTCGTCCGAGAACAACCCGAGCGTTACGGGAACGTCGTCACAGTCGACGCGGCGACCGGTCTACCTTCCTTCGACGGTTCGAATACGGACAGCACCGTACTCGAGAACCTCGCTGAGCTCGCCCCAAACTTATTCCTTATCGGACTCAGTGGCGCCCTCGCACTACTGATAGTTCAGGGCGTCACACACCGGCGACGCCGGCAGAGCCAACAAGATGAACGTTAGGCGCGTACTTCGCGCTTGCTTGATCGCCCTCGGAGTGCTCTCAGTGATCTGGGTCGGCGGATTGGCGTGGGGCCTGCTAGATGACGGTAACGTTCCATCCGACTCAGCTTTCCCTCCTGTTCCTCCTCCCAGCACGATCGGGTCAATCTCCACAAAGTGCGGCTCGGGCGGTTGTTGGAGAGAGCTGGTCGTAGAGATCGAACCGCCACAATCAGCAGAATCCGTTTCCGCCGAGATGGGAGTGACGCCGGAACGATGCGGACCCTTGAATGTATGGACTATGCGAAAGACGTGCGTAGGGAGAGCGGGCGACAAAACCGGAGAGGAGCTAAGAATTTATCTCCTTTTCGACGAATCGTTATCGAAATACTAGGTTCTCCGAAGCCTTCTACTTCTCTTGGACGAAGTGGATCGCCTAACGCAACGCCAGCTGGTAGGCGGGAATATGCCGCCGGACACCCGCTGACAAGGTCCCTGCTCCGAGTGGGTGTCGGTGCATGCCGTCACGGATATTGAGGCGGGCCCGTGAAGAACCCGATCGTGACTACAGCGACCGTGGCTAAAACGCCCAGACACAGCGCGGCGATGGGCCACCATTTGCGCGTGGAAGGGAGGTTGTAGCGGTACACCCTGGTCAAGATCGTTGAAAATACCGCGCACATCACGAACACGGCGCTGATCGGAACTGCAGCGATGCCCAGCTCACCCTCATAACACCCATTGCCGACGTCACAGACCATCCGGTGTTGGTGCAGACCCAAGTACATGCCAAAAAAGGCGGCCGGTAGGAAACACACCACGATGCCGCTGAGGATGAGCACGGCAGTTACGGTATGAGCCCGGGCGGAGGGTTGAGCGCTCACCGGCGTGGCTGCGTCAGCGTCCATGTGCTGACCGCTCACTGGTTGATGGGCTTTCCGTCCGCGTCAACGGGGAAGCTGTCGATTACTTCCCCAGTTCCCGCATCAATGATGACTACCGAGTGCTCAGGCCACCCCGGATCAGGAACTACCGAGTACTCGACTTCAGCCAAAGGGACGGCAGCCGCCCGGCCTGACGCGTCACGATCAGAAGCATCAACGATCTCTCCTGTGTCAGTGCGAACCGTAATCGTCTCATCAGGAAGACCAGAAACATCACCTGACACAGGAGTCGAGTTCCACCAACCCTCGTACCCACCAACCGACACGTTTTCTGGCGGGGCTACCTCCGAAGCCGGCGTCACGTCAGCTTCAACGCCACAACCATTCATCGTGAGCATTCCGAGAAAAACCGAACCAGCCACTACTGCCCTACGAACCTTCACAAGCGTCCCCCATATCATTTACGTTCAAAGGATCTGAGCCTACTGTGCTCACTAGTGCGCCACGAGACATTCGCAGATCACATGTGTGTTCGCTCGCAAGGGCAGGTGTTGCGTCAAATATGCCTTGCGCAACACCGGCTGCACGTTGGGAATCCCTCACCGTGCTCCTTCTCAGCGGGCATACGAGATGCGAGTACACCAGGCACTACCGATTCGAGGTGTCTTGTGGCCGGCGCGTGGGAAGCGCCGTAGCCGGACCGGTCATGGGCCTCGCCGGCTACTCCGGCGTCAGCGCCGTTGCCGCCGCGCTTGTCGTCGCGGCGTCGGTGACCCTGCTGCGGTTGGGTGCCGCGCAGCGGCCGCAGGTCTCACTCCCCTCGCCATGACCGCGTTCGCCGACGTCGACGGCCTCCTTCAACCCGCTTTGATCGTCGAAGCGCTACCCACTACATGTACCTTGTTGCCACCGATGGCCATTGGCCGGATTGAGAACAAGGGTCTTAGCGCCGACCTGTGGTGGCCGACGCCCTAGTGCGGGCAGATTTTAGAACATAGCCGTCTTGTCCACCTTGGGCGGCAACTAATCCGCAACCTGGGTGAAAGTGAGCCCGGCGACGGGTGTCGCGCATGAAAAAACAGGTTTCCGTGGCCAAATTCTCCGGTCAATTGATCTGCAGGCTCGGACAAGCAGCGAGCCCCCGAACAAACGGGTTATCGGCGTCAGCCTCCGCTCAAGCGCCGAATCACCAACACATAAGCCGATTTCCGATCGATGGCCCTTTCTGAGGCTCATCGCGCTGTCCTTCTCCCCGGAGATCTACCTTCTATGCGCTCTGGCCCGCGTAGAGGTTATGCGGCTCGATCACAAGCAATAGAGCCAGCGACTAGCGCGGTACCTCTGCCCATATCTCTGAAAAAGCTTGCGCAAGCGCGGACAGCCGGGGTACCTTATTTAGAACCCGGTCCGTAAATACGAACTGCACCGAGTACAACAAACTCTCTCAAGGAGAACCAGATGACCGCTCAGAGTCGAGCAATAGTGCTTTCAGCCTTCGAGGAACCGTTCGAGTTGAGGAGCTTTGACATCCCGGAGCCCGGCCCACAGGCGGCCATCGTCGACGTGGAATATGCGGGCATTTGCGGCACCGACGTTCACCTCCAGGCCGGCCGGTTGCCCATCCCCACTCCCGTCGTTCTTGGGCATGAGGCTGTGGGACGCATCGCCGCACTAGGTGAGGGCCTGACACACGACGTCCTCGGTGAGCCCCTGGCCGTAGGCGACGCCGTTGCCTGGCAGAATAGCGTGGCTTGCGGCCGTTGCCGGTACTGCCTTGTCGAGCAGCAACCGACGCTCTGCACGGGGTCTCGAAGGATCTACGGCATCAACCAGCGCGCTGACACCTTCCCGCATCTTTCCGGCGGCTGGGCTGACAGTATGTACCTCCAGCCCGGAACCACATTGGTGAAACTTCCTGAGGGCATCACCCCCCGGGACGTCATTCCTCTTGGCTGCGCCGGACCCACCGCTGTTCATGGTGTCCTGTACGAAACGAAGATCAGTTTCGGCGACATCGTCGTAATTCAGGGCAGCGGCCCGGTCGGCGTGGCTGCCGCCATTTATGCCCAGCTATCCGGTGCGGCGAAGGTAATCATTGTGGGCGGCCCAGCGTCCCGTCTCGAGACCACCGCTAATCTCGGTGTCGGACATGAGCACTTCGATGTCATGGACGGGACCAGCACCGAAGACCGCATTGCCGCGGTGAAGGGTCTTACACCGCATGGCCAGGGCGCCGACGTCGTCATCGAATGTGCGGGAATTCCTTCGGCTGTGGCCGAGGGTATCGAAATGGTACGTCCGGCGGGACAGTACTGTGTCGTCGGCCAGTACACGGACCACGGCGCCACTCCGATCAACCCGCACTACATCACCCGTAAGCAACTGACAGTGCAAGGCTCGTGGGGCTTCTCCCCACAGCACTACATCCGCTACATCCAGACGCTGCCGCGGCTGCTCGCGGAATTCGACCTCGCGAGCATTCTGACGGAGTACCCGCTGGACCAGGCGAACCAGGCAATTGCCGATGTCAAGGCTGGGACTGTCATGAAGGCAGTGCTCCGGCCTGCGGCGGCAGGTGTCTGACATGGTCTCGGAATGCCTCGTATATGACGAAGTGCCGGCCTTGGACGACGCGCTCCTGGCTCGCTGCGCTGCTCTCCCGACCGCGGCGTTCTCGGACGCTATGCAACGCTTCGGCGGTGCCGTGGGGCTCTCGCCCATCACCTCAACCGGAGCTGGCAGGAAAGCAGTGCACCTCGTAGGTCGCGCCCTCACGGTCCAGACCCGTCCCGGGGATAATCTGACCGTCCACAAGGCCGCCGATCTGGCAGTTCCCGGTGAGGTCCTCGTGGTCGACGCCGGTGCCCAGACTGACCGCGCGATCGTCGGCGGGCTCCTGGCGAGTTACGCACAGAAACGGGGCGTAGCAGGGATAGTGCTCGACGGCGCTGTCCGGGACCTTTCGGAACTCGCGGAATTGGGCATCCCCGTTTTCGCCCGCGGAGTTTCCCATCTGGGCCCCTACAAGGACGGACCCGGGGTGATCCGGGGAAACATCGCCGTCGGTGGCACTGCCGTCTGCCAGGGAGATCTTGTTGTCGGCGATGAGGACGGCATCGTCTTCGTCCCGCGCCACCGCGCAGCCGCCGTGGTCGAAGCAGCCGAGGCCGTCGTTGAACGTGAACGGCTGATCACCCTGGCAATCAACGGCGACAGCTGGGACCGCAGCTGGGTCGACGCCGGACTTACCGTGCAGCGCGTCTCCAGATGAGCGCTGCGCCACCAATTTTCACCCAGTATGCAAAGGAGCATCCTTCCATGATTGACCAGCAGGCCCTTGAGTACCCCCACCAGGTAAATTTCATCAACAACGACTGGGTTCCCAGTTCCGGCCTACCCGTCGAGACCTTGAACCCTGCGGACAAAGACGACGTGGTCGGCATCGTTCCCGACTCCACCGCGGAGGACATTGAAGCCGCTATCAGTGCGGCGGAGCGCGCACTTCCGGGCTGGGCGGCCACTCCGGGGCCCGTCCGGGGAGACATCCTCCGGCGTTGGAGCGAGCTCATCGGCGAGAACACTGAGGATCTCGCACGGCTCATGACAAGGGAAATGGGCAAGCCGCTGGCTGAGTCTCGTGGTGAGCTGGGACGTGCGCGCATGGAGATCGACTATGCAGCCGGGGAGGGGGCAAGGATTCACGGCACCACCATCCCTAGCCGCGCCCCCGGCCTGCTCGTCTACACAGAACGGGAACCGATCGGCGTCATCGCCGCTATTACTCCGTGGAACTTCCCGGCGGTTGCCCCTGTACGCAAGATTGCTCCCGCCCTCGTTTTCGGCAACACGGTTGTTTTGAAGCCCGCCCTCGAGACCCCTCTCACGGCGCTTGCCCTCGCCGCGCTACTGCGGGACGCTGGCCTACCGGAGGGAGTGCTGAATGTTGTCAACGGGCGCGGCTCGAAGGTCGGATCGCAGCTGGCGGACGACCGGCGAATTGCTGGAGTATCCTTCACTGGAAGCACCGGTGTCGGGCGGACGGTCAATGAGGCAGTTGCCCGCCGGTTGGGCAGCGTGCAGCTTGAGCTCGGCGGCAAGAATGCTGCATACGTGCACAGCGCCGAAGACCTGCGGAGCGTAGCCGCCGAAATTACCAGTGCAGCGATACAGGCAACGGGGCAGCGCTGCACCTCCATCAGCCGTATCATCGTCCGACACGAAATTGCAGACGATCTAGTGGCACTCCTGACCGAAAGCTGGTCAAACATGCAGGTGGGCCCGGGGGACGTCGAAGGGACCGTCGTCGGACCGCTGGTCAATGAGGCACAGCTCAAGCGCGTCACCGGGTATGTAGATCAGGGCATTCTGGAAGGTGCCGTCCGCACTACCCCGGATCGGCAGGTTCCGGAGGGACTGTACTTCGCCCCCACCGTCCTGGACCACGTCACCAGGGACATGACCGTCGCTCGGGAGGAGATCTTCGGTCCCGTGCTGACCATCACTCGGGTTGGCGGAGTGGATGAAGCCATCGAGATCACCAACCACACCGAGTACGGGCTGGCGGCGGCCGTTTTCAGCGAGGACCTCGAAGTCGCCATGCGTTTCAGCAGGGAAACCCGCGCGGGGATGATTCACGTCAATCACGGAACGCTCAGCCAGCCTCATGTGCCGTTCGGAGGAGTCAAGGAGTCCGGTCTGGGTGCGTTCTCGATCGGCGCCACCAACGTTGACTTCTTCACTCAGACGAAGGTCGTGTACCTGAAGGCAAAGGCGGGCTCGCAGCCGGGCGATGTTGTCTCCGGGCGCCGCGGGTTGCCTGCTGATGGGGAAATCGACCCGGCGTAGAGGCGGGCGGTACACATAGTCGACCCATAAGGAGTAGATGGTCATGGCAAACGGGCACTTGTACGTCACTCGGGACCTTGGTCCGGAACCGATGCAGATTCTTCGTGAATCCGGACACGAGGTCGTGGTTCATCCCGACCGTGACCTGCCGCCCACCCGCGAGGAACTGCTTGAGCACGTCAATGGTGCCGTCGGCATCATCACACTGCTCACCGAGGCAATGGATGCGGAACTATTCGACCGAGCAGGGCCGCAGCTGAAGGTTGTGGCGGCAGTCTCCGTCGGCACGGACAACATTGATGTCCACGCTGCGGAGAGCCGCGGGATCACGGTGACCAACACCCCTGATGTCCTAACCGACGCAACAGCAGACCTGGCCATCGGGCTTCTATTGGCACTCAACCGTCGTATCGTCGAAGCCGACGCGTTTCTCAGGAGGAGTGAACCCTGGTCCTGGGGTCCACGACTGTTCCTGGGCAGGGATTTGGCAGGCGAAACCCTCGGGATCGTGGGGTATGGGCGGATCGGCGAAGCGCTCGCTACACGGGCACGCGCGTTCGGGATGCGGGTCATCGCTGCGGCCTCCGGTTCGGGTAGTCGTGGCGGTGTGGAACGCATGCCGCTGGATGAGCTCCTTGCAACAGCGGATGTGATCAGCCTCCATGCCCCACTCAACGGCGAGACGCGGCACCTGATCGGAGCACGGCAGATCGCATCAATGAAGCCGGGCGCGGTGATCATCAATACCGCGCGCGGCCCGTTGATCGATGAGGATGCACTGGTTGACGCGCTGAGGAACCGACGAATCCGCGGAGCCGGGCTCGATGTTTTCGAGCACGAGCCGGCCATCCACCCGGGTCTCCTTGAACTGGACAACGTGGTGCTGACTCCGCACATCGGCAGCGCGGGAGAACAGACCCGTACAAGAATGGCCCTCCTGGCCATAAAAAACGCCCTGGCCGTCCTGGATCACTCCGGTCCATTGACCCCGGTTAGTACCCTAGGAAGCACTGGTTCACGCCGGGATGCTGTTACTGTTCCAAGTGCCGGTGTCGGGAAACAAGGAGAGTCGTAAATGGTTAGCGACAACGGTTTTGTTCGATCAGTCGAGCGTGTCGCGGCACTCCTTGAGTTGCTGTCCCAGCGCAAGTCCCCGATGCGCATGATTGAGATCGCGCAGGCACTCGACCTGCCGAAAAGCACCACCCACGGCCTGCTCCAGACACTGCAGGCTAAGGAACTGGTGGTGAGGGACGCCAACCACCGGTACCGGCTTAGCTTGCGCTTGTTCTCGCTGGCTGCAACAGCGCTGGAACTGGTGGACCTTCCGGAGCTAGCCCGGCCGGCGATGGAAGAACTTTCCGCCAGTACCGGCGGAACCTGCAACCTGGCGGTCCTGGACGGACACGAGGTTCTCTATATAGAGAAGGTCGAGAACCGGGACAGTCTGGTGCGTCTGGTGACCCATGTGGGCACGCGCATTCCTGCGCATGTCACAGCACTGGGCAAGGTGCTGGTGGGCGCGCTGCCGGAGCCGGAGCGGGAGGAATGGTTGAAGAACCATGTTTTTGAACGCATGACACCGCACACACTGGCCGATCCTGACTCCTTCCGGAAAGACGTACTGGAACAGGCTTCCCGGGGATATGCCCTGGACAACCAGGGACTCCACCCCGCGATCACTGGATTTGCCGCTCCGATTCGTGATCACACAGGCAACGTAGTCGCCGCCATGAGCCTGACGTATCTCGCGTCCAGCATGAGTGCCGTCGAGAAACGATCATTAGGCAAACAGATTGTGGCCGCAGCAGAGACGGTTTCCACAGCGCTCTCCACGCGCTGACCACCAGAACAAAACCATACGTATTCCGGCACCTGCGCAGCCTAAGCAGCTTCTCGAACTAATTTCCTACATATGAACACGAAGGAGGATTCTAATGAATGCACGATTGCCCCTCGAAGGGATCACTGTTCTCGATCTGAGCCATCTTGCGGCGGGCCCGTGGTGCACCATGGTCCTCGCGGACCTGGGCGCGGACGTCATCAAGATTGAGCGCCCCGACACCGGCGACATGTCGCGCCAGGCGGGAAACATCTATGCAGGTGACCAGAGTGCCGTTTTCCTGTCCCTAAACCGTAACAAGCGCAGCATTGCCCTCGATCTGAAGCAGACGAAAGGGAAGGAAATTTTTTTCCGACTGGCGGAGACAGCCGACGTCGTCGTCGAAAACCTCCGTCCCGGCAAAGCAGCCCAGCTTGGGGTGGACCGTGCCAGTCTTGCTGAACGCAACCCCGGCCTCATCTATGCCTCTATCTCGGCGTTCGGCACTTCCGGACCCTACGTGGACCTCGCAGGAAATGACCCCATCGTCCAGGCGCTCTCCGGCGCCATGGCGATCACCGGTGAGGAAAATGGTCCGCCGTCCCGGCAGGGGGTCAGTGTTCCGGACTTCGGCGCAGGGATGATGGCCGGTTACGCCATCCTCGCAGCCCTCGTCGGCCGCCAGCGTGACGGACAGGGAGCCGAAATCAACCTCAATCTACTCGATGTTTCCGTCTTTGCGCTCGGTCCCCGGGCGCAGGAATACCTCATCGACGGTGAAGACCAGCCTCGGCTGGGAAGCGCGCACCCCCAGTTCTCGCCCTACCAGGCATTCCCCTGCAGCGACGGCAGGTACGTCTACATCGCCGTCATCAACGACAAATTCTGGCGCCTGCTGTGTTCTGCCCTGGAGCAACCGGACCTCGCGGATGATCCCCGGTACGCACGGAACGTCGGACGGGTTGAGCACCGGAAGGAACTTGCGGGCCGGCTTAGTTCGCTGATGAGTCGACGCCCCAGTCAAGAGTGGCTCGAAACCCTGCAGAATGCGGGCGTTCCATGCGCACCAGTGAACAGCCTGTCAGAAGCGATGTCCGATCCCCAGGTGCTCCATAACGGGCTGTTGGCCACGATGCACCATCCAACACTCGGCGAGATGCGTACAGTCGGCCTGCCAATGACGTTCGACGGTGAGAGACCGGCCATCCGCAACGCTCCGCCCCTCCTCGGAGAGCACACCCGGGAGATCCTCGATGCGGCCGGTGTATCCGATGCCGACGCCCGTCGACTGGTCGACAGCGGCGCGGCCGCCATGGGCCTCGAACCGGCTCTCGCCTCAACCCACCGTCCCACCAGCCGTCATGAAGGAGCCTCATGAGCATCACCCAGACCTCACCCGCGCAACCCGACACCATGCAGGACCTTGCACAACAGGCGCTCGAGGACGTGCGCCGCGGCGTCGAGCCGGTCCTGGAGATCATTGAGGGCTCCCCTGCCGGCGCCGTTCCGGGTTTCAAGTACACCACCGGCGGCTATCAAATCTGCGATGTTTACCTTCCACATGACTGGTCCACCTTCCAGTGGGTGGGGTTCCTGACCGGCCGCCTGTGGCTGGTGGCAGACCATTTCGACGATGACCGCATCCGCGCTGCCGCACATAAGCTCGCCCGCGTCGTCGCAGACAGCCTGTCGAAGGAGCCGCCCCGCTTCTCCGCCGCCGGCAGCGACCTCTTCTATGCATCCTGCCTCGGAGCACGACTCACCGGAGACACAGCGCTGACAAACGCGGCGCTGGAAGCCACCCGGCAGTACAGCAAGAACTTCGACGAGCGGCTCGGCGTCTTCTTCCAGGTCCTCGGGGTCAACCGTGCGGTCATCGATACGGGGCTTAACCTGCTGCCGTTCTACTGGTCGGCCGCATCCGACCCTGAACTTGCCGATATTGCACGGCGACACAACACCAACTTGCTGAACTATGGCATCGTCCGTGGTGACGGATCGGCTTATCAGGCTATTGAGTTCGATCTGGAGACAGGTCAGCCCGCGCGTCGCTACTCGATGCAGGGCTATAGCGACTCCACAACGTGGAGTCGGGGCCAGTCATGGGCGATGCACAACTACGTCAACGTGTACGAAGCGACCGGAGACCGACGGTTCCTGGAGGTGGCGCGAAACGTATGCCGATGGTACGTGGACCACCTGCCGGAGGACAGCGTTCCGTTCTACGATTTCGCGGATCCGCAGGCCCCCGCGGTTCCCCGGGACTCCTGCAGCGCCACCATCGCCGCGAACGCGCTGCTGCGACTGGCGCGGCTCGACCAAGAATCCGCCGGCTGGGCCTCCACAGCAGCCGATGCGATCGCCCGAGAACTGTTCACGAACTATCTGAGCCCCGGCGGCGTGCTGCTGCACAGCAGCTGGGGACGGCTGCCGGCGGAGAAGGCAGGAGCAGGTTTCTCGCGCTTCCCGCTGGAGGATGTGATGCCCTACGGAAACTACTGGGTCGTTGAGGCGGCGTACCGCTATCTCCACTCCGACTGGTCCCCGCTGGAGCTTGCACAGTCCGCACCGCTGCACATCAATTCAGTCTCACGTGCCTCCGACCGGACAGCAGCGTCATGAGTGCTCCGCTGGCAGGCATACGTGTACTGGACCTGACGCATTTCGTCGCCGGACCCTGGTGCACCATGCTGCTGGCGGATCTCGGCGCGGCAGTCATCAAGCTTGAGCCCCCCGACGGTGAGATCGGCCGTGACATGGGAAGCGTCTATACCACGGGTGAATCGGCCATCTTCCTGGGGTTCAACCGCGGCAAGCGCAGCATAGCCATGGATTTGAAGCATCCCGAGGGCCTTACTGCTGCCTTGAAGCTGGCCGGTCAGGCCGACATCGTCGTACAGAACTTCAGGCCCGGCACGGCGGAGCGTCTGGGAATCGGCGCGGCGGCGCTGCGCGAAGCGCATCCTGAACTGATTTATTGCACAGTGTCGGCCTTCGGCAGCGACGGTCCTTACGCTTCCCGCCCCGCCAACGACCCGGTGATACAGGCGCTCAGCGGGTCAATGGCAGCGACGGGTCGGGTCGAGGGCCGGCCGGTGCGGATGGGGGTGAGCCTCCCTGATGTGGCTGCAGGAGTATTGGCTGTGACCGGCATACTGGCTGCCCTCCACCGGAGGAAACAGAGCGGGGTCGGTTCCACGATCGAGCTCAATCTTCTGGACACACAGCTGTATGCCCAGACGGACCTGATTACCACGGACCTGATCACCCCCGTCGCGGAGGCCGAAAACGGCACTGCGCCTATTTGCCCCCGGTCTGACGATGACGACACTGCGTCTGTACGAGGGGCATATGTTTGCGCGGACGGGCTCTCGCTGTGGCTTGAAGCCGAGCCCTCCGGGCTGATTATCGGGGCAGGTTCAGCAGAGAGCCGGTCAGCGCAAGGAACGGTGCACCGACGTGAAGAGGTGGCCGCGCTCCTGCGTACGCATTCGCGTGATCACTGGCTAGCAACCCTCGGCAAGATCGGGAAGGACATCGCGCCTGTTCTAGGACTTGCGGACGTCCTTCCCGGAGCACCGCCTCGAACCCTCGAAGTGGACCATCCCTCTATTGGGCGCCTGCGGCAGATCCGCACCCCGGTGACTGCGGATCCTTCCTGGCCGCCTGCTGATCTTCCGCCGCCCCGCCTCGGCGAACACACCCAGGACGTTTTACGGGAACTGGGGCTTCCTGACACCGACATCAATGACCTGGCAGCTCGCGGAATAATCCGCACGGCCACTCCATGCAAGACCAGTTACAGCACCACCACCAACGGAACACATGCCAAGGAGCAATCATGAGCACCATCACCGAAACCATGCAGAAGGAACAGTACGCGCTCACAGACGAGCAGCTCGCGCTCCAGGAAGAGATTCGCGTCCTTGCGGACGGGCCAGTTGCCGCTGGGGCAGCCCACCGTGACAAGACCGGTGAATACCCTCAGGACATGTTCGACCTGCTGGTTGAGAAGAACTACCTGGCGCTGCCTTTCGCCCCCGAGCACGGTGGCAGGAATTCGGGGATCCTAAGCTGCGTGCTCGCCATCGAAGGGCTCACCCGCGCCTGCTACAACACGTCCTACCTGCTCATGATGACCTGGCAGCCGTTCTTCGCGATCAGTGCAGCCGGCAATGAGGAACAGCGGCGGAAGTACCTGCCCGGACTGGCCAACGGGACCTTGCGGTTTTCCACCGCAAACACCGAACCGGAAGTCGGATCGGACATGGCGAACCTGCAAACCCGAGCCGAGCGGGTGGACGGGGGATATCTCCTCAATGGCAAGAAGGTCTGGGCTGGCAACGCGCCCGTGTCGGACTATTTCGTGACGTTCGCCCGTACCGGCGAGCCGGGTCACCGCGGGCTAAGCTCCTTTGTGGTTCCCACCACCGCCGAGGGTGTGGTCCGCGGGGCGAAAATGAACAAGATCGGCGGCCGTGCCATCCCGTCCTGCGAGGTCGAGTTCAATAACGTCTTTGTCCCTGCCGAGGACCGGCTAGGTGCGGAGGGGGACGGTTTCAAAACTGCCGCCAGCACCTTCACGAAGCTGCGTCCGCTGGTTGGTGCACGAGCACTCGGACTCGCGCAGGGTTCCCTCGATCACGCGGTCTCCTATGCCAAAGACCGGAAGGCCTTCGGACAGCGGATCGCCGATTTCCAGGGGCTGCAGTGGATGCTGGCCGACATGAAGATCGGCTTGGAAGCCTCAAGGCACCTGGTGTACAAATCGGCAGCAGTGCTCGACGGCGGCATGTCGCCTCGGGACGCAGCGCCGCTGATCGGCGTGGCGAAAACCTTCGCCACGGACACCGCGATGCAAATCACGCTCGACGGCATCCAGATCTTCGGCGCGAAGGGGTACAGCACCGATTACCCGATGGAGCGATTCATGCGGGAAGCCAAGGGCCTTCAGATCATCGAAGGGACCAACCAGATTCAGCGGAATATCATCGCGAAGGACCTGCTCTCCTGACCACAGCATCGCTTGCTCCGGCGGTGCCTGCCCAGCCCCGCCCGGTACGGCTTCGGAAGTCGCTGTACCGGGCCCACGGGGTCATGCCCAAATCTTGCCCCGGGAACCGCTGGATCGGCTCGGAGCGTACAGAAATACCCTTGTATTCAACCGAATGTCGGTCTAGCATTATGAATACGGTCCCTAAATACGAACCCGGTTCCTCGAAGAGGAGGATTGCGAGTTCAGGTAACCGGTGAAGATCCACCACAACCGATCCACTTCAACGGCGAAGGAGGAACCATGGCGTACAACACCACGCACGCGTCGCAACTCGTAAATATGCAGCTTCAGCGGGACGTTGCGCTGGTCACCATCGAAGACCCGCCCCTCAACCTGCTGTCGCGGGTCACAAAAGAAAAGCTGCGCGAAACATTCATCGCACTCAAGGAGCGGAGTGACATCCGGGCCGTTGTCTTACGCGGAGCCGGTACGCGGGCTTTCTCGGCCGGCGCGGACATCCGCGAGTTCCCCCAACGCATCGCCGATGGGAATGCCGAGCAAATTGCCCAAGAAGGGCACCAGCTAGTGTCGGCAATAGCCAACTGCGGCAAGCCAACGATTGCACTCGTGGAAGGCGTCGCTTACGGCGCCGGGCTAGAGGTGACCCTGGCCACAGACCTGCGGTTCGCCACTGAAAGGGCATCGTTCGCCTTGCCGGAAGTCACCAGGGGCGTCTTTCCAGGCAACGGTGGCACCCAACTGCTACCCCGAATCATCGGCCCGGCACGTGCCCTTGAACTTATGCTCACCGGAAAACCCATCGATGCGGTCGAAGCCCACCGCATCGGGCTGGTCAACCGGCTCATCGCATCCGGTGACCCGCTTGCCGAAGCATTGAGCTTCGCCGAGCACCTCGCCTCACTACCCACAACGGCTATTTCCCGAATTCGCCGGCTGATCAATGCCGCTGTTGAGCAGCCTCTCGCTGAGGGACTGAAGCTTGAAGCAGCGCTTTTCGGAGAAGTGTTCCGCACCGACGCGGTCAAGGAAGGCATCAAAGCTTTCCAGGAAAAACGACCGCCGAACTTCAGAGGAACCGAATCAAGGTCCCTCTCCTAGAACATGCACCACACGTCCGCACTACCGAAGAAGGAACCATCTCATGACACCATCAACATCACGTACCAATCGATCCGCTCGTCTGAGCGTCGCTGCCGTTGGCGGCGTCGTCGCCCTCTCAGCGTCCTTGGCCGCCTGTGGAGCGAATGCGGGAGGCGATGCCGCTGGAGGGGGCGGAGAGGGAGACAATTTCCCCTCAGAGCAAATTGAAATGATTGTCCCATGGGCCGCCGGCGGCGGCACAGACCTCACCACCCGCCAGCTGGCGGCTCAGGCGGAGGACACCTGTGGAACCCGCATCATCATTTCCAACCGGACTGGCGCAGCCGGCGCCACCGGGCACCAGGCAATCGCCGACGCCGAGCCAGACGGTTACACCATCGGTACGGCGACGGTCGAGGTCTCCATCCTCAACCACCTCGGGAACGCCGAGGTCACCCCTGAAGACCTGCGGGGAATCGTGAGATTCCAGGCCACGCCGTCCGTGCTGGCCGTTTCGTCCGATTCAGAGTACGAGACGTTCGATGACTTGGTGGAAGGTGCGAAGAGTGGTGACCAGATCCGGGTCGCAACCAACGGGCAAGGTGGTATCTGGGACCTCGCCGCCCGCGGACTGGCCGAGGCTGCCGGTTTTGAGTTCGCCGAACTCGTTCCATTCAATGGTGCTGCCGAAATGATCCCTGCTGTCCTGGGCGGCCAGGTGGAAGCTCTGACTCCTTCAGGCGCGGAAATGCGTTCACAGATCGAGGCAGGCGAGCTCCGCGGCCTGGTCACCATGTCAGACGAGCGCTTCGACGTTCTGCCCGACATTCCCACCACCGAAGAGGTGGGCGTCGATTGGAAGGCCGCAAACTGGTTCGGTGTGGTTGCGCCCGAAGGAACTCCGGAGGACCGAGTTCAGAAACTGTCCGAGTGCTTCGCTGAGGCCGCGAACACCGAAGAGTTCCAGGAATTCATGAAGGCACAAGGTTACGGCTCCGAGGTCGTCGAGGGAGAGGAATTCGAGTCGTTCATGGATGAGGAATTCGCACGGTACAAGGATATGGTTGCCAATCTCTACTAGCCTGCCGGTGCCCGGCAATGGCGTCGGGCACCGAACCCTTCCTGAAAGAAAGTACTCATGACAACAACGCTTCATTCGGACCGAACGGGCAACATCGTCGGCGCCGTACTGTTACTGGTCCTCGGAGTGCTCGTGTTCACACAGACAGCAGCTCTGGGCGAATCCGGCGCTTCCAGCGACCCGGGAGCCGCGGGTTACCCGCGGTTAATAGCCGGTTCACTGATTGTGCTGGCGGTGCTCCTCGCCCTTCAGCGCGGTTCCGGTGACCCACTTCCCGCTCGGAGAGATGGCTTGCGCGTAGCTAGCGTAGTCATTTTGCTGATCATCTACGCCGTCGCACTCGATGTCATTGGTTACATTGCGGCAACGGCGTTGTTCCTGTTCGGCGCACTGTTCCTGATGGGGATTAGGAAGTGGCTGCCGCTGATCCTGCTTCCCGTGATCACCAGTGTGTCGCTTTTCTACATCTTCTACTCCATCTTTGGTGTATCGCTCCCGCGTGAGTTCCTGGAAAGGCTCATCTCGTGACTGACTTCCTGAACGGACTGGAATCGGTCCTGACCTGGCAGCCGCTGCTCTTCATGTTTATCGGCATTCTCGGCGGCATAGTCGTTGGGGCAATCCCGGGCCTCACAGCTACTATGACCATTGCGATTCTGCTACCGTTCACATTCGTCACCGAGCCCTTGCCCGGCGTGTGCCTGCTGTTGGGAATCTATTCCGGGGCCGTCTATGCGGGTTCCATCCCAGCGATACTGCTGCGCATCCCGGGAACACCGTCGTCTGCAGCCACGCTGCTGGATGGCCACCCCATGACCCTTCAGGGTAAGGGCGGCCTGGCGCTGACTATATCGCTGGTAGCTTCCTCAATCGGAGGCATCATCGGCGGCGCGCTGCTGCTGGCGTTCGCTCCGACTCTTGCGGGGTTTGCGTTGAAGTTTGGCCCGGCCGAATTTTTCATGCTGGCTGTATTCGCTCTCGCCCTCATCGCCTCGATGTCCGAAGGCGCAATGGTGAAGGGACTCATCAGCGGACTGGTCGGTCTGCTGATCGCCACGGTGGGAACCGACCCCATCAACGGCATCACCCGCCTGACGTTCGGAGTGGATGCGCTCCAGTCCGGACTCGGTTTCATCCCGGTCCTCATTGGGTTGTTCGGGGTCGCTGAAGCGCTCGTTCGATTCGAACAACACATTCATCATCGGAACGCCAACACCATCGCGCCTGGTTCCTTCCGTCTGAAGTGGTCCGGTCTTCGCAAACTCATGCCGGGCATCACGTACAGTTCTTTGATCGGTTTCGGTGTGGGTGTCCTACCTGGAACCGGTGGAGATATTGGGTCCTTCATCGGCCACAACGAAGTGAAGCGCCTTTCGAGGAATACGGAGAACTTCGGCAAGGGGGACCCACGTGGCCTGGCAGCTGCCGAGTCAGCGAACAATGCGTCAGTTCCGGGCACACTTGCTCCCACACTCATTCTGGGCATCCCCGGCAACTCGGCCGCGGCCGTCCTGATCGGCGCGTTGACCGTGCATGGTCTTCAACCCGGACCCGGCCTGTTTGCTGGGTCACCGGACCTGGTTTACGGCATCTTCATCGCGTTGCTGGTCATTCCCGCCATGATGCTGGTAGTCGGGCTCGCCGGCATCCGTTCCTGGGGCCAGATCACCCGCATTCCTACGGAATACCTCTGGCCATCCATCCTTGCCCTGAGTGTCGTCGGCGCCTACGCGCTGCAGTCAAGCGCCGTGGACGTGATGGTCACCATCGCGGCCGGCGTGCTCGGATACTTCATGCTGAAGGGCGGCTTCCCGCCTGCGCCGCTGGTGATTGGCCTCATTGTGGGGCCGCTCGCGGAGACCGGTTTCCGCCGCGCGACGATCATCAGTAGCGGCTCTTATGAGTGGATCTTCCAGCCGATTCCCCTGGTTATGCTGATCCTGAGCGTGTTGACCGTCGGCTGGTCGCTGTACCGCTCCTGGGCAATGCGGAAGAAGCCCGCGAATGCGAACAGCGAAAACCGCGAAGCAGAGGACGCTCGGAAGTGACGTCAGGCTCCTCCGGACCCGGCGCCAGTTCCGGGACGACGCCGGGAACCGACGGTGGCCACCCCGACGTCGTTGTCGGGGTGGCAGGTTTGGGTAACCTCGGTCTACCGGTCGCCAGGCGGCTTGCCTGCGCCGGATTCGAAGTCCTCGGTTTCGATGTCAATCCCGGTGCACGAGCGTCCGCCGAAGGGTTACCCCTTGCCGCTTCGGTGAGGGAACTGGCGGAGAAGGCCGACGTCGTATTCATCCTGGTCAGTGATGGGGGTCAGTGCAGGAGCGTACTGTCCGGCCCGGATGGCATCGCGTCGGCCTCTCGCCCGCCGGCCGCCGTCGTCATCATGGCCACGGTGGGCCCTGACGCGCTGACTGAACTTGCTGCTGAACTGCGGGGCAGGGAGACGGACATCATCGACGCCCCAGTAAGCGGTGGCAGCGAAGCGGCCACTGATGGCTCCCTTTCACTTATGGTCGGTGGGTCTCCGGAGGTGATTCAGCGATGGCGTGCCCCACTTGCAGCGCTCGGCACGGTTCATGTCATGGGACCCCTCGGCGCGGGCCAAAGCGCCAAAGTGGCCAATCAAATGGTTTTTTTCGGCACCCAGGCGGTGCTGCAGGAAGCGCTCGCGCTTGCAAATGCTAGCGGCGTCAACCAAGACGCGCTGCTGGCCGCCCTCAGCGGCGGAACGGCTGACTGCTGGAGCGTCCGACATCCCGGTTTCCTCGAAGCAACAGCCCGCGCCTATGATGCATCCGGCGTGGACCCGTCCCACCGATCCTGGCACAAGGATCTCCGGACGGCAGTTCAGGCTACGGCGGCACGGGACCTCAATGCTCCTGTGACCGACGTGGTCAACCGGGTGTTCGGCGACAGGATCGACAAGGCCGCCCGCCGTCCTTCCTCTCCTGAGTGCGCTAGGTCTCAGCAACACTGACCCGCACACTGCATGCACATGTTGTTTATCCGGTTGGATTTCGCGCTTGAGAGACAGAGCACAACGGAGCCTGGAACGGCCAATCACTTGAGCCTCCCGCACCACTCACCTTCGAAGGTTGAACATGAATACAGCGCAAGAACCAGAAAACTCCTGCGAAGCTGTGAGCCCATTCAGGATCCTGCTGGCTCCGGACAAGTTCAAGGGTTCACTCAGCGCGCTCGAAGTCGCCGGCTGGCTGGAATCGGGCCTGATCTCGGATGGGGGCAAACGCACCATCTACTGCCGTTCTCTGCCGTTGGCAGATGGCGGGGACGGTAGCGTCCAGGCTGTTTTGGAAGCCGGTTTCCGCCCGTTCACAGTCAAGGTTCCCGGTCCGACGGGCATCCCTGCAGCCACTATCGTGGCCCTCGATGGTTTCACCGCAGTAGTGGAAGCAGCGACAACAGTGGGCCTGCAGATGCTCCCAGGTGGCAGGCTCGCTCCTCTGGCTAGCAGCAGCAACGGTTTCGGTGAAGCGGTCCGGGCTGCACACGGGCGGGGCCCAAGGCGAATCGTCCTGGCGCTTGGCGGCAGCGCCACCACCGACGGTGGTGCCGGTATGCTCAGCGGGCTCGGCGCGCAATTCTTCAATGGCTCGGGAGAGGTGTTCGTGCCCTGCGGAGGAAACCTGAAGGACATCACCAGAATCGACCTTGTCGGGCTTTGTGACCTCTCCGGGGTGGATCTCATTGCAGCAAACGACGTCCAGAACCCATTGCTCGGCCCAACGGGGACGGCGGCAGTGTACGGGCCACAAAAGGGAGCTGCTCCCTCAGATGTGGTGATACTGGAGGAGGGATTGGCCAATCTGGTCAACCGCTTGGATGAAGCTGGCCTTCCGGGTACGTCTTGTGCGCTTTCTCCGGGCGCGGGCAGTGCAGGAGGGCTGGGATACGCCGCACTGCTGCTCGGAGCGCGGATGGTGTCCGGTGCCGATTTCTTCATGGATCTGCTTGGTTTCGAGCAAGCCTTGAAAGACTGTGACCTGGTTATCACTGGTGAGGGGAAAATGGATGATCAAACCCTCTCGGGGAAGCTACCGCTTGTGGTGGCACGGCGCTCCATGCCTGTGCCGGTCATCGCAGTTGTCGGGCACAATGCACTTGAGAAGGACCGGATGCCCGAATACAACATTCAACAGATCTACTCACTGAGCAACATGACTGACCAGGACAGTGCCATTGACTCGGCGCTCTCAGCACGGCTCTTAACAGCCGTTGGACGGCAGATCTCCCAGACGCTCGAGCGCGCTCGAGGTGTTCGAAGGTAATGGCACAAGGAGGGCGGTCACAACAAGATTCTTCCTTATTTCCGCAGTCCATCCCGCTAGCCCCGTCGCCGCCCTGGGGCACACGCCGTAGGGAAACCGGATCGCCTGTCGTGCCGACGACTCCAAGCACTCGCTCTTTACACCATCGCTCCCATCTCGCTTCCGCAAATAGGGCCTGTGATGCAGGGTGGATCACGTCGGGGTGCTAAACAGACACCAGATGCGATCCCCTCGCTTGCGGCTGTGGCAGGTGTTGGCGAGGCTGCTGGCGGCGGCCCCGGAATCGCCGTCTGCCAACTCCATGCGGCGGCGGGCATCTTCACTTGAGGAATGACAGCAAGAAGTTCTCCCGAGTCCTTCGACGCCTGAGTCAGCGTTTTCGGGCTGATTTCCGCCTGAGCTTCCGCCGCGAGCGCGACAGTTATGCCCGACCTAATAACCGCCAGAAAGAAGGATTTCCCCTCATGAGCACCAATCCCATCTCTGGTCAGGTGATGTTTACCAACCCCGCTACCGCCCACCTCGGTTCCGCGTATCGCGTCACCGAGGAGGAGTGGGTAGTACTGGACGATTATGGGATGGGGGTAGGAACGATTTGGACCCCCTATCTGTGGCAACCGGGAGTTTATCGATGTGATCCGCTCCCCGGCGCTCCGGCTGTAGCCGGACACCAGAGTCGCCACTTCGGGCAGGTGCTGGATCACGCCCTGCGGCAGTTCAGAGGGTCGCATGAGAATTCGAACAATGAGGATCGTCCCCAAGCCTTACCACCCCGATGTAACAGTCCTCGTCGAGGGCTTGCGGGCCGAGTGCTTGCAAATCTACGGATCTCGCGATGACAGTCCGATTGGAGCTGCTCAGTTTTCGTCGCCCTGCGGCGACTTCGCAGTTGGCTACGACGGAGATTTTCCCATAGCCATTGACGGTTGGAGGCTCCGCGACGACGGACGTGCCGAGCTGAAGCGGATGTACATCGTTGATGCTCATGAAGGAAATGGGCACCCTCGATCGATTCTTCAGTGGTCTGGGAGCCTCGGCCGTTGACGCTGTTGGATGGTTACTGCTGCGTAGGCCTCTGGCGAGTTACGGTCGGCTTGCACGAGACGGGCTCGGGTTCTGATGCGTGTCTTTCGTATGGATTCATCGGCGGTTACGCGCACGATCACGAGGGGGCTCCCACCCACTGCTTCCTTGTACCGGGACGACTCGAATTCCTCTCCCTCGTCGAAAAGATCTCAAGAGCTGCTCCAAGCGGACACAGCCACACGACTGGTGACCTTGGCCGGGCTCTCCACGACCTGAGTTGGCTCTACACAGAGTCAGTCGTACGGTTTCATCAGCGTTACCACCTGCCTGAAAAACTCGTGCTCCTTGAGCCACATGAAGCCCGAGTCTCTCGCTAACTCGCCGCAGCAATAAGTTCCAGTGGTTCTGCAATGGAGCTGCTGCTCCCTGACTGACTATGCCGCGAACTCTGCACCACAAATCAAACAAAATGCGCGTTCTGTGGACGCTTCAGGAACCTTAAGTGGTTCATTCGGGTGGCAGGGTGGCTCGACGATGACCATGTCGTCGGGCTCGACGAGTGGTTCGGGCGTCTCAATATCCAGGCTGAATGATGCGTTTGGCTTGAATTTCATGCCTTTGATGCCCTTGAAGGCGTCCGCTACGGCGTCCTGCATTGCCTGATCAATCGCTCCGCCAGCACTCCCAAAACCATATTCGAGTTGTGCCGGGGTCCACCACTCACCTAGACCCGCTGCGACACCACACAGAGGACAGAAGTATTGGGAGACCGGTTCGGCTTCATCATCGCCTTCGGCGCGGCTAAACCACTTGAACTCCTGTTCGCAGGTCGGGCACTCGCGGCGCAAGAAGCCGTCACTGTCGAGTGGCAGGCTCACTGGAACTTGAATCTCATCATCCATCGTCATTATCCGTTCAGATCGAGGAACACGTCTTGGCTTACCTGATCGCCGCTCTCGGTACGCGCCGTGATTGTGACGTCGAAGGCATCTCCTCCTTGCGCGCCACCAAATGTCATGCGCCCTTCATTGAGGACGTCCACGGTGACTGAGCGACCGCCACCTGGGATCTTCGCGATCGCAGTGGCATTGGTTGATCGAAGATCGAGGGCTACGTCCTCAGGTATCGACAGGGCAACGTCGTAGGCGGTTTCTGTTCCTCTGTTGATCACTTGGAGCTTGTCGATGCGATTGCCGCCCTTGTTGAAGTACTTGAGATCGAACTCGATCGCCTTCCTCGTTGGTGCGCCGCCAGATAGTCGACGCCCGAGTGGGAGACCGTCGCCCGGTGGAGGAGGTGCTGTGAAGTCACCAGACGTGTGCCAGTCCGTGCCATTGAGGTTGACGGCGCATCCTGCCGTTCGGAGCCGGGTCGCCAATGCCTGGCGACTCGCCGGGTTGTTGGACAGTCGGATTGCATGGCGTCCAGCAACATCACTGAACGGTCGCACCTCACCCACTTCCACGAGCACCGTTCGCTTGGCGTCACGGCCTAACGCCATGCCAGCTTCGAACAGCACGTTGGGACGAGCTTGTGGCGCGGGCCGCGTTTCATGATCATTCTCGCCATGGCCGTAGCGGGGCTGTAGATACGCCACCTCATCGGGTGTCATCAGGACGACTACAGCAGTTGCATGCTCGAAGGCGGCATCGAGCACCTGCCCGATGTAGGGAGAGCCCTCGCCTGTGAGTTCAACAGCGCTTGTCCACTCCATTGGTGACAAGTTGATACTCCGTAGGAAATCGAATATCGATCTACGGAGCGCCTCATTGCGACCATGCACGACGAACACGGAGCGATTATTACTCGGACTGTTCAAGTGGGTCTCCTCCTAGAGAATCAGGCTCATCTTCGGTGGACAAGCTTCACCCGCCACGATAGATGGTGCTCCTGACAAACGCTGGGCATCTGGTCGTCGGTGCTGCATAAGCCGAACCCTCTGCGCGCGATGGGCGCGCCGCCGGCTAGCTAACTGGCCGAAAGCCGGTCCTTCTGGCTGTGAGGTTGACCGTCGCCTACTTTGGGAAGTACCGCCAAGTGCCCTCTGTGAAGATGTCCACAGCGTCGTCGGTCACGCTGATGGCCGTCTGATCATCGATGGCGTAGGACGGGTGGCCTATACCGGCCGCCCATCTTTCTGCTGCCGCAAGCGAATTGCCGGGTCCCCCATCCGGCGCGAGGTGCGGACAGATTGAAAAGTGAACTACTCCCAATGCGCTGTCGTCACCCGTTGCCGGCTTCCAGCCGACGAACTCTCGACCGATCTGCGGAGTCATCACCATGCTGCCAGCGCTCATCCCAACCCACACAGTTTTCGTCAGGGACAGGAACATGTCGGCCAGACCCGAGTGCTGCAGCCAGTGGTTGAGGTATAGCGCGTCACCGCCAGCCGCCAGTAACACGTCGGTCTCAAGAACGAGTGGCTTCCACCGCTCTTCATCGATGCTCGGCAGCGCAGTCAATTCCAGCACGCCGACCGATCTCCATCCCAAGTTGACCATGGGATTCTCGGATCTCCCGCTGATAAATTCCCAGGCCTTGACGCCGGGGCCGACCCACGGGTGACCATATTGGGCGGTGGGAATGCACAGTGCGCTGGACTCGCTGATGGGCTTGCCGAGAAGTTGTTCGAGCGCAGTGAGGATCGTTGGATTGGTGACGCCCGCCGAAGTGAGAAGAAGCTTCACGGCGCCATCTTAGTGGCTGCGGCTGCCGCTGCCACTCGAACGGCCATCAGATGCACGTAAACCCGGCACGATGAAAAGCCCCGTGAAGGCCCGATAAGTGCAACACTGAAATGGTGAAGATCGGCTACGCGCGAGTCTCTACACACGAACAAGACCTAACCATTCAAAGGGAAGGCCTGGCCGCTCTCGGAGTAGAGGCGGACAACACTTACGTCGACCACGGGCTGACCGGCACCAACCGCGCTCGCCCCGGACTCCTTCAGGCAATGGCGGCCGTGAGAACAGGTGACACCCTCGTCGTCACCAAACTTGACCGGCTTGCGCGGTCGCTGCCGGACGCGCGGGACATCGCCGATGAACTCACCCGAAAAGGTGTGTCGCTAAGCCTGGGTAACAGCGTCTACGATCCGACTGACCCGGTGGGCCGTCTCATGTTCAACGTGCTCGGCATGGTCGCCGAGTTCGAGTCAGACCTGATTCGAGCCCGCACGCGCGAAGGCATGGCCGTTGCGAAAGCCAAAGGCCGGCTGCGGGGCAAGCCACCCAAACTGTCTCTCACTCGCCGCCGTCACCTATACGAGCTGGTCGACGAAGACAAGTACACACAGATGGAATTGGCCGAGATATTCTCAGTCTCCCGGACGACTATCTATCGTGAGATCAAAAGACGCGCTGCGACGACGAGATCCTGAACCCGCTACCGCGTAAGCCTGCTGCGGAACAGCAGATACACAAAGTATGGCGCACCGAGCAATGCGGTCAGCAGACCCGCCGGAAGCTGCGCCGGAGCGATCATCGTCCGGCCGATCATGTCGCCCACACACACCAGCAACGCGCCCAGCAGCATCGCCGTCGGGATCGCGAGCTTATGCCTCGAACCCACCAGCGCACGGGCGGCATGCGGCGCCACCAGCCCCACGAACCCAATGACACCGATCCCGGCCACCGAAGACCCCGTCAGCACCACTGCACAGACCAACAGGATCAGCCGCGACCGCGGAACCGCAATCCCGAGCAGCTTGGGAGTGTCCTCATCGAGGGCCAGCAGGTCCTGAGCCCGGTGCAGCGACCCAATGATCGGTACAGTCAACAACAAAGCAACCGCCATCGGAATCAGATGGTCCATCGATCGGCCGTAGGTGGACCCGGACAGCCAGGTCAGCGCCTTCGCCTCGTTCCACGGGTCCGTAAGCACAATGAGCAGAGTGATCGCGGCCATGGCAGCAGCCGAAACCCCGATCCCCACCAGCACAAACCGGTCAGTCTGGAGCCCGCCACGGAAAGCCAGACCGAAGACGACGGCGGCAGCCACCGCCGCTCCCACACCGGCCGCCCCAGCGATCAGCCAGAACCCGGCCAGCGGGACGAAGGTGATGACAGCGATCGCGCCAATCCCGGCACCCCCGGACACTCCGATGATCGACGGCTCCGCCAACGGGTTCCGGCTCACCGCCTGGATCGCCGTCCCGGCCAGCGCCAGCGATGCACCGGCGAGCAGCGCCGCCCCAACACGCGGGAAGCGCGCGTCCATCACACTCGACACCACCGGTCCGGCCTGACCCGAAATCCAATTGGCAACGTCCCCCAGCAGCAGCTTCGCGTCACCGAGGAGGAGCCCGGCAACGGTGCCCGCAACGAGCAGAAGGGCAAGCAACACCACGACGACGGCGCCCGCACCCGGGCGCGTTCCCCCCAGGGACACTGAGCGCGCCTCCCGCGTGGGCCCCGAGGTCCGCATCCGATGCGCAAGGATCACAAGGAAGACCGCACCGAACATGGTGGTCACCACACCCGTCGGTACTTCCACAGCGCTCTGCGCCCCGACCAGCGCGCGCAGCAGGACGTCCGCGCCGAGGACGAGGAAGATGCCCATAAGGGCTGACGCGAGGATGAGTGCAACGTGCCGGTGAAGTCCCGGAATCTTCGCGGCGGCGAGCCGGACAATGGCGGGCGCGGCGAGGCCGACAAAACCGATCGGGCCCGAAATGGTGACCGCCGCGGCCGCGAGCAGGACGGCGAGCACAATCGCCAGCACCTGCGTCCCACGGACGTTGATCCCCAGCACCCGCGCCTGGTCATCCCCGAGGGTGAGCAGATCCAGTGAGCGCGATTTCAGGAGCAGGATGACCAGCACCACGCCGATCAGCGGGGCGAGGACCACGAACTTGTCCATCCCGCTCTGCCCGAGGGAACCTGCGCCCCACGCGAACAGTCCGCGCGTCTCCTGGGCGAAGAGGATGAGGAGGGTCTGGGTCAGGGCGGCAAACGCCAGCGCGATGGCTGATCCCGCGAGGACCAGCCGCACGCTGCCGGACTGGCCGGAGCCCGCCAGTGCCAGCACCAGGGCTGCCGCGCCAATCCCGCCGAGGAAAGCCACGCCGACGGCGCCGAGCAGCGGAACCTGCAAGCCAACCGCCGCGACAGCCACGATGGCCAGGTGCGCACCGGCATTGACGGCAAGTGTGTCGGGTGAGGCCAGTGCGTTGCGGGAGACGGACTGCATGATTACACCCGCCACCCCGAGTGCTACACCGACCAGAACTCCGGCTACGAGCCGCGGCACCCGGCTGGCGCCGACGATGGCGGCCGTCTCGGCGTCGTCGTTCCCTAGCAAGAGGCCCAGAATGTCCGCCGCATTGACCGTAGAGGTGCCCTGAGTGATGTGCACCAGCGCGAGGAGCGCGGTGGCCGTGCCGATGAGCAGGCCAAACACCGCAAGCCGGAACCCTGGCCTCGCGTCAGCAACCCGTTCAGCTGAGGAGGCGGCGCGGGTCAGAGTTTCCGGCGGCATAGTGCGTTTTACTTCTCGGTTACAGCGGAGACGGCCGCGTCGATAACCTGCTCCATCGACGTCGGTCCACCGAACATCCAGATCGAGTCGGGGAAGCGCTGCACGTTGCCGGCTTCCACGAACGGCAGGGACTTCCAGATAGCGTTGTCCGCGAGCTCGTCCTGGTAGGGGTCGCCGAAGGTGTCATTGGCGATGTACCAGAAGCGGGTGTCCTCGGGGAGCGCGGTGAGGCCCTCGACATCGGTCTGTGCGAGGCCGTACACCGGATCACCTTCCTGCTCCCACGCGTTCTCGAAACCGATCTCGGCGAGCACATCGGACACCAGTGACCCGGTGGCAAACGGGCGGATGGAGACGCTGCCCGCGTCAACGTACGCGTCCGAGAAGGCAACCGGAGCGCCTGCTGCACCGGCTTCCCCGACGGCCGCGTTTCCCTCTGCAACCTTGGCCTCAAAGTTCGCCTTGAGCTCTGCTGCCTGATCCCCGGTTCCGGTGGCCTTCGCGATGAGGTCCAGGTTCTCGAACATCTGGCCGATATTGTCGGCAGCGTCTCCGCCCGGAACCACGATCACCGGAATGGTCTTCTCAATCTGCTCGATGGCGCCTTCAACCAGCTGGTCGGTGACCAGTACCAGATCGGGTTCAAGGGCAACGAGGGAGTCGATGCTCGGTTCTCCGCGGAGGCCGATGTCCGTCACGGTGTCATCCAGCGGAGCGGAGCTCACCCACGTGTTGTAGCCCTCGATGTCCGAGACGCCCACCGGCATGACGCCGAGGGATACGAGGTTTTCAACGACGTTCCACTCGGTGCCGGCGACACGCTGGGCGGGTCCGTCGAGGACAACTTCCTTGCCTCGGGCGTCGGTGATGGTGATGGACTCACCCGATGCTGCAGCAGATTCTTCCGTGCTGCCCGCTGCGTCTTCGGTGGTGCCGCAGGCGGAGAGCGCGAGCATGGCAACTGCCGCGAGGGCAGCGAGGATCTTCGGTTGTTTCATGGGGGTCATTTCTCTGCGGGCGCGATAGGCGCGTTCGATGGGTTGAACGGGAAATTAGGAAGCTTGCAGGACAGTGGCCGAATGATTGCCGACGGCGTTATGGCGCCCCACGGCGCGGGTATGGACAGTGCCGCCGGAGATGGTGACATCCACCCGCACGCCGTAGGCGGCCGAGAGGTTCTCCGCCGTGAGCACCTCAAGCGGAGTTCCCTGGGCGAGCACGGCGCCGCTCTCGAGAAGCACCACGTGGTCAGCGATCGCCGCCGCCTGGTCCAGATCATGGAGCACGACGCCGACAGTCACCCCGTGATGGCTCGCCAGGTCCCGGACGACGTCGAGAATTTCCACCTGGTAGCGGAGGTCGAGGTACGTGGTGGGCTCATCGAGGAGCAGCACCCCGGTGTCCTGGGCAAGACAACTGGCGAGCCAGACGCGCTGCAATTGCCCGCCGGACAGGGCGGCCACCGGCCGGTCGGCGAGCTCCGCGGTACGGCTGAGCTCCATCGCATGGGCGACGAAGGCGGCGCCCCGCGCATCCGTGCCGGACCAGCGGGCACGGTGCGGGTGACGGCCGAAGTCCACCACTTCGCGCACAGTGATGCCCGCAGGTACGGGCCGGCTCTGGGCCAGGAGGGTGATCTTCCGGGCGAATTCCTTCGGTGACAGCGCAAACACGTCGGCGCCGTCGGAAGTGGTGACGCTGCCAGCGTCTGCGGTGTGCAGGCGGGCAATGGTGCGCAGCAGGGTCGATTTCCCGCTGCCATTCGGCCCGATCAACGCCGTGACCGCCCCTGGCTTGAGCGCAAACGAGACGTCCTGCACCGCGGGCTGGCGGCCATAGGAGATGCTGACGCCATCGATATCGAGGCCGCCGGGCGCGGTGCGGAACACAGGTTCAGTAAGGGTCACCCCATTAAGGTAAGGCGATCCTTAGTGATCTGACAAACATTACGCAACAGAAGCGTTGCGTAATTGCGGCATCAGCGGATTACCGCGTACCAGATCAACAGCATGGTCACGAAGAACCCGGTCACATAGTTCAGCCACAGGAACCGTTCCCAACCGCGGTGGGCGAGCTCGGCGTCGTCGTCCTCCAATGAACCAAAGGGGACGATATTGACCACGTACAGCAGAACCAGGAAGGAGGCCAACGGCCCCGGCCACGGAGTGAAGAGCAGGAGAGCACCGCTGACCAGATAGGAGGCGATGGCAAACCTCACGGTCGCCCGGCCACCGGTCACCGTCGCAATGGAGGCGATACCGCCGGCCCGGTCAGCCACGACGTCCTGCACCGCGCCGAACGCCTGGCTCGCCACGCCCCACAGGAAAAACGAGGCCAGCAGTGCCCACAGCGCCGGCGTGAACTCGGCCTGCGCCAGCACCAGCCCATAGACTGCCGGGCTGACAAAGTGCGTGCTTGAGGTGAGTGAGTCCAGGAAGGGGCGTTCCTTGAAACGGAGTTTCGGAGCGCTGTACGCAATCACCGCGAAGACACTGATGGCCAGCACCAGCCAGGACAACGGCCCGCCCAGCAAAACCAATGCCACGAGGAACGGCACATTCGTGGCGATCGCCGCGCGGAGGGTGGTCGCGTGCATGGTGCGGTCGAGCACGGCCCCTTCCACGCCGCCCTTGCGCGGATTCCGGAGGTCCGACTCGTAGTCGAACACGTCATTGATCCCGTACATCGCCAGGTTGTAGGGGATCAGGAAGTAGAGCGTTCCAAGAATCCAGGCGAGGTCGATCTGCCCGGCGGTCAGCACGTAAGCGGCCGCGAACGGAAACGCCGTGTTCACCCAGGACAGCGGGCGCGAGGACACCAGCAGGGTGGAAAGGGTCTTCATGGCTGCCGCTTCCCCGCGCGTTTGCCGAGCAGGATCCACAGCGCGGGCAGTAGAAGCACCGCGGCCACGGGGTAGGCGAAGTCCTCAATCGGAGCGAACCCGATGTAGACGCCGGAGATCAGCTCCCGGTCATAACTGAAGAGCCCGAACGCGATCATCATGCTGTCAAACACAGCGGTGAGAATCAGGACGACGACGGCAGCGGCACCTGCCGCAACGAGTGCAGTCCCGCGTCTGCCGTCCTTCAACGCAGCCGCTGCGAGGCCGCCGACAAGAAGCGCCGGAAGGAGGAACACCGCATTGAGGGCCCAGTAGGTCACGGCTGCCCTCCCGGCTCGTCCGACAGTTGCCGTGCGCCCCGGGGACTGCTGTTGCGCTCCGCGATGATCCGCCGGAACCACAGGAACAGGTTCATGACCAGATAACACAGGAAGGCGAGAAAGATCGGTTCCTCCAACGGCAACTCCGGCGCGAGCATCACCCCCGTCATCGCGGTGGCGCCCCGGTAGAAGATTCCGAGCCCTATTCCCGCGAGGTCCCACACGAGGAAGAACAGCACTCCGGTGACAAGAACGACGGCGGCCCGGCGGGGATCGTCCCAGAAGAAAAGGCGGAGGCGCTGGTCGAGAAGCATCATGCAGCCCAGCGAGACCAGCAGGAACAGCAGATAGGCAGCGCCCATCACGTGACCGTGTTTTCGCGGACCCTGCCGGCCCGCAGCGGCACGGGAAGCGGGCCGGTACTCAGGTCCCTGCGCAGCCGCTTGATCACCAGTTCGGCACTGATCAGGCACATCGGGATCCCGATGCCGGGGATGGTGGAGCCGCCCGCGTAGTACAGGCCCTGGACCTTGCGGCTGACATTGCCCGCGCGGAAGAACGCGCTCTGCTGCAGCGTGTGGGCCGGGCCAAGCGAGGTCCCCTTCCACGAGTGGTAGTCCCGCTCGAAGTCCGCCGGACCGTAGCTGCGCCGGAGCACTATGCGGTCCGCGAGGTCCGGGATGCCGGCCCATTCGCCGAGCTGTTCGATGACGGCATCCGCGACGCGCTCGATGCGCTCGCCGCCCGCACCTCCCAGGCTGGGATCCGCCGGAATCGGGACCAGGACAAAGACGTTCTCGTGTCCGTCCGGTGCCACCGTGGGATCCGTGGCACTCGGTTTGCACACATACATGGACGCGGGCGTGGGAATGAAGGGAGTCCGTCCGAAGATCGCGCGGAAGTTTTCCTCCCAGTCACCGGTGAACAGCAGTGTGTGGTGCTGCAGTTCAGGCAGCTCTCCGCGGACGCCCAGGTAGAGCAGCAGGGCGCTGGGTCCGGCTGTGCTGCGGTTCCAGTAACGCTGGGGGTAGGTCTGCAGCTCGCGGGGGAGCAGCGTGGTTTCGGTATGGTGAAGGTCCGCTGCGGAGACGACGACGTCGGCGGCGATGGTTCGCTCCGCCCCGTCAGCCGAGCGGTAGCTCACCCCGCGTACGGCTGCGGGACGCTTGCGGGATGCCGTGGCGGTGGTGTCGATCCCGGTGACCTCGGCACCCGTGGTGATGGTGACGCCGGCTTTTCGGGCCAGGCCCTCCAGTGCGTCCACCAGCCGGGTGAACCCGCCCATGGGATAGAGCACGCCGTCGTCGAGGTCCAGGTGGCTCATCAGGTGGTACATGCTCGGCGCCGTGAACGGCGAGGTCCCGAGGAACACCGCAGGGTATTCGAGGATCTGCTGCAGCCGCGGGTCGCTCACATAACGGCGCGCGTAGTTGTGGAGCGGTTCCAGCAGCAGGCGGCCGAGCCGCGGCAGGCGCCCGAGCACGTCCGGCGTCAGCAGCGAAGTGAACGATTCGAAGGTCGAGTAGAGGAACCGGCGGGTGGCCATGGTGTAGGTGTCCGCAGCGGAATCAAGGTACTGCTCCAGCTTCGCGCCGGCACCCGGTTCCAGCCGCTCGAAGAGCTCCACCACCCGGTGCCGCTCGGCGGGAACATCAACGGGTTCGGGGTACCCCTCGGACAGGAGCCGGTAGCCCGGATCGAGCTTCACGAGGTCCAGCTGCTCATCGGCCGAGGTGCCCAGCAGCCGGAAATAGTGGTCGATCACCTCCGGCATGAGGTACCAGGAGGGGCCCGCGTCGAACCGGAAGCCGTCCTCGCTCCAGGAGCCGGCCCTGCCGCCCACGGCGTCCTGCTTTTCCAGCACCGTGACGGAATGGCCCTCCGTGGCCAACAGCGCCGCGGTTGCCAGTCCGCTGATACCGCCACCGATGACGACGACGGCGCGTCCGGACGGTGTGCGTGCCTTCACTGTGCCTCCACGCGGGACGGATCCGGGCTGGAGGGTTCCAGCCCGCGCTTGCCGGTGAGGACAGCGGCCGCGATCCGCAGCTTCACCGTGTTGGGCACGCTGATCCGTGTGCGCATCAGTTCCGAGGCAGGGGTTGCGCGGATGCGTCCGGCCAGTTCGGCGAAGAGTTCCTGCGCCAGCGCCACGGCTCTGCGGCTGGACGGCGGCAATCCGCGAAGCACGGCGCGGGATTCGCGCAGATCGTGCTCGATATCCGCAAGCAGCCGTTCCTTGTGCGCCTCGTCGAAGTTGGCGGGGGAGACGTCCGGAAAGTAGCTGCGGCCAAGCGACTCGAAGTCTTCGGCGAGGTCCCGGAGGAAGTTGACCTTCTGGAAGGCAGCACCGAGGTGCCGGGCGCCGCGCTCAAGCCTCGCGGTTTCCTCCGCGCTCACGGCGTGCCCGTCGAGGAAGCACTTCAGGCACATCAGCCCGACTACCTCCGCGGATCCGTAGACGTACACGGCGAAGGACTCGGGTGTGTGTTCCGCCTGCTCGAGGTCCGCACGCATGGAGGCAAAGAACGGGCAGGTCAGGTCAGTGCCGATCCCGGTGCGGCGGGCAGTGTGGGCAAAGGCGTGAACTACCAGGTTGGTGCTGTACCCGCTGCTCAGTGCGCGTTCGGTCTCGCGTTCAAACTCGTCAAGCTGGCGCCGGGTCTCCTCAGGAGTCAGTCCCGCGGCGGAGGTGACGCCGTCGACAATCTCATCAGCAACCCGCACCAGCGCGTACACGGACTCCACCTGGCGCCGCACGCTGCCCTCGAACAACCGGGAAGCCAACCCGAAGGAGGTCGAGTAGGAGCGCAGCACCACCGCGGAGGACTTCAGGGCCGCGGCCGTGTAATCAGCGAGCGCATCGCGGTCCCGGCTCACGCCCGGACCCTTTCGCTGACGACGTCGGTGATGGGCGCCAGACCATCGCGGAGGGCCTGCGGTACATACGGTTCCACGAGGGCCTGCAGCGCCCGCTCGGTCAGATCGGCGGCAAGACGGGTGGCCTGGTCACGCGCACCGGATTCAATCAGCAGCTCGCGGACCTCCGCCGCACCGGAGGCGGTCAGGTCCGCATCCGCCAGCAGCGCAGCGATCCGGGGCCACTGCGGCTGGTCCGCGGCGTAGGAGATCAGCGCCGTGCGTTTGCCCTCGCGCAGGTCACTCCAGCCCACTTTGCCCGTGCGGCTCTCGTCGCCGAAGACGCCGATCAGGTCATCGGCCACCTGGTACGCAATCCCGATGCACCGGCCGAACTCTCCCAGCGCGTTCACCAGCAGGTGATCGCCGCCGGCAAGCACAGCGCCGGCCTGCAGCGGCGCTTCGAAGGAATAGACAGCCGTTTTCAGCCGGGCCATGTCGAGCACTTCCTCGACGGGCTGCGGTGTTGGATCAAAAGGAGCTAGCACATCAAGTAGTTCGCCGGCCGCGGACGCAAAGATGGCTTCATCGAGAAGATCTCCCAACCGCTGCCGGGTAGCGAGGTCTGTGTCCACCTCGCCGAGCAGCCGGTAGGCGTTGGAGAGCGCCAGATCACCGGCGATCACTCCGACGGACAGCCCGGCGTGCTCGGCCCGCGAGGGACTGCTTCCCTGCGCGGCGGCGAGGTTGCGGTACGTCCCTGAGACGTTGGGTACTCCGCGGCGGGCGAAGTCCCGGTCCACGACGTCGTCGTGCACGATCAGCGAGGTGTGGAGGAGTTCGAAGGACGCGGCGACGGTTGCCGCCGTGGTCCTTTCAGTTCCGCCCAGCAGGCTGTAGACGGTCATCACGAGGCGGGGGCGGAATCGCTTGCCTCCCACGGTGCACGTTTCGAGGTGCTCCCACATGGTGCGGTAATCGGGGTGCATCGCTTCGGCGCGGGATTTGGACCGGGCGAAGAAGGACGTCAGGACGTCATCCACCAGCTGGCTGTCGGTGGATCCAGCCAGTGTGATCTCCTTGTCCATAGGTAAAGTAAACACGCGTCACCCATTGGAGGGAAATGAACCGCACCGCAGAGCTCGTTGTCCTGGCGGCCGACGACGGAACGCCCGTCGGCACGGCGGACAAGGCGACGGTCCATTCCACCTCCACGCCGCTGCATCTGGCCTTCTCCACGCATGTGTATGACGACGACGGCCGCATCCTGATCACGCGCCGCGCGCTATCCAAGCGCACCTGGCCGGGCGTGTGGACCAACTCGTTCTGCGGCCACCCGAGCCCGGGTGAGGCAACTGAAGATGCCGTGGCGCGCCGCGCGGACCACGAGCTGGGGTTGCGGCTGGATCTGGTGGAACTGCGGCTTCCGGACTTTCGGTACCGGGCCGTGGATGCGTCGGGCGTGGTGGAAAACGAAATCTGCCCGGTCTACAGCGCACGCGCCGTTTCCCCGGTAAACCCCCGCGCGGATGAGGTGATGCAGGTGCAGTGGGCGGACCCCCTGCAGCTAACGGCCGCCGTCGCCGCCGCGCCCTGGGCCTTCAGCCCGTGGCTGACCCTGCAGCTTCCGCTGCTCTATCCCGAACGGTTCCCTGCCTCCGCCTGATCCCCTGCCCCAGTCCGATGCCCGGTCACGAGCCTGACTCCGGTCACGAGCTCGGTGCCCGACGACGGCGCTCCCGGTTCTCGTGCAGTGTCCAGCTCCAGCGTTCCCATGGCGGTGCCTGCCGCCAGTGCAGGGCCAGCGTGTGAACGGCCCGCGTGAAACGCAGCCGGGCCTTCCGGCCGCCCTCGAGTGCACGCGCGGAAATCCCCACCTTGAGTGACCGGTCGTACGCCGTGCGTTGGGTGGGGTACAGCGCGAAGCCGAAGTCGACGTCGTCGTGCACTTCCGCGTCATCGCGGTGGATCCGGGAACGCACGCTCTCCCAATCCGTGCGCCGGAAGGCGCAGTTGGAACCGAAGGGCGGCCAATGGCCGATGGCCAGCCCCATCGACAGGAAATAGCCCTGCATATAGGCGACGGCGGCGATGCGGGCGCGGAGGGGAGTGGTGCCGTAGAACACGCCGGGACCGGTGAGGACCGCGAGGTCCGGTTCCGCGTCGAAGCGGTCTGCGATGCGTTGGAGCCAGTCAGCGGGCGGGATGGTGTCGGCGTCGCAGCGGACAATGATGCTGCCGAGCGCGGCGTCGTAGCCGGTGGAGGCAGCAGCAGCGATCCCGGGCACCGGCTCCGTCAGCACACGGGCACCGAAGCGGACAGCCACCTCCGCGCTGTCGTCGGTGGAATTGTTGTCCACCACGATGACCTCGAGCGGGGCCGTTGTCTGCGCGGCGAGTGCTTCAAGGCAGCGAGTCAGGGGACCGGCGTCGTCCTTGCAGGGAATCACCACGGACAGGGACGGCATGTGCTGATCCTAATGGCTAGGCTTGGATTCATGATCGCCGACCTCATCCGCCGGCCGGCTACGCACGCCGAAGTCGCAGCGGACGGCGTGCGGGCCGCAGCCGTACTCAGCACCATTGTGATGGTGTTCTGGTGGGGGCCGGTGGATGTCGCGGTGTTCTTCCTCGCGCTCGGGGGGCTCACCCTCTCCCGCTATGCGCGTCCGCATCCGGTGTTCGATGCCGTCTACGGGTGCGCGCTGATGTTCGCCTGCTGGAGCAGCGTGCTGAATGTGTATGAGCTGATTTCCTGGTGGGACCTGCTGGTGCACTGCGTCTGCACCGGGCCCGTGGCCGGCATGGCGTATGTGCTTGCATCGCACGTGGGGGTGTTGCCTGCCGCCGGACACACGCGCCGGGACCGGGTGGGCGTGGTGCTGCAGGTGGTGCTTCTCGGCATTGCGCTCAGCGTCCTCTGGGAGTTCGCCGAGTGGGCCGGTGATGCCTGGGTGACTGAGGATATCTATGTCACCTATGCGGACACCATGGGTGACCTCGCCGTTGCCACCCTCGGGTCACTCGCGGCCGGAATCTTCCTCGCCGCGCTCACCCGGGAGCGGCAGCCCACCCTGCATAATTAGCGCACCGTTGCGCCGGTGATACGCCGGTGCTCATTGCTGATCCTCTTCCTCGGCGCGGTCGATGGCCTTTCCGAGCCGATCGCGCTCCTTGCGGATCCAGCTTCCGCCCCCATAGTTCTGCATGAAGGACTCGGCGAACTCGGTTGGATCCGTGCCCACCACGTTCCGGATGGGCGTGCCGGCAGCCACGCTCTGTTCGAGCAGGTCCGCGAGGTCCTCCAGCATCGCGAGCAGGCTTTCGCCGTTGTCGCTGGGGCCGAGATTCAGCAGGTACCGCTCCAGCGCACCGCCTGCCTGCCGGTACCCCTCCGGCAGCTGCCGGATCCGCTTCTTGTACTCCAGATAGCGCTTCTTGCCGCTGAGGTCTCCGATGATCTTTTCCAGCCACATGGTCATTTCCCTCCATCGCGGAGCTCTTCGAGTCGTTCGGTGAGGAAGCTCCAGGTCCTCCAGAACTCGTCCAGGTATTCCTGACCCTGGGCGTTGAGGGTGTACACCTTGCGCGGCGGTCCCTTC
This sequence comes from Arthrobacter tumbae, assembly GCF_016907495.1. NCBI lineage: Bacteria > Bacillati > Actinomycetota > Actinomycetes > Micrococcales > Micrococcaceae > Arthrobacter > Arthrobacter tumbae. The sequence goes on from NZ_JAFBCC010000001.1 coordinate 2,186,891, forward strand.
TCTGAGGGCACCTTCTCCACATCCACGAGGTGCCGCTGTTCAATGCGGACCAGTAACGCGTAGATGGTGCCCTCGGCGATTTCGCTGAAGCCCTGACCGCGCAACCCGGCCGTAATCTCGTAGCCGTAGGCCGGCCTCACGGACAGCATCGCGAGCACGATGCCCTCAAGGACCCCCTTGAGCATTTCGGTTGCCTGCTTGCCCACCGGAACCTCCAGCTAATCATCATCACTAGGTACCAGTACATAGTAACACCGAGTACCGACGTTGCAAGGGCCAGTGGCTGAGCGTTTCAACGGCGCTGCTGCGCTCGCTGCTATGCGGCGTTCAGAGGGTCCTGGGCGGTGGCTTTAACTGAGGCTCCACCAGCGACATGCGCGGCTTCGAAAATCATCCACGCCTGCAGTTGCGTTGACAGCTCCACCGCGCCCTTCCCGGCCGAATCTCCCGGCGCGGCAGGAAAAACCAGGACAGTACGACGACGGCGCACGCCGGCTTCCCGCTCACCGCGCCCCGTCCAGAGGGCGCGTGCCGTCGTCGTAATCAGGGTCCGGGCGGTTGTGCGGGTTTCCTCCGGAAGGGCGGGAGACGCGGCAGCAAGTGCGAGGTAGCGGGCGAGGATTCCTGTGAACAGCCCACCGTCGCCGCCGCCGTGGGTGCGCAGGGCGCCGTCCGGCAGGACGAGGTGGGTTGCTATCGCGGTGATGAGGTCTTCGGCGCGCTGCAGGCTCTGCTCATCGCCGAGGGCCAGAAGTGCGCCGAGGACCGGGCCCTGGTTGTAGGTATAGAGGTCGGTGACGACACGCTCCCCGGGGATGCGGATACCGTCGAAGAGGAGCCCGGTTGCCGGGTCCAGCAGCCGGGTGAAGAGCCAGTCGATCAGGCTCGCGGCCTTATCCGCCCGTCCGATGCGTGCGAAGTACAGCGCCGCCGGTGCGGTGGCCGGCGTGTTCTTGAAATCGCGGGAGGTGTTCCAAAAGAGGCCGCCGCCGAGGTCCGGAGTATGCGCCGAGGCCAGGGCGGCGGTCAGCGTGGGAAGGGGACGGGTGCCGGCAACATCGGCTGAGCGCAGGGCGGCGAGGGCAAGCCAGGCCATGTCGTCGTAGTAGCTGTTTCTCCAGCGCCCACCGTTTCGCAGGCGGATGGTGCGCAGGAGGCGGCGTGCGCTGGTGCGGTGAGCGGCGCCGTCGTCGTGCTTGCTGGCATGGGCGTGTTCGCGTTCCGCCGCGTCGAGGAGGCAGTCGAGATAGTGCGCCTGCCACCAGTAGTGCCATGGAGCTGTGCTCCGCTTGAGAAAACTGGGGTTGGGGAGACTGGTGTGCGCGAGGTGCGTTCCGGGGAGGCCGAGCAGCCGGTGGCCGAAGGCCGCGGGGACCGACGCGGCGGCTGCTGCGGCGTGCAGCTGTGCTTCCCGACGTTCCGCAGGGAGCTTCCCGGTGGGCTTCTCGGTGGGCATAGAGCCACCCTAGACCGCGCCGTCGTCGTTGTGTTTGAGCACTATGCACAGTACGGGGGCCGGTGGATGCTGCGGTGTGCTGCATCACAGTAGGCTCGAAGGAGTGTTCGTAGCCGAGTCTTGGACTCAATCCCCAAATCAACCCCCGACGCAATGGAGATGTCATGGAGTGTGCAGGAACGGTAGCCCTGGTAACCGGCGGAGCGTCCGGACTCGGCCGGGCAACGGCGCAGCGGCTGCATGACGACGGCGCGGCGGTGGTGATTCTGGACCTTCCGCAGTCGGACGGGGCGGGTTTTGCCGAGTCGCTGGGGGAGCGGGCACGCTTTGTTCCGGCTGACGTCACCAGCGAGGAACAGGTTCAGGCCGCGGTGGATGCTGCGGCTGAGCTTGGCCCGCTGCGGATCGTTGTGAATTGTGCAGGAGTGGCGACGCCAGGGAAGGTGCTGGGCAGGGACGGCGTGCTGCCGCTGGAGCAGTTCAACAAGGTCATCGGCATCAACCTGATCGGTACCTTCAACGTGCTGCGGCTCGCGGCGGCCGCCATGGTCGCCACCGAGCCGGTGCAGACTTCGACCGGCACGAACGAACGCGGCGTCATCATCAACACGGCCTCCGTCGCGGCGTTCGACGGGCAGATCGGGCAGCCTGCATACTCCGCGTCCAAGGGTGCCGTGGCGGCGATGACCCTGCCCGTTGCGCGTGAACTTGCGCGGTCATACATCCGGGTCATGACCATCGCCCCTGGCATCTTCGAAACCCCCATGATGGCCGGCTTGCCGCAGGAGGCTCAGGACTCCCTCGGGAAGCAGGTGCCGCACCCATCCAGGCTCGGCAAGGCCACCGAATACGCTTCGCTGGTTGCGCACATCGTTGAGAACCAGATGCTCAATGGCGAGACAATCCGGCTTGACGGCGCCATCCGCATGGCGCCGAAGTAGATCCTCTTGATTTCTGAGACCACCCGAAAGGACAGCTCAATGGAGAGCAGCCTCCCATCCGCAGACTTCTACGGATTCGAGTCCCTGCTCAGCGACGCCGAACGGGCGAAGCTGCAGGACGTGCGGGATTTCCTCGCGAAGGACGTGGCGCCGTACGCCACTGACTGGTGGAACCGGGCAGAATTCCCGTTGGAGGTGCTGCCCAAACTTGCCGCCCTGAACCTGAGCACGCCCGTCCAGCAGGGGTACAGCTACCTGTTCAGCGGCATGGTCATCGCTGAACTCACCCGCGCCGATACGTCGCTGGCAACGTTCTTCATGGTGCATCACGATCTGTTCGTTGAGGCGTTGCACGAGTTCGGCACAGAGGACCAGAAGGCACGGCTGCTGAACGATGCCATGGACCTCACGATCACCGGTGCCTTTGCCCTCACGGAACCCCAGCACGGGTCCGATGTGGCGGGCGGCATGGCAACCACCGCAACCCGGGACGGTGATACCTGGATCCTGAACGGCGCGAAGCGGTGGATCGGAAACGGAACGTTCTGCGACTACATGCTGCTGTGGGCGCGGGACACCGCGGACGGCGCTGTGCGGGGCTTCATCCTGGACGCAACGCTGCCGGGGGTCACCCGGACGGCCATCGAAAACAAGATTGCACTGCGGACAGTGCAGAACGCGGACATCCTTTTGGACAACGTGCGGGTGTCAGAGGCGGACCGCTTCGCCGGCATCAACAGCTTCACTGACACCAAGCGCCTGCTGCGCGGCTCCCGCATCCTGGTCGGCTGGCAGGCCGTCGGGCAGCAGCTCGCGGCGTTCGACGCGGCGCGGGCGTACGCCGTCGAGCGCCACCAGTTCGGGCGCCCGCTGGCCGGGTTCCAGCTCATCCAGCAACAGCTGGTGCGCATGTTGGGCAATACCACCGCGAGCCTTGGCATGATGGCGCGGGTTGCGCAGCTGCAGCAGGACGAGCACCGCGGATTGCACGAAGTGCAGCCGCAGATACCGCATCGCGGAGCCGACATGGCGCAGGCCGCGCTCGCAAAGTCCTATACGTCGTCGCTGATGCGGGAGACGGTGGCAATGGGCAGGTCCATCTTCGGCGGCAACGGGATCGTGACGGACTACCAGATGGCGAAGATCTTCGCGGACGCCGAGGCGATCTACACCTACGAGGGTTCCTTCGAGATCAACACGCTCATTGTTGGGCGCGCGGTCACTGGAGTATCTGCGATCCTCTGATTTCCCTATCCACCGGGCGGTTATGACGGTATTCCACCCCGGAAACGTTATATCTGCCCGCTCGATGAAGGTGCCGCAGGACCGGGCACGGTTGCCGGGCCCGCGGCAGCCCTGCAGAGTGGAGTATGAGCTCCGCTGGATCGCTGCCGCAGCTAACCGTCCGGGAAACCGCGACCTTCCTGTCGAAGGTACTGGTACCGACCCTCGCCAAGGGGCCGATCATCAGACGGCCACAGCTGGTGGCGCTCGCAGAGAAGTTGCACCTCGATGAGCGCGCAGTCGCCATACTCGCTCAGCTGGCGGCGAAGTATCCGGCTTCGCCTGTGCTCCTCCGCTTGCCGCTGCGCCGCCAGGCGATAGTCCTGGAGCCCAATGACGTTCACCGGATCCTGGCCGAAACTCCTGAGCCTTTCACCGCTGCCAGTAGCGAGAAGAAGGCAGCCCTCTCGCACTTCCAGCCCCGGAACTCCCTCATCTCATCCGGCAGCCAGAGGAGCGCACGCCGGGCTTTACAGGATCAGGTCCTGGATTCCGGAAGCCCTGTGCACCACCTGGCGGAGTCGTTCCTTCCGGTCGTCGCCGAGGAGGCGGAGGAGCTATTGCGCATGGTGGGCAGGTCCGGCGCGCTGACCTGGGACGAGTTCATCCGTTCCTGGTACCGGCTGGTCCGGCGGGTTGTCTTCGGGGATGCGGCCGCGGACGACGAGGAACTCACCGACATGCTCGCCCAGCTCCGCGCTGATGGAAACTGGGCATTTCTGAAGCCGCGCAAACGGCATCTGCGCTCGCAGTTTCTCGCCGCCGTCGAGCATCGGATGCACGCAGCACCGCCGGGCAGCCTCGCTGCGGTGATGTCGGGAATGAATCCGCAGGACGACGCCGCACCGGTTGAGCAGGTCCCGCAGTGGCTGTTCGCCTTCGATCCGGCGGGCATGGCAACGTTCCGAACCCTCGCTGCCGTGGCGGCGCATCCGGAGGTTCGCGCCAGGGCGCTTCGGGAAGTCACCGAGAACCGCACCCGCCGCGAGTACCTGCCATGGCTCCGGGCGTGTGTCCTGGAGTCCCTGCGGCTGTGGCCGACCACCCCGATGGTGCTGAGGCAGGCCACCCGGGACGTGGCATGGGATGCGGGGACCATGTCAGCCAAGTGCGGCGTTCTGATTTACGCTCCGTTCTTCCACCGCGATGAGCGGACCGTGCCCCACCCGGATGCGTACACTCCGGAACGCTGGCTGAACGACGACGACGGCGATTGGGCACTCATCCCCTTCAGCGAGGGCCCTGCCGCGTGCCCCGGACGCCACCTCGTGTTGATGCTGACCAGCGCTTTCCTCTCCCATCTTCTGGAAGGACCAACGCTGCAGCTGGAGTCGGCGGAGCGGCTGAACGTCGGAGGGCCTCTCCCCGGAGCGCTGGACAACTATTCGCTGCGTTTCACGGCGGCGGCGGCCGACCGCTGAGTGAGCTCCGCCCGGCGTACTGTGACCCGATGCACGGCTGGGGTACGGAATGACGCACGGGTGTCCGGAGTTCCACCGAGTGAAGCGTCAGTACCCGATGGAAGGAATCAGCAGTGAAAGCAGTATTTTATTCAACGTATGGTGACCCGGGCGTTCTTGAGTACGGCGACCAGCCGGAACCCAAGGTAGGGCCGGACACCGTGCTCATCGAGGTGAAAGCGGCATCGGTCAACCCGGTGGACTGGAAAGTCATGGCGGGCTACCTCGACGGCGCGATCACGGCACACTTCCCGGCGATCCCGGGATGGGATGTTTCCGGCGTCGTTCTTCAGCCGGGTCCCGCCGTCCCTGAATTCTCTGCTGGCGACGAGGTGATGGGCTACGTCCGGATGGACACCGTTGGCCAGGGAACCTTCGCGGAGCGTGTCGCCGCGCCTGTCCGCACCCTCTCGCGCAAACCCGCGAACCTCTCCTGGGCAGAGGCCGCCACTGTCCCGCTGACCGGTCTCACCGCACTTCAGACGCTGGACGCGCTGGATGTCTCCAGCGGCGACACCGTGCTCATCCACAACGGTGCCGGTGGCGTGGGCACCTTCGCCATCCAGATTGCACGGGCCCGTGGAGCCCGCGTCATCGCCTCCGCGTCCGAGCGGAACCACGACTTCCTCCGGGAACTGGGCGCGGAACCGGTCACCTACGGAGACGGTATTGCAGGCCGTGTCCGTGAGATCGCCCCGGACGGTGTCAGCGCCGTCGTCGACTTCGTGGGAGGCGACGACTGGCGGGCATCGCTGGACGTCCTGACCCGGCAGGGGCGCGTTGCGTCCATTGCCGACGCCGACGCGAAGGAGCGCGGGGGACGGTACGTGTTTGTGCGCCCGGTGGCCGCAGATCTCGCCACGCTCGCTGACCTGATCGAAGCCGGAGAGGTGAAGCCGGTGCTAGCCGAGACATATCCGTTGGAGCGCGCGGCGGATGCCTTTGCAGCCAACATGGAGGGTCACACGCGCGGGAAGATCGCGATTACGGTCGGCTAAGCCCGGGTGGGGCCGCCGTGCACTTCCTCATCGTCGTAGTACTCGTCGTCGTCCTCATCGGCGAGGTCGATCGGCGGGAGGTTGGCCGTCTGGTGACGGCGCAGGGCCCGGCGATAGGAATGATCCACGCGGTGACGGCGTGATCCGGCGGTGATGAGGACGAGGAATACCGCGAGCGCCGTCGCAGCGGCTGTCGACAGCGATCCGGGTTCCCCGAGGAGCCGCTCCACAATGATCCAGCCCATGCCCCACACCAGCGCAAGGGCAACCGCAATACGGCCGCGGTCCATCGAGCACACCGCGCTTCCAATGACGACGACGAGGCCCAGGCCCGCGAGCGCCCAGGCGAACTCGTTCTCGGTAAGCCAGGAGAACCCTTCCAGGGACAGGAACGCGGCGGTATGGCTGAGCGCGGTGAAGCCCGTCCAGCCCAGGAGAAGGCCGAGCGGAACGTCGACCAGCGTTCCTTCCAGCCACGTGGCGGCCGACCACCGGTTGAGCCAGCGCAACGACACCATGAGCAGGACCAGCAGTACGCCGTGCACCACCAGGCTCGGGGCGTAGAGCTCCGCCTGGATGGTGAGGGCCAACGCCAGGTTGAGCAGCAGGGCAGCAATGACCACCCAGCCCAGCCGGCGGTGCCGCGGGCTGTCTGCCTGGCCGGGCAGCCACTGGTGCACGGTGTAGGCGACCATGCCGAGGCCGATCAGCGCCCAGATATACAACGAGTTGAGACTGGGAGAGACGAGGGAAAGGTCAGGGCGCAGCAGCTCAGTGGTCCAGATCTGAGGTCCGCCGAAGAACCCGGCCGCCGCCGCGGTTCCCACCAGCGCTCCGATCACGGTCAGGGTGACGAGGTTGCGCCGCACCTGATCGGCGCGCCAGGATCGGACGTTCGCGGCGGCGCTCCGGGAGGTTGTCGCGGTCCAGGCCGCGGTCTGCCTGCCTGACTTGGCGGCCCAGGTGGAGGCAGCAGTCGACGCCGCTTTAAGCTTCTCCGCACGCGCCGCCCTGAGGTCCGCAGCGCGGGCGGCCTTCTCGCGTGCGTCCGCGTCAGCCTGCGTTTGATCGGCTTGCGTCTGTTCAGCCTGCGCTTGGTCAGGGTTGCGGGTTGGGCTGGGGGTAGTACCAGCGGGACCAGCGCTCGGGGGCGCCGCCGTCGTCGTTCCCGGCTTTTCGTCGCCGGGAGAGACCGGTGCCTTCGGTTGCGCGGCTTTCAGCCGCTCAAGGACGGTGCTCGTCTCGGTCTGCGGAGGGGACGCTTCGGCGTTCTTCCGGGGCGGGACGGGCGGGGCCTGGGGCAGCCGGTGGTTGGACGGAGTCGGCATGCTCATGTGTCTTTCGGACCTCCCGGCGCTGCTTCAGCGCGAAGAACGCTGCAATGATCAGTCCCACCAGAGTACCCACCCCCATTCCCAGAAGTGCACTGGCCCACATGGGGAAACCGGTTGTGACGTCCGAAACGAAGCCAAGTCCCACCAGCCAGATCGACCAGAGCACCCCGCCCAGGGCAGCAAAACCGAGGAAGGGCCGGAGGGGCAGTTCGGCGATTCCGGCGGCTGCGATCCCTGCGGTCCGCCCGCCCGGAAGGAACCGGAGCGCCACCAGGCCGGCGTAGGTCGGGGACTTACCCGCCTTCTCGACAGCGTTGCGGATCCCGCGGTGGACGGCACGCCCCCAACGGAAGCGGTCCAGCCAATGGGTGAGTCTTTTCCGGAAGAGCAGGTACAGCGCGAGGTCACCCAGCAGGCTGCCGGTTGCCGCCGTCAGGAGGGCCACGGGAAGGAGCACTGAGCCTTCGGAGGCCAGCGAGCCGGACGCGATGACCAGGAATTCGGACGGCATGATGGGCGCAAAGACATCAGCGATGACCACCAGAAGCGTGACCGGATGGATCATGAGGGACCACTCGGCAAGGGTTGACAGGTCCACCCATACCAATTTACAGCGCGACGCCAAGGCGTGACCGGCTGCCGGCGCAGATTCTGGGATCTCAGGTGAGCGACGACAATTCCAGCCCGCTCGTGAATGACGCCGGCCGGGAGGACAGCGGATCGGTGAACTCGATGTGCCGGGCAAGGAGTTGCAGGGGTTTCGAGTAGTCGTCCTCCTGCTGGGGTTGCAGGACGGGGTAGAACGGGTCGTTGACGATTCCGAGGCCCAGGCCCGCCATGTGAAGCCGCAGCTGGTGCGTCTTGCCGGTGTGCGGTTGCAGCCGGTAGCGGCCCACGCCGTTGTGTTCCCCGATTAGCTGCACCCGCGTCTCCGCGTTCGGTTCGCCGGGGACCTCCTGCGCGAGGAGGTAGTCGCGGGACTTCACAATGCGGCTATGGACGGTGCGCGGGTGCGCGTCGAGCTCCAACGAGGCGTCGATACTGGCAGCGGCCTCATACTCCTTGCGGATGCGGCGATTCTCGAACAGGAGCTGGTACGCGCCGCGCGTCGCCGGGTTGGTCGAGAACATCAGGATTCCGGCGGTCATCCGGTCGAGGCGGTGCATGGGAATCAGGTCTGGCAAATTCAGCTGCACCCGCAACCGCACCAGCGCCGACTCCGCCACGTACATGCCGCCCGGCGTGGTGGGCAGGAAGTGCGGTTTGTCCACGACCAGCAGGTTCTCGTCCTGGTGCAGGATGCTCAGTTCCACCGGCAGGCGCTTCTCCACCGGCAGTTCCCGGTAGTACCAGATGAACGTGTGCTCGCTGAGGGGAGTCGCCCGGGTGAGCCGCTCGCCTCCCAGGGCAACCACTTCACCGCGGTCGAAGCGCTCGGCAATTCCGTCCGGATCCACATGGTTCCAACGGTCCAGAATGTACTCCAGCGCGGTGTCCCACGGCCCCTCCGAGGGAAGTCGAAGCCGCGTGGCGTTCACGCCGTTGCGCACGGGCAGAGGGGATTGCATCACCTGTCAAGGGTAGCGGGAGCCGGTGACAACACGCTCTCAGCAACCCACGATCCGGTAGAGGGCGGCTTCCCCCTCGCTGTCCACGCGTTCAAACCCGTTCTCCGGGATCAGATTCTGCAGCCCCGGCACAACCTCCGTTTCCCCTGGGTGCACGGAGTTGATCCCGAAATCAAGGACGTATCCCACCCCCATTTCGTCCACAGCAGGGCAGACCTCCTGGTTGGTGGTGAGCTCATCCAGGGACTCGTAGATGATCTTGCCGGCAGCCGATGCGGGAAGGGTTCCGTACGGCAGCAGCGTGGGGATGCCCGTGTAGGAGTAGGACAGCGACGCACCGGTCAGCGGCACCCCGACGATGCCTTCTCCCTCCTCCACAGTCTCCGGCAGGCGCTCGATGAGCGCGAGCTCATCCTCAGTCAGCAGTTGCGAATCCCCGGTGAACCGGTACTTCGCGGCGGCTTCCGTCACTCCGCGCTGCACCGCTCCCAGCGGCGCCAGCAGCACACCCACAACAACCAGCACGACGACGACGGCGGCGCCCCGCTTCCTGCTTTCCTCACGGAGGAGGGAGCGCACCTTCGGCCGGCGCTTGGCGGTGTCGACGAGGGCCACGGCTCCGAGGGACGCGATGATGATCCCGGCCACGGGCAGCATGGCGCTGATCCGGAAGTAGTCGTTGTACCAGACGCCGGCCACTATCCACCGGAGGTCCGGGGCTTCCTTCCAGTTGGCGACCACGAACAGCATCGCTGCGAAACCGTACAGGGCCAGCGTCCAGCGGTGCCGTTTGCGGCGGAGCACGACCACGGCTCCGAGCAGTGTCAGCGCCGCGACGAGGAAGGCTGGGGGCCGGAACAGCGGGGAATGCAGGACCACCTCGAGCAGGGCGAAGCCGACGTTACCGAGTTCGTCCCAGTTGTCCGAACTGCCGCGCGCGGGGCGAAGCCGCATCCAGGCAACACTGAGGACCAGCAGGAAAACCGCCGTCGGCAGGAGGGTGCGCCAGGCCGGCTCGCCGCTCCGGCGGAGTCTGCTGTACGCGGCTGCGAGCACCATGGGCAGGCTGAGGCCGAGTGCGCCGACGACCGACGACGGGTGGGCCAGTGCCAGCCCCGGCAGAACTCCGAGCAGCAGCAGGAGGTTGGCCGCCGTCGTCGTACGCAGGGGCGCGCCGACACGCATCAGCTGCACCACCAGCCCGAGCACTCCAGGCAGCAGGGCGATGGACAGCATGAACGGGTAGACGACGCCGAATTCGTACAGAAGGTAGGGGAAGCCGCTGTAGGCGCCGGACAGCACGGCGGCGCTGAGTAGGGCCGCGCGGCGCTCGCCGGTCACGCGGGTCACGAGGAAAAGGCACCCGATGCACCAGATGGCCAGGACAATGGCGAGATTCACCACGTTGATGGCTGCCGGTATGGACAGACCGGAGGACATCAGGACCACCGATACGATGGCATGCCATCCCGCCGGGTAGAACGTGGCCGCCCGTGTTCCGAGGTACCCGAGGTCCAGGGAGGATGCGTTGCCGGTTTCCGCGATATAGCGGATGGCATTGAGGTGGAAGATGTTGTCGTGTGATTGGGCGATGTTTTCCGGGTCGCCGAAAATCCACAGCGTAATCAGGCCGACCGGGATTGCTGCAACGGTCCACGCAGCAAGGGTTCGCCGCAGCGGCCCGCCGGGGTCCGAGGCGACCGCATCCCCGAAGCGTCGCCGGATGAGCCAGAGCAGCAGTGCCACGGCGGCCGTGACTCCGAGCAGCGGCACCAGCGACCAGCGGACGCCCACCAGCGCCGCCGACTCGGAAGCGATGACCACGGCACTGACGCTCAGCGGACCGGCCAGGGCAAGCAGGGTAAGGCGGCGGAGGCCGAAGATCGCACCCCACAGCAGGCCGGGGCCAAGGAGGACCAGCAGCGCAACGAGGAAGCCGGGCAGCGTGCTGAGCCAGCTCATGGTCTCCCCCGGTAGTTAGTGCGGATGGTGCCGATGATCATGTGGGCGCGGATCGAGCTCACGCCGTCTCCCGCGCTGGCTGGCAGTGCGGGCAGTGGTAGAGCACCCGCTGTTCCAGCTCGTTGTCGCCGAGCTCGCTGCGCACCACCCGGGTTCCGCAGCGCAGACACCCCCGGTCCGTCCGCCCGTACACCCACAGCGGATCACGCAGCAGGGACCCCGTGGTGACGCGCGTGGACCGGTCCTTGTTCACCTCGAGCAGACGGTGCGCGAGTTCCACCATCCGCGGCAGGTTCCTGACTTCGCCCACCGGGGTGAGCGGATGCTCCCCGGCGAGGAAACACAACTCGCATCGGTAAACGTTACCGATGCCGGCGAGGTTCCGCTGGTCAAGCAGCGCCAGGCCCACAGGGCGGCCGGGGTCAGCACGCAAGCGACGCAACGCCTCCTCTGCGTCCCAGTCAGGTCCCAGGAGGTCCGGGCCGAGGTAGCCGACGGCGTCCTCCTCCTGCCGCTGCGGGATGATGCGGAGGAATCCGAGTTCAAAGCCCACGATTGTGGAGGTTTTGGTTTCCAGGATGCAGCGCGCCTTGAAGGCCGGTCGCCGCCACTTGCCGCCCTTCGGATAGACGTGCCAGAGGCCCTCCATCTTCAGGTGGGAGTGAATGCTCCACTCGTCCTCCACATGGATGAGCAGGTGCTTGCCGCGCGCAACCACGTCGCGCACCGTCCGCCCGGTGAAGTCCACCGTGGCGAACTTCGGCACGCGGATGTCGCAGCGGGTGAGCTCCTTGTCGTGAAGTGCGCGGTCGAGGTCCCGGGCAGCGCGCCAGACCGTATCTCCCTCAGGCACGGATCCTCAGCCCCCGGGGCGTGCTGTAGAAGCCGGCGTCGGCAAGTGCGCGCCCGCCGGGGGAGTCGAGGACCGATTCACCGTTGATTTTTTCGACAGCCATCTTGTCCGCCGCCCCGTGGCGGATCGCGGCGACCAGCGCCTCCGCTGCGGCGGCGAGTGAGCCGGTGTCTTCGGTGTAGGTCAGCATCGTCTTTCCGCCGCGCTCAACATAGAGCGCCAGTTGCCCGTCGACGAGTACCACCAAGGCGCCGGCTTTGCGGCCGGGCCGGTGCCCGCCCTCGTGCGGGGGCCATCCCAGCGCCGCGCCGAAGGGGTTCGCCGGGTCCGTGGCAGCAAGCGCAACGGTGACCGGCTTCGTCGCGAGGGCGGCGTCCGGGCGGGCGTCCGCGCTTAAGGAGCGCAGTCGGTCCACGGTGGCCGGCACCGCGAACTGCGCCGCACCGAGGTGCTCGATGAAGTAGCCGCGCCGGCAGCGACCCATCTCCTCCAGGCGGGACAGCATCTTGTACATGAGCCCAAACCCACCCGGTATACCTTCACTCGCAACCGAACCGCGGGTGAGTACGCCGTAGCGGTCCATGAGCAGTTCCGCGGTGGCGTGTGCCCGGATGGTGGTGTCACTCTCCATGGCCGGCAGCAGCGACCACCGCCCGGCCACCTGTGGAGGGGTGCTGCGCTGGTAGCCTGTGCCGCCGTCGTTCCCGGCTGACAATGAGGCCGTCCGCAGGCTGCCGCCGGTCAGGGACGGCGCCCTGCCCAGCCGTCCCATCCGGGCGGTCCGCGCTCGCGGAGTGGGGGTGCGCTGCTTGTGCGCGGTTTTCCCCCCGGCCAGCAGGGAACGCACCGGAGTAAACGTGTCATTGCCGATCCGGCCGGCCCACACGAGGTCCCACAGGGCCGCGGTCACCGCGCCGTCTGCGGGCTGGTCCCCGTTGGTCAGCCCCTGAACAAGCTGCCGGAAGAAGTAGGCACCGCCGCCGGAAAGCAGGTCAAGGAGCTCCTGCTGCAGAGGGCTGGGCTCAAACTCCGGGTCGGGGCGCAGGGTAAGCGGAGCGTTCTCTGCGAGGTGAAGCGAGATCCAGCCGTCGTTGCCGGGCAGGGAGCCGGCGCCGGACCAGACAACCTCACCCGTCGCGGCCAGCTCGTCCAGCATTGCCGGGCTGTAGTTCGAAACCCGCGTGCGCAGGATCAGCGGCTCCCACGCAGACGCCGGAATCGGCACCCCGGAGAGCTGGTCGATGACCGTGGCCACGCCGTCGAGACCGCGCAGCCCGGAACCGACGTACTGCCACGCGGGCAGGAACCGGCCGTAGGCGGCAGGGTCCACCGGCTCGACTTCGTGGCGCAGGGCAGCCAGCGACCGGCGGCGGAGCCGGCGAAGGACCTCGGCGTCGCACCACTCGCTCGATGCCGCCTCATGGCCGGGGGCCGAAGCCGTAGGCCGAAACTCGCCCTCCACCACCCGGCCATCCGCGACAAGCCGCTGCAGGGCGGTGATGACGACGGCGACACCCAGTCCCAGCCGCGCGGCGGCTTCCGCTGCGGTGAAGGGACCGTGCGTGCGGGCGTAGCGGCCGACGAGGTCGCCGAGCGGGTCCGGAACCGGTTCGATGAACGCCAGCGGAACACCCATGGGCAGCGGCACTCCGAGGGCATCGCGCAGCCGCGCGGCGTCCTCGATGGCTGCGATGCGTTCTTCCCCGGCGACGTTCACCCGCAGTGCCCGGTTGGCCTTGACGAGGGCATCCGCTGACGTGGCGGCTTCCGCGGGTTCCTCGGACCGTTCGGCGATCTCGGCGGGCGTCAGGGGGCCGAGCAGCCGCAGCAGGTCCGCCACGCCCTCGAGGCCCCGCGCTTTCCGGTCGGGAGCGAGGCGCTGAAGTTCCTGTTCGGTGTCAGCGATGACGCCGGCATCGAGGAGTTCACGCAGTTCCGCCCGGCCGAGCAGCTCGTTGAGGAGAGTGGGGTCGAGCGAGAGCGCAGCGGCGCGGCGCTCGGCGAGCGGTGAATCGCCCTCGTAGAGGAAGGACGCGACGTACCCGAACAGCATGGTGCGCGCGAATGGCGAGGGTTGGGAGGTGGTGGTCTCGACAATCCGCAGTTCACGGCGGTCGATCTGCGCGGCGATGTCCTTGAGCGCCGGAAGATCATAGACGTCCTGGAGGCACTCGCGGACTGTCTCAAGGATGATCGGGAAGGTGGGGAACTTGCGGGCCACGTCCAGCAACTGGGCGGAGCGTTGCCGCTGCTGCCACAGCGGGCTGCGCTTGGACGGATTGTTCCGGGGCAGCAGCAGCGCCCGTGCAGCACATTCACGGAACCGGGAGGCAAAGAGCGCGGACCCGCCCACCTGCGCCGTGACGATGCCGTCCAGTTCCTCCGCATCGAAGAGGAACAGGTCAGCGCCGGGAGGCTCGTCCTCCATGAGGGGCACGCGCAGCACGATGCCGTCATCCGAGGCCATGGCCGAGCCGTCCATCCCGTACCGCTGCTCAAGGCGGGCGCCGACCGCGAGCGCCCACGGCGCATGTACCGGCATGCCGAACGGGCTGTGGAGGACTACACGCCAGTCGCCCAGCTCATCATGGAAGCGCTCAACCACCAGCGTGCGGTCACTCGGCACCACTTCGGTGGACTGCTGCTGCTCACGCAGATACGCGAGCAGGTTGCCGGCCGCCCACTCGTCCAGGCCGCTCGCGCGGCACCGGGCCGCGGCGTCGTCCTCTGATGCATTGGAAAGTTCGCGGACAAACTTCCCGAGTGCCCGGCCGAGTTCCACGGGTCGGCCCAGGGAATCGCCCTTCCAGAAGGGAAGCTTGCCCGGCTGCCCGAACGCGGGCGAAACCAGCACGCGGTCATGGGTGATGTCCTCGATGCGCCAGCTGGTTGCACCGAGGGCGAAGACATCACCGACACGCGACTCGTAGACCATCTCCTCGTCCAGCTCACCCACCCGCCGGCCGCCGCGGTTCGATCCGGCGTCCTCCGATCCCACGAGGTAGACGCCGAACAACCCGCGGTCCGGGATGGTGCCGCCGGAGGTGACAGCCAGGCGCTGGGCGCCGGGCCTGCCGGTGATGGTCCCTTCCACCCGGTCCCAGATGATGCGCGGCCGCAGTTCGGCGAATTCATCCGACGGATACCGGCCGGCCAGGAGATCGAGGGTTGCCTCAAAGGCGGAGCGGGGGAGCGTGGCGAAGGGTGCGGATGCGCGGACCACATCGAACCATTCCTCCACATCGATGGTCTCGAGGGCGGTGGCCGCGACGGTCTGCTGGGCAAGGATATCCAGCGGGTTGGTGGGAATGTAGAGCGGTTCGATCTGGCCGGCCAGCATCCGCTCGACGGTGACGGCGGTGTTCACGAGGTCCCCGCGGTGCTTGGGAAACAGCACGCCCTCGGAGACCTCGCCCACCTGGTGCCCAGCGCGGCCCACCCGCTGGAGACCGCTGGCCACGGAGTGCGGCGACTCGACCTGGATGACCAGGTCAACCGCGCCCATGTCGATGCCCAATTCCAACGACGACGTCGCCACCACGCAGCGCAGCCGGCCGGACTTCAGGTCATCCTCGATGAGCGCCCGCTGGTCTTTCGACACCGATCCGTGGTGGGCCCGGGCGAGCAACGGCTCGGCACCCTCGGTCTGACCAGCCTGCGCCATCAGTTCGGCGGGCGTGCGCTTCGGTTCGGTTTTTGCCACCGCGGGCGAGTTCACCGCCGCATCTGCCGGCGGATTCTGAGGAGAATCTGCAGGCGAATCCCAGAAGGATGCGGCCTCCAGTCGGTCAGCATGAATCTCGTTCAACCGCGCGGTGAGCCGCTCGGCCAGCCGGCGGGAGTTGGCGAAGACGATCGTTGACCGCTTGGTCTGGATCAGGTCGACGATCTTCTCTTCCACATGAGGCCAGATGCTCGGCGAGGCAGTGGGGCCGCCGTCGTCGTCGTCGTTGGTGGGTGCGCCGCCCAGCTCGGTCATGTCTTCCACGGGAACGGTGACCGTGAGGTCCCACGATTTCTTGGAGGGCGGCGCCACGATCTCCACCGGAGCATTCCCTGCGAGGAAGCGGGCAACCGTTTCCTTGGGCTCGACCGTTGCCGAGAGGCCGATCCGCTGCACCGGCTTCTCCAGCATCGCATCGAGCCGCGCGAGGGAAACTGCGAGGTGCGCGCCCCGCTTGGTCCCCGCGACGGCATGGACCTCGTCGACGATGACCGTGTCCAGATCCATCAGGGTTTCCCGCGCCCGGGACGTGAGCATGAGGAAGAGCGACTCCGGCGTGGTGATCAGGATGTCCGGCGGCCGGGTGAGCAGGGTGCGCCGCTCGGCCTGGGGCGTGTCGCCGGAGCGCACGCCTACGGAGACGGACGGTGCCGGCAGGTCAAGCCGTTTGGCGGTTTGGGTGATGCCGATCAGCGGCGCGCGCAGGTTGCGCTCCACATCGACGCCGAGCGCCTTCAACGGAGAGATATACAGGACCCGGGTGGACCGCTTGCCCTCAACCGGCCGTGCAATGAAGCTGTCCAGCGCCCAGAGGAACGCCGCGAGGGTCTTACCGGAGCCGGTTGGCGCGACGACCAGCGCGTGCGAGCCCGCGGAGACGGCGTTCCAGGCGCCCTCCTGAGCCGGGGTGGGTGCGGAGAAGGCGCCCTCGAACCACTGGCGTGTGGCGGGCGTGAATTTCTCAAGCACCGATGTCATCGATTCATCATCTCCTACCCCTCCGACATTCTGTCAGCTGCGGTGGGAGCCCGTGATGCGGGAGAGTCCGCTGTTAGGGGGACAGCGGTTTCGTGGGAGCGACCGTCATGAGCACGATGTCCTCAGCCGCGCACGCCGAGCCTGCCTGATCCACGACCAGCGACTCGGTGTCATTCGGCGGGTATACACGCAGGCCCGCAACGTCCGTCAGCTGGCAGTCCGCGCCGTAGTTCTGTGCGTTTGTCTGCTTGACGGGTGCAAGAGCGGATTCGCCCGGCGCCAGGATCACCTCGGCGGATTCCGCAGACTCGCGTTCGGCGGGCGCGCCCACCTGGTTGCCGGCAGCATCCACGTAGGAGACGCCCGGATAGCCGGTGATTTCGCATTCTTCTTCCGCCGTGTTGGTAAAGATGATCTGGCGATAGACGCTGCCCGCGGCGCCGCCGCCCATTTCGGTTTCGAGGACGGCGCTGAGCATGTCGGCAGTGCAGACGCCGTCCGCAGGGGAAGCCGTCGGGCTCGCATCCGGCGAGGCGGATGGAGTGGGCTCGCCGCTCTCTGAGGGCTCTGCGGAGGCGGACCCCGAGGCCGATTCCGAGGTCGATTCCGAAGGCGTCGGCTCAGCTCCCGCCGTCGGCTCAGCTCCCGCCGTCGGCTCCGCGCTCGCCGACGACGCCGGACTGGTCTCCTCTGCTGCCGGCCCACCCGAGGCGCAACCCGTCAGGGCGAGCGTGCCAAGAGCGACGGCGGCGGCGAGCAGACGGGGAGCGTGGACGCGGGTAGTCATGGAACCACCCTTATGGGGAACGTTCCCTGCGTCAATCAGCCCCGACGGTGCGTGGCCAATTGATTCAGGGAACGTTATGTCCTTACGCCTTGGCGTTGCGCGTCCGCAGAAGGGCGATAACGCCGGCAGTCAGCCCGAGCAGGCCGGCTCCGAGTCCCACGTAGCCCACGGTGGAGGCGCCGGAAGAGTCATTGCTGGCAGATGCACTTTCCAAATCAGCTTCTTCCGTAGTTGCCGCCGTGTCGGTTGCAGCCTCCTCCGCGTGGCCGTCCTCCTCCGCGCCAGTCAGCGTAATCGTGGGCGCGGGAGCTTCGAGGCTGTGCGGGTCCTCGCCCTCGGCGGGAATCTCGGCCCAGTCGGTCTCGCCCTCCACACAGCCCTGCAGCACGGGGAACGCGAGCGTCTCACCCTCGCTCTCCGGCAGCTGAACAGACATGTCGAACTGCTGCAGGTAGCCGTCCTCCACAGGGGTCTCGGCTGTGTATACGATCTGCCCGACGCGCTCGGTCACGCTGCTTCCGTTATCCAGGGTCAGCGGCTCATCGAGCGTCTCCGTCACCTTCTCCACCGTCCAGCCGGGAACGATCTCCGGCTTGGCGTCCACCAGGGGTTCCGGCAGGGAGATGGTGAGCTTGTTGGTGGGCGAACCCTCGCAGTCGTGCGAGAAAGACACAGTCAGCAGGGCGTGTGCGCCCGCCGCCGTGGTGTCAGGGGTGATGTTGACGTGCGCTGCCGCTCCTGCGAGGCCGAGGCCCATCAGGCCAGTGGTTGCGGCGGCTGCGGTCAGGGTACGGCGAACTGAAGTTTTCATGGTCTTACCTCTCAAAGGTGCTTGTCTGCACGACAAGCTGAAGTGTGGAAGGGCGCTGGTGCGGCGCCGGTGTTGGCTAGTGAGAGGTGGACAGGGGCGGACCGCGCAGCGGTCTCGTGCTCAGCAGCGGCGCGAGGTAGTCGTGTACGGGAGCTGCGGGAATGACCGGGAGATCTGCCAGCGGCGGAAAAGTCACCAGCCGTGGCAGTGCGGTAAGCGGCCGCAGCCACTGCGCAGCCAGTTCCAGTGCCGTTTCCCCGTGATAGAGCATCAGCGCGGTGACGATGACAGCGCCCGCGTGCGCCGCGAGCATGAGCGGGCTGTCGAACATGGAAAAGGCATGGGCGTGCTCCATGCCGCCGGTGGCCGCGCAGGAAACCTGTTGCGGACCGAAGTGGACGCTGGAGGCAGGGACGCAGGCCGCCGTCGTCGTTAGCGTTGTAAACGCCTGGTGAAGCAGTAGTTGACCGGCGCCGAGGATGCCGAGCACGGCGGGAAGTGCCAGTTTCTTCCGCGAGAGGACGGTCACGGCCAGCAGGGTGGTAACCGCGAGTGTTCCGAGGATGAGCGGGCTGGGAAGCGCCGCTCCACCGGCAAGGTGGGCGCCTGCGGCAAGAAAGAAGACAACGACGGCGGTGGCAACCGCGCGTACTAAGCGCGCGTGTGTGCTGGCCATTAGTCTCCTCCTCCCGCAATTGCTGTTCTACTTCACGTAGAAGTAGTGGGCTCTTCCTACTCTATTCGCTGCCGCCGACGGTTTGGCTCGGTCCTGTACTGCTTGTGATGGTACGAACGGTTACTCGTGATGGTACGGGCGGCGCCCTGCAATTTCCTGGGACCGGTAGAGCTGCTCGGCCAGGATGAGTCGGACCAGCTGGTGCGGGAAGACGAGCGGTGAGAGAGACCAGACAAAGTCGGCGCGCTGGTGCACCTCAGGATTGACGCCGTAGGCTCCGCCGATGATCAGCGTGACGTTACGGGAGTTGTCGAGAGGCTGCTGGAGGCGGGCAGCGAGTGTGGGGGAGTCCACGGCCTTGCCCCGCTCATCGAGGAGGAAGACGTAATCGGTAGCGTTCTTCCCGCCAAGCCGCTCGAGGAGGCGTGCCGACTCCTCGTCCCGAGCGGTGTCGCCTTCGCGGGCGGAATGCGGGATGAGCTGCCAGGAGAGGTCAAAGGGCTTCTTCAAACGCTTCTCGTAGCGGGCAATGCCTTCGGCGACCCAGGGTTCGTGTTTCCGGCCGACGGCCAGCGCGCGTAATGCCATGCCCCAACGCTAGCGCCGTCACGCAACGAGTCAGCAGCCGTAGTGCCGCAAAGGACACGATGGCTGCTGACTCGATGTGGGCGATCGCGTTAAGCAGCGCCGAGCTGCTTGAGGATGCCTGCCTCATCAGAGGAGCCCCAGCGTTCCACGATCAGCCCTTCCTCGAAGCGGGCCACCTGGATCCCGCGGATGCGGATGCTGCGTCCGGTTGGTTCGATACCTTGAAACGGACCCTGGTGTGTGCCGGCGAGAGTCAGTACTACGGTGACCTTGTCCTCGTCGGCCATCAACACTTCAGGATTGAGCTCGAGGTCCGGGAAAGCGGTCAGGAATTCAACCCAGAAGTCGATGATGCCGCGAACACCCCGAGCTGCGTCGGGCGCGGGATCGTGGTCCACGACGTCCTGCGCGAACACTTCATCCAGCCGGTCGACCTGCCGGTCCGCGATGATGGATCCGAGCTTTTCCTGTGCCTTGAGATTGATTTCGCTTGACATGTGGTCCTCCTTGATAGTCAGTAGACTTACTAACCACCCTTGCGGCAAAGCTCACTTCACGCAACCCGTGGGGTCGATTCCACGGCCATGAAGTGGGCTGAGCGTAGGGTTCAAGTCGGACGATAGGAGCACTTCATGAAGAAAATTCTCATGGTACTGACCAGCGTTTCCGAGATCGGCGATACGGGAGAGAAGACCGGCTACAACGTCGCGGAGGCTGCGCATCCCTGGAAAGTCTTCAAGGATTCCGGGCATTTCGTCGACTTTGCGTCCATCAAGGGCGGCCAGCCCCCGCGTGATGAGGTGGATTCCGAGGACCCTATCCAGGTTGCCTTCACCGAGGACGAGGTCACGCGTGCCGGTCTCTACAACACTGCCCGCGTCGACGTCGTTGATCCTGACCAGTACGACGCCGTCTACCTCGTGGGCGGCCACGGCACCATGTGGGACTTCCCGGACAGCGAAGGGTTGCAGAACCTGGTGGCCAGCATCTACAACGCCGGCGGCGTGGTGGGCGCGGTCTGCCATGGACCGGCCGGCCTGCTGAACGTGGAACTGGAGAACGGGTTCCGCCTCGTCGAGGGCCGGGAGGTGGCCGCCTTCACCAACGACGAGGAGGTCGCCGCAGGGAAAGATAAGGTCATCCCGTTCTTTTTGGCGGACCGGCTTGAGGAACAGGGCGCCACCCACGTCTCTGCGGACGTCTTCGCGGAAAAGGTCATGGTCGATGGCCGGTTGGTGACCGGCCAGAATCCGGCCTCAGCTGCTGGAGTGGCCAAGGAAATGGAGAAGCTTTTGGCCGAGGTCATCCACCAGGAAAAGGCCGAGGAACAGCACGACGCGGAGGCTCTGCGCGCTGAGAAGGATGCCAGGAAGACCGCTTCGGCGGACACCGAGCACTGAGCGGTTGGCCTGGCCCGCTCTTGGGCAAAACAAAACCCCTGCCTCCCGTCTAACAAAAACGGGAAGCAGGGGTTTTCAGGTGGCGGTGACGGTGGGATTTGAACCCACGTTGGCTTTTACACCAAACAACATTTCGAGTGTTGCACCTTCGGCCGCTCGGACACGTCACCAACGCCAACACTTTACCGGCTGAGGGACTCTCCGCCCAAAACGGAGGGCGTTAGAGGTCGACGACGTCGTTCTTCCCCGGATCAGGGCGCTCGCCGGTGACCATGCCCTTGGCAATCTCGAAAGCAGCCACTACCCGCGGAGTATCAAGGGACCAGTAT
The DNA here is from genome assembly GCF_016907495.1 of Arthrobacter tumbae. Taxonomy (NCBI): domain Bacteria; kingdom Bacillati; phylum Actinomycetota; class Actinomycetes; order Micrococcales; family Micrococcaceae; genus Arthrobacter; species Arthrobacter tumbae. The sequence continues at coordinate 2,208,040 of NZ_JAFBCC010000001.1, forward strand.
TCAGCGGTATGGGCGTCCACCTTGATGAGGGCAACAGACGGATCATCCTTGCCGTCGAACCACGGCTTGACCGAAGAGCTCCACAGCTCATCAATCTTCGCGCGATCCTTCGTCAGCGTGGCCGTCCCCGCTACCGACAGGTAGCCCTTGCCGCTGCTGATTGAGACGTTGACCTGCGGGTTGGCGCGGATCTCGTCCGCCTTCGGGGAAGGGTCATCCGTGAAGAACCACAGATCGCCGTCGAACTCCGCCTCCTGCACCGCCAGCGGCCGGCTGACCAGCTGACCCTGCGCGTTCACAGTGGTAAGGATCGCGATATCAGCGTCCTTCACGATCTTGGCGATCTCCTTCAGGCCGTTCTGCTGCTCATTCATTGCTGCTCCCTATCTGCCGCGGTGGCGTGATTGATAAGTACACTTAGCAATCACACTACGTCAGCGCCTGCGAATAGCGAAGAACTCCTTCAACAGGGCGCCGCACTCGTCCTCACGGACGCCGGGAAAAACCTCGGTCCAGTGGTTCAGCCGGCGCTCTCGCAGCACATCAAACACTGACCCGGCGGCGCCCGCCTTCTCATCCCAGGCGCCGAAGACCACCCGTGGAATCCGCGCCAGTACGCTCGCTCCCGCGCACATAGAACACGGCTCGAGCGTCACCACCAGCGTGCAGCCCTCCAGCCGCCAGGCGCCCAGTGCTGCAGCCGCCCGCCGGATAGCCAATACTTCCGCGTGGGCGGTGGGATCGCCGGTTGCCTCACGCTCATTCCAGCCGGTGCCCAGCACCGTTCCGTCAGAACCGACGACGACGGCGCCAATCGGCACGTCCGCCGTCTCGCCTGCCTGCCGGGCCGCCTGCAGTGCCAGCTCCATCCACGCGGCATGGTCCCGCTGTACGGGGGCGGGGTGAGCGGACATGTGCCAATGATACTTTTGAGCAATGCGCGTTCTGGTTGTCGACCATCCCCTGGTGTCCCATAAATTGACGGTCCTGAGGGACAAGAACACTCCGTCGCCGGTCTTCCGGCTGCTCACGGAGGAACTGGTGACGCTGCTCGCCTATGAGGCCACCCGGGATGTGCGCGTTGAGCCCGTGCAGATCGAGACCCCGGTCACCACCACGGTCGGGACCGGGCTGGTCAAGCCGACGCCGCTCGTCGTTCCCATTCTTCGCGCAGGTCTGGGCATGCTCGAGGGAATGACCCGCCTGGTGCCTACCGCGGAAGTCGGTTTCCTGGGGATGGCCCGGAATGAAGAGACCCTTGAGGCGATTACCTACGCTGAACGACTCCCTGATGACCTCACCGGCCGCCAGGTGTTCGTCCTGGATCCCATGCTGGCGACCGGAGGAACCCTTCGCGAGGCCATCAAGTTCCTGTTCCGCCGCGGCGCAGCTGATGTCACCTGCATCTGCCTGCTTGCGGCACCCGAGGGACTCGAGATCCTCAAGCAGGAGCTGGAAGGCAAAAACGTCACCATCGTCCTTGCTTCCATCGACGAGAAGTTGAACGAGAACGCGTACATCGTGCCCGGCCTCGGCGACGCGGGAGACCGCCTCTACGGCGTCGTCGGCTAGCTGGGCCGGTCGTCCATTATTCGGGCCGGCGTTTCTCGAGCCCTCGCAGCATTTCACGGATTTTTAGACGATATGTCACCTGCCGTGTCTTTTGAGGACCCTTTCGTCCTCACCTCCCACGCCTTCATTCGGGGAGTTTGACATTCCGTCTTCGTTCAAGGCGTCCAGCATGCGGACGCCTTATCATTGTTACTTGTGCGTAGCTGATTGTTACGTGCAATAATTCGGATTGTGAACACCAACTCAGCAGCATCTGCAGCCGCAGCTTATTCCCCGGGCATTATGTCCGCGCAGGGATTTCGCTGTTGTCGAATGTGCGCGTAACGGTTTACCCCACCCTCTTACGCATTCCCTAGCCCAACGGCGGGCTCCACAGAAGCTCCATCTCGACCGGGCACACCCCTGCATTCGAGCCGTGATGACGGCGATTCACCATGAGGTTGTTTAAACATGACCGTTTCTTCCGGATACGTCCACATTTCCCTTCGCAACGCACAGGACCGCGCCAGTCTTCAGCGCCAGACTTACGGGCAGCGCCCGGGGTTTCCGAGCTACAGCCAACCGGCCGCACCGTCTTATGCGCCGGCCTACGGACAGTTGAAGCCAGTGCCCACACCTGCTGACTCTGCCAACCCCATTACTGCTCCGGTCCCGGTGGTCACTCCCAACGGGATTCCCGGACCGCAGGCGGTTACGGCGGACACCACCGCGCGGGGTTTCGTCCTCTACGTCGCGTTGGACGAGGACACCGCTGCTGAGCATGACACCACGCTGAGCAAGCTGGCACAGGACGTCCGCGCCTACGTCCGCACCCTTGTTCCCGGCGCTCAAAGCCACGCCGCCGTCGCGCTTGCTCCGGCTGACGCCGTCGGCACTGATATCGATGTTGTCCGACAGGCACTGGGTGATCCGACGGTGAACCGCCGTCCGCGCAGCGAACAGCAGCCCACCCCGCCGCCGGCCCCGCGCCCTACCGGCGTGCTGATCGACCTGTCCCGGCGCGAGGTGCACCTCGACGGTGACATCCTGAATCTGACGTTCAAGGAATTCGAACTCCTCAACTACCTGGTTGAGAATGCTTCCCGGACAGTTGGCCGTGAGGAGCTGCTCAGCGGGTTGTGGCGCAACGCCGACGAGGTTCCGAATGAGCGCACCATCGACGTGCACATCCGTCGCCTGCGCTCGAAGCTCGGCCGCCTGGCCAACACCGTGCGCACGGTTCGCGGGCAGGGTTACCGCTTCTACGAGCACCCTGAAGTTGTTGTGTGGGCCGCTCCGGAGTACTCCATCTAGGGTGCCGCTTTCCACAAAGTAGGGTGAGGGAATGTCCTCCCACCATCTGAAGCGCCTCATGCTCTTGCGGCACGCCAAGTCGGACTGGCATTCGGATGTGCCAGACCACGAGCGGCCACTCAGCGGACGGGGTCATCGGGACGCGCCCCTGATTGGGCGCTGGATGGTGGAGCACGACGCCCTTCCGGACCTCATTCTCACGTCCACCGCGCTGCGCGCGCGGCAGACCTGCATCTGGGTATGCCAGGAACTGGGGGAGAAGGCCCCCACTCCACGGCTCGAGCCGAAGCTCTATGCGGCAACCGCCACGGAGATGCTCACGGTGATCAACCAGGTGCCTGAGACTGCGACGAGCGTCCTGGTGATCGGGCACCTGCCCGGGATCCAGAACCTGGCCATGCGGCTCGCGTCGGTGGACTCCGAAGAGGACGCTGTGGTTGATCTTGCCACCCATTATCCGTCGGCGGGACTCACCGTCCTCAGCCATGCCGGCGAGTGGGGGGAGCTGGATGGGCGCGACGCCGAGGTCAAGAACTTCGTGGTCCGACGCGCCTAGAGTCCGTACTTCTCAAGCAACCGGAGCCACACTTCGCTGATTGTGGGGTACGCGGGTACGGCATGCCAGAGGCGGTGCAGCGGAACCTCGCCGGCAATGGCGATGGTCGCAGCGTGCAGGAGTTCGGCGACGTCCGGTCCGGCGAAGGTTACGCCCACCAGGACCAACCGGTCCTCGTCCACCACCATCTGCGCCCAGCCCGCGTAGCCGTCGGCGTGGAGGGAAGATCCGGCAACAGACAGTTCCAGCGACGTCTCGCTGACGTTCAGCCCGTCCTTGCGGGCAGCCTCGAGTGTTCGGCCCGCCATGGCGATTTCCGGATCGGTGAAGACAACCTGGGGGACGGCATAGGTATCGGCGGTGGCTGCAAACGGCCCCCACCTCTCCGGCGGCCCCTGAAGCTCGCCCTTGGCGCGGGCAACGATCGCATCGCCGGCCATCCGTGCTTCGTATTTCCCCTGGTGGGTGAGAAGCACCTTGCCGGCGGCGTCGCCCACGGCATAGAGCCACGGGTGGCCACTGACCTGGCCGGAGTCATCGGTGTCAAGGTGCTTTGGCTCAAGCCCGAGTTCCTCGACGCCGAGGCCCGTCAGTGCAGGGTGGCGCCCGGTGGAGACGAGCAGTTTCTCTGACTCCACGACGGTTCCGCCGGCGAGGCTCACGCGGAAGCGGCCGCCGTCGTAAGCGACCGATTCCGTACCGGTGTTCAGGTGGAGGGTGACGCCGTCGTGCTCCAGTCCCTTCTGTACCAGCCGCGCTGCGGGCTCCGGGTAGCTGCCTAGCAGTGCGCTCCGGGCGACCAGAGTGACCGCTGAACCCAGCCGGGCGTAGGCCTGTGCCAGTTCGGTGCCCGATACGCCCCCGCCCAGTACGGTCAGCGATTCCGGCACTTCCTTGGCGGACGTCGCTTCCCGCGTACCCCAGAAGTCGAGACCGTCAAGACCGTCGATGGGAGGCACCGTCGGCGTGGATCCGGTAGCGAGAACCACGGCGTGGCGCGCACTCAAGGTGGTCGCGCCGTCGTCAGTGGTCACCTCGACGCGCCGCTCACCGGTGAGGCGGGCATGGCCGCGGACCAGCGCGATGCCCGTGTTTTCCACCCACTCGACCTGCGAGGAATCATCCCAGTGCGATGTGAATTCGTCGCGGCGGGCGAGTACCTCCTGTGCATCAAGAGTGCCGGTGACTGCTTCACGCGAGCCGGCGACCGCGCGTGCGGCGTGCAAGGCGGAACCGGGACGCAGCAGTGCCTTCGACGGCATGCAGGCCCAGTAGGAACACTCGCCGCCCACCAGCTCCGACTCCACGAGTATGGCGGAAAGTCCTCCCTGAATCACGCGCGCGGCAGCGTTTTCGCCCACCGCGCCGGCTCCGATAACAATGACGTCGGTGGTCTGCTCAGCACTCATGGTCCTGAGCTTTGCACTGGACCGACGGCGGGGCAAGCTCTTGAGTGGGGCAGCGGTTAAACGCGAAACCGCCCCGGCTGCCCGGGGCGGTTTGTCTGGTGCGCGCGAAGGGATTCGAACCCCCAACCTTCTGATCCGTAGTCAGATGCTCTATCCGTTGAGCTACGCACGCAGTTCAAAAGCCCTTTGAAGTGACTTTTCCATGGCCGTTTGGCCGTAGACAACTTTACAGCCATTCGGAACCTAATGCTAATTGGCGCCGGCCTCCGACTTCTACCACCGAGTAGGGTAGACCGGTCTACGTGACCTTTATCACATGACACGGAATCGTTCGTGTTGGAAAACCGCGGAATCACGCGGATTGCCGCTGACGCAGCATCAACAGTACGCGTCCACCGGCGGAAATTCGCGCCGATACCGCCCCTAGCATCAATACACACCACCCACCCAACGAAGGGACGAGACATGGGCGATTCTGTGCGGCAGCCGTTGCTTGCTGACCGAGCGACTGACCACGATGCAGCAACAGCTGCACCAACAACTCACCAGGGACTGCTGGCCTGGGTCGAGGAGACTGCCGCGCTGACGCAGCCGGACCGGGTGTATTGGGTCAACGGATCTGTGGAGGAGAACACGCAGCTCACCGACGAGCTGGTCTCCGCAGGCACCTTCAAACGACTCAACCCCGAGCTCTTCCCCAACTCTTTCGCAGCGTTCTCGGACCCGGCCGATGTTGCCCGGGTCGAGGAGCAGACCTTCATCTGCTCGCAGAACGAGCGGGACGCCGGGTTCACCAACAACTGGATGGACCCGGACCAGATGAAGGAGAAGCTGCGCGGCCTGTTTGCCGGCTCCATGCGCGGCAGGACCATGTACGTGATCCCCTTTGTCATGGGCCACCTCGATGCGCAGAGCCCGAAGTTCGGCGTCGAGATCACGGACAGCGCCTACGTGGTTACTTCCATGCGAATCATGGCGACCATCGGGACCAAGGTTCTGGACCGGCTGACCGAACTCGATGCCGAGTTCGTTCCGGCCCTTCATTCAGTGGGTGCGCCGCTGGAGCCCGGGCAGCAGGACGTCGCGTGGCCGTGCAACGAGGAGAAGTGGATTGTGCACTTCCCGGAGGAGCGCTCAATCTGGTCATTCGGATCGGGCTACGGCGGAAACGCGCTGCTCGGCAAGAAGTGCTACGCCCTGCGCATTGCCTCGGTGATGGCGCGCGATGAGGGCTGGCTCGCTGAGCACATGCTCATCCTGAAGCTCACGTCGCCGCAGAACAGGACCTACTACATCTCCGCAGCGTTCCCGTCCGCCTGCGGCAAGACGAACCTCGCACTCCTCGACCCGACCATCGAGGGGTGGAAGGTCGAAACACTCGGGGACGACATCACGTGGATGCGTTTCGGGAAAGAGGGCGAGCTCCGTGCCGTGAATCCGGAGGCAGGGCTGTTCGGTGTGGCACCGGGCACAGGTTGGCACACCAACCCCAATGCCATGCGCGCGATCGCCAAGGGCAATTCCATCTTCACCAATGTGGCGCTGACCGACGACGGCGGTGTCTGGTGGGAGGGCATGACCGAGGAGGTGCCCGCACACCTGACGGACTGGCAGGGCAACGACTGGGCACCCTCATCGGATGACCCGGCTGCCCATCCCAATGCCCGGTTCTGCACGCCGATCGACCAGATCGACATGCTCGCCGAGGAGTTCAACGATCCCGAGGGTGTTGAGCTGTCGGCGATCCTTTTCGGCGGTCGGCGCAAGACCACTGTTCCCCTCGTGACCCAGTCACGCGATTGGACCAACGGCATCTTCATGGGCTCCACCCTGTCGTCGGAGACCACGGCCGCCGCTGCCGGAGCGGTTGGCAGGGTGCGCCGCGATCCGATGGCGATGCTGCCCTTCATTGGGTACGACGCCGGTGATTACCTGAGCCATTGGCTGAGAGTCAGCGGGCAGGCAGATCAGGCGCGGTTGCCGAAGATCTTCCTGGTCAACTGGTTCCGCCGCACAGCGGACGGTGGCTTTGCCTGGCCGGGCTTCGGTGACAATTCCCGGGTGCTCAAGTGGATCATCGAACGGCTCGAGGGCCGGGCCGATGCCGTTGAGACGCCGATCGGGTACGTGCCGGCGCCGGACTCCCTCGATGTGAGCGGGCTGGATCTCACTCCTGAAGACGTTGAGCAGGCGGTCCGGGTGGATGCCGACGAGTGGGCTGCCGAGCTGGAGGGCATCGAGCAGTGGTACCAGCAGTTCGGGGAGTCACTGCCCGCGGAGCTTTCCGGTGAACTGCAGCGGTTGAAGGAGCGGTTCGCGCTCTAGCGGCGGGTAGTGCGTCAGGCGCCGTGTAGCGCGTAACAGCGTGGCCGGTTCTGCCCAAGGCGGAGCCGGCCACGCTGCTTTAAGAAATGGCTTTACTGGCGGATCTGCTCGAGAACCGCAGTGGTGAGGCTTTCGAGGGTCTCAGGCTTCTCGGCTTCCGCATTGAGCCTCAGGAACGGCTCCGTATTGGATGCCCGGAGGTTGAACCACCAGGAACCGTCGTCGGCCGTGAAGGTGAGGCCATCAACCTCATCCACAGTGACGCCGTCGTTCTCGAATTCCTGCCGCACCCGCGCGGTGGCCGCATCGACGTCGTCGAGTCGGGTGTTGATCTCACCGGAGGCGAAGTAGGGCTCGTATTCACGGCCGAGCTCGGACAGCGGCTGGTCCTGCTCGCCGAGCGCGGCGAGTACATGCATGGCTGCGAGCATTCCCGTGTCAGCGTTCCAGAACTCACGGAAGTAGTAGTGAGCCGAGTGTTCGCCGCCGAAGACTGCACCCTCCTCGGCCATCACGGCCTTGATGAAGGAGTGGCCCACGCGCGTGCGCACCGGCCGGCCGCCCTCTGCGCGAACGAGTTCCGGCACGGCCCGTGAGGTGATCAGGTTATGGATGATCACGGGTTCCTGCTCACCCGCAGCCTGCGCCCGGTGTATCTCCCTGCGGGCCACCATACCCGTGACTGCGCTCGGCGACACGGGGTTGCCCTGCTCGTCGATGACAAAGCACCGGTCGGCATCGCCGTCGAAAGCGAGCCCGATGTCCGCGCCGTTACTGACCACGGCACGCTGGAGGTCACGGAGATTTTCCGGTTCCAGGGGATTGGCGGGATGGTTGGGGAACGTGCCGTCCAGCTCGAAGTAGAGCGGGATGATGTCGAACGGCAAAGCGTCAAGGTACTCGGCCCCCAGCACTGCCGGAGTGGTCAGTCCTGCCATGCCGTTGCCGGCATCCACGACAACCTTCAATGGGCGACTGCCCGAGAGGTCCACCAGCAAACGCAGGTACTCGGCGTAGTCCTTCAGGACATCCCGCGAGGACGTGGAGCCACGCCGCTCACCCTCCGGAATGGTGCCTTGGGAAAGGTACTTCTCCGCCAGCTCCCGGATCTCGACAAGACCCGTCTCGGAAGACACCGGGACGGCGTTGGGGCGTGACATCTTCATGCCGTTGTACTGGGCGGGGTTGTGACTGGCTGTAAAGGTGACGCCCGCGGCCTTGTACCTGCCGCTGGCGTAGTAGAGCTCATCGGTGGAAATCAGGCCGAGGAACACCACATCTGCGCCGCGGGTGGTAGCCCCTTCCGCGAAGGCTTCAGAGAACTCGGGGGAGGAAGGGCGCATGTCCCCACCGACCAGCACGGTTTCCCCGGCCAGGTTGAGCACATCAACGAAGGCGGCGCCCACTGCCCGGACGGACTCGGGGGTGATGGTCTCACCGACGATCCCTCGTACGTCGTAGGCCTTGAACGATGCGGACAGATCGATGGTTGTGTTCACGCTGGAAAGTCTAACCGCTTGGCTCCGGCCGTCCGGAGGCTGGGGAGTAGTGGACGACGACGGTTGTCCACATTGCGCCGAAGCCCGCCGGATGCGTCAGTACCAACTGCCATACTGAGGCGCATGGCTGAAACAACCACCCTTCACCAGCAGGCACTCTCCATTCTTCAAACACTCGTGGGGCGTGATGACGCCGCTTTTCATGAGGGCCAGTTCGAGGCGATCGAGGCGCTGGTCAGTGGCGGTCGTCGGGCGCTGGTGGTGCAGCGCACCGGGTGGGGAAAATCCGCCGTGTACTTCGTTGCGAGCCTGCTCCTGCGAGCCAGAGGCGCAGGCCCAACCCTCATTGTGTCGCCGCTGCTCGCGCTGATGCGGGATCAGGTGGCTGCCGCCGAGCGCGCAGGTGTCCGGGCCGCTGCCATCAACTCGGCAAATCAGACAGAGTGGCAGGAGATCACCGCCCGGCTCGACGCGGACCAGCTGGACGTGCTCCTGGTGTCCCCCGAGCGGCTGAACAATCCGGCCTTCCGGGAGAACCAGCTGCCCGAACTCATCCGGCGCACCGGGCTGCTGGTGATCGACGAGGCACACTGCATCTCTGACTGGGGTCATGATTTCCGGCCGGACTACCGGCGCCTCCGCGATCTCATCACCACGCTGCAGCAGGGAGTGCCCGTGCTCGCAACCACGGCCACCGCAAACTCCCGCGTGGTCAAGGACGTCGAAGATCAACTCGGCACCGATGGGACCGCTGTCTACACCCTGCGCGGAGAACTTGCCCGCAAATCGCTGCGGCTCGGGGTGCTGCGCCTTCCCAGCCCCCGCTCGCGGCTCGCGTGGCTCCTGACCCACCTGAACGATCTGCCCGGAAGCGGCATCATCTACACCCTCACCGTCTCCGCAGCTGAAGATACCGCCCGTCTGCTGCGGGAGAGCGGACATTCCGTGCTGGCCTATACCGGCCGAACGGACCCGGCGGATCGGGAAGCGGCGGAGAAAGCGCTCAAGAACAACGAGGTGAAGGCACTGATCGCCACGAGCGCGCTCGGCATGGGCTTCGACAAACCCGATCTCGGGTTCGTGGTACACCTCGGCGCGCCGTCCTCTCCAGTCGCCTATTACCAGCAGGTGGGCAGGGCCGGTCGAGGAACCCCCAACGCGGATGTGCTGCTGCTGCCGGGGAACGAGGACCGCGAGATCTGGGAGTACTTCGCCACTTCGTCCATGCCCGCTGAAGACAAGGCGCAGCGGATCCTGGAGGAACTGGCCGGAGGAACGGTGCTCTCCACCCCGGCACTCGAGGCCCGGGTCGACGTCCGGCGCTCGCCGCTTGAGCTGCTCCTGAAGGTGCTTGATGTGGACGGGGCGGTGCAGAAGGTGACCGGCGGCTGGCAGGCCACCGGGAGGCCCTGGGAGTATGACCGCGAGCGGTACGCCCGCATCTCCGCAGCCCGGGTGCAGGAGCAGAACTCAATGCTCGACTACGAAAATACCGGCGGCTGCCGCATGGAATTCCTCGCCGCTGCACTCGATGATCCGCTGGCTGCGCCATGTGGGCGCTGTGACAACTGTGCCGGGTCCTGGTACTCGGACGAGGTGTCGCATGACGCGTCGGAGAGCGCCGGCAGCGCGCTCGGCAGGGTCGGTGTTCTCCTGGAGCCCAGAGGTCAATGGCCTTCCGGGATGGACAAGCTCAGCGTCCCCGTGAAGGGGCGCATTCCGGCGGAGCAGCAGGTCTCTGCCGGTCGCGCCCTCGCCCGCATGACTGACCTGGGCTGGGGAAACCGGGTACGGGAACTCCTTGCGGACTCCAACGAGGACGCCGCCCTGGACCCGGCAGCCGTGCAGGCCTGTGTGCGTGTGCTCGCAGAATGGCAGTGGGACACCCGGCCCGTGGCGGTAGTCAGCATGCCGTCACGACGGCGGCCTCTGCTGATCCATTCGCTCGCCGAAAGCCTGGCCGGCGTTGGCCGGATCCCCTATCTCGGCGCACTCCAACTGCCGCAGGGATGGCCGAGCGGGAGCTCAGGCGGAAACAGTGCGTTCCGACTCGCATCGGTCTGGGACCGGTTTGCGGTGCCGGACGAAGGCCGTGCCTGGTTCGCGGCGAATCCCGGCCCCGTGCTGCTGGTCGATGATCTGGCGGACAGCCGGTGGAGCCTCACCGTTGCCGGAAGGGCGCTACGGCAGGCGGGAGCCCAGGAGGTGCTTCCCTTTGCCCTCGCGATGAAAGCCTGACAGATCCTGCCAACCCTCCAGGCAAGCGAAAAGGCGCCCCGGTCCTGGACCGGGGCGCCTTTTCGGAACGCGGAGACGGGGGGATTTGAACCCCCGGTAGGCTTTAGGCCCACACTTCATTAGCAGTGAAGCCCATTCGGCCGCTCTGGCACGTCTCCAGCAGCTATTACTAGCCACCCAAGACTACCCAGAACCTCCGGGCAAGAGCAAAATAACGCAGACCTACAGCTGGCCGGTCAATGCTTTCCACACGAACTCGTGGGACATGGCGTGCATGCGCGCCGCCTGGCGGTTGTCCGAAGCCCCGGCATGCCCGCCCTCGAGCGCCTCGTGGAACCACAAATTCTTCACGCCGAGCGACTTCATCCGCGCCGCCATCTTCCGTGCCTGCACTGGACCCACCCGGTCATCGCTCGTGGCGGTCCAGATCAAGGTCTTCGGGTACGTCGTCCCCTCCTGCAGCCGGTGGTACGGCGAGAACGTCTGAACGTACTCCCACTGCTCCGGCTTGTCCGGATCGCCGTACTCGGCAATCCACGAGTAACCGGCGGAAAGCTTGGTGTACCGCTTCATGTCCAGCAGGGGTACACCGCACGAGATCGCGCCGAAGAGGTGCGGATACTGGGTGAGCATGTTGCCCACCAGCAGCCCGCCGTTACTCCTGCCCGTGCAGCCAAGCAGTTCCGGCCGGGTGACCCCGCGGTCCACCAAATCCTGGGCGATCGCGGCGAAATCCTCGTACGCCCGGTGGCGGTTGGCGTGCAGTGCCGCCTGGTGCCAGGCGGGACCATACTCGCCGCCTCCACGGATATTGGCCAGCACGTACACGCCGGATCGGCCATCCTTTGTCCGGCGTTCCAGCCACCCGCGCCCGGTCACGCCGCTGTAGGCGGGCGTCATGGCATGTTCGAATCCTCCGTAGCCGGAGAGCAGCGTTGGGTTGCCTCCGTCGAGCACCAGGTCCCTGGATGCCACCTGGAAGTAGGGGACCCGGGTGCCGTCACTGGATTGCGCGAAGTGCTGCGACACGGCAAAAGAGGACTCATCAAAGTACGACGGCGACTCCTTCACTTCCGCGTGCGCTCCACCGATGGTGCCGCGCACCACCGTGGTGGGGGTGAGGAAGCCGGTGGCAACAAGCCAGTAGTCGTTACCGGCGTCGTCGTCCTCGTCATCGACCGCATACGCATCCACGGAGTGAAGGGGCGGGCAGGCGTCCAGCAGTTCGGTCGACCAGGAGTCGGCGGGATTGAGCACGCGGATCTCCGAAGAAACGTCCCTCAGCAGGTTGAGCAGAAGGTAGTCCCGCGTCCAACTCCAGGACTGCAAGGCAGTGTGCGCATCCGGCTCGAATACGGTCGTCAGCGCGCGGCGTCCGGCGAGGAAGTCCTCGAGAAGGACCGACTGGAGGGAACCACCGCGGTAGGTGGCGCCGTCGAGCTCGAAATCGGTCCGCGGCCGCAGCAGCAGCCACTGGCGGTGCAGTGACACGTTGACGTCATCGGGGACGTCGATGTGTACCCACTCATCCTCGCGGCGCAGGTAGGTACGGCTCGAGTAGAAGTCGACAATATGGGCGGCGATGTCGCGTTCGAAGCCCGGTGTCTGATCGTGGGCCACGGCGGCCATCATGGAGTTCTCGGGGATCTCGAAGTACAGCTGCGCACTTTCCAGCGGCTCCCCGCGGCGGAGCGTCCGCACGGTTCGTGGGTAGGAGCTCGTGGTCATCGATCCGGGTCCAAAGTCCGTCCCGACGTGCAGCGCATCCGGTCCCGCCCAGCTGATCCGGCTCTTCGCCACCGGGATATCGAAGCCGCCCGCCACGAAGGAGCGGTCTGCGAGGTCGTACTCGCGGTACCGCTGCGCGTCCCCGCCGTCGGGCGAGAGCGCGATCAGGGCCCTCCGGTAGGGCTCGCCGTCGGCCGGACGCAGGAACAGCGCGCCGCCCCAGACCCACTCCTGACCCTCCGCTGCCGCCAGCGCATCGACGTCGAGAAGGGTATCCCAGTCCGGAGCATCGGTCAGGTAACTGTCCCAGCTGGTCCGCCGCCACAGCCCCTTCGGGTTTTCCTTGTCCCGCCAGAAGTTGTAGTAGTGCTCACCACGCTTCACGACCATCGGAATCCGGTCGGTGGAGTCGAGCACCTCGAGCAGGCGTTGTTCGTCTGCGAGGAAGGTCTCGTTGACGAGAACCTCCTCAGTCTGCGCATTCTGGCCGCGCACCCACTGGAGGGGTTTCTCCCCGTAGATATCTTCAAGCCAAAGAAATTCGTCGTCACTTGTAGGGATGGGGGCAGGCACGGTGGACGTCATACCGTTATCTTAGGCAACCTGCCACGTGGGTGTCCGGCGGCAGAGTGCGCAGGGTCTGCCCATTGCGTGCGCCACCTGATTGGATAGAGCCATGCATATTGCAGACACCCATGACCTGATCCGTGTGCAGGGTGCGCGGGAGAACAACCTGAAGGACATCAGCGTCGACATTCCCAAACGGCGGCTGACTGTATTCACCGGGGTTTCGGGATCCGGCAAAAGCTCGCTGGTCTTCGCCACGATCGCGGCGGAATCACAGCGGATGATCAACGAGACCTATAGCGCCTTCGTGCAGGGCTTCATGCCCACGCTCGCGCGTCCCGACGTCGATCTGCTCGAGGGGGTCACCACCGCGATCATCGTTGACCAGGAGCGGATGGGCGCCAACCCGCGCTCAACCGTCGGCACGGCCACCGACGCCAACGCCATGCTGCGCATCCTCTTCAGCAGACTCGGATCCCCTTACGTCGGTCCACCCACCGCCTACTCCTTCAACGTTCCCACCCGCAAGGCAAGCGGCGTCATGTCGACGGACAAGGGCGGCCGGGTGGAAAAGAATGTCGTCAGCCAGGCCGTCTACCTGGGTGGAATGTGCCCGCGCTGCGAGGGAATGGGCAACGTCAATGACATCGATCGCACGGCCCTGTACGACGACGCGAAGACGCTCGCCGACGGCGCGCTGACCGTTCCCGGTTACTCGATGGACGGCTGGTACGGCCGGTTGTTCGAGGGGATGGGCCTGCCGATGGACAAGCCGATCGCCACGTTCACGGCGAAGCAGCTCGACACCATGCTGTACGCGGAGCCCACCAAGATCAAGGTTGAAGGAATCAACCTCACCTACGAGGGCATCATCCCGAAGATTCAGAAATCGATGCTGTCCAAGGACCCCGAGGCGATGCAGCCGCACGTGCGCCGGTTCGTCGAACGGGCGGTGACGTTTCAAACCTGCCCGGAATGCAAAGGAACGCGGCTCACCAGGGAAGCGCTCTCCTCCAAGATCAACGGCAAAAACATCGCCGAGCTCTGCGCGATGCAGATCAGCGACCTGGCCGGCTGGCTCCGCGATCTCAGGGAGCCCACGGTGGCGCCCCTCCTCAAAGGGCTGCAGCACCTGCTGGATTCTTTCGCCGACATCGGCCTGGGCTACCTCTCACTCGACCGGCCCGCGGGCACGCTCTCGGGCGGCGAGGCCCAGCGAACCAAGATGATCCGCCACCTCGGTTCCTCACTCACCGACGTGACCTACGTCTTCGACGAGCCGAGCATCGGTCTCCACCCCCACGACATCGAACGGATGAACCGGCTCCTGCTTCAACTGCGGGACAAAGGAAACACGGTGCTCGTCGTGGAACACAAGCCGGAGACCATCACGATCGGCGATCACGTCATCGACCTGGGGCCCGGAGCCGGCACGAAGGGCGGCACACTCTGCTTCGAGGGAACCGTTGAGGGACTGCGGAAATCCGACACCATCACCGGCCGCCACCTTGACGATCGCGCCAGGCTCAAGGAGACCGTCCGATCGTCCGCGCAGGCATTCGAGGTCCGGGGAGCGTCCACGCACAACCTGCAGAACGTGGACGTCGACATTCCACTCGGGGTGCTGTGCGTCGTCACCGGGGTGGCCGGATCCGGCAAAAGCTCGCTGATCCACGGCTCGGTGGCCAAGCGGGACGGCGTCGTGGTCATCGACCAGGGGGCCATCCGCGGGTCACGGAGAAGCAATCCCGCCACCTACACCGGCCTGCTTGAGCCCATCCGCAAGGCCTTCGCCAAAGCGAACGGGGTCAAGCCCGCGCTGTTCAGCTCCAATTCCGAAGGCGCGTGCCCCACCTGCAACGGCGCCGGCGTCATCTACACCGAACTCGGCGTGATGGCCACCATGGAATCCACCTGCGAGGACTGTGAGGGCAAGCGTTTCCAGGCTTCCGTGCTCGAGTACACCCTTGGCGGAATGAACATCGCCGAGGTGCTCGCCATGCCGGTATCCGATGCCACGGCGTTCTTCGGCGAAGGCGATGCGAAGACCCCGGCAGCCCACAAGGTCCTCGACCGGTTGGCCGACGTCGGTCTCGGCTACCTCAGCCTCGGCCAACCGCTCACCACGCTCTCCGGCGGCGAGCGGCAGCGCCTGAAGCTTGCCAGCCAGATGGGTGAAAAGGGTGACATCTACGTTCTCGACGAGCCGACCACCGGTCTGCATTTGGCCGACGTCGAGCAGCTGCTCGGCCTGCTCGACCGGCTCGTCGACTCCGGCAAGTCGGTTCTGGTCATCGAGCACCATCAGGCGGTGATGGCGCACGCCGACTGGATCATCGATCTCGGCCCAGGTGCCGGGCACGACGGCGGCTCCATCGTTTTCGAGGGAACGCCGGCAGACCTGGTGGCGGGCGGCCGTTCCACCCTCACGGGCGAGCATCTGGCCGAGTATGTGGGAAGGACCTGACCCGGTTCGCCGGACAACTGCGCTGAACGGGCCGATGTTGCCCGGCCGATAACCTAGGTGAATGGACATGACGCGGACGGTGACGGTAGCCATCATTGGCGCCGGTCCGCGTGGTACCTCCGTGCTCGAACGCCTGACGGCGAACTGGGCCGCCCTGCCCGTGGGAAATCGGCCGCGAATCACGGTCCACCTGATTGAGCCCTACGAGCCCGGGCCCGGCCATGTGTGGCGTACTGACCAGTCACGGCACTTCCTCATGAACACTCCGGCGCTGTTTCCCACGGTGGTGCCGGTGGGCGAGGCTGCAGCGGAACGGGCGCCATCGCTTGTTCCGCTGTCCTTCGACGACTGGCGGCAGCTGATGGTCGACTCCCCGGATGACCGTCTCAGCGACGATGACCGGAAGGAGCTCCAGTCACTTACCTCCGCTGATTTCCCCAGCCGGGCCCTGTACGGCCGCTACCTGGAATGGATCTACAGCTCGCTGACCGGGACGCTTGGCGCCGGCTTCGAGGTTGTGGTTCACCGGTCCGAGGCACAGCATGTGAAGGCGCTGAATGCGGGCTTCCGGGTGAGGCTCAGCGAGGGCGGCACGGTTGCGAGTGACGCCGTCGTGCTTGCGCTGGGCCACCTACCCGCTCAGCTCAACCCTGAGCAGGAGGCACTGCGCGACGGTGCGGCCCGGCTGGGCCTGCAGTACTGGCCGCCGAACGTGCCCGCTGACGTTGACTGGAACCGGCTGCCGGCGCGCAAGCCGGTGCTGGTGCGCGGGCTCGGCCTGAATTTCTTCGACATCATCACCCACCTCACGGAGGGCAGGGGCGGAACATTCGTTTCCAACGGTCTACCGGCCGGGCGGGCGCTGGACTATCATCCTTCCGGCCGTGAACCACTGGTGGTCGCCGCGTCCCGTCGGGGCACCCCCTACCGCGCCAAGGCAAAGCTGGACAGCTATGTGCCGCGCGGCATCCAGCTCCGCTACTGCACGCCCGCCCGCGCAGGAAGCTTCGCAGCTGACGGAATCCAGCCCGGCTTTGACCACGACCTTTGGCCGCTGGTGCACCGGGATGCTGTTTGGGCCTACTACAGCACCCTGGCGCGCACCGCCGGCTTGCCGGACGCTTTTCTTTCCTCACTCCAGGACGTCCTGGACGGCGCAGATCATGTCTGGCGCCGGAGGCTGGAGGAACTTCTCGATGGGGCAGTGGCTCCCGTTGACCGGCTGGACCTGGAGTCGCTCGCCCGGCCCTTCTGGCGGCACCGGTTCGCGTCCGAAGAGGAATACAACCGTGCCGTGCTCAACTACCTGGAAGAAGATGCCGCCGGTTCCGACCGCGGCGAGGCTGATCCCCTGAAAATGGCGATCGGAGCCATGAACGCCGGACGGTCCGTCATCAAGGAGGTCGTGGCCGACGGTGGGCTGACTGAGGGGTCGTGGACTGCGGAGCTGCGCGGTTGGTTCGAACCACTCGTCGAGGGCCTTGCCAGCGGGCCACCCGCCCTGCGTATCGAGCAGCTGGCAGCACTGGCTCGGGCCGGCATTGTGCACTTTGCCGGCCCCGCACCACGGTTCGAGCTGAACGCTGAGCTCGGCCGGTTCACTGTTTCCTCGCCCTGGGTGGAGGGCCGGAAGTACGACGCCGGCGTCCTCGTCGAGGCGATGATGCCGGCTAACCGCGTGGCCCAGAATCGGTCGGTCCTGCTTCGCAGGCTGCTGGAGGACGGCCTGGTCCGGGCGCGCACCATGATGTCGGAAGATGGCGTGCCGGAAGTATCTCCCGGGATCGACGTCAGCAGGCCGCCGTACCGGGCAATCGGCGCCAATGGCCTGGCGAGGGAGAACCTCTACGTCCTGGGCCTGCAGCTCAGCTCCGTGCAGTGGGGAACGTCGATTGCCGCAGAGGCCGGCGCCTCCCTGGACGCTGGGGGCCGTACGCTGCGGGATGCCGACGACATCGCACGCGCACTCCTCGCCTGAATGGTGCCGCTATCGCGGTGAGTCTTCGGACAACATCGCGATGAACGAAGAAGCGCTCCTCCGTGTTGCGGAGGAGCGCTTCTTCGTTAGTTCACCAAGGCCTTACACCGGCCGCGACGCATGTCTAGCCGCGACGCGCAGCCGCAAGGCACTTGCGGTACTCGGCCATGGCCTTGCCGTAGCTGTTCGGTTTCTCGGCGCCTGGGCCCCGCTCCGGCTTGACCGGGGCGACGCACTCCGCTCCGGCGACCGACTCGACGGTGACCGGCAGGGTCACCGTCGTTCCGGATTCCTTGGCGACCAGAACGATGCTGCCCGCTCCCGGTGTTGCTTTCGGAACAGTGACCGTGACCTGCGCCGCGCCATCCGTGACGGGCGTGGTACCCAGCTCGGTAACCTTGCCGGCGCCGTCGACGAAGCTCGCCGACAGGCTGGTGTTGGTGGGGCTGCCCAGCGACGTCAGGTTCAGCTTTGCAACGTCGAAGGTGACGGTGTCACCAGCCGTGACGGTGCCCGGTGCATCCTTCACGATCACTGAGCGACGGTCGAAGCTCGGTATGAGCGGGCTGTTCGCCTCGATGTAGCTGACCCAGGCATCGCGGTCCACAAGTCCCGAGTCACGGACATCGGTTCCCTGCTGGAAGACGGTGAAGTTGTCACCGCCCTGGGCCAGGAAGCTGACTGTTCCGATCCTGTACTCTGCGGCCGGATCCAACGGGGCCCCGTCAATCGTGACCGACGTGATGCGGGAGCCGGCAGCGAGATCCGGGTTGTAAGTGTAGGACACGTTGTCTGACAGCCCGAGCGCCAGGAAGGACCGGGAGGCGCCTTCCGGCTGCCACTGCTGCTCGAGCATCGTAATGAACTGCTCGCCGGTCAGAGTGACTGTCCACAGGTTGTTGACGAATGGCAGCACCGCATTCGCTTCCGCGTAGGTGATCACGCCATCCTCGCCGTAGTACAGCTCGTTGCGCATGCCGCCGGGATTGATGACGCCGATCTCGGCTCCGCCGCGTTCGGCGGATGAAAGCGACTCCCGCAGGGAATCTGCGACCAGATTGCCGAGCGTCGATTCGGAGAGACGGTCATCGCGCACACCGTTGATAAAGGCGGTGGTGATGTCCGCTGTCACGGAGCCGACGGGCTGGTTGCCGATGACTGCTGCTTCGGCCAGCGCCGCGTCAACGATTGTCTTGACCTCGGCGACCCGCGGATAGGTTGCTACCAGGGCCGCCGAATCAGTGGCCGTGCGTGCAACATTCTGCACCGTGTACGACTCGACCTCTCCGGTGGCGTTATCCACGGTGAGCGTGATGTGACCGATGAACTCACCGTAGGAACCGGTCTGGACAATGGGGCGGGTTTCGCCCTCAGCGCCCGGTACCGGTGCATCCCATGCGTACTGCTTGTGCGTGTG
This sequence comes from Arthrobacter tumbae, assembly GCF_016907495.1. Lineage (NCBI taxonomy): Bacteria > Bacillati > Actinomycetota > Actinomycetes > Micrococcales > Micrococcaceae > Arthrobacter > Arthrobacter tumbae. The sequence continues at coordinate 2,227,089 of NZ_JAFBCC010000001.1, forward strand.
GCCGGTGTAGATGGCGTCCACGAGCGGCGAGGTAGCGGTAACGATGTCAGCGAACGCGCCTCCCGCGGCAACCTCACCCTCAATGGTGGAGCCCTCGACGGCGCCGTCTCCGGCTCCCTCGTGATACTCGGCAATGATGACGTCGGCCAGATCCTGGTCCTCGATCTGCTGCGCCACCCGGTTCACGGCCTCGACGGGATCGCCGAAGTCGAGGTCGGCGATGCCGTCCGGGCTCACCAGTGACGGTGTCTCCTCGGTGACTGCGCCGATGATGGCGACGTCAATCCCGCCCATGTCCACAATCTCGTACTCCTGCAGGGCCGGTGTGGTGGTTCCCTTCTGGTACACGTTGGCGCCCAGGTACGGGAACTCCGCGGCGTCGGCCACGCGGCCGCTCAGGTCAGCGAAACCGGCGTCGAACTCGTGGTTCCCGACAGCCGAAGCGCGGAGGTCCAGAGCGTTGAGGACGTCGATGGTGGGCTGGTCCTGTGCAACCGAGGAGGCGAAGAGTGATGCTCCGATGTTGTCCCCGGCGGAGAGGAACAGCGAGTTCTCCTCGCCGTACTGGGCGCGCAGTTCCTCGACGGTTCCAGCAAACTTCACGGTGTTCGAGTCGATACGCCCGTGGAAGTCGTTGATGCCCATGAGGTTCAGCTCGGTCGTGGTGTCCGTCTGTGCCAGGTTCAGGCCGACGATCACCGGATCGTGGTCACTTGCCCTGAACTGGTTCGGCGCGTAGAAGTCGGTGGCGTTGTAGTTGTAGCGGCTGTACTCGAAAGCTACGGATTCCACCGCGTTGATGTTCCAGACGTCCACGCCGGACACCGTCGCGTCTGCCGCGGGGGAGGCGAGGATATGGTCAAGGGAACCAACGAGTCCGGAGAAGACGTAGGAGTATCCGTCGGTCTTGGCGCCCTGGTTGATGTAGCCGGCGTCGTAGAGAACCTGCATGGGATCCTCGGCCGAATAGGAGTTGAAGTCACCGGCAAGGAAGACCTTGTCGGTCCCGGCGTCAGCCTTCAGCTGTTCAGCGAAGGCGACGAGAGCGTTTGCCTGCTCAATGCGGTCGGCGTTGGATGCACCCTGTCCATCACCTTGGTCCGCGTTCTCGCCGCTGCCCGATCCCTTGGACTTGAAGTGGTTTGCGATGGTGAGGAACTTGGTGGATTCATCACCGCCGACGATGTTGAAGGACTGCGCCAGGGGCTTGCGCGCATTGGAGAATGCCACGTTGTCATCGAGGATGACGGACTGGCCAACTGGCTCCACGACCGCCTTCTTGTAGATAAACGCCGTGCGGATGAAGTCCTCGTTCTCAATGGCGGGCAGCGCATCCGGTGAACGGACGTAGTCCCAGACACCCGGCGCAGCCTCATTGAGGGCGGCCGTCAGCGTGGCGAGGGCAACGTCCCGGTCCTTGCCGAACTTGGCCGAGTTCTCAATCTCTTCGAGGGACACGACGTCGGCGTCAAGCGCGTTGATTGCCGCAACGATCTTCGCTTCCTGGCGCTCCAGGTTCTCCGCATTCGCGGCGCCGCGGGCATCGCAACCGCCGCGGACGGTGACGGGATTGCCGTCGCGGTCCTCGTAGTATGTGCACCCGGTCAGCTGGTCGCCGGTGGTGGTGAAGTAGTTCAGTACGTTGAAGGACGCGATCTTGACGTCGCCGCCAACGTTCTCCGGCGCGTCTGGACGTGAGCCCTCGAACGCGACGGGCTGCACCTCGGCGGCGTTCGCTGCGGTGAGTGCGGTCAGCGGCTGGAACTTCCAGGAGCTGTTGCGGAAATCGAACACAACGGGCGAGGTGAAGGTTGCCGATGAATTGACCCGCACCGGCTGCTCCGGCGTGAGGTAGGGCAGCGGCTGGTCCATGTTGGCGCTGCTGAGGAAATTTGTGGTGGCGCCGTCGTCGAGCTTGACGCGGCGGGCCGCGTTGTCAGCTGCGACAGCAGCATTCTCAGCAGTGCCCGGCGGCGCGATTTCCGTTGGCTGGACCAGGAGAGCGTCCCCTACGGCAAGGGTGAGTTCGCCGTACTGGTTCAGAGCGTAGTTGTCCGAGACCGTGAAGCCGTTGGTCGGCTGGACGAGCATTCCCTCGAGTGCCTCCCGTGCGGCGTCATCGGCCGGGTATGCGACGGAGGCGGTCTTGACTGCCTCTGCAGCCTCAACCGGCTTGGTCATTCCGCCGGCCAGGACGGTGATCTGTGAGAGGCCGAAGAATTCGCCGGCGGTGCCCGTTACCTCGACGAGTTCGCCGACAGCGACGTCCGCAACCGTCGCAGTCGAGTAGATGAAGATGCCGTCGGATGCTGAGTGATCCGCACCCAGATCACCGCCGGTCCCGGCAGTCTGGATGTAGTAGCCGTCGAATCCGCCGGTGGGGTAGGTGGCAGTCACTACGCCGCGGGTGGTGACAACCTGCCCTTCGTACGGCGTTGCTCCGCCGGTGCCCTGAATCTGGTCGATTGGGATCACTTCGCCGGGAGTGGGCGGTTCCGGTTCGGGCTCGGGTTCGGGTTCGGTTCCAGCGGTCTCACCGGCAGCGTTGGTGGGAGTGACGGCGTCGAGCGCGGTGAAGTCCGCGATGTTGTTGTCAGTGTCCACGCCTTCGGCGCGGTTCATCGACAGTGGGTTGCGGGTGCTGCCAGGGCCTTCCTCGCCTGCGGTCTCGAAGGTGTTGGAGTCTCCGTATCCCAGCAGGTCAACTACGCCGGGCACACCCACGACCGTGCCGACAGGCAGCGAGCCGACCGCCGTAGCTTGATCAGACAGGACGATGGTCCCCCTGCTCCCGCTGAAATTCAGCGAGCTCGTGACATCAGCCGCCGGCAGCGCTTCGCCGACGGCGCCATTGCTGGACGCCTGGATGAGGAAGTTTCCGTTTGCCGGAATGCTTCCCTTCAGAGGCGCAACGCCGGTCGGGGCAACAACCCCCGTCGCTGACCGGTACTGAAGCGACCAGCCATCGAGGCTTACTGCGACGTCAGTGGTGTTGACCAGTTCTACGAACTTGTGCGTGAACGGCGCGTTGGCACTGCCCCCGTTAACGTACGCCTCATTGATAACGACGCCGACGGCCGCTTGGGCGTCGACGGTTTCATCTGCGCTGGCTGGCGAGAACGCCATCGGTGAGGCAATCAGCCCGACCGAAAGCGCTGAGCACAGCGCGCCCCTCCACGAATTTTTCATTCGTCCTGTTTCTCCTTGCTTTTGGCCGGATTACGGCCGCGAGTGATGCCCGCTTCGGCACTGTGCCTCGGCGGAACTGGCCACGAAAGTGACAATAGGATCTGCCGGTGACAATCCGGTCGCGGCAAGCCAACCACGCCGCAGTGAACGGGTGGTTACCTCGCGGAGAACAGAGCAGCCGGGTTGAGACCATCAACGGCGTTTCCCATCATCGGCCCGGTGATGTGCCGGACGTCGGCGTACGGAGCATCACCTTTTAGTGATGTAGACCACACCGAACGCCTTGCATATTCAAGCACGACTACTTGCTGTTGGGAACTATTCGTTGGAGCCGCGGAGTGTTCCCGTCGAAGGTGCGCCGCCGGCGCTGCCGACGAGGCAGACCACCGACCGCCCGCCGTCGTCAGTCCATTCCGACTCGACGGGATAGAAATACTGGAGGTCAAGGGCTGACGCGTCGTAGTCCAGGCCGATGAACGCAGCGAATTCGCTGCGGCAGAATTCCTGCGCCTGAGCGTCCGCCTCGCCGAGCCCGGGGTACTCGCCGGCGGGCAGTTCCGTCGTAGCGAACACCTCAAACGGATGGGGCTCCCCGCAGGGCAGCACCTGGAGGTTGGGATCCGCAGCAGTGCCCGAGTCAGCCATGCACTGGCCCTCCTGCAGGTCCCTGGGAGCCACCTCGGAGGCCGCCTGTCTCTCAACCGCCTGAGCGCTTTCCGCCGCCGATGGTTCAGAAGGCTGCGCGCCGTCGTCGTTCCCGGAAGTGCAGCCACCCAACACCGCTGCCGTGCACAAAAGGGCAGCGGGCAGGAAGTATCGCTTCGGGGCAGCGATCATCATTGAAAGGCTCCTCGTCGTTGTCGGCACTTTGGGAGCCTACCCGATGGGATGGGGAGGCCGGGGTGTATGCGAATCGCGCAGGATCCACGGCGGAACCGGCTCCGAAAACAGTTGCACCCCGCCCATCAGGACGGGGTGCAACTGGTGAGCCGGCTCAGCTCGATGCGGAAGGTAAGGGATTCGAACCCTTGAGACGGGGTTACCGTCCACTGGTTTTCAAGACCAGCTCCTTCGGCCGCTCGGACAACCTTCCATACGGGGAATAGTGTTTCATGCAGAGCAGGTTGCACAAAACTCCAGCCAGCAGATTGAGGTCCGGAATGGAAACGATGAAAGCAGTAGTGCTTCGCGACTTCGGCGAGCCGGACGTTCTACAGGTGGCCGACGTCGAACCCCCCAGTCTCCAGGCCGGGGAGGTACTGATCGATGTCGTCGCGGCCGGACTGAACCGGGCCGACGCGCAGCAACGCCGGGGCGTGTACCCGCCGCCTCCCGGTGCTTCTGAATATCCGGGCCTTGAGGTGTCGGGAAGAATAGCCGACGGCGGTGGGTCGGCCTTCCTGCGCGGCGACGCCGTCGTTGCGCTCCTTTCGGGCGGCGGCTACGCCGGGCAGGTCGCTGTGCTTGCCGGTCAGGTGCTGCCCGTACCTGCCGGTGTGGATCTGGTGGCGGCCGCTGCGCTGCCCGAAGTGGCTGCGACGGTGTACTCGAACCTGGTTCTGGTTGCAGGGCTGCGCAGCGGTGAAACGCTTCTCATCCACGGTGCTTCCGGCGGTATCGGCACGATGGCTATCCAGTTTGCGAGGGCACTCGGGGCGCGGACGATCGTGACGGCTGGAACGCCGGAGAAGCTGGACTACGCCCGTTCGCTCGGCGCGGAGGTCTGCGTGAACTACCGGGAGCAGGACTTCGTTGCGGAGGTGGGCGCAGCCACCGAGGGAAGGGGCGCGGACGTGATTCTCGACGTCGTGGGCGCCAAGTACCTCGGACGCAACGTTGAAGCCCTGGCGATGGGAGGCCGCCTCGTGGTCATCGGACTGCAGGGTGGAGTGAAGGCCGAGGTTAACCTCGGTTCCCTCATGGGCAAGCGCGCGTCCGTCACCGGCACCACGCTGCGCTCGCGGCCTGTGGAGGAGAAGTCGGCCATTATGGCGGGGGTGCGTGAGCACGTCTGGCCGCTCATCTCCAACGGGTCCATTTCCGTGCCCGTTGACCGCACGTTCCCTCTTTCGGAAGTTGTGCAGGCGCATCAGTATTTCGACTCCGGGCAGCACACAGGAAAAGTACTCCTGACGCTTTAGTGCCGGTTGTGGAAGCTGCATACTCAGTATGCAATACTGATCCCGTTAGATACTGAGTATGCAAAGGGGGTCCCGTGTCCGTACGCCACAGCTTGCTGGCGCTCCTGCAGGAGCAGCCGCGGTACGGTTACCAGCTCCGCGCTGAGTTCGAGCAGCGAACGGGCTCAACCTGGCCGCTGAACATCGGGCAGGTGTACACAACGCTGGACCGGCTCGAACGCGACGGCCTGGTGACCAACGACGGCGACGACGGCGACGGTCACGTGATCTATCGACTTACCGACAGCGGGGAGGATGAGGTGCGGAACTGGTTCGCGAAGCCGGTCGCCGCCACGAATCCGCCGCGTAACGAGCTGGCCATCAAACTGGCGCTCGCAGTGACCCTTCCTGGGGTCGATGTGCGGGCAGTCATCCAGGCGCAGCGATCCGCATCGATGCGGTCGCTGCAGGATTACACGAAGGTGCGCCGCACAACCGCAGCGCACGATCGGCCGGAGGACACAGCCTGGCTGCTGGTGCTGGATTCCCTGATCTACAGCACCGAAGCCGAGGTCCGGTGGCTGGACCACTGCGAGTCCCGGATGCTTCAACTCAGTAAGCACCATGCCGCCCGGTCCCGTACTCGGGATGTGGGGGAACCCGCGTCCGGGGCCGTGGCGGAGGACAAATCACACATCCATGGGGGAAGAAAATGAGCCAGGTTCTGCAACTTGCCGCGGTTGGGCGGACATACGGAGAGGGTGCCACGTCCGTCGCAGCCCTTCGAAACGTGAATCTCACCATTAGCAAGGGCGAATTCGTGGCGGTAATGGGGCCGTCCGGCTCCGGCAAATCTTCACTGTTGGCGCTCGCCGGAGGACTGGACCGTCCGACGTCGGGCGAGATCTATGTTGAAGGCACGCCGCTGAGCGGTCTGACACTGAATGAGTTGGCGAGACTCCGGCGTCGTGCAGTGGGTTACGTCTTTCAGGATTTCAACCTGGTGCCCACGCTGACAGCCTTGGAAAATGTCTCCCTGCCGCGCGAGCTCGACGGCGTTCCCACCCGAAAGGCACGCAGGCAGGCCAAGGACGCCCTGCGCCTCGTGGGCATCGAGAATCTCGCCGACCGCTTCATGGATGAGATGTCCGGCGGCCAGCAGCAGCGTGTTGCGATCGCACGGGCAATCGTGGGGGACCGGCACCTGATCCTCGCCGACGAACCAACCGGAGCGCTGGACTCTTCAACCGGGGACGAAATCATGGGCGTACTCCGGCACCGGGCTGATGAAGGTTCAGCCGTCATGCTCGTCACACACGAAGCGCGGCACGCTGCATGGGCCGACCGCGTGATCTTCATCCGTGACGGGCGGATTGTCGACGAGTCGCAGGCGGCCAATGACCCGGCAGCCTTATTGGCGCAGAGCGGCCTCTAGCCATGGGTGTTGAAGTCGGCGCCTACAAGGGCGCCCGGAAGCAGGCGTTTCTCATGGCTCTACGGCTGGCCTGGCGGGATGCGAGGAAGCACAAGGGACGCAGTGCCCTGATCGTGGCGCTGATAGCTTTGCCGGTTGCAGGAATGACCATGGTTGCGCTGTTGATCACTAGCTCGCAGATGACCGCACAGGAGCGGATTGACACCGAATTAGGAACGGCGCAGGCAGTGCTCATGCCGGGAGTTGGCGGTGGTTTCGTCCAGATGCCGACTGAGCCGCACTCGGGCGTGCAAGTGTCTGCACCAGACTCAAACTTCGTGGCGCGGACTCCCCTTGAAGCGGCGCCATCCGGCTACAAGAAAATAGTTGAGCAGACAGGTCAGCTGGAGCTCGCCAAGGGAAAAGTGCCGGTCTTCACGCAGATCCGCACCACAGAGCTGTTCGAGCCAGCCTTCTCATCACGCTTCGATCTTGTGGAGGGCTCGCAGGAAGAGAAATCAGACGCGGTGTACCTCAGCACTGCGCTGTCCCTACGAATGGATTTGAGCGTAGGTGATGAGCTGAAGGTCGGTTCTGACTCCTACCCGATTGCTGGAATCATTCGAGAAAAGGGATGGGCCGCTATCGGGGAGATTGTTTATGCCCTGCCCGGACATCCGCTCTCGGAAGCATCTCAGGGAGCGCCGGCGGCGCACGTATACCTGCTGGGAGATAACCCGCTGACGTGGCCGGAAATCAAGGAACTCAACGCTGTCGGCGTTTCGGCGTTGTCCCGGGCAGTCTTACTTGATCCGCCGGACGCGTCAGAAGTCCCCAACTCTGCGATTGACTATCAGACGCAGAGTTTCCTGACGGGAATGGTGGCGATCAGCGTTATTGGCTCACTGGTTCTCGCTGAAGTCGGTCTGCTCGCTGGTGCCGCGTTTGCAGTCGGCGCGAAAGGTCAGCGCAGGATGCTGGCGTTGCTCGCCGCTGCGGGTGGAGAGAAATCGACGATCCGTTTCATTGTCACTGCTTCCGGTGTCGTGCTGGGAGCAATTGGCGTAGTCGTCGGGGCGATTCTTGGAATTGCTGCCGCTGCCGCGTGGGTCGTTTGGCACCTTTCAAACTACTCGCCGGCTTTCCCAGGGTTTCACCTGACCTGGTGGCCAATCGGTATCTTCGCCTGCCTCGGTTTCCTTGCATCCGTCATCGCCGCTTTGGTGCCCGGATCCGCGATCGCTCGTCAGAATGTATTCACTGCAGTGAAATCGGCGCACTCAGCCTCCAGGCCGGCCCGGCGTATTCCGCGTGCTGGCTTGGCTTGTCTGGGCGCTGCGATCGTTTTCGGCGGAACCGGTGTCTGGCTTGCGTTCGCAGCTGCTGACGGCGAAGAGGCTGCGTCGCGTGCGCTGTTCTTCGTTCCGCTCATGGCGCTGGGAACACTCTTCTTCATCTCGGGTTTGCTGGCGTGCACGGGAAGAATTGTGGATCTCATTGCTCGCGCAGCTTCCAGGGCCCCCACATCAGTGCGGATGGCTGCACGGGATGCTTCCCGCAACCGGAGCCGCGCTGTTCCGGCGGTTGCCGCTGTTCTCGCGGCGACCTCGGTTGCTGCGATCGTGATGGTCGGATCAGCAACAGCGGCCTATCAAGCCCAGTTTGGGCAATCCAATAATATTCGAGACCTCCAAGGATCCGTGAGGCTGGTGCACTACAACGAGGAGGACGGGTCACTCAGCTCGATTGACCCCACTCCTGCTGCCGTCGCGGTCGAGAAGGTGATGGGGAGCGTCGGTGAGGCGACCGTCGTGAGTGGAGTCGAGCATTCATGCCCGCTCGATGGAGAGTGCACTTATCGAAGGCTGGAGCTACCAGCCGCGAATACGTGTGCAGTACGGATCGCCGAAGAAACTGCAGATCCGGCTACGTGCCGCGATCCCTTCAATGGTGGCAACGCGGGCTTGCCCCAGTTTGTTGCCGATGATGTTGAGGCCGTCACAGCGATTTTCGGGCACGCCCCCTCGCAAGAGGTGGTCACTGCGCTGAAGTCCGGCAAGATGGTGGTTCTAAACCCAGCGTGGATCGAGGGCGGCCACGTAACCATCCTTGAAGAATGGTGGGATCCGGAGACTGGGAAGCCTGGTGAGACCGAACGAATCCGGGTGGAGGCAGTTGCTGCTACCGGAGCACCCAATCTCGGGTTGGAAGGGATCATCTCGCCTTCCACCGCCGAGGGTCTGGGGTTCGAGATCCAGGAGAGCTTCGTCGTTATGGACCTGCCGCGGCAGCCCACCAACGCCATCGCGGATGAAATCAACGCGGAGCTCATCGAAACCATGGGTTACCAATCAACATTCATGTTCCAGTTTCCAGGTCCACCTGTCGAGGAAATCCTGTGGGCTATTTGCGGCATTGCCGCTTTGGTGGCGCTGACCTCGGCTGCGATCACGGCCGGACTCGCGCTCGCCGACGGTCGCAGTGACCACGTCACCCTCGCCGGAATCGGTGCCGCACCGGCGCTGCGCAAGCGGCTGGCGGCTGCACAGACAGCGCTCGGCGCGAGCCTTGGCGTCGTTCTTGGCATGGTGGGAGGTCTGGTTCCTGCCGCCGCTGTTTTAGCGGCGGTGCCGCAGTACCAGCTCATCATCCCCTGGCCCCAGCTTCTGGCGCTTGTGGTGCTTGTTCCGCTGATTGGAGCCGGTTCTGCCTGGCTTTTCACCCGCGCCAGGCTCCCCATGACACGCAGGGCGCTCCTTGAGTAGATGCGCTGCTAGGCGCACCCGCGACACTAAGGCTGCTTTGTGGATTCCGGGCGGTGTGACAAGCTAGCTTCCACCTGAATTCCAAGGAGGAACCATGGCCAAGCACAGGGCAGACGGCGAGCCGGACGGCGCATCGCACGGCAAGGACGAGGAGTCCGGTCTGGAGCGTGCCGCCGAGAGCTGGACAGAAAACCTTGCCGACCAGGTGAATGACGGCGTGAAGAACAATCCCCGCGACACCGCCAATGACGGGCCCGATCCCCGGACGGACACCCACTCCAGCCTCAGCGAGGGATCCAACTCCCGTGATGGCCGGGACGATCCCTCGCACTGAACGCCGAAATTCAGCGCAGATAACGCGGGTCCGGCCGGCTCGGACCCGCCTTATGTGCGCAAAACCTCCTAGCGCCCGCGAACTGCGCGTGATTTGCTGGGGTGATGACCGAGAACCTTCCAGAACACCTTCGTGAAGACATTGGCGCGCCCGGCCCCGGCGCCGAATCCGAGGACGAGCACTTGCGTGAAGACGTCAACGCTCCCTCGGAAGAAAATGACGGCGGCCCCGAGTTCTCCGAAGGCCACTTCACCTCCGGGCAGCTCAACGCCGGGCAGCGCGTTCCGGGCGTGAGTCCCGGGGGCGAGTACAAGGAGGGCCGTGAGGAAGAGCTCGCGCACAGGGACGAGACCGACTGACACGCTTCCGGTTCCGCGCCACATGAGAGCATAAACCTATGACCCAACAGCAGCCCGAGAACCTCGACGGCACCCCCGCGCCCGCGGCGAAGGAGAGCCAGATCCTGTCAGGAGAGCTGGACGCGGGACGTGGCCTTCCGGAACAGAACGACGACGGCGGCTCCCGCAGTGATAAGGCGCAGGGCACCAAACTGACTGAGCTGGTGGACGAGCCCGCCAAGGTCATGCGCATCGGCACCATGCTCAAGCAGTTACTTGAGGAGGTGCGCAGCGCTCCTCTCGATGATGCCGGGCGCAGCCGCCTCGCCGAGATTCATGAGCGTTCCATGCGTGAGCTTGAGGACGGACTTGCACCGGAACTGGTCGAGGAGCTGCACCGGATCAACTTGCCGTTCACGGATGACGTGGTTCCTACAGACGCTGAGCTCCGCGTTGCGCAGGCGCAGCTGGTGGGATGGCTCGAAGGTCTGTTCCACGGTATCCAGACCGCGCTTGCCGCTCAGCAGATGGCCAACCAGCAGCTGGCTGCGCAACTTCAGTTGAAGCAACTGCCACCCGGCACCGTTCTTGCTCCGGGGGTCGTGGTCGGCGACGACGGTGAACCGAAGCGCGCTCCCGGAGCCCGGCCCGGTCCCGCGCAGACACCGGACACCCACGGTCCGGGCCAGTACCTCTAAACGCAGGTGGCACTTTTTGCGGCGGCCCGACAGGGCCGCAAGGATGACGCGGAGCTTGGCACAGGCGTGTGGCGCCGCGCTCACGACCGCTTCCGGCGCGGGCTCGACCGGTACCACCAGATCCTCGAGGGCGTGGAGGACGACGCCGTCTACAACGAGCTGGCGGGCATCGCCAACCAGCTTGCCCAGTTGCTGCCGCGCGTGCGCGAGTGCTGCGCGACCGCTCAAGCCCAGCACCCCAGCGAGGGACTGGACATCCCGGGAGCACTTCTCCAGGTGCATCGTGCACTGTCCCGCGCGGGCAACGCACTGGCAACCACAGCGGAGGCGGCCGCGATGGCGCGCCTGGACGGCGAGCGGTGGGGCATCGCATCTGCCGGACTGGAGAATGTCCGGCGCCGGGCGGAGGTAGTCGCCGAAGATGTCGTGGAAGCTGAGCGCTTGCTGGAAGCACCCGCTTAAAAGCCGGGTCAAGAGCGAAGTCTCGGAATACTCGCCGCCGGGCTGGGGTTGCCACAGTTCGACAGGAGCAACAGTCTTCGAAAGGGATACATGAGTACCTCACCAAACCTGACGTTCAACGACGGCCGAACCATTCCCCAGCTGGGTTACGGCGTGTGGCAGGTCGACGACGCAACGGCGGAGGACGTCGTCGGACGCGCTTTCAAGGCCGGCTACCGGCATATCGACACCGCGAAAATCTACGGCAATGAAGCGGGCGTGGGCCGCGCGATTGCAGCCTCCGGTCTCAGCCCCGAGGAACTGTTCATCACCACCAAGCTGTGGAACGCTGACCAGGGCTATGAGAGCACCCTCCAGGCGTTCGAGGAGTCCATGCAGCGGCTGGGCCTCGAAACACTCGACCTTTACCTGATCCACTGGCTCCAGCCGAAGCAGGGCAAGTATGTGGACACGTGGAAGGCGCTCGTTGAACTCCAGAAGCGCGGCCGCGTCCACTCCATCGGTGTCTCCAACTTCACGGTTGAAGCACTGCAGGAAATCATCGATGCCACCGGTGTGGTGCCTGCGATCAACCAGGTCGAGACGCACCCGTACCTGAACCAGGCCGAGCTGCGCGCTTTCGAGGCGGACAAGGGAATCCTCCACGAGTCCTACTCTCCGCTCGGTTCCGGCAAGGGCCTGCTCGAGGACCCGGTGCTTGCAGACATCGCAGAGAAGCTGGGCGCCACTCCGGCGCAGGTTGTGCTTGCGTGGCACCTCGCGCTCGGGCTTGTTGTCATCCCGAAGTCGGTGACCGAGTCCCGCATCATCGAGAACTGGGGGGCCCTTGAGGTCTCCCTGAGTGAAGAGGACATTGAGGCAATCAACGGCCTCGACAAGGGTGAGGCCGGCCGCATCGGCGCCAACCCGGCAACGGCTGACTTCCCCTGATCGATTGCCCCGACCGGCTCGGTTGACCCGATCAACCGAGCGGTAGGTCGTTCAGAACCCTGCAGGCACTGCATGCGCGCTTTCAACGCATGCGGTGCCTGCACCTTTTTGTGGGAACAATAGTCCCCATGGACAGCGACATCGTGAACCTTCTGACCGGGACCTACGCGAGCGACGGCGCCGAGCCCGGCTCCGGCGAGGGCATCTGGCGTGTAAGCCTTGACCGGCGCAGCGGCGCCCTGAGCGGCGACCACCTCATTACGACGACGACGGCGCCATCCTTCCTCGCACTCCACCCTTCCGGACACATGCTCTATGCAGTCCAGGAGACGGAGCAGGGGATGGTGAGCGCGTTCAGCGTGGACGGCGGGGACCTGTTACTTCGGGCCACCGTGCCGACGGGTGGTTCGTTCCCATGTCACCTCCTCGCCCTGGATGACGCACTGTGGGTCGCCAACTACGGTGACGGCGTGGTCAGCCGCCTGGACCTGAACGGCGACGGCGAGCCGGTGGGGACGCCGGCCGTGTACCCGAACGCCGGTTCAGGACCCAACGCCGAACGTCAGGAGGGGCCGCACGCCCACTTTGTGCATGATGCCGGCGACGGATCGGTCTGGGTGAGTGACCTCGGCACCGATGAGGTCCGCCGCTTCACCGCGTCCGGGCCCAGCGACCCCGCGTCGGTGCTGCCGCCGGCCACCGGGCCACGGCACCAGGCAGCGCTGCCGGGCGGCGCCGTCGTCGTTGTGGGTGAACTGGACTCCCGCCTGCACGTGCTGGCTCCTGACGGAAGCGGATCGATCCTCTCGAGCGTGCCTGCGCTCGCAACCCCGGTGCCGGCCGGGAAGCCGAGCCAGCCCTCTCACATCGATGTGGGAGTCTCCCCGGCCACGCGGAACCTGCTGTATGCCGCAACCCGCGGGCCTGATGTCCTTGCCGTGTTTGCGATTGAGGGCGGGCATGCGCTCAGGCATCTGTCGGACACGCCGATTGGTGGCGCGTGGCCGCGGCACTTCGCGGTGGTACCCGCCAGCGATGATCGCGCGGATTTCATTGTCGTGGCGAACCAGTACTCGTCCACGCTGGATGTGTTGCGCGTGGACGGCGCCGGTCATGCTGAGCACGTGCGCTCCCTCGGGCTGCCGGTTCCCGCCTGTGTCATTCCCTCCGCCGACACGACCCACGGCTGACGGGGTGCACATGGATGATCAGAATCTGGACAGCGTGTTCACGCGGGTTCGGGATGTTGTGCGCTCGGATGCGGACCTGGACGGGCCGAGCTGGGTCGACTACAACCGCCGCTTCGATACCCATTTTCCGGAGCTGTACCGGCTCTTCGAGTTGCTGTACGGAGACAGGGACGACTGGCTGGACCAGCTAACCCGACTCGTGCTCCTGACCGCACGATCCTGGGTCTCCCGGACGCCCGAACAGAAGCTGATCGATGAAGAACAGGAGCGGGAACCGACGTGGTTCCTGTCCGAGGAGATGCTGGGAGGGGTCTGCTACGTCGACAGGTATGCCGGGAACCTTGATGGCGTGCGCAAGCGCATCCCGTACTTCAAGGAGCTGGGTCTTACCTACCTGCACCTGATGCCGCTGTTCCTGGCTCCGGAACCGCATTCCGACGGCGGCTATGCAGTTTCCAGCTACCGTGAGGTCAATCCAGACCTTGGCACAATGGCGGAGCTCCGCGAATTGGCTGCGGAGCTTCGGAGCGAAGGCATCAGCCTCGTGGTCGACTTCATCTTCAACCACACCTCGAACGAGCACATCTGGGCGCGCAAGGCAGCCCAGGGAGATCCCCACTACAGCAACTATTACTGGATCTTCCCCGACCGCACCATGCCGGACGCGTTCGAGGCCCATGCGCGGGAAATCTTCCCTGACGACCACCCCGGATCCTTCGTCCAACTCGAGGACGGACGCTGGGTCTGGGCGACCTTCCACAGCTACCAGTGGGACCTGAACTACTCGAACCCCGAAGTGTTCCGCGCAATGGCTGAGGAGATGCTTTTCCTGGCCAACCAGGGGATAGGCATCCTGCGTATGGACGCCGTCGCGTTCATCTGGAAGGAACTCGGCACCTCATGCGAGAACCTGCCCCAGGCACACCTTCTCCTGCAGGCTTTCAACGCCGTGTGCCGGCTGGCGGCGCCGTCACTGCTCTTCAAGTCCGAGGCAATCGTGCACCCGGATCAGGTAGCCGAGTACATCGCCCCGGGAGAGTGCCAGCTCTCCTACAATCCCCTGCAGATGGCATTGATCTGGAATTCAATGGCCACCCGGGACGTCTCGCTGCTTTCGCAGGCGCTGGAGCGGCGGCACAACCTGCCGGAGGGTACGTCCTGGGTGAATTACGTCCGGAGCCATGATGACATCGGCTGGACTTTTGCCGACGAGGACGCCGCCGAGCTCGGCATCAACGGGTTCGAACACCGCCGGTTCCTCAACTCTTTCTACGTCAACCGCTTCGCAGGCAGCTTTGCCCACGGAGTTCCCTTCCAGGACAACCCCAAGACCGGAGACTGCCGGATCTCCGGTACGACGGCGTCGCTCCTGGGCATGGAGCAGGAACCGGCCGCCGCTGTTGAGCGGATCATGCTCGCGCATTCAATCATCCTGAGCACGGGCGGTGTTCCGCTGATCTATCTGGGAGACGAAGTGGCGCAGGAGAACGATTACGCCTATGCAGGGGAGGCCGGGCATGAGGCTGATAGCCGCTGGGTGCACCGGCCGCGCTATCCCGCGGAGAGCTACGCGCGGAGAGCCGACTCGACGACGCCACAGGGCACCTTGTACTCGGGGCTTAAAGTGCTCCTGTCGGTCCGGACCGCCACTCCTGAGTTCGCCGGAACCCACCTGATCGATTTCTTCACCGGGAACCGGCACGTGCTCGGGTACCAAAGGCCGGGAGATACGACGGTGGTGCTTGTGCTGGCGAATTTTGCCGATGATAGCCAGACGATCTCGGCCGAGACGCTGTCGGGCTTCAACCCCACGGGCGTCAACCTGGTCACCGGTAAGCGCGTTGGGCTTGAGGTCGGAATCCAGCTCGCTCCCCGCAGCTTCCTCTGGCTGCGAGTGGCTCTCACGTCCTGACGGACGTTATATGTACGGATGTCCACATAATGTGTACGCTTGTACGCATGCCGAACTATTTCGAGGGTGACTCCAGAACAAACCAGGAGCGGATGCTCGCGGGTGATCTATACATCGCTGACGATCCCAACCTTGCCGCCGGTCACCAGAGGGCCGTCAAGCTGGCCTCCGATTACAACGCGGCGTACGCCCAGGATGTGGACTCCGCCCGACCGATCCTTGAATCCCTTATTGGTCACCTTGGCGAAGGTGCGCACATCCGCCCGCCGCTTGCCGTGGACTATGGCACGTACATCACCATCGGCACGGGGACCTTCATCAACTGCAACTTCACCGCGCTGGACGTCGCTCCCATTGTCATCGGCCGGGACTGCCAGATCGGTCCCAACGTGCAGCTGCTGACTCCCACGCATCCGGTCGAGCCGCAGCCGCGCCGTGACAAACTCGAAGCGGCCCTTCCCATCACTATCGGGGACAACGTGTGGCTCGGCGGCGGAGCCATTGTGCTGCCGGGAGTCACGATCGGTGAGAACAGCGTCATTGGTGCCGGCGCCGTCGTCACGAAGGATGTCCCGGCGAACGTCGTCGCCGTGGGGAATCCTGCCCGCGTGATCCGGGAGATCTAGCTCAATGAGCCAGCGCAGGCATGATCCGGACCGGCGGGACAGGATCATCGACAGCGCATTGGCAACAATCGCCGAGCATGGGGTGGCCGGAACCACGCACCGCAAGGTGGCGAAGCATGCTGATGTGCCGCTCGGCTCCATGACCTACCACTTCGCAGACATGGATGAGCTGCTCCGCGAGGCGTTCACCCGATACGCCAGCCGTATCGCCCGGCGTTTTGCGGACCGCTTGGCAGCCGTGTCCGGCACGAACCAACTGGTGGCTGCGATTGCCGAGCTTGTGCATCACGACCTCAGCAAGAGCCCCGAGGATGTGGTGCTCACCCTGGAGCTGTACACACTGGCTGCGCGGAAGCCGGCCTTCCGGCGGATCACCCATGACTGGATGAGGCAGAGCCGCGCTGTCCTTGAGCGGCACATGGATGCAACCGCAGCATTCGAGGTGGACGCGCTGATCGAGGGACTCTTCATCCACGTGAGCCTTGACCAGCACCCCCGCTCCCGGGCAGGCACCGAACGGGCGGTTCGGCGCTTCCTCTCCGACGCGCCCGCGCCCTGAACGTGCCCCGATCACCGGAACCATTTCTAGAAAGACAATCATGAGCTCAATGACCACCGAGCAGCGCGTAGCTGTTCCACGGGAAGCACGGAACGCACGGATCGCCGTCGCTGTGCTGTTCTTCACGAATGGCGCCATCTTCGCCAACCTCCTGCCGCGCTATCCGGAGATCAAGCAGGACCTTGGGCTCAGTAACGCAGAGTACGGGCTGGCCGTCGCGTCCTTTCCGCTGGGCGCGCTGATCGCCGGGTTGGCCGCGGCAACGCTCATCCGCCGATTCCGGTCCTCCAGAGTGGCGGTGGCCGGGACACTGTTTGTTGCGGTGGGAGTGCTGATTGCGGGCGTTTCACCGACCTGGGTTGCCCTGGCGTCCGCGCTGTTCTTCGCCGGTGCAATGGATGCGGTGACCGACGTGGCGCAGAACTCACACGGATTGCGGGTGCAGCGGTTGTACGGCCGGTCCATCCTCAACTCGTTCCATGCCGTGTGGTCCATCGGAGCTGTCGCCGGTGGGCTGATGGGAGGGTTGGCAGGTGCACTCGATCTACCGCGCGGAATCCATCTGTCGGTGACCGGCGCCCTCTGCGTCGCAGCCGTGTTGATCGCCTACCGGTTCCTCCTGGCCGGTCCGGAGCCCGTCGAGCGGGCGGTGGTGCCTCCAAGCCCCGATGTCCACGGCAGGGCCCCCAAGATGCGGCGGACCGGGCCGTACCTCACACTTGCTGCGCTGGTGTTCATCGCGGTCGGCGGGACGCTGGTCGAGGATGCCGGCAGCACGTGGGCGGCGGTCTACCTCTCGGGGCAACTGGATGCCAGTGTCAGCATCGCTGCCCTCGGTTTTGTGGCGATGGTGGGCGCGCAGTTCATTGGGCGCCTGCTGGGCGACGGGCTCGTGGACCGCTTCGGGCAGCGCGCGGTCGCCCGGGCGGGCGGGGTGATTGTTTTCCTCGGTATGGGAGCGGCGCTCGCCTTTCCGTCCGTCGCAGGGACGATCATCGGGTTCGGTCTCGCCGGCTTCGGTGTTGCCACGTTGGTGCCAGCCGCCATGCACGGCGCCGATGAGCTGCGCGGGCTGCGGCCCGGGACCGGTTTGACGGTGATCAGTTGGCTCATGCGCGTGGGTTTCCTGGTGTCACCGCCCGTCGTCGGCCTGATCGCCGATACCCTCAGCCTGCGCGTAGGACTCCTGGTGGTGCCGTTCGCAGGGTTGCTGGTTATCCTGCTGGCTGGTGTGCTGTCCGCGGACCGGGCGAAGCAGCACCGGTCCTGAATCGCTAGATCCTACACTGTCACTCACGGGACTGTGCCACAACGAGGGCACAAAAAGAGCCTCCTGCCAGAGTCGAACTGGCGACCTTCTCATTACGAGTGAGACGCTCTACCGACTGAGCTAAGGAGGCTGGCGCGGGTGAACTTCGCTAGCGCAAAGGCTCATTCCACAAGGAATAACTCTATAAGAGCATAAGCTCACCGGTCAAAATCAGCAGCGGACGCTCATCTCGGGCACGGTGCCGTCGATCAGGAAATCATCGACGAGGGACTCGATGCACTCGCCGGAGCGGCCGTAGGCGGTATGCCCCTGCCCCTCCCAGGTCACGTGAACGGCGGATTCGAGCTGGTCCGCGAGGGCCAGCGACCACTCATAGGGTGTCGCGGGATCCCCTGTGGTTCCAATCACGAGCATCGGCGGCGCATCCGGTGCGCTGGCCGGGGAGGGCTCCAGCACCGGTTCGTGTGCCCACTCCTTGCAGGCGAGCGCGCCGTAGCTCAGGTACTCGCCGAAGACCGCAGATGACGCTTCGAGCGCTTCCGCCTGTTCCGCCATGACCGCCGGGTCGGCCGGCATGGGGTAATCGAGGCAGGTGACCGCCGTGAAGGCGGCGGACGCGTTGGTCAGGTAGTCGCCGTTGGGTTCCCGCTCCGCGCCGAGATCAGCGAAGCGGAGGAATTCCGTGGGGTCACCCTGCAACGCCCGGTCGATCGCCGCGGTCAGGGCAGGCCAGCTGGCACTGTCATACAGCGGAAGCACGAAGCCCTGAAAGAACGTCCCAATGGTGACCGGACGTCCGTCGGCAGCCGTCATGGGGCTCTCCTCAACGGACTCGAAGAGGTCATCCACTACGGCCACACCGGCATCCACATCACCGGGAAGCGGGCACTCGCTTTGGCTTTGGCAGTCGGCGACGTAACTGCGCAGCGCCTCATCGAATGCCGCGACCTGCCCGGCAGTGATCTCCGCCGAGCTCAGGGAAGGGTCTACGGCGCCATCGAGCACAAAGCGCCCGACGTTGTCGGGGAACAGCTCCGCATAGGCGGCGCCCAGCTGAGTGCCGTAGGAAAACCCGAGGTAGTCCAGCTGTTCCTCGCCCACAAGGGCGCGCAGGATGTCCATGTCCTTCGCGGCGCTGACGGTGTCGATGTAGCCCAGTAACTCACCGGTGCGCTCGGCGCACAGCTCTGCGTACTCGGCTGAGTCCGCTTCGAGGATCTCGAGGGCTTCCTCGTCGGTGGCATCCGGCGGAATCGTCTCGGTACGGGCTTCGTCGCGTTCTTCGTCCGTCAGGCATTCCACTGCGGACGACCGGTTGACCCCGCGCGGATCAAAGCCCACCACGTCGTAGGACTGACGTAGCCGGTCGCTGAGGATGAACTCAGCGGAGTCACGGACCAGGTTATAGCCGGAAGCTCCCGGCCCGCCCGGATTCACCAGGAGCGAGCCCTGGGCATCCCCTGACGCATCAAGGCGGATAGCGGCGATCTCGATCGATTCCCGCCCCGGATCACTGTAATCAAGAGGAACGTCGACTGTCGCGCAAGCGAGATCCTCTTCGCACTCCTCCCAGACGACCTCCTGCGAGTAGAACTCCTGAAGGTCTTCGGGAACCTCGCCGATAACTTCGGCCGGCGCTGTCGCCGCGCCGGTCTCCGGACCCGCTGTGCACCCGGAAAGCACCAGAGCAACGACGACGGCGGCAGTACCTGCCAGCGCACGCAGCGGGGAGCGGCGCGCGGGTTGGGAGTGGGTCACGCGGAAAGTTCCTTCTCTGGCAGCAGGCTGACGGCCATCGCTTCGATGGCCAGCAGGGGGGCAACATTGGTTCCAACGATCCGCGTGCGCACTTTGTTGATGGCCTCAATGCGCCCGAGGGTCTGCTCCGGCGTGCCGTGTTCGGCATAGCGCTCGAGCTCAGGCCGCAGCGGCTCGTTCACCAGGTACCCGGAGGTGCCGAGCTGCAACATGAGGATGTCACGGTAGAACGAGGTGAGATCGGTCAGTGCGCGGTCGAAATAGTCGTTCTTCGAGCGCTTGGCCCGCCGGTTCTGATCGTCCTCGAGCCGCTTGACCTGCGCACGGATGGCAGGCGGAAGAGTGCCGGATGTGGGCGCGCCCAGCGAGACCAGCAGCGCGGCCTTTTCTTCGGCGTCACGTTGCTCGAAAGAGCTCTGCGCCTCGGCTTCAGCGAGCTTCACGAGATCCGCAGCTGCCCTCATGGCACCAGCGATATTGCGCAGGTTCAGGGGTAGCCGCACGATCTGGTTGCGCCGCTCGCGGGCATCGGTGTCCGTGGCGAGGCGCTTCGCCACTCCGATGTGGCTCTGCGCGGCGCGGGCTGCAGCTTCGGCGATGATCGGGTCGATGCCGTCACGCTTCACCAGCAGGTCCGTCACGGCCTCGACCGGTGGAACCCGCAGGCTGACTGAGCGGCAGCGGGAACGAATGGTGACCAGCACGTCTCCGGGGCTGGGCGCGCAGAGCAGCCAGATGGTGCGCGGAGGCGGTTCCTCGATCGCCTTCAGAAGGACGTTGGTGCTGCGTTCCTGCATGCGGTCGGCGTCTTCAACGATGATGACGCGCCACCGGCCGGTGGACGGTTTGTCCTGCGCCTTCCGCACCAGCTCGCGGGCCTCGTCGATGCTGATGGTGACCTTCTCGGTGGTCACGTTGGTGACGTCGGCATGCGAGCCGGCCAACGCCGTCGTGCAGGCCTTGCACTCTCCGCAGCCGCGCTCCTCGAGCAGCGGCCGGTCGCAGAGCAGCGCCGCGGCGAAGGCCCGCGCGGCGTTGGAGCGGCCCGAGCCGGGCGGCCCGGTGAACAGCCACGCGTGATTGGGCTGGTTCGCGGCGGCAGCACGGCGCAGTTGTTCGACGGCGGCGGCCTGACCGGTCAGGAAGGTCCAGACGCTCATGCCACACGCTCCCGCACGGCGCCCGCGATTATCGCTGCCAGCTCATCAACGGGATCCGACGCGTTCAGCACCAGATATGCCTCCGGATTCAACGCTGCCTGGTCCCGGAAAGCGGCGCGGATCTGCTCGTGGAAGGAGTCCGGCTCCGACTCCATGCGGTCCTCCTGCGCTGCCGTGGAGGTTCGACGGCCGCGGCCTTCCACGTGGTCAACATCCAGCAACACCGTCAGATCCGGCCGGAGCCCCTCCACCGCCCAGAGGTTGATCCCCAGCACGCTCTCCGCGCCGAGACCGCGGCCTACGCCTTGGTAGGCCACGGAGGAGTCGATATATCTGTCACAGATGACGACGTCGCCGCGCTCCAGAGCGGGCCGGATCACCTGATGCACGTGTGCGGCACGCGAAGCGGCGAATATCAGTGCTTCCGTCCGCGCGTCGATGTACCCGTGCCCGTGATCAAGCACGAGGGAACGCAGCTTCTCACCGATTTCGGTGCCACCGGGCTCGCGGGTGCGCACCACCGTTTGGCCGTCAGCCTGAAGTAACTCCGCCAAGCGCACAGCCTGCGTGGACTTACCGGCGCTGTCTCCGCCCTCGAAGGCAATGAACATGCCGCGGGTAGGGCGGGGAGTCTGGGATGTCACTGGATCAGCCTACCGACTCAGCCTGACAGGCCGCGCGGCCTGTGGAGAACATACGGAATCAATCCGCCGGGCGGTGCAGGGCAATTCCTGCAGTGGGCCACCACGGTGCTGAAGCAGCCTCTGACATCCGACCCAAGAAAGTGCATGCAGCATGCACTTTCCGGGAACGCCGTACCGGGTGCGCAGCTGCGCATCGTCACGGTTTCAGCGCTTCGAAACCGCCAATTACGCTTGCACCATGACGCACACCAGCGGGAATCACGCGCACCTTGCCCCGGATACCCTCACTGTGGCCGCAGGCCGCCCGCCCCGTGATCACGATTCCCCGGTCAACCCGCCCATTGTGCTGTCATCAACCTTCCACGAAACCGCGCCGCCCACCGGATCCGACCGCATCTACGCGCGCATGTCCAACCCCACCTGGGATCCCTTCGAGGAAGCCCTTGCAGAACTCGAGGGTGCCGCGCTTCCGGCGCTCGCCTTCGCCTCCGGCCTCGGTGCCGCCGCCGCGGCCCTATCGCTTGTGCCCACCGGGGGAGTGGTGGTCATTCCCCGCCACGCATACGGCGGGTCCGTCTCGCTGGCGCTCGCGGAGGAAGCCCGCGGCCGCCTGACGGTCCGGCAGGTGGACATCGCGGATACCGAGCAGGTGCTGACACAGCTCGACGGCGCACACATGCTCTGGCTCGAAAGTCCCACCAATCCAATGCTTGAGGTCGCGGAAACCGCGGTGCTGACGGAAGCTGCCCACGGAGCCGGCGCCGTCGTCGTCGTTGATAACACCTTCAACACACCGCTGGTATGCCGGCCGCTGGACTATGGCGCCGACGTCGTACTCCATTCCGTCACCAAATATCTGGCCGGCCATTCCGACGTCGTCCTCGGGGCACTGGTCACGTCGGACGCTGAGCTGCGCGCCCAGTTGACCTCCTACCGGACGCTGCACGGGGCGATTGCGGGGCCGTTTGAGGTGTGGCTGGCGCTTCGGGGACTGCGCACACTCGCGCTCAGGATGGAACGCAGCCAGGCCAATGCGCTGGAACTGGCGACCAGGCTGGCGCAGCACGCCGCGGTCCAACGGGTCCGCTACCCGGGACTGCCTGCGGATCCGGGCCACGAACGCGCCACCGCCCAGCTGAAAGGCTACGGCGGCATTATCAGTATCGAACTGGACAGCAGGGAAACCGCTGACGCGCTTGTCGAAGCTGTCCGCCTCTGGCTCCCGGCAACCTCCCTCGGCGGCGTTGAATCCCTGATTGAACGACGACGGCGCCAGCCCGGTGAGCCGAAAACGGTGCCCGAGGCGCTGGTCCGGCTGTCCGTCGGAATCGAGAACATCGAGGATCTCTGGACGGACCTTGATTCGGCACTCTCCTCCGCGGCGAATACCCGGTAGGCTGAATCCGTGGAAATTGTGCTGCTGACCGAGTTCTGGCTGTTCAGGGTGCTCGGCTATCTCGCCCTCGCAATTGAACTGTGGGCGCTGGTCGACTGCGCCCGGCGCAAGCCCGCCTCCTTCGAAGCCACGTTCAAGCGCACCAAGAGTTTCTGGCTGGGACTTACGGCCGGCGCTGCGGCAATTGGGGCTCTCACCGCGCTCTTCGGCGGTATCGGCCTGTTCGGACTTCTGCAGCTCGTTGCCATCATCGCGGCGTGCGTCTACCTTGCTGATGTGAAGCCCGCTGTGAGCGAGGTCCAGGGAAGCGGACCGTACGGGCCCTGGTAGGCCCTGCCGCCGTTTCACTGAGGAGCAACCGCGTCCCAGGCAGCGGTAATCTCGCCCAGACGCCACCGCGACGGACCGTCGAGAAGCGGCCATCCGGCGTCGGACATCGCAGAGCACATCGCCATCCAGCGCTGCCGGTTGCCGAAGGAACCGAGGGGCGCGGCGTCGAGCCACGCGCGGTCGAGCGCCTGCAGGTAGTCGAACACGCGCTCACCCGGCACGTTCCGGTGGATCAAAGCCTTCGGCAGACGCTCAGCCACATCGGAGGGCACCCCGAAGCACCCGAAGCGCAGCGAGATGCTCAATGACAGCGGGCCATTCACGCTGATCGCCACCCACGTGGACCTGCGCCCGATCTCGTCGCAGGTTCCGTCAATGAACAAGCCGTCCTCCGACAGCCGGCTCCGCACCCGGTCCCAATGAGCCAGGTACTCGTCTTCGCCATACTGGCGCAGCACGTTGAATGCGCGGACAACTGCGGGACGCCGGCCCTGCATCGGCAACTCGAACCCGCCCTGGAGGAAGCTCAGGCCCGGCCGCTCAAGCGGAAGCGCTGCCCGGACGCGCTCGGGATCGATTTCCACACCCATCACCTGGACATCGGCGCGAACCGCTCGCAGGCGCGTGAAGAGTTCAACGGCAGTGACCGGCGTCGCGCCGTAACCAAGATCCACCACGAGCGGGTCATCCGCGGTCCGGATGCGCCAGGCCTGCGGACCGGCCAGCCAGCGGTCCATGCGCCGGAGACGGTTCGGGTTGGTTGTGCCGCGGGTGATCGCTCCAACGGGCTTTCCGGGTTTTCGTGTCGGCACCGTTCAAGGTTACGGGTAATGAAACCGCCTTCCGCAGCACATCATGTGCCCCATCCAGCCAAATACGGCAGACTGGATTCATGACTTCTTACAAACTGATCCTGCTGCGCCATGGCCAGAGCGAGTGGAATGAAAAGAACCTTTTCACGGGCTGGGTGGACGTGGCACTGACGGAACTGGGACGCAAGGAGGCCGTCCGCGGCGGCGAGCTCCTGGTGGAGCATGACCTCCTGCCGGACATCGTGTACACCTCGCGCCAGAAGCGGGCCACGATCACTGCGAACCTCGCACTGGAGGCGGCTGACCGCACCTGGATCGACGTCAAGCGGGACTGGCGGCTCAACGAGCGCCACTACGGTGCCCTGCAGGGCAAGGACAAGGCCCAGACCCTCGCTGAGTTCGGCGAGGAGCAGTTCATGGAGTGGCGCCGTTCGTATGACACGCCGCCGCCGCCCCTCGACGATTCGAGCGAGTACTCCCAGGCCAATGACCCCCGCTACGCGGACCTCGGCGATGACCTGCCGCGCACCGAGTGCCTGAAGGACGTCCTCGAGCGGTTCCTGCCGTACTGGGAATCGGACATCAGCGTTGACATCAAGGCTGGCAAGACCGTCCTCATCGCTGCCCACGGTAACTCCCTCCGCGCGCTGGTCAAGCACCTTGACGGAATCAGCGATGGTGACATCGCCTCCCTCAACATCCCCACGGGCATCCCGCTGGTGTATGAACTGGACGAGGACCTCAAGCCGGTCAAGGCCGGCGGTACGTACCTCGACGCCGACGCCGCCGCTGCCGCGATCGAAGCGGTAGCCAACCAGGGCAAAGCAAAGCACTAGCAACAAGCATTAGCAGGCTCCGGCAGCCAAGTACCCTGCATGGGTTGAGCCCAGCCCCGCACGACGACGGCGGCCCGCCTCCGGAAGGAAGCGGGCCGCCGTCGTCGGTGGATCAGTGAGGTCAGTTCAGCGGCGCGCTGGGCTGCCACTCACCGGTGACCAGGTAGGTGACCTTCCGGGCAACTGAAATGCCATGGTCGGCGAAGCGCTCGAAGTAGCGGCTGGCGAGGGTGACATCCACCGTGGTCGGAGCGGAAGCGTTCCAGTCAGCTGCGGCAACCGCCTTGAACACGCCGGCGTGCAGTTCGTTGATCCGCGCATTGTGCGCGTTGATCTCGATACTCAGCTCGAGGTTGCGCGTTTCGAGAAGCTCGGTGACCTTGTTCGCGATCGCGATATCGAGCTGCGCCAATTCGATGAAGGTGGGCCGGATGCTCTCGGGAATCACATTCTCCGGAAAGCGGAGGCGGGCCAACTGCGCGATGTGCCGGGCGAGATCGCCCATCCGTTCAAGCGACGCGCTCATCCGCAGAGCACCCACAATCATGCGCAGGTCGCTCGCAACCGGCCCCTGCAGGGCAAGGACGTCGATCGCGCGCTCGTCGAGGTCGTTCTGGAGGAAGTCGATGCGCGCATCCGCGGCGATGACTTCCTGTGCCAGCTCGGTATCCGCTGCCTCGAACGCCGTGGTGGCCTTCTGCATGGCCTCCGAAACCAGCTTCGAGATCTCGATGAGTTCTTCGCCGATTTGGTGAAGCTCCGCCTGAAAAACCTTACGCACGTGGGCGTCCTTTCCCTTTGAGGTGCTGAACGGGCGCAGATGCGCAGTCCTGTCCAGCACGTTTTCAGCTGCCCCTTAACTGTTACGCATCTTTAGGTGAACGTTAGTTGAACCACCGGTCCAAAGCCACCGGATCAGCAGGGGAAGGCGCATTCACGGCCTAAGCTGGATCCGTGGATCCTGTACTGCTGACCCTCGTGGCTGGGCTGGTCGGCCTCGCTATCGGCGTGGCCGGCATGCTCGCGTTCCGTGCCAGCGAGTCGCAACGCCGTGCCCGCCTCGATAGTGACGAGCCGGTGCTCCCCAAAGGGGCGGCCGATGTCCTGTCGGTGGTGGGCCGTGCCTACGTCATTGTGGACGGGATCGACGGCGTGGTCCGCGCCAGTCCCGCGGCCTACGCTTTCGGCCTCGTCCGCGGCCACACGATCGTGCACAGCGAGCTCCTTGAGCTGACCGCACGGGTGCGCAGGGACGGAGTGATCGAGGAGCGCCAGCTGGAACTGCCGCGCGGTCCCCTGGGACAGGGCACCATTGTTGTGCACGCCCGCATCGCGGCGCTCGGCGAGGAATACCTCCTCATTCTCGCGGATGACCGCACCGAGATCACCCGTACCGAGGAGATCCGCAATGATTTCGTCGCGAACGTATCCCATGAATTGAAAACTCCCGTGGGCGCCATCTCCCTCCTTGCAGAGGCCCTTGATGATGCAGCCTCCGACGAGGTGGCGGTCCGCAGGTTCGCCCAGCGGATGCACAAGGAATCGGGCAGGCTCTCGGCCCTGGTCCAGGACATCATCGAGCTGTCCCGGCTGCAGGGAACCGACGTCGTCCGCCGCGGCAAGGCGGTCAATATCAATGCGGTGCTCGCCGAGGCAGTGGACCGGAACAAGCTTCCTGCCGAAAGCAAACAGATCGACATCGTGGTCGGCGGGAAGATCGACGCACCGGTCTACGGGGATCCGGACCTCCTCATGACCGCCTTCCGCAACCTGATCGACAATGCCATCCGCTATTCTCCGGACGGAACCAGGGTGGGTGTTGGGCTGCGCTCACGCGACGGACTGGCGCAGATCTCCGTCACGGACCAGGGCCTGGGCATCACCCCCGAGGAGCAGGAGCGGATCTTTGAGCGCTTCTACCGCATCGACGCGGCGCGCTCACGGCAGACGGGCGGCACGGGCCTCGGGCTGAGCATCGTCAAGCACGTCGTCTCGAACCACGGCGGCGAAGTGACGGTGTGGTCGCAGCAGGGCCAGGGCAGCACGTTCACTGTCCGTCTGCCGGAGATGGAAACAGCCGACGACGACGGCGCAGGGCCGGCGGCGAGCGTCGCCGCCGGCGCGGTGCAGGGAAGCAGGCACGAAAGTGCCCGCAACGACAAGGGCAGCAGTGTCCAGAACCAAGGAGTGAAAGCGTGAGCCGCATCCTGATCGTTGAGGACGAAGAGTCCTTCAGCGACCCCCTGTCCTATCTGTTGGGCAAGGAGGGCTTTGACGCCGTCGTCGTGGATAACGGCCTTGATGCGCTCACCGAGTTCGACCGCGGCGGCGCGGACCTGGTACTCCTCGATCTTCAGCTGCCGGGCCTCTCCGGTACGGAAGTATGCCGCCAGCTGCGGCAGCGCTCCTCCGTCCCGGTCATCATGCTTACGGCCAAGGATTCAGAGATCGACAAGGTTGTGGGACTCGAACTGGGCGCCGACGATTACGTCACCAAACCCTATTCGTCGCGGGAGCTGGTGGCCCGGGTGCGTGCTGTACTGCGCAGGCAGGGCGAGCCGGAAGAGCTGGTGGCCAGCACCGTCGCGGGAGGCCCGGTACGCATGGATGTGGAACGGCACGTTGTGAGCGTCAGCGGGGAGCAGGTTTCGCTGCCGCTGAAGGAGTTCGAGCTGCTCGAGATGCTGCTGCGTAATTCCGGACGTGTGCTGACCCGCGGGCAGCTCATCGACAGAGTGTGGGGGTCGGACTACGTGGGGGACACAAAGACGCTCGATGTCCATGTCAAGCGGCTGCGGGGGAAAATCGAACCTGATCCGTCAAACCCGCGGCACCTCGTGACGGTGCGGGGGCTGGGTTACAAATACGAGCCCTAGAGCTCTTCCTCATCTTCAACGACTTCTTCGATGGGGGCAGGCGGCGGAGTGAAGCCGCCGGGAACGTACTCGCGGTACTCCTCAAGCGTTCCGTCGAGGACCGGCACCCGGATGGTCTCGCTTTCGGAATTCACGGTGAACTCGAGGTCGACCAGCGATCCCGGAACCTCACTGATGCCTTCCAGGGTGCCGTCGTCGTCCACCTCGTCCTCGAAGACGTACTTGCCGTTCGCCTCGATGGTGACCTGCGAATTCTCGTTCTCGCCGTCAATTCTCACCTGGACTGCGGAGTCGGACTCGTTGAAGAGAGTACCCAGCAGCGCGCCCGGCTCACCTTCAGCGGAGGTGATGATGAGGATGTTGCGCAGAAGGACCGGGCCCACGCTGTCCACGATTCCGTCCGATGCGGCGTACTGGATGGTGGTGGCCTGCTCGTTCACTGCGGAACAGCCGGTTGCTCCAAGGAGAGCCAGTACAGCGGTTCCGGCAGCTGCCAGCTGTACTCGTTTCTTCGGGGCACTGTTCACGGCACTAACTCCTGTAGGTATGGTCGCGCGGACCGACGGACAACACTAGAGAACAGCCTATCGGCATTGAGGGTGATTATTGGATTTCACTGAACTTCAACTGCCGCCGGTGAAGGGTGGAACCACAACCCGCAAGCACCAATTCTGCTCTGCGTCAAGAGCGGAATGATAGCCAATTGATCGCTCTTCGTCCCGCTGACCTGCGTAAACGCGTCATCGGCGTGTCGTTTCCGTGATAAACTGATCTGCGGGAAAGGGGTTTATCCACATGGTTTTTGAGGTCGGCGAAACAGTTGTTTACCCTCACCACGGCGCAGCGAAGATCGAAGAGATCAAGATGCGCACCATCAAGGGCGAAGAGAAGATGTATCTCAAGCTCAAAGTGGCACAGGGTGATCTGACCATTGAAGTTCCAGCAGAGAACGTCGACCTCGTCGGCGTACGTGATGTTGTGGGCAAGGAAGGTCTAGAGCACGTCTTCGACGTACTCCGGGCCGAATTCACGGAGGAGCCTACCAACTGGTCACGCCGGTACAAGGCAAACCTGGAGAAGCTCGCATCGGGAGACGTCATCAAGGTTGCCGAAGTAGTTCGGGACCTCTGGCGCCGTGACCATGATCGCGGACTGTCTGCCGGTGAGAAGCGGATGCTGGCGAAGGCTCGCCAGATCCTCATCTCCGAGTTGGCTCTGGCGGAGAAAACGGACGAAGAGAAGGCAGCGACGGTACTCGACGAAGTACTCGCTTCCTAGCACTAAGGAAAAGGACCGCATAGCTGCGGTCCTTTTTTGTGGCCGATCCAGTGCGGATGCCTCAGTAATAGGTGCAGTATGGGTTCACGTAGGGTGAAGCTGTGTCTGAAGATCCAACACGCATTGGCGTGATCATTGTCGCCGCCGGCGCCGGGGAGCGCCTCGGCCGGGGTATGCCCAAGGCGCTCGTTCAGTGTGCCGGCCGTACCCTGCTGGAACACGCCCTCGACGGCGTCCTTGCCGCCGGAGTTGCCGGCCATGTTCGCGTGGTCGTTCCGGCCGGTGACACAGAGCTGCGCTCGATCGTCGAGGCGCATACTCACCCACAGCTCACCCTCACCGCCGTCGACGGCGGTGCAAGCCGGCCGGCATCCGTACGCGCCGGTTTGGATGCCCTGCCGGGAGGCGTCGAGATCGTGCTCGTCCATGACGCGGCCCGCGCTCTCACCCCGCCACAGGTTTTCCGCGCTGTGGTGAGTGCGGTGCGGGACGGTGCGGTCGCCGTCGTTCCTGGAATTGCGGTATCAGACACCATCAAGGTGGTGACGGGGAACACTGTCACAGCCACGCCGGACCGTACTACGTTGCGCGCCATCCAGACCCCGCAGGGCTTTGACGCCGCCACGCTGCGGACCGCGCACGAGGCCTCCGTGGACCACGCGGCCGTTACCGATGACGCGATGCTGGTCGAGTCTCTCGGAATCCCCGTGACTGTTGCCCAGGGTGATCCGCTGGCGTTCAAGGTAACCACCCCCAACGATCTGATGCTCGCCGAAGCGCTCGTGCGGCAGGCGCACGAAACTGCCGGGGAGCAGCAGTGACCGCCAATCTTCCACGCACCGGGATCGGCATCGACGTGCACGCCTTTGCGCCCGCTGACCAGCCGCGGACGTTATGGCTGGCCGGGCTTGAATGGCCGGGCGAGCGCGGGCTGGCCGGCCATTCCGACGGCGACGCCGTTGCCCACGCAGCAGCCGACGCCCTTTTCTCGGCCTCGGGAACAGGCGACCTCGGCACCAACTTCGGCACCGACCGCCCAGAGTATGCCGGTGCCTCCGGCATCACGCTCCTGACAGAAGCCGCCCGGATTGTGCGCGAGGCAGGCTTCGAAATCGGCAACGTAGCCGTCCAGTTGGTCGGGAACCGGCCGCGGTTCACGCCCCGCCGACAGGAAGCGGAAGCGATTCTTTCTGCAGCGATCGGCGCGCCGGTCAGCGTCTCGGCAACCACCAGTGACGGATTGGGCTTCACCGGCCGTGGTGAGGGAATCGCGGCGATCGCAACCGCCGTCGTCGTTCAGCTCTGACACTTCGCCGGCGGCCGCCGGCTCGCGCACCCGGATTCGGTAGTCTGGATCGGTGAGCCTGAGATTCTATGACACCGCAACGGCAGAAGTCCGCGAGTTCACACCGGTACGCTCCGGGGAAGCACGGGTCTACTATTGCGGGGCCACTGTCCAGGGGATGCCCCACGTAGGTCACGTCCGTTCCGCCATCGCTTTCGACCAGCTCACCCGCTGGCTGCGCATCCGCGGTTACGTGGTGACCGTGGTCCGGAACGTCACGGACATCGACGACAAAATCCTCGCCAAGTCCAAAGCCTCCTTCGATGAGGTGCCGGCAGATCCGGACGCTGTGCCCAACGAAGAGTGGTGGGCACTGGCCTACCGCTACGAGCAGGAGTTCCTCAAGGCCTACGACACCCTCGGGGTGCAACGGCCCACCTATGAACCCCGCGCCACCGGCCACATCCCGGAAATGCACCAGCTCATCCAGCAACTCATCGACCGGGGCCATGCGTATCCGGCTGCGGACGGGTCGGGCGATGTCTATTTCGACGTGCGGTCCTGGCCAGCCTATGGCAGCCTCACCAACCAGAACGTCGATGACATGCAGGCCGCACCGGACGTCGAAGCACAGTTCAGCAACCGCAAGAAGGACCCACGAGACTTCGCCCTCTGGAAGGGCTGGAAAGAGGGCGAACCGGAGACCGCGGCGTGGCCCAGCCCGTGGGGGCCGGGCCGTCCGGGCTGGCACCTCGAATGCTCCGCGATGGTGACGAAGTACCTTGGCGCCGAGTTCGACATTCATGGCGGCGGCCTGGACCTGCGTTTTCCCCATCACGAGAACGAGATGGCGCAGTCGCAGGCCGCAGGCCATGCGTTCGCCAGGTTCTGGATGCACAACGGGATGGTGACCTACGAGGGCGAGAAGATGTCGAAGTCGGTGGGTAACACGATCAGCCCCGACGAGATGCTGCAGCTCGCCGGTGCGAGGGTAGTCCGCTACTACCTCGGGCAGGCGCATTACCGCTCCGTCCTGGACTACCGGCCTACGTCGCTCCAGGAGGCTGCTGCCGCCGTCGAACGCATTGATGGATTCCTTGCAAAGGCGGGTGCAGCCAAGTTCGGTCATGCAGGACGCGCGCCGGAGTGGCAGGACATACCGGAGGCTTTCGCCGAGGCCATGGACGAGGATCTCAACGTTCCGCGCGCGCTTGCTGTCCTCCACGAGACGGTGCGGGTCGGCAATTCGGCGCTGGCAGGCAAGGACGACGACGGCGCCGCCCGGGCAGCAGCCGCCGTCACCGCCATGACCGCTGCGCTGGGGCTCGATGATGTGAGGTCGGCCGAGGGAAACCGGGAAAGCCCGGAACACGGCGCGCTTGACGCTTTGATCCGGTCCCAGCTCGCCGAACGCGCCGCAGCCCGCGCAGCCAGGGACTGGGCACGGGCGGATGCCATCCGGGACGCACTGGCGGCGGCCGGCGTCGTGGTCGAGGACTCCCCGGACGGTGCGCGCTGGAGCCTCGCCCGCGACTGACTGTCCGCAAAATAGGTAGGGGAAGGACCGGGCATCCACCCGCGTAAACTGGACTCACGCAAGTTCCCTATCTGAAGGTGTTTCCCCATGGCCAACCCCCACGGACGTCCTGGTGCTATCCGCAAGACCAAGAAGGGTCCCACCATTGGCACGGGCGGGCATGGACGGAAGTCGCTTGAGGGCAAGGGGCCAACGCCCAAGGCTGAGGACCGGCCGTACCACAAGTCGCACAAGAGCAAGCAGCTGGCGGAGCGTTCCGCGGCAAAGCGGCTTGCCGGCCGGGCAGCTCCCAGCCGGTCCAAGGCAAAACCGGGCGAAGAGTACGTCACCGGGCGGAACGCCGTGGTGGAAGCGCTGCGGGCCGGTATCCCTGCCAAGGCACTGCATGTCGCCATCCGGATCGACGTGGATGACCGCGTCCGTGAGTCACTCAAGCTTGCGACCGAGCGCGGTATCCCGCTCATGGAAACGGGCAAGCCTGAGCTGGACCGTCTTGCGGATGGCTCCGTTCATCAGGGCATGATGCTTCAGATTCCGCCCTACGAATACGCCGACGGCCTCGATCTCGCCGGCGAGGTAATCGCCAAATGGAAGAAGGGGCACATCAGCCAGGCGCCCCTGTTCGTGGCGCTGGACGGCATCACCGACCCGCGCAACCTGGGCGCCATCATCCGGTCGCTGTCCGCCTTCAGCGGCCACGGCGTCATCGTGCCTGAACGGCGCTCGGTCGGCGTGACCGCTTCAGCCTGGAAAACCAGTGCCGGGGCGGCCGTGCGGGTACCCGTTGCCCGTGTGGGCAACCTGAACTCCACGCTGAAGTCCTTCAAGGACCAGGGCATCTTTGTTCTGGGACTGGACGGCGACGGCGATATCTCGCTGCCGGAAATCACTCTCGGCGTCGAGCCTGTCTGCCTGGTGGTCGGTTCGGAGGGCAAGGGTCTCTCACGGCTGGTGCGGGAGAACTGCGACCAGATCGTGTCCATTCCCATCGACTCCGCCATGGAATCGCTGAATGCCTCAATGGCTGTGGGCATCAGCCTCTATGAAATCTCGCGTCAGCGGGCGGCCGAAGCCCGTTAGGAAACGAATTCCCTCCATGAGCATGACCACCGAGATCGCCCAACGTTCGCAAGCCTTCCCGCTGGGGGTCCGCCGGTGTGCCGGTGAACAGTCGCACCTCTTCGACGTTGCCGTCTACGCACCTGACCTGGATGCGGTGGCGGTGCATTACCAGGATGGTCAGGGCAGCTGGAACGCTGTTGTGCTTCCGGAACTCACGGATGGTGTCCACCACGGGTTGGTGGACGGTATGGGGGAGTCCTCCAGGTACGCGTTCTGGCCGGCGGACGTGCCGCTGGAGGGTAAGCCCGGGACGGCGCAGTTGTTGCTGGACCCGTACGGCCGCGCGATCGACACCGTCCGGGTGGATGAAACCCCGGTCTACTTCTCCGTCGTGGTTGATCAGGCGTTCAACTGGGGCTCATCCCGTCGTCCGGGTACCCGCTGGAGGGACAGCGTCATCTATGAGGCGCACGTCAAGGGCCTCACACAGCTGCATCCGGATGTGCCTGAGGAGCTCCGCGGCACCTACGCGGGCCTTGCCCACCCGGCAATGATCCGGCACCTGTTGGAACTGGGAGTCACTGCGGTTGAGCTCCTGCCGATCCACTTCCACATAGATGAGCCGCACCTGGAACCGCTCGGGCTGAACAACTACTGGGGCTACAACACGCTGGGGTTCTTTGCTCCCCACCCGGAGTACGCCACCGACGCCGCGCGCAAGGCCGGGCCGAAGGCCGTGCAGGACGAGCTGAAGGGCATGGTCCGACTCCTCCACGAGGCCGGGATCGAGGTCATCCTCGACGTCGTCTACAACCACACCGCCGAGGGCCCACAGGGCGGTCCCGCACTCTGCTGGCGCGGACTGAGCGAAATGAAGTACTACCGCCACCACGACGACGGCCGGTACCTGGACACCACCGGTTGCGGAAACACGGTCAACTTCACTGAGCCGCGCGTGATCCAGTTCGCACTGGATTCCCTGCGATACTGGGTCGACGAGTTCGGTATCGACGGCTTCCGGTTTGACCTCGCGGTCGCCCTCTGCCGGGATGAAAGCCACCAGTTCACGCCGCGGCACCCACTGCTGATCGCGATCGCCGCAGACACGGTGCTGAGCGGCGTCAAGCTGATCGCTGAGCCGTGGGACGTCGGGTACAACGGCTGGCAGACGGGAAACTTCCCCCAGGGCTGGGCCGACTGGAACGACCGCTTCCGGGATACCGCCCGCGACTTCTGGTTGTCTGACCAGGCTGCCCTGGCCGAAGGGCGGCGCGGGGGCACGGTGGCCCGGCTGGCCAGTTGCCTGGCCGGCTCTGCCGAGGTGTTCGGCCGTTCCGGTCGGACGGCGGTGTCTTCGATCAACTTCGTCACAGCCCACGACGGCTTCACGCTGGCGGACCTGACGGCCTACAACCGGAAGCACAATGAGGCCAACGGCGAGGCCAACCGTGACGGACACAACGACAACCGCAGCTACAACCACGGTATCGAGGGACCAACGGAGCAGGAGGCCATCCTGGCCGCCCGTTCGCTTACGGCCAGAAACCTGATGGCGACGCAGCTGCTCGCGCTCGGGGTCCCGATGATCACCGCCGGGGATGAATTCGGCCGCACCCAGCACGGGAACAACAACGCCTACTGCCAGGACAATGAGCTGGCGTGGGTGCACTGGAACCACGACAACGACGCCCGCAGCATGCTTACGGCAACACGCGAACTGCTGCGCATCCGCCGGGAATTCCTGACCGAGCAGCCCGCCGGATACCCCGCGCGGGAAGATACCTCCTACCTGCTCTGGTTCAATGCGGACGGCGAGCCCATGCGCCAGGAGCAATGGTCGGATCCAGAGTGCCGGACCGTCCAGCTGCTGCTTGGGTCGCCGGGTGGAGACCTCGACGGACTGATTGTGGTCAACGGACATCTGGAGGACCGCAACCTGGTTCTTCCCACTGCAGCAGCACTGCGGGGATTGGGTGTCCCCGAGAGTCAGAACCAGATGTTCGAGCTGCGGTTCACCACAGCGACCGCCAACGGAAAACGCCGCGGTGCCCGTCTCCGTGGAGGAGAAACGGACACCGCGGCGGCAAACTCGGTAACTGTCTACCGGGTCTAGGCGTTCACCACGAGTCCAAGTTCAGCCCTGGATGCAAGGCTCTCGTGCTGCGGCAGAACGCGGACGGTGTAGCCGAACGAGCCGGAGTGGTCAATGACAATTTCACCACTGAACAGGAACCTGCCGCGGCCCAGATCCTCGCCAACCTGAAGATCGGCTACGGCTACCTCGCTCAGGTCATCGCTATCGGAGGCGCGGCCGTAAACCACTTCCACCGACACGTCCTCCGGCCCTACGCTTCCCAGCGAGACGTAGGCATTGACGGTGAGCGAGTCGCCGATCTGAGGCTCCTCGGAGACGCCGAGTGAGTCGACGTGTTCAACCTGAACGGCTGACCAGCCGTCCTTGATCTTCGAACGCCATGACGCCATCTGCTTCGCCGAGCTGTAGCCGTCGCGGACTGCCAGACGCCCTGCCCGGCATGCGGGCTGGTACAGCCGGCCCACATAGTCCTGAAGCATGCGCTCAGCGGAAACCGCAGGCCCCAGTTTCGCCATGGTGTGTTTAATCATTGCCACCCACTGATGCGGGACGCCGTCGCTTGACGGAGACGAGGGACCCGCAGCGCCCACGCCGGGCGCGCGGACCGTGCTGTAGAAGCGGGGAGCCACCTGCTCCTCGATCAGGTCGTACAGGGCGGCCGCCTCGATGTCGTCGCGCTCGTCGGCAGAGGCTCCGTTGTTGGCGGTCGGGATCGCCCAGCCGTTGTCGCCGTCGTACATCTCATCCCACCAGCCGTCCAGCACGGACAGGTTGAGCCCGCCGTTGATGGCCGATTTCATCCCTGACGTACCGCATGCCTCGAGTGGGCGGAGCGGGTTGTTGAGCCATACATCGCAGCCCGGGAAGAGCGTGCGTGCCATGGCGATGTCGTAGTTCGGGAGGAACACGATCCGATGACGAACCTCCGGGTCGTCAGTGAAACGAACGAGGTCCTGGATCATGCGTTTGCCCTGCTCATCAGCCGGGTGTGACTTTCCGGCGATGACGAGCTGGATGGGATTGGTGGGGTGACGCAGAAGTGCCTTGAGGCGGTCGGCGTCGCGCAGCATCAGGGTGAGCCGCTTGTAGGTGGGTACACGGCGCGCGAATCCGATGGTCAGCACGTTCGGGTCGAGGACATGATCGGTCCAGGCCAGCTCCGCGTCGGCTGCGCCGCGCTTCTTCCACGAGGACCGCAGGCGGGAGCGGACGTCATCGATGAGGTTCGAGCGCATGATCCGCCTCAGCCGCCAGATGTCGGCGTCCTCAACGTCATACACACGTGCCCACTGCGGGTCCAGCACGGACTCCGCACCGAAGTTCTCCCGGGCGAAGTCGGCGATGAGGGGGTCCACCCAGGTGGGTACATGGACGCCGTTCGTCACCGAGGTGATGGGGACCTCCCGGGAATCGAACCCCGGCCAGAGTCCGGAAAACATTTCCCGAGATACTTCGCCGTGCAGTTTTGCCACGCCGTTGGCGCGCTGCGCCAACCGCAGCCCCATGACCGCCATATTGAACTTCGACGAGTCACCGCCGTCGTAATTTTCTGCTCCCAGCTCAAGGACACGTTCGGTGGGGACGGAAGGCGCCAGGCCTGCATCGAAGAAGTGCTGGATCTGTGCCCGTTCAAATCGGTCAATACCGGCTGGAACAGGCGTGTGCGTGGTGAAGACGGTGGACGCGCGGCCGGCGGTCAGCGCTTCCTCCCAGGACATAGGCTGCTCATTCGACGAGTCCATGAGCTCGCGGATGCGTTCGATGCCGAGGAATCCGGCGTGTCCCTCGTTGGTGTGGAACACCTCGGGGGCTGAAAGCCCGGTCAATCGCTGGAAGATGCGCAGTGCCTTCACGCCGCCCATGCCCAGCAGCAGCTCCTGCTGCAGACGCTGGTCACCGCCGCCGCCGTACAGGCGGTCGGTGACGTTGCGCGCCGCTTCATCGTTGCCCGGAACGTTTGAATCGAGCAGCAGCAGCGGAACGCGCCCGACGTCGGCCCTCCAGATGTGGGCGCGCAGCTCCCGCCCGTTGGGAAGCGGCAGCACTACCGTCGCAGCGGTGCCGTCGTCCTCGCGCAGGAGCGTGAGTGGGAGTCCGTCCGGGTCGAGGACAGGATAGGTTTCCTGCTGCCACGCGTCACGGGACAGGGACTGCTTGAAGTAGCCCGCCTGATAGAGGAGGCCGACCCCGACGAGCGGAACACCCAGGTCGGATGCCGCCTTGAGGTGGTCACCGGCAAGGATGCCGAGGCCGCCGGAGTACTGGGGGAGGACGGCGCTGATGCCGTACTCGGGGGAGAAGTAGGCGATGGACCTCGGCGCGTCCTCGCCGAGCGACTGATACCACCGGGGCTCGGAAAGGTACTGCTCGAGATCGTTTCCGAGATCCTGGATCCGTGCAACAAGTTCCTGGTTCGCCGCAATCTGCTTCAGCTGCTCACGGGTGATGGACCCGAGGAACTGCACGGGATCGTGGCCGCTGGCTTCCCACGCCTCAGGATTGATGTCATGGAACAGGCGCGCGGTCGGCAAATGCCAGGACCAGCGCAGATTGCCAGCCAGCTTACCTAAGGGAGCGATGCTCGGCGGAAGAACGGTACGGACAGTAAACCTACGGATTGCCTTCACGTTGGGTAGGTTAGCGTACATTTCCGAGCCGGAGTACGTCTTGGCCCCGCATGTGCGTAAACGCTTGCAATGTGAAGTGCAACACTCATCCCCTTTAGAAAGTCGCCTTAGCAATCTGACGCGATAATGGATAACGTCTAGTCTGTGACCACTTCGAGCGACGCGACACGAACAAGGGCAGGCGCATCCATGGGCGAAGATTTGCGGTTCGGACGAATTCCCATCACCAGGGTGTCTCCGGTGGTCGAGGGCGGGCGGTTCCCCTCGAAGGCCGTACCGGGGTCGGACATCGTGGTGGGGGCAACGGTTTTCCGGGAAGGGCACGATCAACTCGGTGTATCGGCTGTACTGCTCGACCCACAGGGTGCGGAAGTGCAGCGGGTACGGCTGGCGCCCCTCGGGATGGGAACGGACCATTATGAAGGCAGGCTGCGGCCCCCGGCCGTCGGGCTTCATTCCTTCCTGATCGAAGGCTGGAGCGATCTCTACGAAACCTGGCACCACAACGCAACCGTAAAGATTGAAGTGGGTGTCGACGTCGAGCTGATGCTCGAAGAAGGCGCGGTGCTCTTCACCTCCCAGGCCTCCTTCCGGCCGGCATCCGAGAAGGACCTTTTCCTCTCCACCGCTGAGCGGCTCCGGAACCGGGAGCTGCCCATCGATGAGCGCCTTGCCGCCGGGCACAGCCCGGACATTGTTGCAGCGGTTGAGCGCGAACCGCTGCGGGATCTGGTTACGCCGTCACGTGCGTACCCGATCCTTGTGGAGCGCGAGGCCGCCGGCCGTGGCGCGTGGTACGAGTTCTTCCCTCGCTCGGAAGGCGCCAGCTATGACCCCGGCACCGCACAATGGACCTCGGGGAACTTCGTCACCGCAGCGACAAGGCTCCCCGCGGTCGCGCAGATGGGTTTCGACGTCGTCTATCTCCCTCCAATCCATCCGATCGGAACGTCGCACCGCAAAGGCCCCAACAACACGCTGAACGCAGGGCCGGGCGATCCCGGTTCCCCGTGGGCAATCGGCGCCCCGGAAGGTGGCCACGACGCCATCCACCCGGACCTGGGTACCTTCGAAGACTTCGACGCCTTTGTCCGGCGGGCGCAGGAACTGAACCTCGAAGTAGCCCTGGATCTGGCGCTGCAGGCTTCCCCGGACCATCCCTGGGTCACGGAACACCCCGAATGGTTCACTACACGCGTGGACGGTTCGATCGCCTACGCCGAGAACCCGCCGAAGAAGTACCAGGACATCTACCCGATCAATTTCGACAATGATCCGGACGGCATCTACAACGAGGTTCTGCGCATTGTCCTGTTGTGGGTGAGCC
Organism: Arthrobacter tumbae; assembly: GCF_016907495.1. NCBI lineage: Bacteria > Bacillati > Actinomycetota > Actinomycetes > Micrococcales > Micrococcaceae > Arthrobacter > Arthrobacter tumbae. Next base: position 2,265,919 of record NZ_JAFBCC010000001.1, read on the forward strand.
ATGGTGTCCGCATCTTCCGTGTGGACAACCCGCACACCAAACCGGTGCAGTTCTGGGAATGGCTCATCGCGCGGGTGAACAGGCAACACCCCGACGTCGTCTTCCTGGCCGAGGCGTTCACGCGGCCGGCCATGATGCACGCCCTTGGGCGGGCAGGCTTCCAGCAGTCCTACACCTACTTCACCTGGCGGAACACCAAGGAAGAGCTGGAGCAGTACTTCACCGAGGTCAGCCGGGACACGGCCGCATTCTTCCGCCCCAACTTCTTTGTGAACACGCCGGACATCCTGACCGAGTACCTCCAGTACGGTGGGCCGGCGGCGTTCAAGGTGAAGGCCGTGCTCGCGTCCATGGCAAGCCCGCTGTGGGGTGTGTACTCCGGCTATGAGCTGTACGAGCACGTTGCCCGGCCGGGTGCGGAGGAGTACATCGACAATGAGAAGTTCGAGTACCGCCCCCGTGACTACGAAGCCGCCGAAGCACAGGGGCGAAGCCTCGCACCCTTCCTCACCCGGCTGAACGAGATCCGCCGCTCCCATCCGGCACTCGGTGATCTCGAGAACCTTACGGTCCACAGCAGCACGGATGAGGCCACCCTGGTCTTCTCCAAGCACAAGGAAAATCTGGGCGAGGACGGCCAGGAAAAGGACACCTTGATCGTCGTCGTCAATGTTGATCCGCATAGCGCACGGGAGTCCACCGTGTCCCTCAATCTCGGTGCCCTCGGTCTTGCCGGCGGGGACTGGAATGAGGATGGCACGTTCTGGGTGGATGACCTCGTCACCGGCCAGAGTTGGCAGTGGGGAGCCCACAACTATGTCAGGCTGGATGCCCATGTGGAACCGGCTCATATCCTTTCCGTCAGGAGGACTCGTTAGTGGCGAATCCGTTTCAGCTGCATGCCCCGGGCCTTGCGCATGACCCGCATTGGTATCGCAAGGCAGTGTTCTATGAAGTGTTGGTTCGAGGTTTCGCCGACGCAAACGGCGACGGGTCCGGAGACTTCACCGGCCTGATCGACAAGCTCGATTATCTGCAGTGGCTCGGAGTCGACTGCCTCTGGCTGCCTCCGTTCTTCAAGTCCCCGTTGCGCGACGGCGGCTATGACATCGCGGACTACTATGACGTGCTCGATGAATTCGGCAGTCTGAGCGATTTCAAGCGGCTGGTAGCCGAAGCCCACGCACGCGGTGTGCGCGTCATCATCGACCTTCCGCTGAACCATACGTCGGACAAACATCAGTGGTTCGAGGAGTCACGCACGGATCCGGACGGGCCTTATGGTGACTTTTACGTGTGGAGCGACACGGACGAGAAGTACCAGGACGCCCGGATTATCTTCGTTGACACGGAGGAGTCCAACTGGACCTTCGATCCCGTCCGCCGGCAGTTCTTCTGGCACAGGTTCTTCAGCCACCAGCCTGACCTCAACTTCGAGAACCCCAAGGTGACGGAGGCATTGTTCGACGTCGTGCGCTTCTGGCTGGATCAGGGAATCGACGGCTTCCGCGCAGACGCCATCCCCTACCTCTTCGAGGAGGAGGGCACCAACTGTGAAAACCTGCCCGCCACCCACACGTTCCTCAAGGACCTGCGGTCCATGGTGGACGAGAACTACCCGGGGCGTGTGATCATCGCTGAGGCAAACCAGATGCCGGACCAGGTGGTGGAGTACTTCGGCGACGACGACGGCGCGGAGTGCCACATGTGCTTCCACTTCCCGATCATGCCGCGGCTGTTCTACGCGCTGCGTGACCAGAAAGCTGCCCCGATCATTGAAACGATGGCGGAGACCCCGGACATCCCGGCCGGCGCCCAGTGGGGCACTTTCCTCCGGAACCACGATGAGCTCACGCTCGAAATGGTCACCAATGCGGAGCGCGAAGCGATGCTCGGGTGGTATGCCCCAGACTCCCGGATGCGCGCCAATGTCGGTATCCGCCGTCGGCTCTCGCCGCTGCTGGACAACTCACGGGCCGAGGTGGAACTCATCCATGCACTGCTCCTCTCGCTGCCGGGAAGCCCGTTCCTGTACTACGGCGATGAGATCGGCATGGGCGACAACATCTGGCTTGAGGACCGCGATGCCTCCCGCACACCGATGCAGTGGAATCCGGACAGGAACGCAGGTTTCTCAACCGCAGATCCCGGCAAGCTCTACCTTCCGGTCGTTCAGTCGCTCGTCTATCACTACAACCACGTGAACGTCGAAGCGCAGCTCGCAAGCTCGAGTTCGCTGCTGCACTGGATGCGGCAGATGCTCGCTGTGCGGCGATCGCATCCCGCATTCGGTCTCGGCTCCTACCGCAACGTACCCACTGAGGCCGAGCCGGTGCTCGCATTCATCCGTGAGGTCCCGGAGGACAACCCCGAAGGGGAACAGCCCGAAATCATCCTCTGCGTGTTCAACCTGTCCCAGCATCCGGTGGCTGCACGACTCCACCTGCCCGAGTACTCAGGCAGGGGGCTGCGGGACCTCTTCGGCGGTACCCCCTTCCCTGCATTCGGTGAGGACGGCGATCTCACGCTGACACTGGGCAGCCACGACTTTTACTGGCTGCGGCTGCGCTCGGCGAGTTCCAATGTGGCGTCGCCACTTACCGAAGCCATCCCCGTCATCCCTATCTCGAAGGCAGTGCAGTAATGGCCGAATCCACGTCATCCGTTCCCGAACTGCTTACAAATTGGATGCCCAGCCAGCGCTGGTTCCCTTCGAAGGGCAGGGAAATCTCCCTGAGCCGCGCCGGTGGTATCCGGCTTGAAGACCCAGCAGCTGAGGTGGGGCTGGAGGTGCATCTCGTTGCGGTCGAGTCCGGAAGAAGGCTGGACGTCGTCAATGTGCCGCTTACTTTTCGATCGGAGCCTCTTGAAGGGGCCGAATCGGCGCTTCTGGGGGAAACCGACCACGCCGAACTCGGACGCAGGTACGTCTATGACGGCACCCATGATCCCGTGTTCATCGCCGCGTGGCTCGAGCTCATCCGAACCGGGGGCGGCACGGATGACGGCCGAACCAGGGCAACATCACTCGGTGGCTTCCCGTCCACCGACGCCGTGGCGCCGTCGGCAGATATCTCGGTACTCGGCGGCGAACAGTCAAACACATCGGTTGTTATTTCCTCCGGCGAGACACCGACAATCCTGAAGTTCTTCCGCGTCCTGGCCGCGGGGGAGAGCCCCGATGTGCTGGTGAGCGCAAAGCTCACCGATGCCGGTTCCACTGACGTCCCGCAGACTTTTGGTTGGGTGATGGGCAGTTGGCAGGACACCAGGTCCACCGACGAATGGGTCACTGGGCATCTCAGCGTGCTTCGCGAGTTCATTCCGGGCAGCAAGGATGCCTGGCGGCAGGCGATCACTGCTCTGGAGGCGGGGCAGCCATTCACCACGGAGGCGGGTGAGCTTGGCCGTGTCATCGCACGCATCCACAACCAGCTCGCACATGCCTTCGGGAGCCGCGCCGCAACCGAGCAGGAATCAGCTGAGTTCAGGGAGTCCCTGGCCAGCCGTATCGAGTGGGCCTGGCGTGAAGCGGGAGCCACCGTAGGGCCGTACGACGAGCAGATCCAGGCGGTCATCGGCGAAGTGCAGGAGTTGAAAGCGCTCCCGGAACTGCAACGCATCCACGCGGATCTGCACCTTGGACAGATTCTTGCAACCCGCGAGGGTAGCTGGCTCGTCCTCGACTTCGAAGGTGAACCACTGCGGCCGGCATCCGAACGAAGTGTGCCGGATGTCCCGGTCCGCGACGTCGTCGGGCTTGTACGGTCTCTGGAGTACGCAGCGGGAGTGGGCGTACATGAAACGGTGGTCCCGCCATCGGCCGCTGAGGCTTGGGCCACGGATTCGGTGGCTGCCTTCCTCGACGGCTATTCCAGTGAGGCTGGAACAACGGTCGATCGCGCGGGTTCCCTTTTCCGTGCGCTATGGCTTGACAAGGCACTCTATGAGGTGGTGTACGAATTGAGAAACCGGCCAGATTGGGTGGATGTACCCGTGTCAGCAGTTCGGCGGATGCTTAAGGGCGGCGGTTCCGCCAAGGAGAAAACATTGGATCAGGCCGGCGAAGCGAGCGGGACGGCCGCGGCGCAGGACCAGGCCACCACGGCGCCTCCCGGTGATCCTATCCAGGTGGATCCGGATGTTCTCCAGCAAGTCTCCGAAGGGCGGTACTATCAACCGCACGCCGTTCTCGGAGCTCATCTGGACCACCATGGGCACGTGACCATCCGCACCCTTCGCAGGCTCGCGGAACGCGTCACTGTGGTGACCGGCACCGGCCGGATCGAGCTGAGCCACGAACACAACGGCATCTGGGTTGGCACGGTGGAACCTGAACGGCCGGGACATGTGCCGGACTACCGCCTGGAAGTGGTGTACGACGGCGCGCCGCAACTGGTTGATGATGCCTACCGGTTCCTGCCCACTCTGGGCGAGATCGACATGCACCTGCTTGCGGAGGGAAGGCACGAGACCCTCTGGACGGCGCTGGGTGCTCATGTGCGCCGCTACGCTTCCACCCTGGGCGACATCGCTGGAGTCAGCTTCGCTGTGTGGGCTCCGAATGCACAATCAGTCCGGGTCAAGGCCGACTTCAATGGCTGGGACGGTTCGGTCCACGCCATGAGGTCGCTGGGCAGCTCCGGGATCTGGGAGCTTTTCGTTCCGGGCGCAGAGGCAGGCGCCCGCTACAAGTTCGAAATCCTCGGTCGTGATGGGCAATGGCGTGAGAAAGCCGACCCGATGGCACGGGGTACAGAGATCCCGCCGCTCACCGGATCCCGGGTTGTGGAGTCACGCTACGTATTCGAAGATGATGAGTGGATCCAAAAGCGGGCCTCCAATGATCCACACAACGGCCCGATGAGCGTCTACGAAGTTCACCTCGGGTCCTGGCGTCTTGGACTCGATTACAAACAGCTCGCTGAACAGCTGGTTGAGTACCTGCAGTGGCAGGGGTTCACCCACATCGAGCTTATGCCGGTCGCTGAGCACCCCTTCGGTGGTTCGTGGGGCTACCAAGTGACGTCCTACTTTGCACCGACGGCCCGGTTCGGCCACCCGGACGACTTCAAATACCTGGTGGACAAGCTGCACCAGGCGGGTATCGGCGTAATCATGGACTGGGTGCCGGCCCACTTCCCCAAGGACGAATGGGCTCTCGCCCGGTTCGACGGCGACACTCTGTACGAGCACGGCAACCCGCAGCTGGGCGAGCATCCCGACTGGGGCACACTGATTTTTGATTACGGTCGGCGGGAAGTGCGTAATTTCCTGGTGGCCAACGCCCTGTACTGGCTGGAGGAATTCCACATCGACGGGTTGAGGGTCGACGCCGTCGCCTCGATGCTGTACCTGGACTATTCCCGCGAGGAAGGACAGTGGCAGCCGAACAAATTCGGGGGCCGTGAAAACCTTGAGGCGATCTCGTTCCTTCAGGAGGTCAATGCCACCGCGTACAAGCGTGTGCCCGGCATTGTGATGATCGCCGAAGAATCAACAGCGTTCGACGGCGTGACCCGCCCAACAGCGCAGGGCGGGCTGGGATTCGGCATCAAGTGGAATATGGGCTGGATGCACGATTCCCTGCAGTACATTTCCGAGGATCCGATCAATCGGATGCATCATCACGGCAAGGCTACTTTTTCGATGGTGTATGCCTACACCGAGAACTTCATGCTTCCGATCAGTCATGACGAGGTCGTGCACGGAAAGGGCTCGCTGCTTCGCAAGATGCCGGGTGACCGGTGGCAGCAACTGGCTAACGTGCGCGCCTACCTGGCATTCCAGTGGGCGCACCCGGGCAAGCAGCTCATCTTCATGGGCACCGAGTTTGCGCAGGAGTCGGAATGGTCCGAGCAGTACGGGCTGGACTGGTGGCTGTCGGACACTATCCCGCATAAGGGCGTGCAGACCATGGTTCGGTCACTCAACTCGATCTACAGGGATACGCCGGCACTGTATGTGCGGGACAACGATCCATCAGGGTTCCAGTGGATTGATGAGAATGACGGTGCCCACAACACCCTGTCCTTCATCCGCTGGGATACCCAAGGCAATCCCCTTGTCTGTGTTGCGAATTTCTCGGGTTCGCCCCATGAGGGTTACCGGGTGGGCATGCCGTGGTCGGGGCAATGGACCGAACTGCTCAACACGGATGCCGAAGAATACGGCGGATCTGGTGTACGAAACATGGGCCTCGTTGAAGCCGTCGAAGGAGCGCACCACGGACTGCCGGCGTATGCGGATCTGCGGGTTCCGCCGCTGGGAGTTCTCTACCTCACACCGGCCCAGGTCTAGCCCGGGAAGGCCCCCGGAAGCCGGATTTACAACTCCGCTTCCGGGGTGCTAGAGTTTATATCCGCGCCGACGATCACTTCGGATCAGGCCAACATCCACTACTCGTGAAAATCAGATCCAATTCTGGTTGCAGCGGATCGTGTGTGAAGGGCGGATTTGACGGGGTGGGGTTTGGTGGGTAAGTTTGAAAAGTTGCTCCGGAGCGATGATGCGGCCTTGAGGGTTGTGTTTGGTGCCGGGTGCTTCTGTTGTTTGAGAACTCAATAGTGTGCCATGTTTGTTGATACCGATTGTTTTTTGATTGGTTGATTTGCTGGTCATCTCACCCCGTGGGGTGGCTGGTTTTTTGGCTGGTTTCGAATTTTGTGCAGCATGGGTTTCTCTTTTTCCGGGGGGTTCGTGTTGTGTTCGTAGTTTTTTACGGAGAGTTTGATCCTGGCTCAGGATGAACGCTGGCGGCGTGCTTAACACATGCAAGTCGAACGATGATCCCTAGCTTGCTGGGGGGATTAGTGGCGAACGGGTGAGTAACACGTGAGTAACCTGCCCTTGACTCTGGGATAAGCCTGGGAAACTGGGTCTAATACTGGATACGACCTTCCATCGCATGGTGGTTGGTGGAAAGCTTTTGTGGTTTTGGATGGACTCGCGGCCTATCAGCTTGTTGGTGGGGTAATGGCCTACCAAGGCGACGACGGGTAGCCGGCCTGAGAGGGTGGACGGCCACACTGGGACTGAGACACGGCCCAGACTCCTACGGGAGGCAGCAGTGGGGAATATTGCACAATGGGCGCAAGCCTGATGCAGCGACGCCGCGTGAGGGATGAAGGCCTTCGGGTTGTAAACCTCTTTCAGTAGGGAAGAAGCGAAAGTGACGGTACCTGCAGAAGAAGCGCCGGCTAACTACGTGCCAGCAGCCGCGGTAATACGTAGGGCGCAAGCGTTATCCGGAATTATTGGGCGTAAAGAGCTCGTAGGCGGTTTGTCGCGTCTGCCGTGAAAGTCCGGGGCTTAACCCCGGATCTGCGGTGGGTACGGGCAGACTTGAGTGATGTAGGGGAGACTGGAATTCCTGGTGTAGCGGTGAAATGCGCAGATATCAGGAGGAACACCGATGGCGAAGGCAGGTCTCTGGGCATTAACTGACGCTGAGGAGCGAAAGCATGGGGAGCGAACAGGATTAGATACCCTGGTAGTCCATGCCGTAAACGTTGGGCACTAGGTGTGGGGGACATTCCACGTTTTCCGCGCCGTAGCTAACGCATTAAGTGCCCCGCCTGGGGAGTACGGCCGCAAGGCTAAAACTCAAAGGAATTGACGGGGGCCCGCACAAGCGGCGGAGCATGCGGATTAATTCGATGCAACGCGAAGAACCTTACCAAGGCTTGACATGAACCGGAACGGCGCAGAGATGTGTCGGCCACTTGTGGCCGGTTTACAGGTGGTGCATGGTTGTCGTCAGCTCGTGTCGTGAGATGTTGGGTTAAGTCCCGCAACGAGCGCAACCCTCGTTCCATGTTGCCAGCGGGTTATGCCGGGGACTCATGGGAGACTGCCGGGGTCAACTCGGAGGAAGGTGGGGACGACGTCAAATCATCATGCCCCTTATGTCTTGGGCTTCACGCATGCTACAATGGCCGGTACAAAGGGTTGCGATGCTGTGAGGTGGAGCTAATCCCAAAAAGCCGGTCTCAGTTCGGATTGAGGTCTGCAACTCGACCTCATGAAGTCGGAGTCGCTAGTAATCGCAGATCAGCAACGCTGCGGTGAATACGTTCCCGGGCCTTGTACACACCGCCCGTCAAGTCACGAAAGTTGGTAACACCCGAAGCCGGTGGCCTAACCCTTTTGGGGGGGAGCCGTCGAAGGTGGGACCGGCGATTGGGACTAAGTCGTAACAAGGTAGCCGTACCGGAAGGTGCGGCTGGATCACCTCCTTTCTAAGGAGCGCCTACAACTGTCCGTGTTCCACGTTGTGTGGGGTGTGGGGGTTGTCAGGAGTATGCCCATTGCGCAGGCGTTTGTTCTGCGGTGGGTGCTCATGGGTGGAATATCAACGAATTGATGGCTGCTGGTGCTGGTCGTGTTGAGTACGGGCTTGTGTCCTTCTGCTGGTCCCCTGTGTGGGGGTTGGTGTGGGGGGTGTGGGTTTGGGAAAGGCGTGGTTGGTGGTGGTGGTTTCATTGTGTGGCACACTGTTGGGTCCTGAGGCAACAGGAGTCTGCATCCTTTTGGGGGTGTGGGTTGTTGGGGTTTCTGGTTTTCCTGGGCATGTCTGCTCACGTCTTGATCCTGTTTGTTTGGGGTTGTGGGGTGTGGGTGGTGTGTTGACTGGGGTTGTTGTTTGAGAACTGCATAGTGGACGCGAGCATCTTAAATTTTGTGTATGCACGCAATCGTTTGTCGTACTGCTTCCTTTGGGGGGTGGTGTGGTGGTTGTGTGTGATCGTCAAGTTTTTAAGGGCACACGGTGGATGCCTTGGCATCAGGAGCCGAAGAAGGACGTGGGAATCTGCGATAAGCCTGGGGGAGTTGATAACCGAACTTTGATCCCAGGATGTCCGAATGGGGAAACCCCGCTCAGCGCGCGAGTGACTGGGTGACCCGTACCTGAACACATAGGGTGCGTGGGGGGAACGTGGGGAAGTGAAACATCTCAGTACCCACAGGAAGAGAAAACAATAGTGATTCCGTTAGTAGTGGCGAGCGAACGCGGATGAGGCTAAACCAGTGGTGTGTGATAGCCGGCGGGCGTTGCATCTCTGGGGTTGCGGGACTTTCCGTATCAGTTCTGCCGGACTGGTGAAGTGAGTGCAGGCGTATAGGTGAACGGGTTTGAAGGCCCGACCGGAGTGGGTGAGAGTCCCGTAGCTGTAATGCGTGCTGCCGCTTGGAGAGTATCCCAAGTAGTACGGGGCCCGAGAAATCCCGTGCGAATCTGCCAGGACCACCTGGTAAGCCTAAATACTCCCTGATGACCGATAGCGGACCAGTACCGTGAGGGAAAGGTGAAAAGTACCCCGGGAGGGGAGTGAAATAGTACCTGAAACCGTGTGCCTACAATCCGTTGGAGCCAGACTTGTTTTGGTGACAGCGTGCCTTTTGAAGAATGAGCCTGCGAGTTAGTGTTACGTCGCGAGGTTAACCCGTGTGGGGTAGCCGTAGCGAAAGCGAGTCTGAATAGGGCGAGTGAGTGGCGTGATCTAGACCCGAAGCGAAGTGATCTACCCATGGCCAGGTTGAAGCGACGGTAAGACGTCGTGGAGGACCGAACCCACTTCAGTTGAAAATGGAGGGGATGAGCTGTGGGTAGGGGTGAAAGGCCAATCAAACTTCGTGATAGCTGGTTCTCCCCGAAATGCATTTAGGTGCAGCGTTGCGTGTTTCTTGCCGGAGGTAGAGCTACTGGATGGCCGATGGGCCCTACAAGGTTACTGACGTCAGCCAAACTCCGAATGCCGGTAAGTGAGAGCGCAGCAGTGAGACTGTGGGGGATAAGCTTCATAGTCGAGAGGGAAACAGCCCAGACCACCAACTAAGGCCCCTAAGCGTGTGCTAAGTGGGAAAGGATGTGGAGTTGCTCAGACAACCAGGAGGTTGGCTTAGAAGCAGCCATCCTTGAAAGAGTGCGTAATAGCTCACTGGTCAAGTGATTCCGCGCCGACAATGTAGCGGGGCTCAAGTACACCGCCGAAGTTGTGGATTTCAAATGTTAGCCAAGCCGGAGACTTGTTCTCCTGAGTTCAGGCGTTTGGAGTGGTAGGGGAGCGTCGTGTGGGCAGTGAAGTCGCGGTGTAAACCAGCGGTGGAGCCTACACGAGTGAGAATGCAGGCATGAGTAGCGAAAGACGGGTGAGAAACCCGTCCGCCGAATGATCAAGGGTTCCAGGGTCAAGCTAATCTGCCCTGGGTAAGTCGGGACCTAAGGCGAGGCCGACAGGCGTAGTCGATGGACAACGGGTTGATATTCCCGTACCGGTGAAGAACCGCCCATACTGAACAAGGGATACTAACCACCCAAACCACCTTCCCGTGGTCTTCGGACCCAGTGTTGGTGGGGAGCGTGGGACCTGATCTTGGGAGGTAAGCGTATTAACAGGTGTGACGCAGGAAGGTAGTCGGGCCGGGCGATGGTTGTCCCGGTCTAAGGATGTAGGAGGGACCATAGGCAAATCCGTGGTCCTGGTTTGGATACCGTCTCTGAGACCCGATGGGCCCCGCTTTTTGGTGGGGATCCGATGATCCTATGCTGCCTAGAAAAGCATCGGCGTGAGGTTCCAACTGCCCGTACCCCAAACCGACACAGGTGATCAGGTAGAGAATACTAAGGCGATCGAGAGAATTATGGTTAAGGAACTCGGCAAAATGCCCCCGTAACTTCGGGAGAAGGGGGGCCCCAACCGTGAACCACACTTGCTGTGGGGAGGCGGATCGGGGCCGCAGAGACCAGGGGGAAGCGACTGTTTACTAAAAACACAGGTCCGTGCGAAGTCGCAAGACGATGTATACGGACTGACTCCTGCCCGGTGCTGGAAGGTTAAGAGGACCGGTTAGCCCTTACGGGCGAAGCTGGGAATTTAAGCCCCAGTAAACGGCGGTGGTAACTATAACCATCCTAAGGTAGCGAAATTCCTTGTCGGGTAAGTTCCGACCTGCACGAATGGAGTAACGACTTCCCCGCTGTCTCAACCATAAACTCGGCGAAATTGCACTACGAGTAAAGATGCTCGTTACGCGCAGCAGGACGGAAAGACCCCGAGACCTTCACTATAGTTTGGTATTGGTGTTCGGTGTGGCTTGTGTAGGATAGGTGGGAGACTGTGAAGCTTGGACGCCAGTTCAGGTGGAGTCATCGTTGAAATACCACTCTGGTCACTCTGGATATCTAACTTCGGCCCGTAATCCGGGTCAGGGACAGTGCCTGATGGGTAGTTTAACTGGGGCGGTTGCCTCCTAAAAAGTAACGGAGGCGCCCAAAGGTTCCCTCAGCCTGGTTGGCAATCAGGTGTCGAGTGTAAGTGCACAAGGGAGCTTGACTGTGAGAGAGACATCTCAAGCAGGGACGAAAGTCGGGACTAGTGATCCGGCGGTACATTGTGGAATGGCCGTCGCTCAACGGATAAAAGGTACCTCGGGGATAACAGGCTGATCTTGCCCAAGAGTCCATATCGACGGCATGGTTTGGCACCTCGATGTCGGCTCGTCGCATCCTGGGGCTGGAGTAGGTCCCAAGGGTTGGGCTGTTCGCCCATTAAAGCGGTACGCGAGCTGGGTTTAGAACGTCGTGAGACAGTTCGGTCCCTATCCGCTGCGCGCGTAGGAAATTTGAGAAGGGCTGTCCTTAGTACGAGAGGACCGGGACGGACGAACCTCTGGTGTGTCAGTTGTACTGCCAAGTGCACCGCTGATTAGCTACGTTCGGATGGGATAACCGCTGAAAGCATCTAAGCGGGAAGCCTGCTTCAAGATGAGATTTCCATACACCATTTGGTGTGAGAGGCCCCCAGCCAGACCACTGGGTTGATAGGCCGGATGTGGAAGCGAGGACTAACGACTCGTGAAGCTGACCGGTACTAATACGCCGATAACTTGATACACACAAAACACTTTTATGCTACGCGTCCACTATGCGGTTCCCAACCAACAACCCACCAGGGAACACAACACAACTACATACCACAGTTGTAACCACACAAGTTTTCCCACCCACACACCAAGCAACACCAGGTGCGCGGGGTCGGGTCACAGGGTTACGGCGGTCATAGCGTGGGGGAAACGCCCGGTCCCATTCCGAACCCGGAAGCTAAGACCCACAGCGCCGATGGTACTGCACCCGAGAGAGTGTGGGAGAGTAGGACACCGCCGGACAACACTTAAGGAAAGGCCTCACCGTGACGGTGAGGCCTTTCCTGCTTTAACCACCCCGATCAACACCCACTACAGTTCCACTATGGACAGCCTCTTCTCCCACAGCGACGCCGACCCCACACACCCGCAACCAGGTGTAGGGCTTGGTCCGTAGCGGTTTCTTCGAGGCTGCCGGCATGGTGGATGAAAGTATCACCGGTTCATCGACTCAAGGCGGTACGGGCAAGCGGCGGGATCCGATGGGGCTCCTGGTTCGGGCTCGGTCTGGTTGATAAGCCTGCCTACGTCCGCGGCGATATTGACGTCTGGCTGCCGAGGCTGTCCAGCCGGACAGACTGATCACACTGGTCGCAGGCGTATGAGTGAGATCTTCCGCACATAGTGGACTGTGCAGCTCGGCCAGGGAAGCAGTTTGCCCCGGGCGTCGTCATTCTGAGCGTGTCGGGAAGGTGGGCCCGAATCATCCGAAGGAACGCCTTCCTCCATCGTCGTCCGGACCCGCTTGTGGTTGACGTCACTCCGTTGCACGAACTGCTTGCCCGCTGAAAGTGCGCACCCAGCGGGGCTGGATCCGTGCAAACGCGGGGTTTTTGGGGCCAGGAACCGCTGATTTGCCCGCCCCCGGATCGACGTGTAATGTTTTCTGAGTCGCCGCGGCCGGGACTGCGAAAGTTACCGGCAAGAGCGACAGACTCCCAACATTATCTGGATGTATTCCTTCATGGAGTGCGCCTGGTGTGGGGAGTGGCCACCGTGCCACACTCGCTCAGATGGCCCGCGAGGGCGGATTTGACGGGGTGGGGTTTGGTCGGTAAGTTTGAAAAGTTGCTCCGGAGCGATGATGCGGCCTTGAGGGTTGTGTTTGGTGCCGGGTGCTTCTGTTGTTTGAGAACTCAATAGTGTGCCATGTTTGTTGATACCGATTGTTTTTTGATTGGTTGATTTGCTGGTCATCTCACCCCGTGGGGTGGCTGGTTTTTTGGCTGGTTTCGAATTTTGTGCAGCATGGGTTTCTCTTTTTCCGGGGGGTTCGTGTTGTGTTCGTAGTTTTTTACGGAGAGTTTGATCCTGGCTCAGGATGAACGCTGGCGGCGTGCTTAACACATGCAAGTCGAACGATGATCCCTAGCTTGCTGGGGGGATTAGTGGCGAACGGGTGAGTAACACGTGAGTAACCTGCCCTTGACTCTGGGATAAGCCTGGGAAACTGGGTCTAATACTGGATACGACCTTCCATCGCATGGTGGTTGGTGGAAAGCTTTTGTGGTTTTGGATGGACTCGCGGCCTATCAGCTTGTTGGTGGGGTAATGGCCTACCAAGGCGACGACGGGTAGCCGGCCTGAGAGGGTGGACGGCCACACTGGGACTGAGACACGGCCCAGACTCCTACGGGAGGCAGCAGTGGGGAATATTGCACAATGGGCGCAAGCCTGATGCAGCGACGCCGCGTGAGGGATGAAGGCCTTCGGGTTGTAAACCTCTTTCAGTAGGGAAGAAGCGAAAGTGACGGTACCTGCAGAAGAAGCGCCGGCTAACTACGTGCCAGCAGCCGCGGTAATACGTAGGGCGCAAGCGTTATCCGGAATTATTGGGCGTAAAGAGCTCGTAGGCGGTTTGTCGCGTCTGCCGTGAAAGTCCGGGGCTTAACCCCGGATCTGCGGTGGGTACGGGCAGACTTGAGTGATGTAGGGGAGACTGGAATTCCTGGTGTAGCGGTGAAATGCGCAGATATCAGGAGGAACACCGATGGCGAAGGCAGGTCTCTGGGCATTAACTGACGCTGAGGAGCGAAAGCATGGGGAGCGAACAGGATTAGATACCCTGGTAGTCCATGCCGTAAACGTTGGGCACTAGGTGTGGGGGACATTCCACGTTTTCCGCGCCGTAGCTAACGCATTAAGTGCCCCGCCTGGGGAGTACGGCCGCAAGGCTAAAACTCAAAGGAATTGACGGGGGCCCGCACAAGCGGCGGAGCATGCGGATTAATTCGATGCAACGCGAAGAACCTTACCAAGGCTTGACATGAACCGGAACGGCGCAGAGATGTGTCGGCCACTTGTGGCCGGTTTACAGGTGGTGCATGGTTGTCGTCAGCTCGTGTCGTGAGATGTTGGGTTAAGTCCCGCAACGAGCGCAACCCTCGTTCCATGTTGCCAGCGGGTTATGCCGGGGACTCATGGGAGACTGCCGGGGTCAACTCGGAGGAAGGTGGGGACGACGTCAAATCATCATGCCCCTTATGTCTTGGGCTTCACGCATGCTACAATGGCCGGTACAAAGGGTTGCGATGCTGTGAGGTGGAGCTAATCCCAAAAAGCCGGTCTCAGTTCGGATTGAGGTCTGCAACTCGACCTCATGAAGTCGGAGTCGCTAGTAATCGCAGATCAGCAACGCTGCGGTGAATACGTTCCCGGGCCTTGTACACACCGCCCGTCAAGTCACGAAAGTTGGTAACACCCGAAGCCGGTGGCCTAACCCTTTTGGGGGGGAGCCGTCGAAGGTGGGACCGGCGATTGGGACTAAGTCGTAACAAGGTAGCCGTACCGGAAGGTGCGGCTGGATCACCTCCTTTCTAAGGAGCGCCTACAACTGTCCGTGTTCCACGTTGTGTGGGGTGTGGGGGTTGTCAGGAGTATGCCCATTGCGCAGGCGTTTGTTCTGCGGTGGGTGCTCATGGGTGGAATATCAACGAATTGATGGCTGCTGGTGCTGGTCGTGTTGAGTACGGGCTTGTGTCCTTCTGCTGGTCCCCTGTGTGGGGGTTGGTGTGGGGGGTGTGGGTTTGGGAAAGGCGTGGTTGGTGGTGGTGGTTTCATTGTGTGGCACACTGTTGGGTCCTGAGGCAACAGGAGTCTGCATCCTTTTGGGGGTGTGGGTTGTTGGGGTTTCTGGTTTTCCTGGGCATGTCTGCTCACGTCTTGATCCTGTTTGTTTGGGGTTGTGGGGTGTGGGTGGTGTGTTGACTGGGGTTGTTGTTTGAGAACTGCATAGTGGACGCGAGCATCTTAAATTTTGTGTATGCACGCAATCGTTTGTCGTACTGCTTCCTTTGGGGGGTGGTGTGGTGGTTGTGTGTGATCGTCAAGTTTTTAAGGGCACACGGTGGATGCCTTGGCATCAGGAGCCGAAGAAGGACGTGGGAATCTGCGATAAGCCTGGGGGAGTTGATAACCGAACTTTGATCCCAGGATGTCCGAATGGGGAAACCCCGCTCAGCGCGCGAGTGACTGGGTGACCCGTACCTGAACACATAGGGTGCGTGGGGGGAACGTGGGGAAGTGAAACATCTCAGTACCCACAGGAAGAGAAAACAATAGTGATTCCGTTAGTAGTGGCGAGCGAACGCGGATGAGGCTAAACCAGTGGTGTGTGATAGCCGGCGGGCGTTGCATCTCTGGGGTTGCGGGACTTTCCGTATCAGTTCTGCCGGACTGGTGAAGTGAGTGCAGGCGTATAGGTGAACGGGTTTGAAGGCCCGACCGGAGTGGGTGAGAGTCCCGTAGCTGTAATGCGTGCTGCCGCTTGGAGAGTATCCCAAGTAGTACGGGGCCCGAGAAATCCCGTGCGAATCTGCCAGGACCACCTGGTAAGCCTAAATACTCCCTGATGACCGATAGCGGACCAGTACCGTGAGGGAAAGGTGAAAAGTACCCCGGGAGGGGAGTGAAATAGTACCTGAAACCGTGTGCCTACAATCCGTTGGAGCCAGACTTGTTTTGGTGACAGCGTGCCTTTTGAAGAATGAGCCTGCGAGTTAGTGTTACGTCGCGAGGTTAACCCGTGTGGGGTAGCCGTAGCGAAAGCGAGTCTGAATAGGGCGAGTGAGTGGCGTGATCTAGACCCGAAGCGAAGTGATCTACCCATGGCCAGGTTGAAGCGACGGTAAGACGTCGTGGAGGACCGAACCCACTTCAGTTGAAAATGGAGGGGATGAGCTGTGGGTAGGGGTGAAAGGCCAATCAAACTTCGTGATAGCTGGTTCTCCCCGAAATGCATTTAGGTGCAGCGTTGCGTGTTTCTTGCCGGAGGTAGAGCTACTGGATGGCCGATGGGCCCTACAAGGTTACTGACGTCAGCCAAACTCCGAATGCCGGTAAGTGAGAGCGCAGCAGTGAGACTGTGGGGGATAAGCTTCATAGTCGAGAGGGAAACAGCCCAGACCACCAACTAAGGCCCCTAAGCGTGTGCTAAGTGGGAAAGGATGTGGAGTTGCTCAGACAACCAGGAGGTTGGCTTAGAAGCAGCCATCCTTGAAAGAGTGCGTAATAGCTCACTGGTCAAGTGATTCCGCGCCGACAATGTAGCGGGGCTCAAGTACACCGCCGAAGTTGTGGATTTCAAATGTTAGCCAAGCCGGAGACTTGTTCTCCTGAGTTCAGGCGTTTGGAGTGGTAGGGGAGCGTCGTGTGGGCAGTGAAGTCGCGGTGTAAACCAGCGGTGGAGCCTACACGAGTGAGAATGCAGGCATGAGTAGCGAAAGACGGGTGAGAAACCCGTCCGCCGAATGATCAAGGGTTCCAGGGTCAAGCTAATCTGCCCTGGGTAAGTCGGGACCTAAGGCGAGGCCGACAGGCGTAGTCGATGGACAACGGGTTGATATTCCCGTACCGGTGAAGAACCGCCCATACTGAACAAGGGATACTAACCACCCAAACCACCTTCCCGTGGTCTTCGGACCCAGTGTTGGTGGGGAGCGTGGGACCTGATCTTGGGAGGTAAGCGTATTAACAGGTGTGACGCAGGAAGGTAGTCGGGCCGGGCGATGGTTGTCCCGGTCTAAGGATGTAGGAGGGACCATAGGCAAATCCGTGGTCCTGGTTTGGATACCGTCTCTGAGACCCGATGGGCCCCGCTTTTTGGTGGGGATCCGATGATCCTATGCTGCCTAGAAAAGCATCGGCGTGAGGTTCCAACTGCCCGTACCCCAAACCGACACAGGTGATCAGGTAGAGAATACTAAGGCGATCGAGAGAATTATGGTTAAGGAACTCGGCAAAATGCCCCCGTAACTTCGGGAGAAGGGGGGCCCCAACCGTGAACCACACTTGCTGTGGGGAGGCGGATCGGGGCCGCAGAGACCAGGGGGAAGCGACTGTTTACTAAAAACACAGGTCCGTGCGAAGTCGCAAGACGATGTATACGGACTGACTCCTGCCCGGTGCTGGAAGGTTAAGAGGACCGGTTAGCCCTTACGGGCGAAGCTGGGAATTTAAGCCCCAGTAAACGGCGGTGGTAACTATAACCATCCTAAGGTAGCGAAATTCCTTGTCGGGTAAGTTCCGACCTGCACGAATGGAGTAACGACTTCCCCGCTGTCTCAACCATAAACTCGGCGAAATTGCACTACGAGTAAAGATGCTCGTTACGCGCAGCAGGACGGAAAGACCCCGAGACCTTCACTATAGTTTGGTATTGGTGTTCGGTGTGGCTTGTGTAGGATAGGTGGGAGACTGTGAAGCTTGGACGCCAGTTCAGGTGGAGTCATCGTTGAAATACCACTCTGGTCACTCTGGATATCTAACTTCGGCCCGTAATCCGGGTCAGGGACAGTGCCTGATGGGTAGTTTAACTGGGGCGGTTGCCTCCTAAAAAGTAACGGAGGCGCCCAAAGGTTCCCTCAGCCTGGTTGGCAATCAGGTGTCGAGTGTAAGTGCACAAGGGAGCTTGACTGTGAGAGAGACATCTCAAGCAGGGACGAAAGTCGGGACTAGTGATCCGGCGGTACATTGTGGAATGGCCGTCGCTCAACGGATAAAAGGTACCTCGGGGATAACAGGCTGATCTTGCCCAAGAGTCCATATCGACGGCATGGTTTGGCACCTCGATGTCGGCTCGTCGCATCCTGGGGCTGGAGTAGGTCCCAAGGGTTGGGCTGTTCGCCCATTAAAGCGGTACGCGAGCTGGGTTTAGAACGTCGTGAGACAGTTCGGTCCCTATCCGCTGCGCGCGTAGGAAATTTGAGAAGGGCTGTCCTTAGTACGAGAGGACCGGGACGGACGAACCTCTGGTGTGTCAGTTGTACTGCCAAGTGCACCGCTGATTAGCTACGTTCGGATGGGATAACCGCTGAAAGCATCTAAGCGGGAAGCCTGCTTCAAGATGAGATTTCCATACACCATTTGGTGTGAGAGGCCCCCAGCCAGACCACTGGGTTGATAGGCCGGATGTGGAAGCGAGGACTAACGACTCGTGAAGCTGACCGGTACTAATACGCCGATAACTTGATACACACAAAACACTTTTATGCTACGCGTCCACTATGCGGTTCCCAACCAACAACCCACCAGGGAACACAACACAACTACATACCACAGTTGTAACCACACAAAGTTTTCCCACCCACACACCACAGCAACACCAGGTGCGCGGGGTCGGGTCACAGGGTTACGGCGGTCATAGCGTGGGGGAAACGCCCGGTCCCATTCCGAACCCGGAAGCTAAGACCCACAGCGCCGATGGTACTGCACCCGAGAGAGTGTGGGAGAGTAGGACACCGCCGGACAACACTTAAGGAAAGGCCTCACCGTGACGGTGAGGCCTTTCCTGCTTTAACCACCCCGATCAACACCCACTACAGTTCCACTATGGACAGCCTCTTCTCCCACAGCGACGCCGACCCCACACATCCGCAACCAGACACCCACCTGACGTCACTCGCTACCGAAGTGTCCGTTCCCCGGAGCCCGAACGAATCATTCGCCGGCTTCACCGACGGCATCCATTTGTGGTGGCCCGTTGATCAGACCCGGTTCGGTGAGGGCACCCACCCTGAATTCACCGACGGGGAGCTCTTTGAGGAGGATGCCGCCGGTAACTCGGCATCATGGGCAGCCGTGGCAGGAAAGACATCCGGCGGAATACTGGAGCTCACGTGGCATCACCAGGGCAATCCAAACTTCTCGAGCCGTGTCCTGGTGACCTTCACCCCGGCTGGCGGAAGCACCCACGTGAGCGTTGTTCACGATGGATGGACCGAAGGTGAGCTGGGTCGCGAGCAACGTGCAGCAGCGCCCGATTGGGCTACCGTATTGGCATCCTATCGGCGCTTCATGGGTGGGGCATCATGACGGACGACGTTTCGCGCGCGAGTCAGGCTCATATCTCAACCCTCGTAACGGAGCTGCGCCTCGGAATGGACAGCTCCCGAATCCTGACGGACGGCAGCGCGCTCGTACATTATTCGCGGGATCAGGGCCCTGTCGCGCAGCCGGCGGAGCCCGCCGTCGTCGTACTGGCGGAGAGTGTCGAGGAGGTCCAGCACGTTGTCCGGTGTGCCCACCGGCTGGGCGTGGCGGTAGTAGCACGCGGCTCCGGCACGAGCTTGTCGGGCGGCGCCCATGCGGTTCCCGGGTGTATCGTCCTCAGTCTCGAACGGATGAACCGTATCCTCGAGGTGCGGCCGGAGGATGAGCTCGCCGTTGTTGAGCCGGGCGTAATCAACGCGGACCTCAATCTTGCGGTTGCACCGCACGGCCTGATGTATGCACCCGATCCGGCGAGCCACACCATTTCCACACTCGGCGGCAACGTCGCCACCAACGCGGGCGGTCTGCGGTGCGCAAAGTATGGTGTGACTCGTGATTCGGTCCTGGCCCTCGACGTAGTTCTTGCCGACGGCGCGCTTATCCATACGGGGCACACAACATTCAAGGGCGTCGCCGGGTATGACCTGACGGCGCTGTTCGTTGGATCCGAAGGTACGCTCGGCATCGTTGTCGGGATCACGGTGCGCCTGAAGTATCTTCCCGTCGAGATTAGGACTCTCGCTGCGTTCTTTCCCAGCTTTCCGGCAGCCGCCGCAGGCGTTCTCGCCATCGGCGCTGCGCGCGTCCAGCCGGCCATTCTCGAACTTCTCGACGGCAGTACACTGGGCATTCTCGATGCCGCGTTCGAATCAAATCTCGCGGCCAGGGGCGGAGCTCTGCTGCTCGTCCAGACGGACGGTTTCGGAGCGGAAGCGGAATCCGCCGTCGTGCGTGAAGTCCTCACTCGGGCAGGCGCAACTGTCGAGGCTGAGGACGGCTCGGAAGCCACTATGCTCCTCGACTTGCGGCGAAATGCGAGAGGTGACGGCGTCGACGACGATTTCCGCGTCGGGGAGGACGTCGCTGTTCCGCGTTCTCAGTTGGTGCACTATGCTGCCGAGCTCGAACGGATGGCCGGCGAACACGAGGTGAGGCTTCGCCTTGTTGCACACGCGGGAGACGGGAACCTTCACCCAACGTTCTGGGTCCACCGGGACGAGGGCCAGGCAGGAATGCTCAGGCTGCATGCGGCGCTCGATGAGTCCGTGCGGGTTGCGCTTGCGCTCGGCGGAACGATCACCGGTGAGCATGGGGTGGGGCAGTACAAGCTGCGGTGGCTCGCGTGGGAACAGAGTGCAGAGGTGCTGAGCCTGCAGCGACGGATCAAGGAGGTGTTTGATCCTCTGGGAATACTCAATCCGGGCAAGGCGATTACCTAGATCGAACCCGAGGGAGCCGTCAGTCGCCGCTACCGTTGCCGGACCTTTCCGGCAGATAGACTGAATCACGCCAACGCCGCGGAAGAGGCCAGTGGCATCACACCTGAAGAATGGGGAAAAAACCGTGTCAGACAACACCACCGGTCAACCCGGCAACAATGGCGGCCAGGACGACTCCAGCCGGTACCCGGCGGGCCAGCAATGGCAGCAGCCGACGTCGTCCAGCCAGCCTTCCGGGCAGCAGCCGTCCGGTTACGGCCAGTCTTATGGCCAGCAGCCGGCGTCGGGCTATGGGCAGGCACAACAGTCCTCACCGTATGGCACGCCAGGCGGCTACGGCGGCGGTTACGGTCAGCCGGCGGAGAATCCCGGAAAGACGCTCGGTATCGTCGGTCTCATCTGCTCTATCATTATGCCGATCTCACTGATCGGACTGATCCTCTCGATTGTCGCCATGGTGAAATCGAAAAAGGCAGGAATGAGCAATGGCTTTGCCCTCGCCGGGATCATCATCGGTGCACTTTTCACGGTGATCGGCATCATTCTCATCATTGTGATCATCGCCGGCGTGGTTTTCACCGGACAGGCGTTCGAGTTCTGCCAGAACGCCGGGCCGGGTATCCAGGAGTTCCAGGGCCAGGAGATCGACTGCAGCCAGTTCCAGATCAACCCGTAACGAATCTGCGGAAACGGCAAGGCATCAACGCCAAAGCGTCCGCGGTTCCCGGCACAGGCTGGGGACCGCGGACGCTTTCTCGTGACTGACTCCGGAAGGACGGCTCAGCTGCCTTCCTGCGCTCCACCACTGATGATGTCCAACGTCTTGGTGTCAGCCGTCAGCATGATGGCGGCTTCGTCGCGGCGGTGCCGCAGCACGGAGTCGAGGTAGGACTGCACTGCTTCGGCAAGCGGAACGTTCCGGTCCTGCTTCTCTGACATGTACCAACGGTGCTCCAACACCTCATGGACCACCTCGGCAGGCTCAAGCTTTCCGCCAAGCTCCCCGGGGACTGCCCGAACGATCGGCGAGAAGACGTGGCTGAACCACTGATGCGCGCTGATCTCTTCGTCAAGGCCGGGCGTGTTGTCTGCCCGGTAGGCGTCCATGTCGTTGAGCAGCCGCCGGGCCTGGTTCTCCTGGGCGTCGATGCCGGTGAGCCGGATGAGGCGGCGGCTGTGGTGCCCGGCGTCGACCACTTTGGGCTGCAGCTGGATCTGGGAAGTCTCGGAGACTGTCCTGATGGCGTACTCCTCGACGTCGAATCCCAGCTCGTTGAGGCGACGGATTCTCGCGTTCACCCGCCAGCGTTCACCGAGCTCGAACGACTCCTTGTCGGTGAGTTCCGCCCACAGGCGCCGGTAGCTGTCCATGATGAGCTCGCTGGTAGCCAGCGGGTCCACCTTCTCCTCGATGAGGCCACCCTCGGCAAGGTCCATCAGCTCACCGGCGATGTTAACCCGGGCGATCTCGAGATCATACTCGCGCTGGCCGGTGGACAGTTCCGGATAGAGTTCACCGGTCTCGGCGTCCACGAGGTAGGCGGCGAAGGCTCCGGCATCGCGCCTGAACAGGGTATTGGAGAGGGACACATCTCCCCAGTAGAAACCGATGAGGTGGAGACGGACAAGGAGCAGTGCCTGGGCATCGATGAGGCGGGTAAGAGTGTCCTTGCGCAGCATCTGGGAGAACAGCGCGCGGTATGGCATGGAGAATTTCAGGTGGCGGGTGACCAGGACCGGGTTCAGGTCCTCGCCCTCAAGCGTCTTGCGGCCTGAAATGACGGCAACGGGCTCCACGCACGGAACGTCCAAACGCTGAAGCTTGCGGAGCATGTGATACTCGTGGCGAGCAATGTGCTCGCTGGTTTCCTTCACGGCAATCACGGATCCGCCGAGGTGGGCGAAGCGCACGATATGCCGGGAGATTCCTCGGGGAAGCGCGGCAAGATACTCGGCCGGCCATTCCTCCAGCGCCAGATGCCACGGGAGGTCGAGCAACTCCGGGTCGGTGGCAGCTGCCGTGATGCTGAGTGATCCCAGTGAGCCTTCGTTGAACGCACTCCGGGTCCGTGGGAGCTTGCCGGCCTGATCATAATCCGTTGGCTCGTGATGCCAATTGGCTTGGGTCGAATCAGTCATGGTGATCTGTGTGTCCTAACAACGACGGAAAGCCCCTGTTGGTTGAGTTTACCGTCAACCAACAGGGGCTTTACGCGGGATGTGTATCGAACCGCTAGCGGGTCAGGTTATTACACGTGGTCGGCCAGGCGAAGGCCGTCTTTGGTGTCGAACAGGTGCACGTGGCCCTTCACAGGCCGCACGTACACGGTGTCGCCCTTCATCGGTGGGCGGCGTCCGTCAACGCGTGCCACGATGTCGTGGTCCTGGCCGTTGAGCGTGGTGTGCCCGTAGAGGTACGCGTCAGCGCCGAGTTCCTCGACGACATCTACCTCAACCTGCAGGCCTTCGCCCGCACCGACGAGACCGAGATCTTCGGGACGGACACCCAGATGTACGGTGCCGCCGTGGGCCGAGCTCAGGACCTCGCGGGCAACCGGGTACGTGGTGTCACCGAACTTCACGCCGTCCTCCGAGGTGGGCAGCTCCAGCAGGTTCATGGCGGGGGAGCCGATGAAGCCGGCAACGAAGACGTTCTTCGGGCGCTCGTAGAGGTTGCGGGGGGTGTCCACCTGCTGAAGGATGCCGTCCTTCAGGACTGCGACGCGATCGCCCATGGTCATGGCCTCGACCTGGTCGTGGGTCACGTACACGGTGGTGACACCGAGACGGCGGGTGAGCGAGGCGATCTGTGTACGGGTCTGTACGCGGAGCTTCGCATCAAGGTTGGACAGTGGCTCATCCATGAGGAAGACCTGCGGGTTACGGACGATTGCGCGACCCATGGCAACACGCTGGCGCTGACCACCGGAAAGAGCCTTCGGCTTGCGGTCGAGGTAGTCCTCGAGGTCGAGGAGCTTTGCGGCTTCCCGGACACGCTGGGCGCGCTCTTCCTTGGAGATGCCGGCGATCTTCAGTGCGAAGCCCATGTTGTCGGCGACGGACATGTGCGGGTACAGCGCGTAGTTCTGGAAAACCATCGCGATGTCGCGGTCTTTCGGCGGAACATCGGTGACATCGCGGTCACCGATGAGGATGCGGCCGGAGTTGACATCTTCCAGGCCGGCCAGCATGCGGAGCGAGGTGGACTTTCCGCAACCGGAGGGTCCGACGAGAACGAGGAATTCGCCGTCTGCGATCTCGATGTTGAGACCGTCTACTGCGGGCTTATCAGTGCCCGGGTACAGGCGCGTAGCCTGGTCAAACGTTACCGTTGCCATTTTTTTCTTATCCTTTTCACGGGCAGGTACGTGCCCGACGATCCGTTGTGAATGGAAGTATTCAGTTGGAGTGATCAGGACGGAGGCCGAAGTGGACCCACCGTGAACTGCGTCACAAGAAGAAAGTATGGCACGAAGTCAGGCAGACACGCCAGCACGACGTAATGTCACCAACTCCTGAAGGACCTCAACGAGCTGCTCCGGCGAGGTGATGCGGTACGTCGCAGCGCTCTCTCCGTCACCGACCTTGAGCCCGACGTCGGGTGCCTCAAGGGTTTTCAGGGCGTGTTCGTCGGTAACGTCATCACCGGCAAACACCACTGCCGTTGCCGCCGTCAGTTCACGAAGCGATTGCAGACCCCTGCCCTTGTCCGCCTGCACCACAGAAAGCTCCACGACATTCTTGCCGTTGCTCAGGTGGACGCCGTCCAGTGACGACAGCGCGGTACGCGCCGCTGTTGCGGCTGACTGCGCCGTCTCGGTGTCAGCCGTCCGTGTATGCAGTACGACGCCGGCCGGTTTCAGTTCCAGCAGCGTGCCGGGGTGGGCATCGACCACCTGCTGGACGGCATCGGTCGCATGGCGGAGGATCTCGACCTGCGAGGGCGTCAGTTCAAGGGGTGCGCCACCGGGACCGGTCCACGTCTCGGCGCCATGGCTGCCGATGAGGAGCGTTTCCGGTTCCGGGGAGGCGACCAGACGGAGGCTGTCCAGTGCGCGTCCGGAGATGAGCGCCGTCGTCGTTCTCGGTAGTTGCGCAAGTTCACGCAGCGCCACCGCGGATCCGGGCAGCGCACGGGCGTCTTCGGCGCGGTCCACGAGCGGCGACATGGTGCCGTCGAAATCCAGCGCTACCAGCAGCGTCTCCGTAGCGGCCGCCGTCGCCAGGGCTGCAAGCAGTTCGGGGCTGAGCTTAGACAAGGAGGTCCTCCCGTGCGCCCTTCTGCAGTTCGGACAGGAAGGCTTTAGACCAGCGTTCCACGTCATTCTGCAGGACCTGACGCCGCATGGTGCGCATACGGCGGGTTGCCTCGGAGGCACTCATGTCGAGGGCGCCGCGGATGGCGCTTTTCAGACCGTCGATGTCATGCGGATTGACGAGGATTGCCTGCCGGAGAGTGTCCGCTGCTCCGGCGAACTCGCTCAGGACCAGTGCACCGCGGTTTCCGGTACGGGCCGCGACGTACTCCTTCGCCACGAGGTTCATGCCGTCGCGGAGCGCTGTCACGAGCATGACGTCGGCGGCCAGGTAGAGCGCGACCATTTCCTCCACCGGGTAGCTGTGGTGGAGGTAGCGGATGGCAGTGTTCTTGATGGTGTCGTAGGTGCCGTTGATGCGTCCGACGGCACCCTCCACCTCTTCCCGCAGGAGCCTGTACTGTTCCACCCGCTCGCGGCTGGGACTCGCAACCTGGATGAGGGCGGCGTCCTCGACCTGGATCAGTCCGTCGGCAAGTAGTTCCTCGTAGGCCTTCAAGCGGTGGCCGATGCCCTTGGTGTAGTCGAGGCGGTCAACCCCGAGCAGGATGTGTCTGGGATTCCCGAGTTCCCGTCGGATCTCCTGCGAACGTTCAATGATGTCGGGGCGGTTGGCCAGGTCCACGATGCGCTGGACGTCGATGGAAATGGGGAACGCCTCTGCCCGTGAGACGTAGTCCGGTGACCCGTCCGCGCCCTTCACCTGTACCTGCTGCTGGCGGACCGCCAGCCCCAGGAAACGGCGTACGCAACGCAGGAAGTTGCTGGCGTCGCTCGGCCGCTGGAACCCGATCAGGTCAGCGCCGAGCAGGCCCTCGATGACCTGGCGGCGCCACGGAAGCTGCGCGTAGATCTCCAGCGGAGGGAACGGAATGTGGTTGAAGAAACCGATCTTGAGATCCGGACGGGCCTCGCGGAGCAGCTTTGGGACAAGCTGGAGCTGGTAATCCTGCACCCAGATGGTGGCGCCTTCGGCCGCGACGGCCGCCGTCTCCGCGGCGAAGCGCTCGTTGACCTTCCGGTACGAATCCCACCAGTGGCGGTGGAACTCAGGTGGGGCGATGACGTCGTGGTAGAGCGGCCAGAGCGTCGCGTTGGAGAAGCCTTCATAGTAGAATTCGACTTCCTCAGCGCTCAGCGGAACGGGAACCAGCCGGATCTCACTGTGGTCAAAGGACTCGAGTGCCTCGTCCGCGGCGCCATGCCATCCCACCCACGCGCCGTCGGCCTTCTCCATCACGGGAGCCAGAGCGGTGACCAGACCGCCCGGTGAGCGCCGCCAGGAGCCGTTGCCGTCGTCGTCGTTCACGCGGTCAACCGGAAGCCGGTTGGACACCACTATGAATTCGAACTCACCGTACGGTGTGTCCCCTGATTGCATACTGTCTCCTCTGACGATCGTAGGCTCACTTACGACTTTAGCCGGTTGGGTGGGAAGGGGGAGCGGGCAGCTGCGTCACCTAAAATGGTGGGACGACGTAACCGAGTGAGCAACGAGGACTGATGACTTCCAGCAACCCCAGACCGAGCAAGGCACAACGGAAGTCAGAGTCGCGGGAGCAGGCTCGGCTGGTGGTTGAGGAGCGGCAGCGCCGGGAGAAGCGTGCATCCTTCCTCATCAAGTGGGGCGTCGTTGCCGCTGTCGTTGCGATTCTGGTGATCATAGGGCTGATCGTTGCCGGGAACATCCGGAACCAGGTTCCCGATGCCGGCCCCGCTCCTGCGCATGGCAATGAGTACGGCGGCATCATGCTGACCTCCACAACCGAGCTTGCAACCACCTCTGTCGAGAGTGTCGACGTCGCCTCTCTTCCGGATGAAGCTCCGAATCCGGCGGATCCCCCGCCTGGCGTCGAGGCGTCTGCCGCTGATCAGCCCGTCGCGGTTGTGGCGTACGTCGACGTGAACTGCGTGCACTGCGCCAACTTCGAGCAGACACACGCTGAGCAGATTCAGACCTGGCTGGATGATGGTGCCATCACTTTCGAGTACCGGAACGTCGCGTACCTCGACCCCAATTCGCAGACGGAGTACTCGTCGCGCGGTGCTGCGGCCCTGGCCTGTGTCGCGGACACCGCACCGCGGGCCTACTGGGATTTCTCGGCAGCATTGTTCGGAAACTTCGAAAACGGCGAACTCTCCGACGGTGAACTCGCCGAAATGGCGGCGACTGCCGGGGCCGGGGACATCTCCACCTGCCTGGAGGAAGACACCTTCCGGCCGTGGGTGAAGTTCGGCACCCAAGCGGCCGAGACCCATGGCATCAGCGGGACTCCGACGGTTTTCGTGGACGGTGAGGAAGTGCCGGACGCCGTATCCGACTTCGCCACGGTCACCCAGGAGAAGATCGAAGCGAAGAACTGAGGATCCCCCGGGTCCTGCTGATTTCCCGCCAGCGGCGGCGCTGGGCTAACCTTGTCTAGCGCTGTTGAACTTGGATGACGACGACGGCGCCCGCTGGCTCAGCCAGTCCGCCTCCTTAGCTCAGTTGGCCAGAGCACCGCTCTTGTAAAGCGGGGGTCGTCGGTTCGAATCCGACAGGGGGCTCCACTTACGGCTCCGCGATGTAGAGCAACCCGGTCAGAACGGCGCATTATTCTGCTCCATTTTGTCCGGACTGATCGATTTGCTGTCCGGTTTGCTCTCGTTCGGCCCAGACCGTGGAGCTGGCGCCGCTAATCGTTCGTGCATCATTCTGCGCTTGCTGTTGCTCCGCGGTGACCACGATGCCAGGCAGGTGCCCGGCCGCTGCGATCATTGTGCGCAGCTCAGCGACGGTGTACGGGGTGGGGGCCCTGCGGTGCGCCATGTAGTGGCAGTTCGGACAGAGGGGAACGAGGTCGACGATCGGATCGATCTCGTAACCGGGCCCAAGGCGTGCAGCAGGCACTGTGTGGTGGACATGGCTGAAATCGGCTCCCGGCGTCCCGTACGTAGCCTCGAAGTCGAAGCCGCATGCGTGACAGCTGGACCCGAGATGAGCGATCGCTACCGCTTTTGCCTCTGGGATGCGTTCGTACCGGTTGACGGGCACCCGCTGCAGTGCGGGCTCCGGGTAGGAGCCCGGGACCGGATCCACAGTGTCTGTGTTTCGAAAGGCGCCGTCCAGTAGATGGGCAGCCCAGACCTCTCTTATTGCAGTCTCGGTGTCCGGCGGAATGCGCCAAAAGGAGCTGAACTCTGCATTCCAGTCAATCTCCGGGATATGAACCACGAGCTCATTGATGCGCAGCTGCTCCCCGTCGGGCAGCAGGAAGTCGAATTGAATGTTGACGTACGTTGAACTGGCGGAAATGTCCGGATTGGCAGGTTGCACAGCGGACATTTCACCCACCGCGACACCATGCCCGATCAGGCCTTGCCTCTTTGGTCTGGCGTCCTGCACGAGCAGCCAAACCTCGGTGCCGGCGGGAAGATTCATCCCGTTGTCGAATGACCACTGTTCCAGATACCCTCCGGAGTTCTGCACCTCGGCAACAGCCGACGCATAGAGCCCATTCCAATGTCTGGTGCCCGGGTTCCAACCCAAAAGTACCGCTGCCATTGCTTCAGTGTGTCACCTTAGGCGCCGGACTCCCGCCGGTATCTGAACTCATGGTTACTGAAAGGTAATCTCAAGACCCGTGCAAGTTACTCTCATGACTTGATGAAACCCTTGACGCTCGAAGCGTCAGAGACAGATGCTGGGATTACGCAGTACAGCAGGACTTACCGGGGGCGGATATGGGAACCATCAAGTGCAAGACGTGTCCAGGAACGTGGACAGTGACGACAGCCAAGGCTGAAACCGTGATCGCACGGAATCACGTCTATCTGAATCCGGGCCACCGGACGGCGACTGTGTGGAAGGAACAGCACGAAGAGGACAATCCTTCCTAGCGCTCTCTACCGGGCTGTGCGCAATTTACCCAGACCGCCAGCGCGCTGGAACCAGGGGGCCCGTCCGTCAGCCCACCAGGCGCTTTGCGCGCTCGACGGCCTTGCGCAGCTCATCCTGTTTGGTCTTGCGGGACAAGGATTGAGGGCCAACGCCGGGCGCCTTGATAACGGTGACCCGGGGAACCCGATCCTGCAGGTGCTTGTCCCAGGTCTGCTGCACGGCGTCGCTGCAAAGCAGCACCACCTCAAGTCGCGGCAGGAGGCGCAGGACTGAGCCCAACGCCTTGGCGCCGGCCGTCCGGTTGTCGGCATTGGGATTCGACACAAGGAACGGGACCATATTCCACATCAGGACGCCTTCATGCAGGCCTGCTGAATCGCGTTCTATCCAGCAGCGTTCTGCGGCGCTGTCTGGGTTGTCGACGGACATGATGCCGGTGCCGCTTTCGGAGAGTACTTCCTCCTGCGGGCGGTCCAGTACGAAAAGAACGCGGGCCTGATCTCCCGCGTCTGCAGGATCGAAGTGGGGGACAGGGGCTGACTTGGTGGCTGTGTAGCCGGCGCGCCACAGCTCCAGGCTCTGAATGTGCGGGGCGGTCGCCAGCATGGATTTGCGGTTCTCGAGAACCGCATCGTCGGCCAGGGCTTGCGGATGATCGAGGTACATATCTCCACTGTATCCGCGCGCAGCCACTTCGTATGCGTCGGGTTGGAGATCCAGCACGTTGACCCGGCATCCATCAGTAGGTGCCCGGATGATGCGCACAGTCCTCCACCGAAAGATCAGGCGGCGCGAAGCCAGGTGACAGTGTGTCCCCAACCGCCATGGTCTACGTCGATCGGCTCGCCGTTCTGGCCGGAGCATAAGTCGACGGGTTCACCGAAACCCTCACAACTGCGGTCCGTGCACCGCTCGGAAAGGGTGCCGGCGTACTCATTGGCGAACTCGAGCTCCCACTGATCGACCTGGCAGAGTGCCCACGCATTACCCTGATCGGCAAGATTGCGGAGTTCCTCAATGGTGTAGCGATGACCTCGCTGCGGATGGCGAATGGGGGCTGCAGTGGTGCTGGACGGGGAGGCTGAAGTAGTCATGCGATCAAGGTACTGCGCGGCTCTGACATTCTTGCGGGAAGGAATCAGTGAGTCCTGAATCGGTTATGAATCCGCCGGCCGTAGCGCCGACTGAACAGCCACGATGCTGGTGCCGTAGGTGGCGTCATAGGCATTCTGGAGAGTCCCGTCGTCGTACACCACCGTGACAAACAGGTAGCCGTTCTCAATCCACGAAGTGAGCACAGGGGAACCCTCCACCTGATGAAGTTCCTGCTGCAGCGACTCCAGTTCGCCGGCCGCACCGGCGCCGGGGTTGGACGGATCGGTGCGGGGATCGATGGTCGCAGGTGGGTCATACAGGGCAAGCGGAACCGGCTGCTCCGTGACGGTGAAAGCTTCGCCGTCCCAGGTCCCCCGGACGGCATAGGTGCCCCAGGTGACACCACCGGCACTCTCGGAGTGCTCGGCGGCGCTCCAGTCCCATCCGACGATTTCCGGGCCGGAACACTGTGGGGGATAGGACTCCATCACGCCGCCCAGGCAAAACATGGCCGGGCCGTCACCGGCGGACAGTACAGTGCCCTGACCGACCAGTTCTTCCGGGGAGGAGGCCGTGAAGTCGTCGAGCGGGTCGCTGCCGGGTACCGACACCGCGCCGCACCCGGACAGGAGGAGTGCAGCCGCAGTGCAGATCGCGAGGCTTCTCACCAGACCGTCTCCAGATCGGCGTGGACCGCTGCGAGGAGGCGCTCCCGGTCATCGAGCAGATCCACCGGCCGATCGCCATGAAGCGACCCATTGGGTGCAACGAACCACTGCAGGATGTGGCGGTCCTTCCAGCCGGCGTCCAGACCGATTTGGGCCACTTCCGCGAGGATGGGACGCACAGTGTGCGTCGTTGAGTCGAACTGGAAACCCGGGTACAGGACGCGCCCGGCCTTCGTTGCGACACCGAGAATTCTGCGTTCGGCGGCGAGGCAGCCTGCCGGTGGCCAGTGGGAGCCCAGCAACGCGTCAACCTCTGCGCCGCTCAGTAGCCCGAATTCCAACTCGATGGCAACCCACCTGGCGCAGGCCGCCCTCACGGAACGCGAAACCGCGTCCTGGTATGCAGTCGCCTCACGTACGACCCGGGCTGAGCCGCCTCTCATAGGGCAAAGGTACTGCTATTAGGCGGGCAATAGAACAGTTGATGGACAATCGACGCATAAACGCGACATCATGCGTTTACGACGACGGCGCACACGCGTCATTCAATGCCTCCACAGACTCTGCCGGCACCTCGTCGCCGGCTGCCGCGATGTCACGGAGCGGGTCGGTGATCTCAGCCGGAACGCCGGCGGTCTCCGCGGCGTCAACCAGTCCGCCGAGCAGTTGCCGATCTCCGGCACTGACATTCCCGTCGTTGACCAGTGAACACACCTGGGACTGGACTTCCTCCGCGGCGGCTCCGGCCACCTGGGACGCCGCGTCGCTTGCTATGTCGCCTGCGGTTTCCTCAATTTGATTGCAGCCTACGAGCAGGGCGGCCAGAGGGATGAGCAGGGACAGTGCGGCGATTTTCTTCACGGTTCCAGTCTACGGGCGCAGTGCCCGACGGGCTGCGGCTGCTAGCGGTCCAGATCCTCCGGCTCGAACTGACTCAAGGGCGACCCACCGAAATTCGCCTCGTCATCACTCGCGTCCACTTCCTCACCGCTCATCGGATCACCGAAATCGACGTCGGATGCGGCTTCGCCGATGGTGGGTTCTTCCGGCGGCACCTGCTCCTCTCCCTCGCGGAAGCGCGTTTCCTCAGTCTCGTCGCGCAGGCTCTGATCGCTTTCCTCAGCAGCCGCGCCTGCCCCTGGCTCGTCCTGCAGCAGAGGATCCTGCTGCCAGTTCTCCGGGTCATTCTCGGCAGCCGTGGGATAGCCGTCCGGTTGCCCGTCCTGCACGGGGTCCAGGGCCTCGGGCGCGATCGACTCGTTCACGGCGTCCGGCTCTTCGCCGACCACGTGCAGTTCCTCATCGGGGAGATTCTCAGTCATGACCGATCCTTTCGACGATTGCGTTCCGGGGATTTCGTCCCGGAAATGTAAGCTTACTGATCATTCAAGGTCGAGGCTAGCCGGGTGGAGGCTCCCCAGGTTCGGCTAGCCTCCACCCGTGCCGTCAGCCTGCGTGATCCCGCCAGCTGTGTTGTGGTTCGAACCCCAGCAGGCGCCGCGCCTTTTCAATCGACAGCAGCGTTTCATGTTCGCTGACATCCTTCACCACGTCGACGCCGGGAAACACCTCCGCCGCCAAAGAGGCGCTCGATCGGCTCATCACGGTGTCCGAGGCCGCGATGATGAACCGGTCAAAGCCGTTCTGCGCGTTCTCAAGAGCCCGCAGCACAGCCTGGGCGCCGTCCCGGCCGTCAATGTATCCCCACAGATTCCATTTCCGCAGCAGTGGATCCGAATTGAATGATGGAAATTCCGCGTAGTCCGCCGGGTCCATCACGTTGGAGAACCGCAGCGCCGTGATGCTCAGCGTGGGATCCCAGCGGGTCAACTGGATAGCCATCTGCTCTTCGAGGTGTTTCACCAGCGAATAGGTACTCTCCGGGCGTGCGTCATACTTCTCATCGACCGGAATGTACGGAGGGTCCTCATCGAATGGAAGCCCCAGGACTGTCTCGCTGGAGGCGTAGACGATCCGTTGGATTCCGGCTCGCCTGCAGGCCTGGAACACGTTGTAGGTTGCCAACATGTTGTTGTGGAAAGTGGCGGAATCAGGCTGCAGCCCCGGTGCGGGGATCGCAGCGAGATGGACGACGGCGTCGAAACCTGAGTGCCGGTCATCCACACCCAATAACGCGTCGAGCACGTGACCGTAGTTGGTCAGGTCGATCGATAGGAAGCCCGGCCCGCGCTCGCCGTGCACGTCGAATCCATGGACCTCGTGTCCGGCCTCTTTCAAGCCCGCTACAACACTGTGTCCCAGCTTGCCGTTGGATCCCGTTACCGCGAGCCTCACGCGGGCCGCTTGTCAGGGGAGGTGGTCTTGGCCGCGTCGGTTTCCGCCAGGTGGCCGATCGCTTCATCGATCTGCTTCATGAGGGCGGGCTCCAGCGTGACGCCCGCGGCCGCAACGTTGGACTCGACCTGCTCGGGGCGGGATGCGCCGATGATTGCCGAGGCAACGTTGGGGTTCTGCAGTACCCACGCGATGGAGAGCTGCGCCATGCTCAGGCCGGCCTCCTTGGCGAGGGGCTCAAGTTTCTGTACTCCAGTGAGGACCTCATCTGACATCCAGCGCTTGATCATGTCCGCGCCGCCCTTGTCATCGGCAGCACGCGAACCCTGTTCCGGTGCCTGGCCGGGCTTGTACTTGCCGGTGAGGACGCCCTGGGCGACGGGCGACCACACGATTTGGGAAATGCCGAGCTCTTCCGATGCCGGCACCACCTTCTCCTCGATGACCCGCCACAGCATCGAGTACTGCGGCTGGTTGGAGATGAGCTGGAAGCCCAGCTCCTTCGCGAGCTTGTGCCCGGCGTGCAGCTGCTCCGACGTCCACTCGCTGACACCGATGTAGAGGGCCTTGCCCTGCCTGACGACGTCGGCGAACGCCTGCATGGTCTCTTCGAGGGGAGTCTCGTGGTCGTATCGGTGGGCCTGGTAAAGGTCCACATAGTCAGTTTGGAGGCGGCTCAGGGAGCCGTCGATCGACTCCATGATGTGCTTGCGGGATAGACCGGCGTCGTTGTGACCTTTGGGGCCGGTGGGACCCCAGACCTTGGTGAAGACTTCGAGCGATTGCCGGCGCTCACCCTTGAGGGCTTCCCCGAGGACCGTCTCGGCTGCGGTGTTGGCGTACACATCCGCTGTGTCGAAAGTGCTGATGCCGGCGTCGAGGGCTGCGCGGACGCACTGGGTGGCGACGTCGTTTTCCACCTGGGAGCCGTGCGTGAGCCAGTTTCCGTAGGTGATCTCCGAGATCTTGAGTCCGCTGTTTCCGAGATATCTGAATTCCATGGTCTCGATGCTATCCATGCCCTGGCCCAGCGGTACAGGCAACCCCCCAGGCGACGCAGGCTCCCGGAGTGCCAACGGCTACACTGAATCGACGCCTTCCGACCAGTTGTGATTGAGGACCATGGGTACGTTTACTGCTCGATTTGCCACTGCGGAAGAACGCGGGAACTGGGATTCCCTGGTCACCGCCAATCCGAACGGCGGCAACCTGTTGCAGTCGGCGGCTTTCGCGGAGGTCAAGTCCCATCATGGCTGGAAGCCGCTGTTCCTCGTGTTTGAATCTGCCGAGTACGCCACCTACAACATCGTCCTCGAGAAAAAGGTCCCGCTTCTCGGGAGCCTCTGGTATCTGATCAAGGGCCCGGATGTTGCTGCCGCCGAGGACGTTCCGGCGGTTTTGGACGCCTGCAAAACCTTCATCCAGGAGTCAAAGCTCGCAGTCTTCGCGGTCAAAATCGAGCCGGATATCGAGGACGACGGCGGCGTCCGGACCCTCTTCCGGCGCGCGGGCCTGGTCAAGTCCTTCAATCTGCAGCCCAACGACCACACGGCGATCCTCGACACCACCCCGGAACCCAACCAGCTGCTGCGCAATCTCCACTCCCGGGGGCGCAACGCCGTCCGGCGGGCAGAGCGGGAGGGCGTCACCGTGCAGCAGGTGGAACCCACGGACGAGAACTTCCGCACGATGTACCGTCTTATGGCGCACATTGAGGACCGGTCAGC
Organism: Arthrobacter tumbae; assembly: GCF_016907495.1. Taxonomy (NCBI): domain Bacteria; kingdom Bacillati; phylum Actinomycetota; class Actinomycetes; order Micrococcales; family Micrococcaceae; genus Arthrobacter; species Arthrobacter tumbae. The sequence goes on from NZ_JAFBCC010000001.1 coordinate 2,300,533, forward strand.
CGCACGTCTCCGCTCGTTCGAGTACTACCGGCGGTTCTGGGCGAACTTTGTCTCCGCCGGCCAGGGTCGGCTTTACTTTGTGCATGAGAACGGTGAGCCTTCGGTCGGCGCCTTCGTGATCAATTACGGCCGCAAGGGCACCTACAAGGACGGCGGATCCAAGCCGGGCCGCTCTCAGTACGGTGATTCGCATCTCCTTCAGTGGAGGGCGATCAACGATCTCAAGGCCGAACACAATATTGTGGAGTACGACTTCTGCGGAACTCCCCCAAGCGATCAGCTAAAGGACAAGAGCCACCAACACCATGGCCTCGGCCTGTTCAAAACGAGCTTCACCAAAACGGTCACCGACTTCGTGGGTTGTTATGACCTGGTGCTCAGCCCCCTGAAGTACCGTGCATGGCAGAAGCTGGGCGAACGAATCATGCGCCAGGTGTACTGGCGGCGCACGCACCAACCGTTCTACTGACCAACAGGCCCGGGCACGACGAACGATCATGAGGCCAGGAAAGGGGCACAGCAGTGGCAGACAAGACCGGTGCGGGCAAGCGCCGGAGCCCGGATACCAACCCCTCCCCGGTGGCTGAACAGCTGCCCCTCGTTACGCCGCCTCCGGGCACGAAGCCGTCTCCTGGCAAGGCCAAGTCGAAAATTGCAAGGAAAGCCGCCGCCCGGCCGCAGTCCAACCCGACCGACGCCCTGCCGATCACGCCGCAGTCCGCCCGTCCTGACCGTTCACAGCTGGCGGCCCGGAAGATGCTGCGGCGCCTTGTTCAGGGAGAGTCCCCGCCCACGCAGGCAATGAATCTGGTGGAGCGGCTCGCCGGCAGTCCCTATGCCAACCCCACTATCCAGGTGGGAGGTCCCGACGTCGGCGCCCGCCGGACGCTCGATTTCGCCCTTAGCCTCGCTGAGACGATGTTCCGGTACGGTGCCGGAGCGCTGGAAGTCGAGACGAGCATCATTGCCGTGACCGCAGCGTTCGGGCTCGACAACATCGAGGTGGACATTACCAACCAGTCGGTGGTGCTCAACTACTCAGCGAAGGACCAGACCCCCACGACCGTTCTGCGCGTGGTGCGGTCCTGGACCAACAATTATGCGGGGCTGACCCGCGTCCACCAGTTGGTGACCGACGTCGTTGACGGTGGGGTAGACCGCTCCGAAGCCATCCGGCGCCTTGACGAGATAACCCACCGGCCCAAGCCGTTCCCGCGCTGGATGGTTACGGCCGCGTTCGGTGTCTTCGCTGCGGCCATCGTGGCGTTCATCGGCGGCGGTCCGCTTGGCTCCCTGATCTCGTTTGCAAGCTGTATCGGTGTTGACCTGCTCTCGCGTCAGCTGGGGCGTTGGCGCGTGCCTGAATTTTTCGCGACGGCCACCTCGGCCGCCCTCGTCACCTTGACCGCGGTGCTGTTGTGGTCGCTGAACGTACCGATCGCGCCCGCCCTGGTTGTGGTCGGAGGGATTCTGCTGCTCCTGCCCACCGGCAGGCTCGTTTCGGCAACCCAGGACGCGATCAACGGATTCCCGGTGACTGCAGCAGGGAGGTTCCTGTCTGCCTTCCTCGTCTTCGCAGGAATTGTGTCCGGCATCGCCGTTGCGCTGGTGCTCGGCAACCTTCTCGGTGTTCCTGAGCTGGACGTGACGTCGTCGGTCGGCTCCCTATACCCGCTGCCGGTGGTTGCGGTGCTCATCTTCATTGCGGTTGCAATGATCTGTATTGCCGAGCAGACGGACATGGCCCTGGTTGTACCTACGTCCCTCATCGGAACTGCCGGATTCCTGCTCTACTCGCTGGTGGTGAACCTCGGCGTCGGCTACCGGCTTGCGCCCGCCATTGCGGCCGTCCTGATCGGTATGCTCGCGCGGGTGGTTGCCCTCCGCATGGGCGCACCGCAACTTGTGGTCGCAGTTCCTGCCGTGATGTTCCTTTACCCGGGGCTCACGATCTTCCGGTCGATGTATGACCTCACGATCGAGACGGATGTCACCGGTGCGGGCGCCATCGGACTGTTCAATGCGCTCACCATCATCCTGGCCATCGCCGGCGGCGTGGTCCTCGGCGACAACCTGGCCCGGCCCTTCACGAAGAAGCTGAGCAGCAACGAACGGCGTCGTAACCGCCGCCGCTAAGCAGCGTACTTCAGCTGCGAAGCCAGTTCACCGGCTCGGCGCCCTGCTGCGCCAGGAGCGCGTTGGCCCTGCTGAAGGGCCGGGAGCCGAAAAAGCCACGGGAGGCGGATAACGGACTCGGGTGGGCGGACTCAACGAGCGGCGTGGAGTCCAGCAGAGGCTTGAGCTGCTGGGCTTCGCGTCCCCACAGGATGGCCACGAGCGGTTGGTTGCGGGCAACCAGGGCCCGGACGGCGGCATCAGTGACGGCGTTCCAACCCAGCTTCCGGTGGGAACCCGTCTCACCGGCGCGCACCGTGAGGACCCGGTTGAGCAGGAAAACTCCCTCATCAGCCCAGCCGGAGAGGTCGCCGTGCGTGGGTGCCGGAGCCCCGAGATCCGCCGCGAGCTCCCTATAGATGTTGACGAGGCTGCGCGGCAGCCTGGTCTGCCGGGTGACGGAGAATGCCAGGCCGACGGAATGGCCTTCAGTGGGGTAGGGGTCCTGCCCCACGATGATCACCTTCACCTGGCTGAGGGGGTAGGTGAAGGTTCGCAGTATGTTGTGTGGGCCCGGCAGCACGTGGACGCCGGCCTCCTGTTCGAGGGCCAGGTCCTGCGCCAGTCGATGGATCTGCGGCTGGACGGGCCGAAGCGCAGCCGCCCAGTCGGGTGCCATCACCTCGTCGAGGGTCGCCGGGGCGGCGAACGGGAGGGCTGAGCCGGTGACAGGAGGAATGGGCAGGGTGGCCGCGCCGTCGTCGTCGTTCATGGTTCCATCTTTGCCCGTCTGGAGCGTCAGGCTCCACCGACGGGTAAATGACAACCGTGTGATTCGCACTTACCATGGAGGAATTAGATTACGCGGAAACGGTGGATTGGGCGGTGTGTCGTGAGTAGGCAGGGATCGGCGGCGCAGGCAGGTCGGAACGGCTCCGCTGCGGAGGTGCGGGAGACGGGCCTGGGTGAGCGCGAACAGCAAATGCTCGAGCTTGAGCGACAGTGGTGGAAATACTCGGGCGCCAAGGAACAGGCCGTCCGGGAGATGTTTGACCTCTCCGCCACGCATTACTACCAGATCCTCAACGCGCTCATCGACACCGAAGCCGCGCTTGCCCATGACCCGATGCTCGTGAAGAGATTGCGTAGACTACGTACAACCCGCCAGCGCGCCCGATCAGCGCGCCGTCTTGGCGTCGATGTCTAGAATTTACGCCCACTCAATCCAAGGATTTACCGCCACATGACCCAGTACCCCCGCGACGAATTCGACCAGGTTCCCGAATCCGCCGCCCGGCAGGGAGTCCACCGTGAGCGCATTGTGCCTCCCCGGTCAAGCGGTCTCGCGCTGAAGGTCGTCGCCGGGATTCTGGTCCTTGCGGTTGGCCTGGCCGCCTATTTCCTCTTTCCGCGTCTCGGCCTCGGGCAGGCCAGCGAAGTCACGCCGGAGGGCACCAGATCTGCACCGATGCCGTCCATCACGGCCGAGGGTGCGGCGGCCGAACCCGGCAAGGACCCCAGTGCTTCCGCGGAGCCCACGGAGTCCTTGTCGCCCGGCGCGGCCCCCACGCCCGGTGAGGAATCGACTTCCGCGGAAGAGCCGACTGCCGGTGAGGAACTGTCTTCCGAGGAGCCTTCCCCCGAGGCAACAGAAGCGGCAGCAGTCATCGACCGCGCGCAGCCGGTTGCCGTGTTGAATGCCACGGCAGTCAGCGGGCTGGCAAGCACTGCTGCGGGCAGGCTGCAGGCCGACGGCTGGACCGTCACCCAGATCGGCAACTGGTCCGGCCAGCAGCTGCAGGGATCCATCGTGCTCTATAACGGTGAGGAGCAGCGCCCCACCGCTGAGGCGCTCGCCGGCGCCCTTGGTATCGGCGTTGTCCAGGGCGACGCGGGTTTCGGCAATATCACCGTGGTGGTCGGCCCGGGCTTCCAGTGAGCGTCTCGGTTAAGGATCAATAACATTCACTGTGTTCTCCGTCACTGCTCCGGAGTTCTGGGATTAGATGTATCTCAGCCCCGCCGTCAACAGCTAAGCGGGGGATCTACATAGTGGGAGAACAACATGGCGCAGGGAACCGTTAAATGGTTCAACGCTGAAAAGGGATACGGCTTCATCACTGTCGATGAGGGCGGGGTGGATGTTTTTGTGCACTGGTCCGCAATAGACATGGAGGGCTACCGTGCGCTCGACGAGGGCCAGCGGGTTCAGTTCGAAATCGGAGAAGGTCAGAAGGGGCCGCAGGCTGAGGCCGTGCGCCTCGCATCCTGAGCGACCCACGCAATAACAAACAACGACGGCGCGCTTCCCCTGTGGGGGTGGCGCGCCGTCGTCGTTGTTTTCCTCAAGGCGAAACAGCTTGCACTCGCAGTGTGTGAGTGCTAATTATTGACTTAGCACTCACGTGTGACGACTGCTAAGACGCCACACCGGGAGTGAACCAGGCAACCTCTGTGGTGAGGGCTGGTTGGGGAGGTACAGAGATCCTCCCGGATCAGCCCATCCGTCGCGGGCATCACAGGCCGGTAGCAGCATACGCACGACCGTCCCGAAAGGACCTACGCCGTTATGGCCAAGATCATTTCTTTTGATGAAGAGGCACGCCGCGGCCTCGAGCGCGGATTGAACATCCTCGCTGATGCAGTCAAGGTTACGCTCGGCCCCCGCGGTCGCAACGTTGTCCTTGAGAAGAAGTGGGGCGCTCCCACGATCACCAATGATGGCGTTTCCATCGCCAAGGAGATCGAACTCGACGACCCGTTCGAGAAGATCGGCGCCGAGCTGGTCAAGGAAGTTGCGAAGAAGACCGACGACGTCGCCGGTGACGGAACCACCACCGCCACCGTTCTCGCCCAGGCACTCGTCAAGGAAGGCCTGCGCAACGTGGCCGCCGGTGCTGATCCGCTGAGCCTCAAGCGCGGCATCGAGAAGGCCGTTGACGCAGTCACCGCCGAGCTCCTCGCCTCCGCCAAGGAGATTGAGACCAAGGAAGAGATCGCAGCCACGGCGTCGATCTCTGCCGGTGACCAGCAGATCGGTGACCTCATTGCTGAAGCCCTCGACAAGGTGGGCAAGGAAGGCGTCATCACCGTCGAGGAGTCCAATACCTTTGGCCTCGAGCTCGAGCTCACCGAGGGTATGCGCTTCGACAAGGGTTACATCTCCGGTTACTTCGTCACCGACGCAGAGCGCCAGGAAACGGTCCTTGAGGACCCCTACATCCTGATCGTCAACTCGAAGATCTCCAACGTCAAGGACCTCGTCGCTGTTCTCGAGAAGGTCATGCAGTCCGGCAAGCCGCTGCTGATCATCGCCGAAGACATCGAAGGCGAAGCACTCGCCACCCTCGTGGTCAACAAGATCCGCGGCACCTTCAAGTCCGTCGCCGTCAAGGCTCCGGGCTTCGGCGACCGCCGCAAGGCCCAGCTGGCTGACATCGCCATCCTCACCGGTGGCCAGGTCATCGCCGAGGAAGTCGGCCTCAAGCTGGAGAACGCTACCCTGGACCTTCTGGGCCAGGCACGCAAGGTTGTTGTCACCAAGGACGAAACCACCATCGTTGAGGGTGCCGGCAACGCCGAGGAAATCGCCGGTCGGGTTGCACAGATCCGTGCCGAGATCGAGAACTCGGACTCCGATTACGACCGCGAGAAGCTGCAGGAACGTCTGGCCAAGCTGGCCGGCGGCGTTGCAGTCATCAAGGCCGGAGCCGCAACCGAGGTTGAGCTCAAGGAGCGCAAGCACCGCATTGAGGACGCCGTCCGCAACGCGAAGGCAGCGGTTGAAGAGGGCATTGTCGCCGGTGGCGGCGTGGCCCTGATTCAGGCCGGCGCCAAGGCATTCGCCAACCTCAACCTGGAAGGCGACGAGGCAACCGGTGCAAACATCGTTCGCATCGCCATCGACGCTCCGCTCAAGCAGATCGCTTTCAACGCTGGCCTTGAGCCCGGTGTTGTCATCGAGAAGGTTCGCGGACTGCCCGCCGGCCACGGCCTCAACGCCGCAACCGGCGATTACGAGGACCTCCTGGCTGCCGGTGTGAACGACCCCGTGAAGGTGACGCGCTCTGCCCTGCAGAACGCTGCCTCCATTGCGGGCCTGTTCCTCACCACCGAAGCTGTTGTTGCGGACAAGCCTGAGAAGGCTGCTCCCGCAGGCGGCGGCGACGAGATGGGCGGCATGGGCGGTATGGGCGGCTTCTAAACTCCCAGCCTCACCAGCAGGTACACCCTGCGAACGGTTACACCAAAGGCCGGCCCCTCACAGGGGCCGGCCTTTTGGCTGTGCGAGCCGGAAGATTCGTGCAGCTATGGCGGGATCTCCGGCCTGGAAGCCGCCGCAGCTGCACAAAAGTCCGCAGGTGAGCCGAGCGAGGCTAGTGCATGAACATGCGCGCGTTGCTCAGCTCGGCCTGACTGTACTGCTCTGTTGCGACGCCGAGAGCCTGGTTGATGCTGGTCAGCGATTCCTCGACCTTGAGCTGGGTGGCACGCCAGTCCGTCACCAGCTGCTGGAAGTTCTGCGAGGCCTGTCCCTGCCACTCGGACTCAAGGGACCGCAGCCCTGACTGCATGGCATTGACCTCTGCCTGCAGCCGGGCAATGGTATTTTGCACGTCTGCGCTCTTGGCGGCGAGCGAGTCTGTATTGACGTTGAAGTAGGTCATGGTTCCTCCTGGATTCTGCTGCGGGTGCACTGCGCCTTCGACGTTAGAGGGCTCCAGACGCGGGTGATGCGCTCAGCTGAGGAATGTGCGTAAGCTGCGCGCACGCGTCGGGCTGGGGAGGAAGAGTCGGCGGCAGACGATCGACCGGTCACTCGTCTGCCGGCGGGGTGCTTTCCGTATCGTGCGGCAGCCTGATGGACAGGGTGGCGCCGCCGCCCGGTGTGTCCTCAAGCCGCACGCTTCCATCATGCTGGGCAACCAGTGCCGCGACGATCGCCAGGCCAAGACCTGTGCCGCCGGTTTCCCGGTAGCGTGAGGAGTCAGCCCGGTAGAAGCGCTCGAAAACCCTCGCAGCGTCTTCTTCGGAAATGCCCGGACCGTGGTCACGCACCTCGATCACGGAATCGCTCCTGCCATGGATAACCGGAGCAACGCCTACGGCAACCTCGATCGGTGACCCCTCGGGCGTGTACCGCAGGGCGTTGGTCATCAGGTTTGCGACGACCTGGCGGAGACGCGCCTCGTCGCCGACGGTCGGGGCGTGCCGTGCCGGTCCACCGTCGAGACCGATAACGCGGATGGCGCGTTCCGGCGCGATGGCCCGCGCATCCATGGCGGCGTCGTTTCCGAGCACCAGCAGGTCAAGCGGCTGGGACTCGAGGGGCCGCTGCTCGTCGATGCGCGCCAGGGTCAGCAGATCCTCGACCAACTGGCCCATCCGCTTTGCCTCGCTCTCGATACGGCCCATGGCAGCCTTGACGTCGTCGTCGTTCTGGAGGGCACCGTGACGGTACAACTCGGAGAATCCGCGGATGGTGACCAGTGGCGTGCGCAGTTCATGGGAGGCGTCCGCGACGAAGCGGCGCATCTTCCGCTCTGAATCCATCCGGGCTGCGAACGCCGATTCGATGTGCGCAAGCATGGCGTTCAGGGAGCGGGAGAGCCGGCCTACCTCTGTGGCGGGACGTTCGACGTCCACGCGCCGTGAGAGGTCCCCGGCGGCGATTGCCGCGGCCGTCCGCTCTACCCGGCTGAGCGGGCGGAACTGCCGGGTGACTGCGAGGTAGGCGACGATCGAGGCTGCGGCGATCGAAAAGAGTCCGACGGTGAAAATGATCCGACCGGCATCAGACACGGTCTCATGCACTGTTGACATCCGGGTGGCAACGGCGACGGAGGTGTTGTCCGCCTGCAGCGGGAAGACGATGACGCGCCACTCGCTCTCACCCCTGCTCCCAGGAACGGTGAAGCCTTCGTGGTCCAATTCCTCTATCTCCGCGCGGTCAAGCGGCGGAAGGTTGGGAACCTCGAAGAGCGTGGAGGAATACGTGGAACGAATCGCCTCACCGTCCTCATCGAGCCAGGTGCCGTAGAAGCGGATGAGGTTCTGGCTTGTGTCGTTGCCCGTGGTGCCGATGCTGTTGGTCACCGACTGCGCGTTGGCTGCGATGTCCTGGTCCATTTGCGCTATGAGACTGTTCCGGAGCAGGGAAATTGTCACGATCCCCGTGATGGCAACAGTGAACACCATGAGCAGGGTCATGATGGCGATGAGTTGCGTGCGGAGGGAGGCAGACTTCCAGCGACGTATCACAGCGGGTACGGAAATGTTTGTTACCGCTTGTCAGCGGTGCGCAGCAGGTAACCGACCCCGCGTTTGGTTTGAATAAGCGCCGGGGCATCAGGGTTCTTGTCTATCTTGCGGCGCAGGTAGGAGATGTAGGACTCCACGATGGAGGCATCTCCGTTGAAGTCGTACTCCCAGACGTGATCGAGGATCTGCGCTTTCGACAGCACCCGGTTCGGGTTCATCATCAGGTAGCGGAGGAGCTTGAACTCTGTGGGGGAGAGATCGATGACTTCTCCGCCGCGGCGCACCTCGTGTGCGTCGTCGTCCAGTTCGAGGTCATCGACACGGATGACGGCGCCGTCGTCGTCGTGTGGTTGTGTGCGGCGCAGCACGGCGCGGATGCGGGCAACCACCTCGTCGAGGCTGAAGGGCTTGGTCACGTAATCGTCACCGCCCACGGTGAGGCCGGTGACCTTGTCATCGGTGTCATCGCGGGCGGTCAGGAAGACCACGGGGAAGTGCCGGCCGGCGGCGCGGAGCCGGCGTGTCACGGTGAAACCGTCCATGTCCGGGAGCATCACGTCGAGGACGGCGAGATCCGGGTTATGGGTTTCCGCTGCGGCGAGTGCCTCGCGCCCGTTGGCGGCGGCGACGACGTCGAATCCCGCGAACCGCAGCGAAGTGGAGAGCAGTTCCCGGATGTTCGGCTCGTCATCGACTACGAGCAGTTTGGCTTCAGGCACCGATTTATTCACGATTCCCAGTATGCTCCCAGCAGCTGGGAGTTGTCTGGAGGTTTGCTGAACGCGCGGCGAATCTCAGGCCTGCGGGATGTCCGCGGCGTCCAGAATCGTGTAGGCGTAACCCTGTTCGGCGAGAAACCGCTGACGCTTGGCGGCGAAATCCTGGTCGATGGTGTCGCGCGCGACGACGGTGTAGAACCGCGCTGCCCGCCCGTCCGCCTTGGGACGCAGCAACCTGCCCAGCCGCTGTGCCTCCTCCTGGCGGGAACCGAAGGACCCTGACACCTGGATTGCCACCGAGGCTTCCGGAAGGTCGATCGAGAAGTTGGCCACCTTGGAAACCACAAGGGTGTGCAGGTCCCCGGCGCGGAAGGCGTTGAAGAGGCGCTGGCGTTCCTTCACGGATGTCTCACCCTTGATGATGGGAGCATCCAGCCGCTCACCCAGCTCATCCAGCTGGTCGATGTACTGCCCGATCACGAGCAGCTGTTCGCCCTTGTGCGAGGCAACCAGCTTCTCCACGACTGTTGTCTTCGTCTCGGAGGTTGCGCACAGGCGGTACTTGTCGCCGTCGTCCGCCATGGCATACGCAACCCGCTCATCCCGGGGAAGGTCAACGCGGACTTCGACGCAGTCCGCGGGCGCGATGTAACCCTGCGCCTCGATGTCCTTCCAGGGTGCGTCATAGCGCTTTGGCCCGATGAGGGAGAAAACCTCGCCCTCGCGGCCGTCCTCACGCACCAGAGTGGCGGTAAGCCCTAGTCGCCGCCGGGCCTGCAAATCGGCGGTCATGCGGAAGATCGGCGCCGGGAGCAGATGCACCTCGTCATAGACGATGAGGCCCCAGTCATTGGCGTCGAGCAGCTCGAGATGGGGATAGAGCCCGCCGCGGCGCAGGGTCAGCACCTGGTAGGTGGCGATAGTGACCGGCCGGACCTCCTTGACGGAGCCGGAGTACTCCCCGATCTCGTCCTCCGTCAGGGAGGTCCGCTTGAGCAGCTCGTCCTTCCACTGCCGGGCGGAGACGGTGTTGGTCACGAGGATGAGGGTGGTCGTTGAGCTCGTTGCCATCGCTGCGGCGCCCACCAGGGTTTTACCTGCCCCGCAGGGGAGCACGACGACGCCGGACCCACCCGCCCAGAAGTTCTCCATCGCCACTTTCTGATAGGGACGCAGCGCCCAGCCGTCCTCGTTGAGCACGATGGGGTGGGGTGTCCCGTCAACGTAGCCCGCCAGGTCCTCAGCCGGCCACCCGAGTTTGAGCAGAAGCTGCTTCAGCTGCCCGCGCTGGGAGGAGTGCACCACCACCGTCTCGCCATCGATGCGCGGACCAAGAAGCGGCTCGATCTTCTTCGCATGCAGCACTTCCTCGAGCACGGGGTAGTCGTTGGTCCGGAGCACGAGGCCGTGTTGATCGTCCTTCTCCAACCGCAGCCGGCCGTAGCGGGACATAGTCTCCTCGATGTCGACGAGGAGTGCGTGCGGAACCGGAAAGCGGGAGTACTTCAACAGCGTATCCAGGACCTGCTCGGCGTCGAGCCCCGCAGCGCGGGCGTTCCACAGGCCAAGCGGCGTGAGGCGGTAGCTGTGCACGTGTTCCGGTGCGCGCTCCAGCTCAGCGAAAGCGGCAATGGCATGCCGGGCTTCGGTGGCCTGCTCGTGATCGACCTCCAGCAGGATGGTCTTGTCGCTCTGGACAATAAGCGGCCCGTCAGGCATCCGTTGAAGCCCCTTCCACTGTTTCGACATCCATGATCCGATGCACGGAGATCACGCGCTCGGTTTCCTTCTCCGGGTCGAAGACCCGCACACGACCGGCGTGAACCGACAGTGGAACAAACACCTGGCGGGTGGAATTCCCCGCGCTGTCTGCAAAGCCCATCCGGACTTCCCGCTTTGTCCTGATCGCTGTCCGCAGCGTTTCAAGGCCGATCATCGCTTCGCTTTCGGCTCCAGTGCCCGTGCCCGGCCGGCCACTGCCCCGCAGTACCTTCATTTGCGCTTCGAGGTCTGCCTCCGCGAGTACCCACGGGTTGGTCCGTACCGCCGACGACGACGGCGCGGAGCCGGCAGCAGCGCGCGGGACGGACCGCGGTGTCGCCCCGCCCTCCAGTGCGGGTGAGTAACCGAGGTCACGCAGAGCAGCGGACAATTCAGCCGGCGTGGCCTGCGCCGTGACGACCGTAGGAGCGAGCCGGACGAGCCCGAGCGCCGCCGCCGCGGGGTCCGAGAGCAGGGCGGTGAGAGCGGCGTCGTCGTCGCTTCGCACGTAACTGAAGGCGGGACCCACACGCAGGGAGCCGTAACGGGACGCAGTGTCCTCCACCAGGTAGCGCAGCGGTTGGGGAACGTTCGTGGCCGAGTGCTTCTCGAGAAAGGTGAGGATGGCGGTGGCGTCCTGCCCGTCGTCGAGCGCCCGGCGCACGGACTGCGCGGAGAACCTGTACACGGTTGCCGGGCCCTGCCCCTCCGCGGAAGCCAGCAGCGCCAGCTCGCGGGCCACGCCCGGCTCAAGGTAGCCCGGCGCAACCGCGGTCAGGTCCGCCTGCAGCATGAAGTGCGTGAGCGGCTCGGGAAGCGCGTTCCGAAGGGCGGCCGCGGCGTCGTCGAACCGGTCCTGGGCGATTGCCGCGCCCAGCCCGGTCAGCGCGCCGGATCCCAGCAGGCCGAGGTGGCCCAATTCCTCAACCATGCCCGGCACCAGCCGTGAGAACCGGCGGCGCAGCCGCGGCTGGTGCCAGGTGAGGCGTTCGATGAGGGAAGGCGCGTCAAGGACGCACGCGCGGCCGTCGTCGTGCTCTGCCTCGGTTGAAAGCGCCTCCGCGGCTGACAACATACGACGGCGGACGGCCGGCGCATCAGTGCGCGTCGCCTCCGAGGACAGGACATTCACCGTACTGCCGGAGGGCAGTTGCCCACCCACCAACGAAGGAGCGCGCTCAGCATCGAGCCACGCGCGCACCAACCGGATCCACTGCTCATGACGCTCGGCCAGGTGCCAGGATCCGCCGGCGGCGGGAATCCAGCGTGAGCTGTCCGGATCCAGCACGACCAGGCGGCCCAGTGCGGCCAGCTCAAGCAGCCAGGCCACCTGTTCGCGGTCTATTCGGAGAGCGTCGGCGAGGCGTCGGATCTCACGGATGCCCACGCCTCCGGTGCGTAGGGTCGCGATCGGGTCCGTCTGGACGCTCGTGAGGAGTTCGGTGACGAGGCGAAGCGTTTCAGCGATCGCTCCGAAGGCGGCATTGTCCCGAAGGCCGGCGCGGACGGAGGCGAGGTGCGGGACCGGCGGTGAGACCGGCAGGGAGGGAATGACCATGCCCCCGCGCGTCGCAATTCCCACTTCGCGCGGGAGCTCGACATGGTTGGCGTCGAGGCGGATGAGAAGCCCGCGCTCCAGCAGCCACTCAAGGGGCGTCGCCGCGCCGGATACAGCCGTTTTGGCTGAGCCCACCGGAGAGGCCGCGAGTTTCTGCAGCATGTCATCCGTTTTCCCGGGAGCCGATTCCAGCACAGCGTCCCACGATTCTTCGAGGACCTCGGCGAGGGCGGTTGCGGGATCTGATCCGGACGGAAGCGATGCATTCGGAAGCCCGGCAACCCGCAGGAGCGCCAGCCCGGCCCGCATGCGCTCGGCGTACTCCGGGTACTGCCGGGCCAGCAATGCCAGCGGACGTCCAAGGCCTGCAGGGTAGGGACCAAGCGCGTCGTGAAGGGATTCAAGGGGGAAGTAGGAGCGGCGGCCCCTGGGCGCGGGGCCGGTTCGCAGGAGCGCCACGTCGTGAAGCTGCGTGAGATAGGGCTCAAGCGTCCTGGCGGTCATCGGCGCTATTGACGTCTTGAGGCTTGTGGCTGTTGCACCGGTAGCGGCGTCGAGGTTGGTGGTGAGCACTACTGCCTCGAGCACCATCAGCTGCGGAGTGTTCAGACCCTCAAGGGCGCGCTGTACGCTGACCCGGGTCGAGGCACGAGCCGCGAGGGCGGCGAAGTCCGGCACCGGTGGCAGGACGACATCCGGGCGCGCGGACAGCAGCCTTCGGAGTTCGGCGTCGCTGCGGGATGCTAGATCCTCGGCGAGAGCGCGGATGGCGGACACCGTATTAACGTTACTCGCACCGCGTGGCCGTGCGGGTAACGGCCGGGGGCGGGCTGTGGACGCTCCTGTTGAAGGGAGAACTCAGCCGCGGCCGCGCCTAAGGACGCTGACTACTACGCCGGCAGCCATCAGCAGAAACCCGAGCGGCAGAAAGAAGTAGGCGGCCGTCACGAAGCCCGGCCATGCCTCTGCGCCGGCCCAAGCGGACACGAGCACAACCACCAGGGACAGCAGTCCGATGACTGCGAAGCCGACCGCCGCAATCAGCAGGGCGAGCCGGGCATGCCTGGTGCGGGAGCGGCCGGCGTCGTCATTCGCGCCAGGGACAGGGGAGGGGTTCTGCGACATGATGCTCCTAGCGTACAAGGACGCAGATCGCCCATTTCGCCCGCCGGTGCCGGGTATCCTGTTAAGGCAGACTTTTTCCCTGCGCAGCCCCGGCTGACTGACACCTTCGGCGATCGCATAGGTAACCGTCGGTGAGGCGCACACGGCTTGCGCGCAAGTAGTTCGAGAACGAGGTAATTACGTGCCTATCGGCAAGGTCAAATGGTTCGACTCCGAGAAGGGTTTCGGCTTTCTGGCGACGGATGACGGCAAGGAAGTGTTCCTGCATGCCTCTGCGCTCCCGGCCGGGGTGACTGAGGTCAAGGTTGGCGCGCGGCTCGAGTTCGGAGTCGCGGACGGCCGCAAGGGGCTCCAGGCGCTGTCCGCTCGCATTCTCGACGTGCCGCCATCCGTTGCCAAGGCGACCCGCAAGAACGCCGATGACATGGCAGTGATCACCGAGGATCTGATCCGGCTGCTGGATGACGTGTCCAATGGTTTGCGGCGCGGACGGTACCCTGACAAGTCACACTCCTCGAAGGTCGCCGCAGTGTTGCGCGCGGTCGCCGATGACCTGGACGCCTGACCGTTATGACTGAAACGCCGGCGTCGACGGAAACAACTGAGTCGACTGAAACAGCTGAGGCGGAGCCTGCCGAAACGGCGGTTCCGGAAACGCCTGCAGTCAGGCGGAGGCCGGCGCGCAAGCCGTCCAAGCCGGACGCCGTGCTGGCTGCGGCGGTGGATACCGCGCGGAACGGCCTGCTGGAGGTCGCCGGGGAACACGAGGTGGGGGAGCACGTCGGCGCTTTCCCCGATGCCGAGCGCCTTGTGACGCATCGCTTCGCCGCACACGTCCCCGGTTACGACGGCTGGCACTGGTTCGCAACCCTGGCGCGGGTTCCCCGCGGCAAGGACGCGACCATCTGCGAAGTAGGGCTGCTGCCTTCTGAAAGCGCGCTCTTGGCACCGGACTGGGTGCCGTGGTCCGAACGGGTTCGCCCGGAAGACACGGCGGACGAAGTAGCGGCAGTGCCGGAGGGTGCGGCTTCGGAGGGCACGGTAGCGCAGGAAAATGCCGGCCCCGCGCCGGAAGCTGACGGTGCTGAAACGAACGCCGAGGCAGCCCCTGGAGGCGAATCCCCAGTTGCCTGAGGTGTGGAGAAGCGCAGGAAGGAAGGCTGCCTGATGGGCATGTTCCGATCCCTGCACCTCCATAACTACCGGCTCTGGTTCATCGGCGCCCTGATCTCCAACGTGGGCACCTGGATGCAGCGCACTGCCCAGGACTGGCTTGTCTATGACATCCTCACCGAGCAGGACGCCGCGGCCATGGGCATCGTCATGGCTTTGCAGTTGGGGCCGCAACTCTTCATGGCGCCGTGGGCCGGCCTGATTGCCGACTCCGTTGATCGCCGCAAGCTGTTGATGGGAACCCAGGCCGCCATGGCGGCGCTTGGTGTCGGGTTGGGCCTCCTCGTGGTGCTCGGCCTGGCGGAGCTGTGGCATGTCTACGCGTTCGCCCTTGCCCTGGGCATCGTTTCCGCCATTGACGCGCCCGCCCGCCAGACCTTCGTCTCCGAACTGGTGCGCGATGATTACCTTCCCAACGCCGTGGCCCTGAACAGCGCTTCCTTCAACGGCGCGCGGATGTTCGGCCCCGCCATTGCGGGCCTGCTCACGGTTGCGGTAGGGCCAGGCTGGGTTTTCCTGATCAACGCAGTGACATTCGGGGCGATGATCTTTGTCCTCGTCACCATCCGTCGAAGCGAACTGCGCGTACTCAACCGCTCGGCGCCTGGCCGCGGCAGGATCCGCGCAGGGTTCCGCTACGTGCGGCAACGGCCTGACCTCATGATGGTGATGTTCGCAATCTTCGTCGTCGGAACCTTCGGCCTGAACTTTGCGATCTATATCGCGGCAATGGCACGCACGGAGTTCGGAACCGGTGCGGGGGTCTTCGGTACGCTGTCCTCGATCATGGCGGTGGGTTCCGTAGCGGGGGCGCTGCTTTCCGCGAGGCGGGACAGGCCCCGCCTCAGGTTCGTCTTCGGAGCGGCCGGAGCCTTCGGCCTGGCCTGCATGCTGGCGGCGCTGGCACCGTCCGTCTGGCTCTTCGGGCTGGCACTGGTTCCGGTCGGGCTCTTCGCGCTGACGCTGATGACCAGCGCCAATGCCTACGTGCAGACCACAACCGTGCAGGAGATGCGCGGCCGGGTCATGGCACTGTACTTTGCGATCTTCCTCGGCGGAACTCCTATTGGAGCGCCGATTGTCGGTTGGGTGACCAACGCCTATGGGCCACGATGGGGACTTGTAGTCGCTGCCGCCTCCGGCTTCGTGGCCGCCGTGGCCGGACTGGCCTGGGTGGGGCGGTCACACCACGTGAGAGTCCGTCTCGTTCATTCCTCGCCGCGGCGGCTCAAACTGACCCTTGCCGCCACCGCGCGGAACACAGCGGAGCGGAACGGTTAGGAACGCTCCACCACGTAGTCGATGCACTGCAGGAGCGCCGACACGTCGGCGGGCTCGATCGCCACGAAGGTAGCGATGCGCAACTGGTTCCGGCCCAGCTTCCGGTACGGTTCGACGTCGACAATCCCGTTCGCGCGCAGGGTACCGGCAACAGCGGCGGCGTCCACCGTCTCCGCGAAGTCGATCGTGGCGATGACGTTGGAGCGGTGGTCCGGATTCTGCACGAAGGGTGTGGCCACCGTGGAGGCCTCGGCCCAGCTGTAGATTCGGCCGGCGGAATCAGCGGTGCGGGCGGCCGCGAAATCAAGGCCGCCGTTACCGTTGAGCCACTCGATCTGCGCGTTGAGCGTCACAAGCGTGGACAGCGCAGGGGTGTTGTAGGTCTGATTCAGGCGCGAGTTGTCGATCGCCGTCTGCAGGTCGAGGAAGTCGGGGATCCACCGCTTCGATGCCTTGATCGCAGCCGCCCTGTCCAGGGCAGCGGGAGAGAACAGACCAAGCCAGAGTCCGCCGTCGGACGCAAAGTTCTTCTGCGGAGCGAAGTAGTAGACGTCAGCTTGTGAGATGTCCACCGACAATCCGCCGGCAGCGGAGGTCGCGTCAATACTGATGAGCGCGCCGTCGTCCGCGCCCGCCACCCGCTCAACCGGCGCCGCCACACCGGTGGAGGTTTCGTTCTGCGGCCAGGCATAGAAGTCGATGCCCGGCTCCGCCGCGGGCACCGGCCGGGATCCAGGGTCAGAGGTGATGACCGTCGACTCTCCCAGGAAGGGTGCCTTGGAGGTCGCTGCGGCGAACTTGGATCCGAATTCGCCGAAGGAGAGGTGCTGTGCGCGCGCTTCAACCAGGCCGAAGGAGGCAATGTCCCAGAAAGCCGTAGACCCTCCGACGCCGAGGACCACCTCGTAGCCTTCGGGGGCGCCGAAGAAATCCATCAGTCCCGACCGCACCGAACCGACCAGATTCTTGACCGGTGCCTGCCGGTGCGAGGTTCCAAGCAGTGCCGTTGCCGCCTGATTCAGCGCTTCGAGCTGCTCCGGACGTGTTTTGGAGGGGCCCGCGCCGAACCGGCCATCCTGCGGCAGCAGCTCGGCGGGGATGCGGATGTCGGCGGAATCGCTCATGGTTACTCCAGGACGTTGCTTGCGAAGGGTCGCAGCCCATTCTGCCCCAGCACGCACAGCGCGGGCGCATTGTGACCGGCGGGATGCACGCAGCTCAGCGGGGAAGGTCGCCCGACGTAAATGGGTTAACCTTGTGGGGCGTAGGGATGACGACGGCGGCCCATCTGTTGGGAACTGCAGGCAGCCGCTGCATCAACGCTCAAACCGCACCAGTGCCAAGGAGCTGAACCCCGCAAATGACGGACCTCATCGACACCACCGAGATGTACCTGCGGACAATCCTTGAGCTTGAGGAAGAAAACATTGTTGCGCTGCGGGCCCGGATCGCCGAGCGCCTTCGTCACTCCGGCCCGACGGTCTCGCAGACTGTCGGCCGGATGGAACGCGATGGGCTCGTGGTGGTGACAGGCGACCGTCACCTTGAACTGACCGAACTCGGACGCCGGAGGGCCACCGAGGTGATGCGCAAGCATCGGCTGGCCGAGCGGCTGCTCTCCGATGTCATCGGGTTGGACTGGGCCTACGTCCACGATGAGGCGTGCAGGTGGGAACACGTGATGAGCGAGCGGGTGGAGCGGCGTCTATACGAGTTGCTGGGCCAGCCGACTGAATCGCCATACGGAAATCCCATACCTGGTCTCGAGGCGCTGGGCGGGACGCCGTCGGAAGCCTTCACCCTGGGCGTGAGCACTCTCACCGACACGATGGCAACCTATACTGCGGGCTCGGTCGTGACCCTCGTCCGGCTGGCCGAACCCATTCAGGTGGATCCCGAGCTGCTGACCCAACTGGACGAGGGCGGGCTGCGTCCTGGAGCGCAGATGACCCTGCAGGCGGTGGGGGACTACGTATCCGTTCGGGTACCCGGAGTGGAGGGTGCACTGGAACTGCCGCCTGAAGTTGCTTCCCACGTTTTCGTGGCGGTTCAACCGCAGTTCTGAGGAGCCGGATCGGAAGGCTGTGGATTCCCGAAGGATATCCACAGCATGGTTACGAAATGATTACTTTTAACCGCTCCCGGCTATAGTTGATTCCTGGCGCTGATACACCAGCGTTACCTGGTTCGCATGCCTAACCCTGTCAGCGAACGCAGTGTTACACAGATGGACAGGGGCGGAGGACCCACAACCGGTCATGGCTCGCCATGGCCTTGGGGTGAAGTTCGGATGCTGCCACAGCGCACGTATTCGAACCGAGTTTTCTCATACTCGAATCCGACAGCTAACTTCGCAGGCAAAAATGAGAGAGGGTCTCCTTGTCGAATACTGCTTCGGGGCGCCGCCGTGCGAGCACCCCGGTCGCTGAAGCGCGGCCACGCGACGCCCACAGGCGGGAACGGGCTGAGCGCATTGCAAGCCAGGCTGCGGCCGGCACCGGGACGGTAGCTCCCATAGCTTCCATCCGTCCCCGTGATGCCCAGCGCACCGAACGACGACGCCGCGCAGTCATCACGCGCCGCGACGTATCCTTCACCGGACTCAGCCAGAAAGTTGCCATCGCGGCCGCCGCCTCCGGCATGATCCTCACCGTTGCGCTGCCAACCACCGCCGCAGTTGTGCCCGCTGAAGCCCAGACGGCGGCTGCTGCGGTCGAGCAGGAAGAACTTCCGCCGGTGCAGGCTGCCGCAGGTGCGGACGTCTCATTTGATCGCGCTGCGCTGCACGGTACCTTCGACCCCGATGCAAAGCTCGCCGAGATCGTTTCTGCATCGGGTGGGGACATCGTCACCTCGGAGTCCAGGGGTTCCCTCTCGGCGCCGCTGGACCGCGTCGTGATGAGCTCGGCTTTCGGGGCCAGGATCAGCCCGATTACCGGCGCGGGTGAGCTCCACACCGGACAGGACATGAGCGAAGCCTGCGGGACCGGCGTCCTGGCAGCCGCGGCCGGCACCGTCACCTTTGCCGGATGGCATGCCTATGGAGGCGGCAACCGAGTGGTGGTCAAGCATGCCAACGGCCTGGAAACCACCTACAACCATTTGTCGGCAATGGACGTGGCAGTCGGCCAGGTTGTTGAGCGTGGCGAAGCTATAGCCCGCGTGGGTTCCACGGGTGCCTCAACGGGGTGCCATCTGCATTTCGAGGTCCTTGTCGACGGTAAAAACGTCGATCCACTGGGCTGGCTCTGACCGGTCTCAGCCGGCGTCGTAACCATGAACACACCGTTCCGTGACCGTAATGTGACTTAGCCCAAAATCTGTTGTACCGTACAACTCGTGCCGAATCGCAGGGGGTTCGGCACACTCGTGCAGATCGCCTAGCTCTGCCACTGTACGAGTTCCGTTCGCAACAATCGCATGGCAGGGGCGGGGGAACCAATTGTGGGCTTCTCATTGAAGTCCTTGGGGTTAAGTC
Organism: Arthrobacter tumbae; assembly: GCF_016907495.1. Taxonomy (NCBI): domain Bacteria; kingdom Bacillati; phylum Actinomycetota; class Actinomycetes; order Micrococcales; family Micrococcaceae; genus Arthrobacter; species Arthrobacter tumbae. The sequence goes on from NZ_JAFBCC010000001.1 coordinate 2,320,004, forward strand.
GCTGGATCTGAGACGATCCGCGGCCGGGTGACTCCCATCCGAATCCGACAGCTCACCTCGCAGGCGTAGGGAGAGGCAATTTAACGTGTCAAACAGCTCTGCGCTGGGGCGCCACCGTGCGGTTCCGGCTCATACAAACTCGCTCGCAGCCATTTCCAAGGCTGTATCTTCGAACGCAGGTTCCGTAGGACGCCAGGCAGCAGTCATCGTCGCTGCTTCCGGCCTCGTCCTCACCGCAGGTCTTCCGGCTCACGGCGCTTCCGACGCCCAGCGCTCGGCACAGGCGGTCAAGACCCTCAGCGCAGTTGCCGCCCAGCCCGTCACCGTCAGCGCTGCTGCTGACGCGACCGTCACCTTCGAGCGTGCAGCCGTTGAAACCGTTGCGGCTCCGGTAGTCGAAGCAGTTGAGCCCGCTCCCGCTCCCGCCGTTGCAGTGCAGGCTGAAGCAGTAGTCCAGGCTGAAGCAGTTGTGGCCGCCCCGGCCCCTGCCGCTGAGCCCGCCGCCGAGGTCGCAGCGGCACCCCAGGCCGAAGTTGAGGTAAAGGCCGCAACAGCTGAGGCTCCGGCTCCTGCCGAGGCGCCCACCTCCAGCGGGATCGGCGCAGCTCTGGTCGGCTCGGCCTACTCGCAGATCGGCGTTGCCCAGGACTGCACCGCCATGGTTGAGAAGGCACTGCGCTCGATCGGCAAGTCCGTCGGCGACATCGCTCCGGGCGACTTCTTCGCTTTCGGATCCGTCGTTTCCACTCCTGCACCCGGTGACCTCGTTGTCTCCGCAGGCCACGTTGCTATCTACGTCGGCAACGGCCAGGTCATCAGCGGTGGCCTGAACGGTATGAATACCGGCCTTCACAGCCTGTCCGATCTCGCTGGTTCCAGCTTCGTCCGCGTTAGCTAAGACCAGATACCTGGAGCACACACACATATGACCTCTCACACCCGTGCCATCGCGCGCCACCGCGCCGAAGTGCAGCGTTCAGCCCACCTCTCCTCCATTGCACGCGCAGTCAGTGACAACGCGGGCGGCGTAGGACGCCAGGCAGCCGTCATCGCGGCGGCTTCCGGCCTCGTTCTGACCAGCGGGGTCGCCGCCAACGCGGTGGAACTGCCCTCGGAGCGCAACACCGTCACCACCGCGCTTGAGGTCCAGGCCGCCAAGGCTCCGATCCAGGCCCCTGCCGACGCCGAGGTCTCCTTCAACAAGACTGCAGTCAAGGCAGTTGCTGCGCCCACTGTGGCTGCCCCTGTTGTGAAGCCACAGGCCGAGACTGTCGAAGCCGCTCCGGTCGTCCAGATGGTTCCGGTTGCAGAGACGGTTCCGGTCGCCGAAGCAGAGCCCGCTGTTGTTGCAGAAACCGCCGTAGCCGTGCAGGCCGCCGTAGCCGTGCAGGCAACGGCTCCTGCTGCTGCGCAGCCCGCAGTCGCCGAGACACCCGCTCCCGCAGCACCCCAGGTGTCTTCGGGTGTAGCGGCTACCATTGCAGCCGCGGCACAGGGCCAGCTGGGAGTAATCCAGGACTGCACCCGCCTCGCCAGCAATGCCCTTGCCGCTGCAGGCATCAACTTCCACGGATGGCCGGCCGGCTACCTCTCCCTCGGCCGCACGGTCAGCGCCGGAGAAGCTATTCCCGGTGACCTCATCTACTACGCTGACGGCGGCATGGGCGCAGCCCACATCGCTGTGTACATCGGCGGAGGACAGGCCGTGCACGGCGGCTTCAACGGGAATCAGACCGTCGTAGCACCGGCCGAACTCGGTTCCGGTGGAGTCTACATCCGCGTCGGCGGCTGATTTCGCCATAATGCACGACAAAGCCCTCTGCCTGTTCGGCGGAGGGCTTTGTCGTGCGCGGCGATTGACGAATCCTCCCGGCAACGGCTTACTCTTGCACTGACAATCCGAGTACCTTCGCTGTAGCTGCAGGAACCTGAGGGATCAGACCCCTGCGGCTATGGACGGCAAAGAGGAATGTGCATGCGCACTCTCGTTCTGAATGCTGGATATGAACCACTGGCGGTCGTGACCTTCCGCCGGGCGCTCGTCCTTGTTCTCACGGGTAAGGCCAGCGTGGTTGCAGAAGGGGAGGATCCTGTGGTCGGCCCGAATGAAGTGCTGTCGCGTCCCTCGGTCATCCTCCTCAACAGATATGTGAAGATTCCCTATCGCAGCGGTGCCGTCGCGACCCGCCGCGGAGTGCTGCGTCGCGACAACCACTTGTGCGCCTACTGCGGCAAAGCGGCTTCGACCATCGATCACGTTGTCCCGCGCTCCCGTGGCGGTGAAGCCAGCTGGGAGAACCTGGTGGCATGCTGCCTGCGCTGTAACAACGCCAAAGGCGACAAGATGCTGGCCTCGCTGGGCTGGTCGCTGCGAATCGTACCTACACCGCCCCGGGGGACGTTCTGGCAGATCCGGGAACTGGAAAAGCCTCTGCCGCAGTGGAGTGAGTTCCTGCCCGCTGACAACGCCGCGTGAGCACCACGCACTACGGCTCCGGGGGGCCCAGTGGCCCCGGGGAGTGCCTGTTCGACGCCGTTGTGCTCAGTGGCGGCCGGTCCTCAAGGCTCGGCGGGGTTCCGAAGTCAACCCTGATCGTTGGCGGCTCGTCCCTTCTGGAGCGCACCTGTAGGGCACTCGATGGAGCCCGGCGGCTCGTTGTCGTCGGCGGTCCCTCGTCCGATCTGCCGTCCAGGGCGGAGCTGGTCCGCGAGGACCCACCGTTCGGCGGGCCGGCAGCGGCGGTGAGTGCCGCCGTCGTGCATTTGATGACCGATCCCGCGCCGTGGGTCCTGGTGCTGGCGTGCGACATGCCCCGGATCAGCGACGCCTTGCCGGCGCTCATGTCGGGCGCCCTTGCAACAGGCGCCTCGGTCCTGGCCCACGACGGCGGCAGGGACCAACCGCTTGCCGCACTGTACCGCTGGGCTGATCTGGCAACGGTCGAAAAGCAGGAAGTAAGGAATCTGTCTATGCGTTCGCTCCTTGCTAGGGTGACATGGAGTCCAGTCGAAGTTCCCGCGGGCTCGACCACTGACATTGACACGTGGGCCGACGCCCGGCAGTTCGGGGTGGAGGAGCCAGGCGCGGGCAGATAGCGGAAGGTTCACCATGGAAGATCGGGAACGCCTGCTCAGGCAGTGGAGCGAGAAGCTTCTGGAAATGTTCGAACTCGACGGCACCGAGGTGGACGTCGACGCAGTGCTGGCGTTGGCCGGTCAGGCGGCGCACTCGATTGTTCGACCCGCAGCGCCCCTCACCACCTTCATTGCCGGTTATGCCGCCGGAATGGCCGTAGGGACCGGGCAGGCGGACAGCGGCACGGCCATGCGGTCGGCGCTGCAGGCCGCCCATGAGGCGTGCCCGCCCGTTCCCGAATCGGAAGACCGCCGATGAGCAGTGCAGGGCACGCCTTGAGCTGGCAGGAGGCTCGGCGGCTGGCGTACGACTCGGCAACCCCCAAGCCTGCGCAGACTGTGAACCTTGCGGATGCCCTCGGCCAGACCCTTGCCGAGCCGGTCGTGGCGCTGCAGCCCATTCCGCACTACGCGTCGTCGGCAATGGACGGCTGGGCGCTCAGCGGCGAGCCGCCCTGGACGCTGATCACACCGGTCCAGGAGGATGAGAGCCCCTGGCACCGTGCTCACGAGCACAAGAAGTCCGGATACGCCACGCTGGAGCCCGGCCAGGCAACGTTCATCCTCACCGGCGGCGTGGTGCCGCCGGGTGCCACCGGGATTCTTCGTTCCGAGCACGGAGCCATCCGCGATGGCGAGCTGACCCGCAATGACCGTGCCCGCCTCGACGAGCCGCGGGAGAACGAACATATCCGCCCGGCAGGTGAGGAAGCGGCAGAGGGAGCGCAGGCCATCGCCCCCGGCGCAGTGCTCAATCCCGCCCAGATCGCGCTGGCCGCAGTCTGCGGGTATGACACCCTTCCCGTTCTCCGGGCCCCCCGCGTGTCCTTGCTGCTCACCGGCGACGAGGTGATCGAGGCGGGGCTGCCTGAGGCCGGGCAGGTTCGCGATACCTTCGGTCCGCAACTCCCGGGCCTGCTCACCATGCTGGGCGGGCATGTCGATACTGTGGCCCGCGCGCGTGATGATCTGGACGACGTCGTCGCCGCCATCAGCGCTGAAGCAACAGATGAAGTCTCGCTGGCACGGGCGTCCGGAGATGTATTGATCAGCACCGGCGGCACCGGTTCGTCCGACGCCGACCACATCCGCCGCGCGCTGACGGTGCTTGAAGCTGAACTTCTCATCGATGGCATCGCAATGCGGCCAGGGCACCCTACGCTCCTGGCGCGGCTGCCGGATGGGCGCTTCTTCGTGGGCCTGCCCGGAAACCCGCTGGCCGCGATGATGGCGCTCTTCACCGTGGGAGCACCGCTGCTGGCCGGTCTGCGCGGGGCGGCTTTCCCGGAGTCCCGCGCAGTTCTGGCAGGAGAGGCGTTCAAGCCGCTGGAAGGGCGCACCCGGCTGGTGCCATATCGCCTGGAAAAGGGGCGCGCCATGCCCACGGTCCACCACCGTTCAGGAATGCTGCGCGGACTGGCCGATGCCGACGGCGTCCTTGTCATACCCGAGCAGGGTTGCGAGCCGGACGAAAAGGTACCTGCCCTGCCCCTGCCGTGGTTCAGCTAGCAGCACGCTCGTCCAACTGAAGCGCGGCAGGGCGGTACAGGTCAGACGGTAGCCGGCATGTTCTCCTGCGCGTTCTCCTCGCTGGTGCCGCCGGCCGGGCCGTCCGCGGCAGGCTCGAGCCGGATGATGACTCCCTTGGAGACCGGCGTGTTGCTGCCCTGGACGGTGTCGTCGAGCGGCACCAGGACGTTGCCCTCCGGATAGTAGACCGCCGCACAGCCGCGGGCGGTGGGATAGGAAACTGCACGGAACTTGCGCAGAGCGCGGTCCTTGCCGTCCATATATTCGCCGTGAACGTCCACGAGGTCGCCGTCCTTGAAACCGAGCTCCGCAAGATCCTCAGGGTTCACAAACACCACATGACGGCCCTTCTTGATTCCGCGGTAGCGGTCGTTGTAACCGTAGATGGTGGTATTGAACTGGTCATGCGAGCGCATGGTCTGGAGGATCAGGCGCCCGGGAGGGCAATCAATGGCGTCCAGTTCGTTGATGGTGATCAGAGCCCTCCCGCTGGGAGTATTGAACTTCCGTGAATCGCGCGGTCCGTTCGCCAGCAGGAAGCCGTCCTTCTCCCGGATCCGTCGGTTGTAGTTCTCACACCCGGGAACCACATGTGCAATATGGTCCCGGATGCGGTCATAGTCGTCCTCGAACCCCTGCCAGTCAGCGGCAATGCGGTCACCGATGGTGGCCCGTGCCAGCCGGCTGACTATGGCAACCTCCGACAGCAGCCCCGGCGCCACCGGTTCGACCCTGCCTTCGGAGGAGTGGACGGCACTGACGGTGTCCTCGACGGAGACGAACTGCGGGCCGGTTGCCTGGATATCGATCTCGGTACGGCCGAGCGTGGGGAGGATGAGTGCTTCTGCCTCCGGGCTGACGACGGTGTGGGATCGATTGAGTTTGGTGGAGATCTGCGCGTTTATCTCGAGGTTCAGCATGGCTGCTTCGGTTGCTGCGGTGTCGGACATCGCAGCAACGAAGTTGCCGCCCAGGGCGAGGAAGAACTTGATCTGGCCGTCGCGCATACCCCTGACCGCGGCGACCGAGTCGACGCCGTGCTTGCGGGGAGGTTCGAACCGGAATTCCTTTCCGAGCGAATCCAGGAAGGAGTCCGGCATCTGCTCCCAGATTCCCATGGTGCGGTCGCCCTGCACATTGGAGTGCCCACGGATGGGAGAGGCGCCTGCACCGGGCCGGCCGATGTTGCCGCGCAGCAGGAGCAGGTTGATCATTTCCTTGATGGTGCCTACGCCGTTCTTCTGCTGCGTGACGCCCATGGCCCAGGTGATGATGGTCTTTTTGGAGGCGATGTAGCGGTCTGCCAGTTCGTCGATCTCTTCGGAGCGCAGGCCGGTCGCTTCCAGCACGGTCTGCTCATCAAGACCCGACAGGTGTTCCCGTAGTTCGTCCAGTCCCTCGCAGTACTCAGCGATGAATTCATGATCCAGCACCGTGCCGGGGTTCCTGTCTTCGGCTTCGAGCACCCGCTTGGAAACTGCCTGGAGCAGCGCCATGTCACCGCCGCTTCGGATCTGCAGGAACTGATCGGCAAGATCGGTGCCGCGACCCACTACGCCCTTTGGCTTCTGGGGATTCTTGAACCGGCGCAGGCCGGCCTCGGGCAGCGGGTTGACCGCCACAATCTGACCGCCGTTCTCCTTTTGCTTCTCCATGGCGCTCAGCATGCGGGGGTGGTTGGTCCCGGGGTTCTGCCCGATGACGATCATCAGATCAGAGTTGAGGTAGTCGTTGTACGCCACGGTGGCTTTGCCGATCCCGATGGTCTGGCCCATGGCAACGCCGGAAGATTCGTGGCACATGTTCGAGCAGTCGGGCATGTTGTTGGTGCCAAGCGCGCGGATGAACAGTTGGTAGATGAATGCTGCCTCGTTGGACGCCCGTCCGCTCGTGTAGAACGCAGCTTCGTCGGGGGAGGCGAGGCTCTTCAGCTTGTCGGAGATGATGGTGATCGCCTTGTCCCAGCTGACGGGCCGGTAGTGATCCTCTCCGGGAGCCTTGTAGACGGGTTCCGTCAGCCTGCCCTGCATGCCGAGCCAGTACTCCGACCGTCCGCGCAGTTCGGTGATGGAGTGCTCAGCCCAGAACTCGGAGGACACCGTGACCGGGGTGGCCTCCCAGGTGACTGCCTTCGCGCCGTTCTCGCAGTACTCGAAGGTGCTGCGGTGATCCGATGGGTCCGGCCAGGCGCAACTCATGCAGTCGAAGCCCTGCTTCTGGTTCATCCGAAGCAGCGTGCGCATGCTTCGTTCAACACCCATGTGCTTCAGAGCAGGCTGCATGGAATGGTAGACGCCGGGCAATCCGGCCGCCCATTCCTTCGGCGTACCGACATCGAGGTCGTTCTCGTCTGCTTCTTCGACGGGAGGGTTTGAGCGAGTCATCGCACATCCTTTCTAGGCCGCTTCTCAGCGCTGAGTGGTCCTACCTGACCCATTGTCGCTCAGGAGCCGCGAATGTGGGACACAGGCAGCGCCGGTAGCTGGAGGTTGGAGCGTCCATTAGGCTCAATCCAGACCCAATCGGAAGGCGGATCGATGACGCGGGTGATGGACAGGCGCCGGATTACGCGCTATGGGCTGGACGGCACGGTCAGCCGGCGGGAGGACCGTCTGGCCGGTGAGGAGCCGCTGGAGATCCGGCTGGGCGGACGCGCCTTCAGCGTCACCATGCGCACCCCCGGTGACGATTTCGATCTGGTCGCGGGCTTTCTCGTTTCCGAAGGCGTGGTCGCCGAACCCGGTGAGATCCTCGCGCTCCGCTATTGCGCCGGCGTCGATGAGGAGGGCCGGCAGACCTTCAACGTGGTCGAGGCCCAGCTCCGGCCGGACGTCGCACTGCCGGACACCTCCATGGAACGCCATGTCTATACCTCCAGTTCCTGCGGTATCTGCGGAACGGCCTCAATTGATGCGGTCCGGAAGTCGGGCCGCTTCGACGTGCACGACGACGACGGCACGGTGGACCTCCCGGTTCTCGCCTCCCTGCCGGACCGGCTGCGGACCAGCCAGAAGCTCTTCGACCGCACTGGCGGTGTCCACGCTGCGGGATTGTTTTCCCGGGACGGTGAGCTCCTGTGCCTGCGGGAGGACGTCGGCAGGCACAATGCCGTGGACAAGGTGGTCGGCTGGGCGCTGCGTTCGGATTTGCTGCCGCTGCGGGGAATGATCCTGCAGGTCTCGGGGCGTGCATCGTTCGAGCTGGTGCAGAAGGCACACCTCGCCGGGATACCGACCCTCGCGGCGGTGAGCGCGCCGTCGTCATTGGCTGCGGACCTGGCGGAGGAATCCGGGATTACGCTTGTCGGCTTCAGTCGAGGGCAGACACTGAACTGCTACACGCACCCGCAGCGTATTATCGCGGGATCAACCCCGGAATAGGGGCACTGGAGCCGGAGTTGCACACCAGTATGGAACTTGGCATCTTCAGCTTCGGCGACATCCACCCGAACCCTGTGACCGGTGAGCGGGTCTCGCCCCAACAACGGATGGCCGACCTGCTGGAGCGTGCGCGGCTTGCCGATGAGGTGGGCCTGCACTATTTCGGTATCGGAGAGCATCACCGGCCCGATTACGCGGTGTCCTCGGTGGTACCGGTGCTGGCTGCGGCCGCCGCGCAGACCCGGAAGATCCACGTGGGATCAGCTGTGACGGTGCTCAGTACCGAGGACCCGGTGCGCGTCTTCCAGCAGTTCGCCACGCTCGACCTGCTCTCCGGCGGACGGGCGGAACTGACCGCCGGCCGAGGCTCCTTCATCGAGTCCTACCCGCTGTTCGGTGCTGCCCTCGAAGACTACGACGCACTCTACGAGGAGAAGATCGACCTGCTGCTGCGCCTCAACGCTGAGGAGCGGATAACCTGGTCCGGTCGGTTCCGGCCGCCGCTTCAGGACGCGCTGATCCTGCCGCGGCCGGTGCGGGATCATCTGGACATCTGGATCGCGACCGGTGGGACGCCGTCGTCGTCGGTGCGTGCTGCACGGCTTGGCACATCGGTCATTTACGCGCTGCTGGGCGGCGCCGTCGACAATTTCGCGCAGCACGCTGCGCTGTACCGGGAACAGTTCAAGGCGGACGGGGGAGCTGCTCCGCGGGTCGGCGTCAGCGGCGTCGGGCTGGTCCTCCGCAACGGAGCCAGGGAAGTTTTCCGCCCGCACTGGCTCGACAGCATGACGCGTATCTCCGCGGAGCGTGGCTTCCCCAAGCCCAGCGGAGTCACCTACAACATGCAGACGGCGCGCACTGGCGCGCTCTATGTCGGTACCCCCGAGGAAGTGGCGGAGAAGATTGTTCTCACGCATGCTGCCATGGGTCATGACCGGCACATCCTCCAGCTTGACTTCTCATCCGTGCCCCAGACACAGGTCCTGGAGTCAATCGAGTTGCTGGGCACCCACGTGCTGCCGCTCGTCAATGACGCCCTCGGCATACACCATCGCGAGGACGCCGCTTCCCGGACCGAAAGTGTCCGCGGCGGGTCCTAAGCTTGAAGTTCACTAGCTGGAGGCATCCATGAGTATGGAAGGCGCGGCCTGGAGTTCCCTGTACCGGATCTCCTCCGCCAAGAACGGCAGCAATAAATTCTCGAAGGAGACGCTGAGGCGGATCCTGTCTTTTGCCGTGCCGTACCGGGTCAAGCTGGTGCTCTTCATCGCGCTGTCGGTGGTCTCCGCGTTCCTGGCGGTCGCCACGCCGGTCCTTGCCGGGCAGGTTGTCAACGAGATCATCGCCGAAGCGGCGGTGGAAACCATCGTGTGGCTCGCCGTCGTGATCGCTATTGTGGCCGTAGCTGACACCGGGGTGGGGCTGCTGACGCGCTGGTACTCGTCACGGATCGGCGAGGGCGTGATCCTCGATCTGCGGACAGCGGTCTTTGACCACGTCCAGAAGATGCCGATCGCGTTCTTCACCCGTACCCGCACGGGCGCGCTGGTGAGCAGGCTCAACAATGACGTGATCGGCGCCCAACAGGCATTCAGCGGCACCCTGTCCGGCGTGGTGAGTAATCTTGTGGCGCTGATTCTGACCCTGATCGTCATGCTGAGCACGTCCGTGCTGGTCACCGTGCTCGCAATCATCATGCTGCCCATCTTCCTGCTGCCGGCCCGCCGGATGGGTAGCAGGCTGGCTTCCCTCCGACGCGAGGCCGCTGACTACAACTCGACCATGAGTACGCAGATGACTGAGCGGTTCTCTGCTCCCGGCGCCACCCTGGTCAAGCTCTTTGGACGCCCTGATGAGGAGTCCGAGGAGTTTCGTGTCCGCGCTGCCCGCGTCCGGGATATCGGAGTCCGGACGGCGATGCTGCAATTCGTGTTCTTCTCCGCGCTCATGCTTGTCTCTGCCCTCGCCCTTGCCCTGGTGTATGGATTGGGTGGCAGTTTGGCGCTGGGAGGCGCGCTGGATACCGGTGAAGTAGTGACGCTGGCGCTGCTGCTCACGCGCCTCTACGCGCCCCTGACGTCGCTGGCCAACGCACGGGTTGAAATCATGAGCGCTCTGGTGAGCTTCGAGCGGGTCTTCGAGGTGCTCGACCTCGACCCACTCATCAAGGAGAAGCCGGACGCGCAGAGTATCTCGAGCGGCCCGGTTGCCGTCGAGTTCGACGACGTCCGCTTCGCCTACCCGTCAGCTGACAAGGTGTCCCTCGCTTCGCTGGAGGAGGTCTCGACGCTGGACACCCGTGGCGGTGAGGAGGTGCTGCACGGCGTCAGCTTCCGCATCGAGCCAGGGCAGACGGTTGCGCTCGTGGGCACCTCCGGTGCCGGTAAGTCCACCATTGCCCAGTTGCTGGCCAGGCTGTATGACGTCGATTCCGGCGCTGTCCGTATCGGCGGGCAGGATGTCCGGGAGACCACGTTCGAGTCGCTGCGGCATACCCTTGGCATGGTGACCCAGGACGGCCACCTGTTCCACGAGACAATCGCCTCAAACCTGAGGCTTGCTCGCCCTGGGGCAAGTGATGAGGAGCTATGGGACGCGGTTCGCCGGGCCCGGCTGGAGACACTGATCCAGTCGCTTCCCGATCAGCTGGACACCATGGTGGGTGAACGCGGGTACCGGCTGTCCGGTGGGGAGAGGCAGCGCATGACCATTGCGCGGCTGTTGCTCGCCCAGCCGCGCGTCGTCATCCTCGATGAAGCCACCGCCGCCCTGGATTCAACGTCGGAAGCTGCCGTCCAGGCTGCGCTCACGGAGGCGCTCGCGGGGCGTACGGCTCTGGTGATCGCGCACCGGTTGTCCACCATCCGGAGCGCGGACCAGATCCTGGTCATCGAGGACGGGCGCATCGCCGAGCGCGGTACGCATGATGAACTGCTTGCGGCGGGCGGGCGGTATGACGAGCTGCACCGAACGCAGTTCGCGGTTCAGAAGTCCGTTGCGCCGGACGAGTCGGCGGAAGCGCTGACGGCTTCCGGTCCCGGAGCCTGATGCGTCCATCACGGTAGGGACGCTGGTTTCCTAGGGGGGGCGACTTTCCTAGGGAACGGCTCCGGATGGCGCAGTCTGGCCGTCCAGCCGTGGCTCACCGGGCTTCTCCGGAATGCGGAGCCGAGGAAGTGTGAGGTTGACCAGCGGACCCACGAAGAGGGCAAACGCGACGGTTCCCACGCCGACCGTTCCGCCCAGAGCCCAGCCGATCGCGAGGACTGACACCTCTATTCCGGTCCGCACTGCCCAGATGGGCCAGCCCCAGCGCTTGTGCATACCGGTCATCAATCCGTCACGGGGGCCGGGCCCCATACGCGCCCCGATATAGAGACCAGTTGCCACCGCGAGCAGGACCAGGCCGCCGGTGAAGAGGAGAATCTGCACCCACAGGACCGTCTGCTGCGGGATGACGGCGAGGCCCACTTCAGCGCTCGGTCCTACTAACAGGACGTTCAGTACTGTTCCCACGCCAGGCTTTTGGCGGATGGGAATCCAGAGCAGCAGTACGGCGAGACCAATGAGGTTGGTGGTCAGTCCGAAAGGTATGCCGCTCTGAACAGACACACCCTGCCCCAGCACATCCCACGGGGACACTCCGATCCCTGCCCGGATCATCATGCCGATCGAGAACCCGTATAGAAAGAGGCCGACCAGAAGCTGCACGATGCGACGCACAAGGAGTAGGGACATGATTCCAGTATCGGCTACGTTCCCGGCTCTCATGAGCCGCTCAGCCGGAGGGAAGTGTGGCCCGACCCGGGATTGCTAGTCGATGCCGTAGTGCTCGCGGATGTCGCTGAGCGAACGCATCACAGGGCCGAGGTCACTCGGAGTGAGGTAGGTTGAACGGTCCTGCGAATAGACCAGATAGCTCAGGGTCGTTTCCTCATGTGGATCGGCACTCCCGATGAAGGCCCGCATGCTTCCATCGAGTATTCGGTGCAGCTCCGTGGGGTCGTTTGTCGCGGTGCTTACATCAACGAAGGTCAAGTCCCCTGCGCCTGCCCGTTCCCACTGAACCGTGACGCTCTCAACGCCATCGACTGCGGAGATTGCCTGCTCATAGGTCGCGGCCGGAGAGGAAGCGCCGCAGGCGGAGAGGAGCAGGACGGACAGCACGGCAGGAACAAGCCAGTTGTGTCTCAAGGATGCTGCCTTCCTACTGGAATCACGAAAGACTCTACCGTTGAGGTATCCCCGGTGAGGAACCGTTGAGTGGAGGGCGACTGAGCGTACTGCGAAGCACGCCCGGCAGGATCTTCTTCGGCCTCGCCGATGGAGCTCGCGTAGTTGTTGTAGTCGTGGTTGGCGGTCACATCGCTCCAGCCGCTACCGGGTGGGTTCGGCAGGGTGAGCTGAACACCGGACTGCTCCGCCACCGCACCATTGACGCTCGTACCTCCGAGATCGAGGCGCGGGACAACGTCGTTCTGGTGCTGGAAGGATATGACGTCGACGTTCGAGGGCATAGCCGCCGCATCAACCGGTGAGCCGAATGTCATCACGTTGGTGACGTTGTACCGCTCCATGAACGCAGGGTCGGAGGCCAGCGAAGCCGCGATCATCCCGCCCTGCGAATGTCCTGACAGCATCACCGGCGCACCTGGTTCGATACCCGCCCGTTCCATGGCCAGCGCAACGGTCGCAGCCGCAGTCGACAACCGGCCCGAAGCGCTCACCAGATTGCCTGTGAAGTCAGCCGGGATCGCAGAAGTAACGGGATTCCACGACTGGGTTCCCGGAATGCTCAGGATATAGGCGGGACCCTCGGCATTCTCTACCCGGGTGATTCGGACAGCACCGTCGGAGGTGGATGAATTGCCCGCGTCGCCGTAGGCCTGAGCCGTGAGGAACGCCAGGGCAGCGAGATCTGTTGGCAACACGCTCTCCAGATGTTCTGAGGGCCCACGGTTCTGGCCGTCACGTGAGACGCTGACAGGAATGGGTTCGCCCGCCCACGGTGTTCCGTCGTCGAGCAGCAGGGGAGCCCACTGGCCGAACGTTCCGGCAGTGACCGCGAGATCGACCAGGCCACCACCCGCCAACGCAACCGACGCTGACAGTTCCATGATCGATGGTGGACTTCCGGCCAGCATCTCGTCGAGCAGGCCGGTTGCGTGGGTGCCGTCATCGACAAGGCCGCGGAACGATTCCGCGATATTGCCGTACCCCAGTTCCGACCGGTTCCCGAACCATTCGGCTCCGTCTTCGGTGGTGTCGATAACCCAGTCCGCGCCGCCGGCAACCCAACCCAGTCCGTCGGTGAGCCAACTGCCGTCGTCGTTCTCACTCGCCACTGGGGTGCTGAAGTTTGCCGGCGGTATCGCGGTGAAAGGCGAAGCTGGGTCAGTTGCGCTCGTACCGTCCTGAGCATCCGCATGATCCGCAGCCGCGAGAGCGGACTGCCTCAACTGCTCAGCAATACTCAACAGCGTGGGGCGGTGCCTGTCGGCCCAGTCTGCGCGGAAGGAGTCCGCGTCTGCGCCCTGCCACCCGATAACGGAGATCTTTCCGGAGACCTGCAGTCCGACCAACTCAAAACCCGCTGCTGCTTTCTCGAGGGATCGGGCAAGCTGACGAACCTGGCCCGGGTCCATCCCGAGTAGCCGACTCATGCGCTTGCCGTTGCTCCCGCGACGAACTCATAGGCACCGGCGAGGGCGAAAGTGATCTCGCGGGCCACGTACCCGGGCCGCTGCGGAGTCAGCAACAAAGCGCCGTCTGTGGTGCGCACCGAGTAGAGGGTGCCCTCGCTGACTGACCATCGGCCCGCCCACACCTGCCGGCTTTGCCCGGCCCGCGTGGTCATGGCAGCGCTCAGGATCGCCTCTTCCGGAACGACGGCGGCCGCTTCCGGCGGCGTGAGCGGCATGTGGACCACGGTGTCTCCGGAACCGGTGCGGGCATGTACCGCATCGGCTCGAAGTTCGGTGAGCGGCGGAAGGACACGACTGATTGCACCCCAGATGTACTCCGCGTCGAAAAGAGCTACCTCCAGCGACGGTTCGTGGTCCCCTGCCCGGATGCTGCCGGCGTCGTCGGTTTCTATGGTGCTGCGGCGGTGAACGCACACACCGCGGTCCGCTGTGAGCGTGAGGTCGCTGTTGGCGCCCACGCCGTTGTAGGCAGCGGACAGCCGGAGAAGGATGACAGGCGAGAGGAATTCCTGCAGGGCCGCATGCCACCGAGGTGTCAGTGCCGTGCCCGATGCCACTCCCAGGGTGTTCAGCTCCGCCCAGCCGTCTTCCGGCACCGGTGCGCCCGGATGATCGGGATGGCTGGATTGTGCGGTCGAAACCGAGCTCAGTGCGAGCGACCAGGCGGCCGGTGAGACACGGACGACGTGAGACGGTGGTGGCACAGCTGAAGGATTCCCCATCCTGTCAATTTAACGCAGCCATGCGAACCCTGCCATGGGGAGGTGTACCCATGTGGACAACGGTTGTGCCCCTGGCCGGAATCGAACCGACGACCTTCCCTTTAGGAGAGGGACGCTCTATCCTACTGAGCTACAGAGGCGGGTGCTCCGCAGCACCAGGCGGTGCGCGGGCGGTACCAGCTTACATTCTTCTCAACTTCGCGACCGCATCCGCCGGGGCAGCAGCACCGCAATCAAACCGGCCGCGCAGCTCAGTGCGAAAAGCACCCACCGGGTGATGGTGAGTGTGGATGCAAGGGCGACCGAACCGGCGTCGGGCCCGGAAAGAACGGAGTCGATTGCGACGTTCTCCCAGAGGTCCACCACCACAAAGAGAAGCACCGGACTCCACAGCAGCCAGCGAAGCCAGCGCCGGGAAACGTTGAGCTGAACCAACAGGAGCCAGGCCAGTCCGAAGAGCAGCGGAAAGAGCGTGCCGGCTGTCTTGTGAACGTAACTCAGCTGACCGAGCGCCGAGGCGTCCATGGCAGCACGCAGCTGGTCGATGTACGGGGCGTCGTATCCGCCGATGAGCAGGTCCGGCATGCTCAACCCCCCGGAGAGCTGGGTCATCTGGGACAGCGTGAGGAGGTGGAAGTACCAGAAGAGGAAGAGCGCCGCAGCGACTGCCGGAATGAGAATGAGGTTGCCGTTGTGGCGGGGTGGGGGAGCCTGCTCGCCCGGCGTTGCCGGCATCCCGGCTGCAGCCGGCCCATGCTTGCGTGCGATCTGTGCCCTCGTTTTACCCATGGCCCAATGCTAGACCGTTACCATGCAGCAACAGTTCCTGAAAAGCCACCCTCTATTTGATCTCATTTTGATAAAGATAACCGCCGACAGCTGCCTGTGATTGCAATCACAGCGCCTGTTGGGGTTTGTTTAACGGATGGCTATAAACCAAGCATTACCCATGTCTAACGTTGCGGATCAGGTGGGATGGCTCGCAGCCATCGAGGACGCCATTGATGCCGTCTTCGAACCTGTGGCAACGTGGTTCGCCGCGATTGTCTTCGTCCCGATCACCATCGGCGAAGTCAGCTTTCCGGTGGTGGTCGCGTGGCTCATCGCTGCGGCCGTCATCTTCACCGTCTACTTCGGCTTCATCCAGTTCCGCGGGTTGAAGGTTTCCTACGAGGTGATCCGCGGACGCTACTCGTCCAAGGATGACCCGGGCGAGGTCCCACACTTCCAGGCCCTGACCTCGGCGTTGTCCGGGACGGTCGGGCTTGGAAACATTGCCGGTGTCGGCGCAGCAATGGCGCTGGGCGGACCCGGTGCAACCTTCTGGATGATCCTCGCCGGCCTCCTCGGCATGTGCACCAAGTTCGCGGAGTGCACCCTGGGTGTGAAGTACCGCGAGGTCCATGCGGACGGCACCGTCTCCGGCGGCCCGTTCAAATACCTGCCGGTCGCCTTCAAGAAGTTCGGCAAGTGGCCAGCCAAGATCCTCACCGGTATCTTCGCTGTTGCGATCCTGATCTTCGGTGTTGCAGGCGGCAACATGTTCCAGGCCAACCAGACGTTCGCACAGGCGCAGGAAGTCACCGGCGGTGCTGACGGCTTCCTCGGCAGCCCGGGTGCAGCCCTGATCTTCGGCATCATTCTTGCCGCACTCGTCGGTGCGGTTATCCTCGGCGGCATCAAGTCCATCGGTGCCACCACCAGCAGGCTTGTACCGGCAATGGGCATCGTCTACGTCCTGGCCTGCCTGTTCGTCATCATCGTGAACATCGGTCAGGTTCCCGCCGCATTCGGTTCCATCATCGAGGGCGCTTTTGCACCGGCAGGAATGGCAGGCGGCATCGTCGGCGTTATGATCGTCGGCTTCCAGCGTGCAGCCTTCTCCAACGAGGCTGGTCTGGGTTCCGCCGCTATCGCTCACTCCGCGGTCAAGACCCGCCGCCCTGTCAGCGAAGGTTTCGTGGCGATGTTCGAGCCGCTCGTCGACACAGTGATCATCTGCACCATGACCGCACTGACCATCGTCATCGCCGGAGCGCCCAGCCTGCAGGCAGGAATCGACCAGGTCCAGGCAGGCGGAGACACACCCGACGGCGTCATCCTCACATCGGACGCTTTCGCCACCGTCATTGACTGGTTCCCGATTGTCCTGGCCGTTGCCGTGGCGCTGTTCGCGTTCTCCACCCTGATCACTTGGTCCTACTACGGTCTGAAGGCCTGGGAATACCTCTTCGGCCGTGGCAAGACCTCGGAAGTCCTGTACAAGGTCATCTTCCTGTTCTTCACGGTGACCGGTACGGTTCTCACCTTTGGCCAGGTCCTCAGCTTCGCGGACTCCGCACTGTTCGTCTGTGCCTTCGTGAACCTTCTTGGCGTGTACATGCTCCTGCCGGTGATCAAGCGCGAGATGAAGGAATACCTCGCGGACCGCAAGAGCGGCAAGCTGCTGGATCTCGGCGTTGAGCCCGAGGACCGCGAAGCCGCCGCGAAGTAACCCACCTATCCGTCCACACTGTGCCCGCCGGGTCATGCACCCGGCGGGCACAGCCATGCCGGGCCCGGGTGAACGTGCCATCTCCCGCTGGGATACTCCGCCGGAAAGGGCTGGAAAAGGCCGGTACGACGACGGCGGACAGGTTCTGTCCGTGCCAGCGCCTAGACTTAAAGGCACCATGGACTTGCTTTTTGACCCGCACCTCAGCACACCTGCCGCAGGAAGGCGCGGCGCGCCGTCGTCGTCCTCCCCTGATCTGGCGGAGCATCCGCGGCGCGGCGGACACGTCGATGAAGCGCGCGCCCGCGAACTGCTTGAGGGGATGAATCCCCAGCAGGAGGAGGCGGTCAAGCACAGTGGCTCACCTCTGCTGATTGTGGCCGGAGCGGGCTCCGGAAAGACCCGCGTACTCAGCCACCGGATCGCTTTCCTGATGGCCACCGGCAGGTCCCATGCCGGCCAGATCCTCGCCATCACGTTCACCAACAAGGCTGCTGCGGAGATGCGAGAGCGCATCGAGGGCCTGGTGGGCGAGGTTGCCAAGCGCATGTGGATCTCAACCTTTCACTCCTCATGCGTGCGCATCCTGCGCCGCGAGGCGGCCTCCATCGGCTTGAACTCAAACTTCTCCATCTATGATTCGGCGGACACCCTCCGCCTCATCACGCTGGTGGCCAAGGGACTGGACCTCGATCCCAAGCGTTTCGCACCGAAGGCGATTCAGCACAAGATCTCTGCTTTGAAGAACGAGCTGATCGACGAGGAAGAGTACGCCTCCACCGCCAATTACTCCGATCCGTTTGAGCAGGCGGTCGCGGAGGTCTACAAGGGCTACGCACAGCGGCTTCGCCAGGCGAACGCGATGGACTTCGATGACCTGATCGCGCAGACGGTGTACATGTTCCGGGCCTTCCCCGGGGTGGCTGATTACTACCGCAGGCGGTTCCGGCACGTGCTCGTGGATGAGTACCAGGACACCAACCACGCACAGTACGCGCTGGTCCGCGAGATCGTGGGAGTTGCGGGAGAGAACGTCGAGGAACCTGCAGAGCTGACGGTGGTGGGTGATTCCGACCAGTCCATTTACGCGTTCCGCGGCGCCGACGTGCGGAACATCGTGGAGTTCGAGAAGGACTACCCGACCGCGCGCACCATTCTGCTGGAGCAGAACTACCGCTCCACCCAGAACATCCTCACTGCGGCCAACGCAGTCATCTCCCGAAACCCGAACCGGCCGGCAAAACGGCTGTGGACCGCCGAGGGCAACGGCGAGAAGATCATCGGCTACGTCGGTGAGAATGAACACGAGGAAGCACGCTTCATCGCGGATGAAATTGACCGGCTGCAGGACGAGGAAAACCTGCGCCCCGGGGACGTCGCCGTCTTCTACCGGACCAACGCGCAGTCCCGCTCCATCGAGGAGATCCTGATGCGGGTCGGCCTGCCCTACAAGGTGGTCGGCGGCACCCGCTTCTATGAGCGCAAGGAAATCAAGGACGCGCTGGCCTACCTGCGCGTGCTTGCCAACCAGGATGACGTCGTCAACCTCCGCCGCATCCTCAACGAACCGAAGCGGGGCATCGGAGACCGGGCGGAGTATGCCATCGCTGCGCTCGCCGAACGCGACCGCGTGAGCTTCATGGAAGCCCTCCGGCGGGCGGATGAGGCGCCGGGCATGGCAACGCGCTCCGTGAATGCCGTTGCGTCGTTCGTGAAGCTTATTGATGACCTCGCAGAGGTGGCCTCGGGATCGGGTGCTTCGGCGGCCCTTGAAGCGGTCCTCGAACAAACGGGGTACCTCGCGCAGCTGCGAACCAGCACGGATCCACAGGACGAGTCGCGGGTGGAGAACCTCGCCGAGCTCGTTGCGGTGGTGCGTGAATACGAGATCGGCAATCCGGAGGGAACGCTGGGCGACTTCCTCGAACAGGTGTCGCTGGTGGCTGACGCGGACCAGATCCCCGATGCACCGGCCGGGTCCGGCGAGGACGTGGAGAAGGCGGTGGAGGAAGCCCGGCGGCAGGGCGTCGTGACGCTCATGACACTGCACACCGCTAAAGGACTCGAATTTCCTGTGGTCTTCCTGACCGGAATGGAACAGGGAATCTTTCCGCACCAGCGTTCCGCGACAGACCCCAAGGAACTTGCGGAAGAGCGTCGGCTCGCTTACGTAGGTCTCACCCGGGCGAGGAAGCGGCTGTACATCACGCGCTCGGAGGTCCGGAGCCTGTGGGGGCAGAGCCAGTACAACCCGGCAAGCCAGTTCGTCGGCGAGGTTCCGGATGAACTGATCCACTGGAAGCGGGAGGGAACGGCAAAGCCGGCCTGGACCGGCGGCCAGAGCATCAACGGCCCGCGGTTCAGCGGCTCCTACTGGGGTGCGGGAGCGGCCTCGGGCAACGAGTCCGGGCGCGGGCTGCCCGGGAAGGCGGCCGGCAGGGTGCAACCCCAGAAGGAGGTTGTCGCCGTCTCTGCGGGAGACAAGGTCAATCACACCACCTTTGGCAACGGCACCGTCCTTGCGGTTGAGGGCGGCGGAGACAAGATGGTGGCCAAGGTGCGGTTCGATATCGGGGAGAAGCGGCTGCTGCTCCGGTACGCCCCGCTGACTAAGGTCGGGTAGCGCAAGCGGTGCAGCCTGACGGAGGGGAAGTGCAGCGGCGCGCCCGGAAGCGTGCCGCCGTCGTCGGCTTGGTGCTCCTCTGCGGTGCGGTTCTGACGGCGTGCGTGGAAGTGCCGGTCAGCGGCCCGGCGCCGGATACCGTACCGGAGATGTCCCCGCAGCAGGAGCTTGCGGCCATGCCGGAGCTGCCGGCGCCCGAAGTCCAGACCTTCGGTGGGGACGTTGCTGCGTTCCTCACCGAGAACCGGAATATTTACTGCGCCATCACCACGGAGCAGGGCGGCATCATCAACTCGCCGGTGGATCCCCGCCTTTCCGGGGGCCAGCGGGATGACGCGGTGCTGGAGGTGCCCGCCGTGTACTGCGAACTGGCGCGGTATCCGGAACCCGCCGAGGTGACCGACGACTGCCATGGCACCAACCTCGGATTCAAGGGCGGGAAGGTTCTGCTACGCGGCGACGGCGTCGTCTACGGTGGATGCCGCGTGGGCATGACCCTCACGGAAGGCGAGCTGGGCCACGGCGCAGCGGGCGGGGAGGGCGCACTCACCCGGCTGCCCATCCTGGATGACGGGATGGCCGTCGACCTGTCCGGGTTCCGCTGCGGCAGCGGTGATAACGGGCTCATCTGCGTTCAATCCGACACCGGTCAGGGCTTCGTTGTGTCAGCAGATGCCTTCGAAATCATCGCACCGTAAGAGCGAGCTGAACGGTAACCGACCGGGTTACTTTTCTACAACTCATAGAACTGTGTGCTTACTCACGAAACCGCTAGTCTGTGAAAGGCGTTCCGAGCCAAGGGACTAGAGTTCCCTGTGTAAACCTACTTCGACGTAGAAGGACACTAGATAAGTGGACCTGTTTGAATATCAGGCGCGCGATCTATTTGAGGCTCACGGCGTTCCCGTGCTGGCCGGCATCGTGGCGCAGACCCCGGAAGAAGCAAAAGCAGCAGCCGAGAAGATTGGCGGCATTGTTGTCGTCAAGGCGCAGGTCAAGGTTGGCGGCCGCGGCAAGGCCGGCGGCGTCAAGGTTGCCAAGACGCCGGATGAGGCTTACGAGCACGCATCCGCCATCCTTGGCATGGATATCAAGGGCCACACAGTCCACAAGGTGATGATCGCGCAGGGCGCGGACATCGCTGAGGAGTATTACTTCTCGGTGCTGCTGGACCGGGCAAACCGCAACTACCTTGCCATGTGCTCCGTTGAGGGCGGCGTGGAAATCGAGCAGCTCGCCGTTGAGCGGCCCGAAGCGCTGGCGCGGATCGCCATTGATCCCGGCACCGGCATTGACCGCGCGAAGGCCGATGAGATCATCGGCGCAGCCGGGTTTGCACCCGAGCTCCGCGAAGGCGTGGCCAACACCATCCTCAAGCTGTGGGACGTCTTCACCAAGGAAGACGCCACCCTGGTTGAGGTGAACCCGCTGGTCAAGACCGGAACTGGTGAGATTCTCGCCCTTGACGGCAAGGTCACCCTGGATGAGAACGCTGACTTCCGCCAGAAGGGCCACGCCGAGCTCGAGGACAAGGACTCCACTGATCCGCTGGAGGCCAAGGCCAAGGAAAGCGACCTCAACTACGTCAAGCTCGACGGCGAAGTGGGCATCATCGGTAACGGTGCCGGTCTCGTCATGTCCACGCTCGACGTCGTCGCCTACGCCGGCGAAGCGCATGGCAATGTAAAGCCCGCCAACTTCCTGGACATCGGCGGTGGAGCCTCTGCCGAGGTCATGGCTGCCGGTCTCGACGTCATCCTCAATGACAGTCAGGTCAAGAGCGTCTTCGTGAACGTCTTCGGCGGAATCACCGCCTGCGACGCCGTAGCAAACGGCATCGTCAAGGCGCTGGAGATCCTCGGTGACAAGGAGAACAAGCCCCTCGTGGTGCGCCTCGACGGCAATAACGTCGAAGAAGGCCGCCGCATCCTTGCCGAGGCCAACCATCCGATGGTCACGCTCGCCGACACCATGGACGAAGGCGCAGACAAGGCCGCCGAGCTGGCTTACGCCGCTCGCTGACCGGTTGCAACTCCAGGACTAAGGAACTTCACATGTCTATCTTTCTGAACAAAGACTCCAAGGTGATCGTCCAGGGCATCACCGGCGGCGAAGGCACCAAGCACACCGCTTTGATGCTGAAGGCCGGCACGCAGGTTGTGGGCGGTGTCAACGCGCGCAAGGCCGGAACCACCGTCTCTCACGGTGAGACCACCCTGCCCGTTTTCGGCACCGTGAAGGAAGCCATCGCCGAGACCGGCGCTGACGTCTCCATCATCTTCGTACCGCCGGCATTCACCAAGGACGCAGTCGTTGAAGCGATCGACGCCGGTATCGGCCTGGTCGTCATCATCACCGAGGGTGTTCCCGTGCAGGACTCCGCGGAGTTCTGGGCGCTGGCGCAGTCCCGCGTGGATGAGAACGGCAAGCAGATCACCCGGATCATCGGCCCGAACTGCCCCGGCATCATCACGCCCGGTGAAGCGCTGGTCGGCATCACCCCGGCGAACATCACCGGCAAGGGCGGTGTTGGCCTGGTTTCCAAGTCCGGCACTCTGACCTACCAGATGATGTTCGAGCTGCGGGATCTCGGTTTCTCCACCGCGATCGGCATCGGCGGCGACCCGGTCATCGGGACCACGCACATCGATGCCCTTGAGGCGTTCGAGGCGGATCCCGAGACCAAGGCGATCGTCATGATCGGTGAAATCGGCGGCGACGCCGAAGAGCGCGCGGCCGAGTTCATCAAGGCCAACGTGACCAAGCCGGTTGTGGGTTACGTTGCAGGCTTCACTGCGCCAGAGGGTAAGACCATGGGCCACGCAGGTGCAATCGTGTCCGGTTCAGCCGGTACTGCCCAGGCGAAGAAGGAGGCCCTCGAGGCCGCCGGCGTCAAGGTGGGGAAGACCCCGTCCGAGACCGCCCGCCTGCTGCGTGAGGTCTACGCGGCGCTCTAAAGCGCAGACACCAGCACGACGGCGGCCGTTGCCTTCCTTCCGGAAGGTGACGGCCGCCGTCGTTGTTTAACTCCCGCTCCAGTACTGAGATGGACGCCTTCCAGCGGGAAGGGAGTTGCAGGACTGCAACGTTGCAGTTGTGCAGAATTGGCTTCCGTGCCACACTAGTTCGGTGAGTCAACTAATTTCGCTTCGTGAACGCAAGCGCACCGAGACCTGGGCCGCACTGCACGACGCCGCGGCGCGCCTCACGCTCGAACGCGGGCCGGAGGCGGTCACCGTCGAGCAGATCGCCGCCAGCGCCAGGGTCTCGCCACGGACGTTTTTCAACTACTTCAGCACCAAGGAAGACGCGATCCTGGGGCTGCAGGAACCGAGTATCGACAAGCACCTGCTGGCGGATTTCTCGCCCGAGCAGAACCTGCTGGAGCAGGTGTCTCGGCTGCTGATGGCCGTGGTGCACTCCACCGAGGGAGGCGAACGGGACGTCAGCCTTCGAATCGACGTGCTCACTGCGTACCCGTTCCTTCGCCAGCGCCGGTACGCCTACTTTGTACGCGTGGAGCAGCTGGTGCGCGACGTCGTGGCGGCCGCGCTGACCGATTCCGGCCGCTGGCAGGCCGCCCTGAGCCGCAATTCCGCCGAGGACGTGGCGCGCATGATCGTCCTCGTGGCGGGTGCTCCCATGCGGTATGCCTTCCAGCAGGCAGCAGACTCACCCACGATTGACAACCAGTTTTCCGCACTGGACGGCGCCACCGCGCTGCTTCGGGAAGTTCTTGAGGACATTCGATGACCAATACCGTTCCACGCAAGGAATCAGGCCTGCTCCTGCTCTTTGTCGGCCTGATGCTCTCCATGCTGCTGGCCGCCCTGAACCAGATGATCCTCAGCACGGCGTTGCCCACGATTGTCGGTGAGCTCAACGGTGTTGACCAGATGCTCTGGGTCATTACCGCCTACATTCTCGCGGCGACCATAGTGATGCCCATTTACGGCAAGCTCGGTGACCTCATCGGCCGCAAGAGTCTGCTGCTCTTTGCCATCGCGATCTTCATGGCGGGATCCATTGTCGGCGGGCTTGCGCCGAATATGGAGTGGCTCATCGCCGGACGCGCAGTGCAGGGCCTGGGCGGCGGTGGCCTGATGATTCTTTCGCAAGCCATCATTGCCGACGTCGTTCCTGCTCGGGAGCGCGGCAAGTATATGGGTGCCATGGGCGGAGTGTTCGCCTTCGCATCGGTGGCCGGTCCGCTGCTGGGCGGCTGGTTCACGGAAGGTCCAGGCTGGCGGTGGATGTTCTGGATCAACATGCCGCTGGGTGTCCTCGCGATCGCTGTGGTGCTGTTCTTCCTACATCTGCCTGCGCGCGAGCGCGTGCATCCCTCCGTGGATATCGCGGGCATGGTGCTGCTCGCTATTGCAACGACGTCGCTGGTGCTGGTCGGTACCTGGGGCGGCACCGAGTACCCGTGGTTGTCGGCGCCGATCCTCGGCCTGTTTGCCCTCGCTGTGATTGCGGGACTGATGTTCGTCGCGGTCGAGCGGCGGGCGAAGGAACCCATCCTGCCGATGAGCCTGTTCCGGGAGCGGAATTTTGTCCTCACCACCTCGGGCGGACTGCTGATCGGCGTCACGATGTTCGGCGCCATCGGATACCTACCCACCTATCTGCAGATGGTGACCGGCGCCAGTGCCACCAACGCCGGGCTGCTCATGATTCCGATGATGGGTGCGCTGATCCTGACCTCTACAGGCTCCGGAATTCTTGTCAGCAAGACCGGCCGCTACAAATGGATGCCGATTGTGGGATCGGTCGGCGTTGCCGTGGCACTGCTGCTGCTCTCAACCATCACCCCGACGACGCCGGTCTGGATGATCTGCGTCTACATCGCCATCATGGGCGCCGGGCTGGGCCTGAGTATGCAGATCCTGGTCCTGATCGTCCAGAACACGTTCCCGAACCGCGTGGTCGGCACCGCGACGGCCTCAAACAACTACTTCCGCCAGATCGGTGCAACCCTGGGGTCGGCGGTGGTGGGTAGCCTGTTCACCGCACGGGTGGGGGAGTTGCTGCTTGAACGGCTCCCAGCGGGTGGGGCTGCGCTGGAAGGAGGGGCGAACTCGCTCACTCCCGAGCTGGTCAGCTCCCTGCCCGCGGCGCTGCAGTCCCCGATCATCCAGTCCTACAACGACGCACTCACCCCGCTGTTCCTCTACATGGCGCCGCTCGGTGTGATCGCCGCAATCCTGCTCGCGTTTGTCCACGAGAAGGCGCTGTCCACCGTCATCGAGCGGGACACCAAGGTGGAGCGCGATGCCGGTCTCCTTCCTGAGCCGGCGGAGCAGCTTTCGCGGTGACCGCTGCGGCCTGGCGTTCCCGCGACGCGGCGTCGGGCAGAATGAACCCATGGCTACCCCTTACCTGATCCGCCGCGAGCGGTTCATCCCCGCCCCCGCCTCCGCTATCTTCGACGTGCTCGCCACACCGGCGCTGCACAGCGTGATCGACGGTTCAGGCACCGTCACGGGTGAGCAGCCCAATGGCCCGGAACGGCTCTCCGCGGGTGCCCGCTTCGGCATGGACATGAAGATCGGTGCGCCCTACAAAATCCTCAACACGGTCGTCGAGTTCGAAGAGGGCAGGCGGATTGCCTGGCGGCACTTCGCCCGCCATATCTGGCGCTACACCCTGCAGGAGCACGACGGCGGCACGCTGGTCGCAGAGGAATGGGACGCCCGCGCTGTTCCCGGCAAACCCGTCCTGAAATTGCTTGGCTTCACGCGAGCGCACCCCGAATCGATCGAGCGCACACTGGAAAACCTCGAGAAGTACGTCACTGCAGAGCCTCGCCCATAAGGCTTGAAGGAGAAGTAGTCAATACCGCAGCGGAGAAACGATGAGAAGATTTTTCAGATAACAATTCAATAAATACATTGCGTTAGTCAGCATGCTTATGTTCTTCTGTAGAAGAACTGCCCCAGCTCTTCTACAAGAGGTGAAAGCATGCGCACAGCCGTCCGCTCCCAGAGTGTCAACGCCCGCTATGTTCAGGCGCAGCCGCGACGCCGCGGCAGGCTGCAGGCCGCCATGCAGGAGGAGATCGCGCTGGATCACCTCCATCTTGCTGAAGCCATTGCACGCGGGTTTTCCCCGTTCGCCAATGACGCCGCTGACGTCCGTCAGGTCGCTTACCTCGGCCTGATGAAGGCGGCAAGGCGATTCGATCCGGAGCTGGGCATCGACTTCGCCGCTTATGCGGTGCCGACCATCCGGGGCGAGGTCAAGCGGTATCTGCGCGATTGCTGCTGGATGATCCGCCCGCCCCGCGAACTCCAGGACCTGAAGTCGACGGCCGTCAAGGCGGATTCGGAGCTTGCCCAGCGCCTGGGCCGGGAGCCCTCCCTCTCCGAACTGTCCGAGCATCTCGGGAAGGACCCGGCGACGGTTGCCGAAGCGCTGAGCTGCGGCGGCAGCCAGCGGCCGGAATCCCTTGACGCATCCACGGAGGGGTTGGGCTGGGCCGAGATCCTGCCTGCCGATGACGACCCGTTTGCGCATGCCGATGACGTTCTTGCCCTGCGGGCCGCAGTGCACGAACTGTCTGCGCGCGAGAAGGAGCTGCTCTACCGGCGGTATTTCCACGAGGAGACCCAGGACCGGATAGCCCGGCGGCTGGGGATGACCCAGATGCAGGTCTCACGGCTTCTCGCCCGGACGCTCGTGAAGCTGCAGAAGCGGCTCCTCGACGAACCATCCGTCCGGGGCACAGACCCTGCGCCGGTCCTGCAAATGACGGGACCGGACAGGGCGGCACGCATTGCCTGAGCCGACCTAGTTCCGGATGCCCAGCTCCGCTGCGGCACGCAGAACGTCGTCCGGACCGACGGCCAGGATCGCAGGATCGGGGTAGGCGGCGAACGTGTCGCCGCGGCGCACGGACTCATCCGTGAGCACACGGTGCGGGCCGGGCGGCGGGCCCCATTCCGCCACCGGTGCGGGACCGAACAGCACCACCGAGGGCCGCGCGTACGCAGAGGCGAGGTGCGCCGCTCCCGTGTCCGCCGATATGACCAGCGCAGCCGAAGAGATCAATGCGGCGAACTCGAGCAACCCCAGCCGGCCGGCCACTACCTGCTCGTCAGGGAGCCCGGCCGCCTGCGCCACGGCTTCCGCCCGGGGACGCTCACCCGTGCTGCCGGTCAGGAGCACCAGATGCCCTGCATCCGACAGGGAACGGGCGACGTCGGCAAACCGCTTGACCGGCCAGAGCCGGCTCCCATAGGCCGCGCCGACGTGGATGACGACGGCGCCCGGTGCCGGACTTTCGACCGGTGGCCGCAGGAGGAGGTAGTCCAGCGGATCCGCCTCGATGCCGTGCGCACTCACCAGGTGCGCCCAGCGGTATCTCTCGTGAACACCGTCCTCCCATTCGGGACCGGGCCAGCCGGGTGCTTGATGCCCGATTCGGCGTGCTGCCTCCAGAGCCTCGAGCCTCCCGCGGCTTTCCGCACCGTTCCCGTGGAGGTTCACCGCGACGTCCACCCTTCCCGGACGCAACGCCAGCGGCTCGTCGAGCCCGTGGGTGGGCAGCAGCGCGTCCACGGCGCCGGTCAGCCCGACGATTGGTTCAAGCCAAGACTGCGCCGCGTACAGGATGCGGTGATCCGGTAAGGCGCGGCGCAGCCCGCGCAGCGCAGGTACCGCCACCAGCAGGTCTCCGAGTTTCAGTGCACGAAGCACCAGCACCTCCGGGCGTCCATCCGGCTCCAGTGCTTGCACAGCGGTGTCAGGCAGCATGAAAGTCATCCTGCCAGAAAGCGCGGTTGGCCAGGCGTGGGAGGGGCATCGGAGAATCCGGGCAGAACTTCTCCGGTGAGAAGTGTTTAGGTTCACTCTCCGGAGGGAACAGTGCCTGTATGAGAAGCGAGCCCAAAGCCGTTCTCCTCGACAGGGACGGCACCATCGTGGTTGATGTGCCGTACAACGGTGATCCCGAGCGGGTTGTCGCGATGCCCGGAGCGCAGGAAGCGCTGGACGGCCTTCGCGCTGCCGGAGTACCACTGGGCGTGCTCACCAACCAGTCCGGCATTGCCCGCGGCCTGCTGACGGCGGCCGAGGTGGACGCGGTCAACCAACGTGTCGAAACCGTCCTGGGTCCGTTCGACGTCTGGGAACTGTGCCCTCACGGACCAGGCGACGGCTGCACCTGCCGCAAGCCGGCTCCCGGCATGATCCTGCGCGCCTGCGAAAGGCTGGGACTGCACCCCTCAGAGGTCGCCTTCATCGGAGACATCGGCTCCGATGTCGAGGCCGCAGCCGCCGCCGGAGCCACCGGGGTGCTGGTTCCCACACCGGTCACCCGGCAGGACGAAATTGACGCCGCACCGCTGGTTGCGGGCACCCTCGCCGAAGCGATCACTCTCCTGCGGGGCACCGCATGAGCCGGCGCATTCTTGTGGCCCGGCTGGACAGCGTGGGCGACGTTCTCCTGGCTGGGCCGGCGGTCCGGGCGGTCGCGGCAAGCCAGCCTGCCGGCGTCGTCATGTTGTGTGGTCCGCAGGGCGCAGCGGGCGCAAGGCTGCTCCCGGGAGTTTCCGACGTTCTTGTCTGGGACTGCCCCTGGATCGCTGCGCCGGCGCCGGAGGTCAGGCAGGAACACCTGGACCTCCTGCAGGAAGCGGTGACCGCGGCGGGCATCACGGAGGCCGTCCTCCTGACCTCGTTCCACCAGTCGCCGCTGCCGCTGGCGCTGCTGCTGCGCCTGGCCGGTGTGCAGCGGATCACCGGCGCGTCCGTCGACTACGCGGGCAGCCTTCTGGACGTCCGGCTCAAGCCCGGTGAGGATTTTCCCGAGGACCAGCCGGAGGCTGAGCGGGCGCTGCAGATTGCCGCTGCCGCCGGCCATCACCTGCCCGACGACGACGACGGCGGGCTTCATGTGCGCGATGTCCCCGATGTGACCCACCTGGTGGGAGACGAACCGTATATTGTGCTGCACCCGGGTGCAGCTGTTCCCGCCCGCGCCTGGCCTCCGCTGCACCACGCAGCGCTCGCCGAGCTGCTGACCGGCGCCGGTTACCGCGTGGTGGTTACCGGTGGAAACAGCGAGCGCGAACTGACGGCCACGGTTGCCGGCTCCGATGGAATCGACCTTGGAGGGCAAACGGATCTTCAGACCATGGCGGGCGTGCTTGCAGGAGCCGGTGCCGTCGTCGTCGGAAATACCGGCCCGGCCCACCTGGCTGCGGCCGTGGGCACTCCCGTGGTGAGCCTGTTCTCCCCGGTTGTTCCGGCCATCCGGTGGGCTCCGTACCGGGTGCCGGTTGAACTGCTCGGGGAGCAGAACGCACCCTGCAGACTGACCCGGGCCCGCGACTGTCCCGTCCCCGGCCACCCCTGCCTCGCCAACGTCAGTCCCGAGGAAGCCTTCGCTGCGCTGATGCGGCTGCTCGCCGGCGTGCCGTCGCTGGCCAGCAGAAGGGAAACGAGGAACGCATGAGAATACTGCTCTGGCACGTTCACGGCGGTTGGACCGACGCCTTTGTGCGCGGCTCCCACGAGTACCTGCTGCCCACCACGCCGGAGGGTGGTGGGTGGGGACTCGGGCGCGCCGGCCGGGACTGGCCCGGGTCGGCGCGGGAAGTGGCGCCGGAGGACCTGCGGGAGGCTGAGCCCGACATGGTGATCCTGCAGCGGCTCGAGGAGCTCGAAGCAGTCGAGCGGCTGCTCGGACGCCGGCCCGGCATCGACATTCCTGCGGTCTTCCTCGAACACAACACTCCCAAGGGTGACATCCCGACGACGCTGCATCCGCTGGCGGGGCAGAGCGAGATCCCGATTGTCCACGTCACCCATTTCAACCGGCTCTTCTGGGATAGCGGGATGGCCCCCGCGCTGGTGGTGGAACACGGCATCGTGGACCCGGGACCGCTCTATACCGGAGAACTGGGCCGAGCCGCCGTCGTCGTGAACGAGCCAGTGCGGCGCGGTCGGGTCACCGGTACAGACCTCCTTCCGCAGTTCAGCCGCGCAGCGCCCCTCGACGTCTTCGGCATGGGGACCGCCGAACTGCCGGGCGTACTCGGTCTCGGAGCCGATGAGCTCACTGTCTGCGGGGACCTGCCGACGGCGTCGCTGCACGCAGAGCTCGCACGCCGCCGGCTGTACCTCCACCCGTTGCGGTGGACCTCGCTCGGCCTGGCGTTGCTTGAGGCCATGCACCTCGGGATGCCCGTCATTGCGCTCGCCACCACGGAGGCTGCCCGCGCAGTTCCTCCGGAGGCAGGCGCAATCTCCACCGACATCGATGAGCTGTGTGCGGCGGTCCGGCTGCTCCTGGAAGACCCATCCGAGGCCCGGGCCCGCGGACGGGTTGCCCGCGAGGTGGCGCTCGAACGCTACGGACTGCCGGCGTTCCTCCGCGCATGGGACGAGATTCTGGGCGAGACAACGGAACGCACGCGCATTCCGGCAGCTTCTGAAAGGAGACCGAAATGAGGATTTCCATGGTGTCGGAGCACGCGAGCCCGCTCGCAGCACTCGGCGGAGTGGACGCCGGCGGGCAGAACGTGCACGTTGCCGCGCTGTCCCTGGCGCTGGCACGGCGCGGTCATACCATCACCGTGTACACCCGGAGGGACAGTGAGGAGCTGCCCGGAAGGGTCAACGCCGGTCCGGGGCTCGAGGTGGTTCATGTCGACGCCGGGCCGCCCACCGCCATCTCCAAGGATGCGCTGCTGCCCTACATGGGAGCGCTTGCCGACGGCATTGCAGCGGACTGGGGAACACGTCCACCGGACCTCGTACATGGGCACTTCTGGATGTCCGGTCTTGCGGCTCTGGATGCGGCGCGGCGCGAGGGCATAGGCTATGCCGTCCCCGTAGTGCAGACCTTCCACGCACTCGGAACGGTCAAACGGCGGCACCAGGGCACGGAAGACACCAGCCCGATGGAACGGGCATGGCTGGAACCCTCGGTGGGCCGCCGGGCCGACAGGGTCATCGCCACCTGCTCGGATGAGGTTTTCGAACTGAAAGCGATGGGCGTCGACGGCACCCGGGTGTCGGTGGCGCCGTGCGGGGTGGACCTGACGCTGTTCGGTGCTGACGGCCCCGCCGCACCGCGCCGGCGAACGCATCGCATCATGAGCG
Organism: Arthrobacter tumbae; assembly: GCF_016907495.1. Classification (NCBI taxonomy): domain Bacteria; kingdom Bacillati; phylum Actinomycetota; class Actinomycetes; order Micrococcales; family Micrococcaceae; genus Arthrobacter; species Arthrobacter tumbae. Next base: position 2,350,708 of record NZ_JAFBCC010000001.1, read on the forward strand.
TCGGGCGGCTGGTTCCGCGCAAGGGCGTCGACCTGGCGATCCGCGCCCTGAGGCGGCTTGCGGACAGCGGGTTCGACGACGTCGAACTGGTCATTGTCGGCGGTGGAGGCGACGCCAAGCGCCTGGAAGAAGACCCGGAAGCCCAGCGGCTGCTTGCCCTGGCAGTCCAACTTGGCGTTGCGGACCAGGTGGTACTGGAGGGCCAGGTGCCCCGCGAACGTATGCCGGAGCTGCTGCGCAGCGCCGAGGCAGTGATCTGCGCACCCTGGTATGAGCCGTTCGGCATTGTCCCGCTCGAAGCGATGGCCTGCGGCGTTCCGGTGATCGCGGCCGCCGTCGGAGGGCTGATCGACACCGTGGTGGACGGCCAGACCGGGCTGCACGTGCCGCCGCGGGACGTGAACGCGCTCACCGAGGCCATCCGCCAGGTGATCGAGAATCCGGAGGCAGCCCGGGAGCTTGGGCGGGCAGGGCTCGCGCGGGTTCATGCCCGCTACTCCTGGGACCGTATCGCCGCCGACACCGAGAAGGCCTACCAGCTCACCCTCAACCAGGCGAGCGGGCGCTCTCGGTCCGGTCGCCGCGGAGCGCAGCAGGGCACCGCGGCAGCGCTTCCTCATCCTTCACGTCTACAGAGCACAGGAAGGAGCGCACAGTGAGCGCTGAATACCTGGCCACCGTCCGTCCCGGACGCAGGCAGCCGCTGATCGCCGTTCCGCCGCGCGCCGTTCCGGCGCCGGCTCCCGCATCCGGAGCCTTCGACGCGGTGATGGGACACCTGCAGCAGGTCCTCCCCGCGGTGGAGTCGCTAATGGCTTCGGCCGCCCACCTCGCCGACTGGGGCGTTGACCTTGCCGGGCGGCTCATGGCCGGCCAGCGCCTGCTCGCGGCGGGCAACGGCGGATCGGCGGCGGAAGCGCAGCACCTCACCGCGGAGCTGGTGGGCAGGTTCGACGGTGACCGTGAGCCGTTCTCCGCGATCTCCCTGCACGCGGAGTCCTCCGCAGTCACCGCGATTGCCAATGACTACGGCTACGAGAATATGTTCGCGCGTCAGGTGCAGGGCCACGGGCGGGAGGGCGACGTGCTGATGCTCCTGAGCACCAGCGGAAACAGTCCTAACCTGCTGCGCGCCGCCGAAGCCGCGCGGAAGATCGGCGTCACGAGCTGGGCGCTCACAGGTCCCGGCCCGAACCCGCTCACCGCTCTCTGTGATGACCACGTGGCGGTGGAGGCGCGGTCGGCGAACGCGCAGGAGGGCCACCTCATAGCACTCCACGCCATCTGCAGGGCGTTCGATTCGGAAGTAGCACGCTGCCGGGCAGGGAAGGGGACACCATGAGGATCGTTGTCGTGGGGGATGTGCTCCTCGATGTCGACCTGTCCGGGGACGCCAGCCGGCTGAGCCCGGATGCTCCGGTGCCCGTGGTCGACGTTGCCGCCGCCCGCCGCCGCGCCGGCGGCGCAGGCCTGGTGGCCCGCATGCTCCAGCAGGATGCGCAGGAGGGCCGGCAGGGAACCACGGTTGAACTGGTCACGGTCCTGTCCGACGACGACGCCGCCGCGACCCTGCGCGCGGAGCTCGCCGACATTCCGCTCGTCACCGGACCCTCCGGGGCGCCCACGCCGGTGAAGACGAGGATCCGGGCGGGCGGCCACGCGATCGTAAGGTTCGATGAAGGGTGCGCTGAGGCGCCGGTGCCACCCGTGACCGGTGCGATGCTGCGCGCAGTGGAAAGTGCCGACGTCGTACTGGTGTCCGATTACGGGCGCGGGCTGGCCGCCAATCCTGAGCTACGGGAGCTGCTTGAGCGGATTGCGGGCCGCATCCCGGTGGTGTGGGATCCGCACCCTTCGGGGCCGGATCCCGTTCCGGGAGTTGCCGCCGTGACGCCGAACCTCAGTGAGGCGCTCAAGGCTGCGGGAGCAGCTCAAGGCGGCCGGGCCGATACGGTGCGCGAGGCAGCTGACGCCGCAGCGGTCCTGGAACGGCGCTGGCAGAGCAAAGCGGTCATCGTGACGCTGGGTGAGCGCGGCGCCCTCCTGCACCGGCGTGGCGAGGGCGCAGAATTGCCGCACCTGGTGCCGGCACCCGCTATCGGCGCTGCGGACCCATGCGGAGCCGGCGACCGGTTCTGCGCCACGCTGGCGTTGGCACTCGGTGCAGGAGCGGGAATCGAGGAGGCAACACAGACGGCAGTCCAGCGCGCCGCCGGGTTCCTCAGCCGCGGCGGGGTCTCCGCCCTCGGGCAGGAGCCGGAGCCGACGCAGCTCCACGGTCCCGCTGTCGACGCACTCCGCGTGGCCCGCGAAACCCGGGAAGCCAGCGGCACGGTGGTGGCGACGGGCGGATGCTTCGACCTGCTGCACGCAGGACATGCCCGTACGCTGTCCGCGGCGCGCCGCCTGGGGGACTGCCTGATCGTCTGCCTGAATTCGGATGAGTCCGTCCGCCGGCTCAAGGGCGCGCAACGACCGATCATGGGCGAGGACGACCGCGCGGAACTGCTGGGCGCCCTCGAGTGCGTTGACGCAGTCTTCGTTTTCGGTGAGGACACACCGGAAGAGGCGCTCGCTGTGCTGCGCCCTGACATCTGGGTGAAGGGCGGCGACTACTCCGCTGCGGAGCTGCCCGAATCTGCGCTCCTGCGCTCGTGGGGCGGGCAAACCGTCACCGTCCCCTATATACCTGCACGATCAACCACGTCACTGGCCGCGGCGCTCGCCGAGGTTGGATAGCACTGGAAAGACCACAGAGAGGACACCATGTCTGTTCCTGAAAGCAACAGCACCTTCAACCCGGGCCGCGTACTGGTCACCGGTGGAGCATCCGGACTCGGAGCGGCGGTTGTTGCCCGCGTGCTCGACTCCGGCGGCACTCCCATCGTGCTGGACCGTGACATCAGCAATGTCTCCGCTGTGAAAGCGCTGGAGGTCGATGTCGCAGACCGTGAGGCGGTGACCGGCGCCGTGCGGCAGGCGGCCGATACGCTCGGTGGCCTGGACGCCGTCGTCACCGCAGCGGGCATAGACCGCTGCGGCCGCCTGGAGGACGTGGCGGCCGCGGAATGGGAAAAGGTGCTGGCGGTCAATCTCACCGGGACGGTGTCCACCGTCCGTGCGGCGCTGCCCTACCTGAAGACGAGCCACGGGCGCGTGGTCACCATCGCCTCGACGCTGGGCATCCGCGCCGTCGCGGACGCAACCGCCTACTGTGCCTCGAAGTTCGGTGTGGTGGGTTTCAGTCATGCACTGGCTGCCGAAATGGCAGGCGAGGTGGGAGTCACCACCATGATCCCGGGTGGCATGGAGACCAAGTTCTTCGATGACCGCGATGAGAAGTACAAGCCGCAGGACAACTCGCGGCTCAACAACCCGGCGCGGGTGGCGGACGCAATCCTGTTCGCGCTGTCACAGCCGCGGGGCTGCGAAGTCCGGCAGATGCTTATCTGCCACGAAGAAGAGGGGTCGTGGCCGTGAGGTCGCAGACGTCGTCGTAAACGGCTTCGGGCTGGATCTGCCGGACGAACGAGTCATCATGCTCGCACCGTTCAGCGGTCCAGCCCACCTGCGTGACGTCAACGCCGCACACAGCGCACCGTGTGGTCCACGCCGGGTGGACGCGATGCAGTATGCGACCCATGGCTCCGGCGCTGATGACATTGCCAACCCAAAAGATCCCGACGGTCGGCGTCCCCACCGCCTGGGCCAGGTGCCGCGGTCCGCTGTCATTACCGACGACGACGGTCGCCACCGACAGCACGCCCGTCAGTTCGCTGAGGGAAAGGTCGCCTGCAAGGGACCGGATACGGGCTGTATCCGTCCCTGTTGCGGACTTTTCCTTCGCCATCCGGACGATTTCCGCTGCCAGGGGAGCATCGCCGTCGTCGCCCACGATCAGCACGTCACTGCCGTCCCGTGCCGCCCACGCTGCAACCGTGGCAAATGACGACGCCGGCCACCGCCTCCGCGGATCGGTGGCACCGGGATGCATCACCAGGCGCGGCCGGGTTCCGGCGCCCGTGATCCGGCGTCCGGCAGCCGTTTCTTCCTCGGTGACTGTCAGCTGCGGTTCGAGGCAGACCGGCGCAGCTCCTGCCAGGCCCACCACTTCAAGCGAACGCAGGAACTCGTTCTGGTAGTAGATGTAGGGCGAGTTGCGCTCCAGCTGGACGGCGTCCGGCGTCCGGGTTCCGACGGTATGCCGTGCACCCAGTTTCAGGAGGAACGGGTTGGAGTTGCGGCCGCCGCCGTGAATCTGGACGGCAAGATCAAAACTGCGGGAGCGCATGGATGCGAAGAAATCGGCGGTCGCCTTCCCGTTTTCAGGCCCGGGGCGGACTCCGGAGGCGTAGGGAAGGACTTCCACCTCGGATACCGGACCAGGCCTGTTCCGAAGGAGCTCGGCGTGCAGCGGAACGCCGAGCAGGGTGATGGAGGCTTCCGGGTACGCTGCGGACAGGGCGCTGAGAGCAGGGTAGGCGAACATCAGGTCGCCCAGGCCCCCGCCCCGAAGGACGGCAATCCGCTCAACGTCGGGGAACGTGTCCAGAAGAGGGCCGACACCGGAGCCCATTGCGGCGGATTGCCGTTTCGCTGCCAGGCTGTTGGACATTGTCACCTCGGAGTAGGAGCTTTACTCGATCTCGTCGTCACCGTCGGTCAGGTCTGCGATCAGCGCTGTGGAGGCGCAGTCACGGATGCCGTTGATCCCGGACACCGCTGTGGGTTTGTCGTTGTACGGCTCGCTGGTCATCAGGGTTGCGCCGTCGTCTCCGGTCAGCCGGAACCGGTAACGCTGTGCATCATCGAAGTAGAGCTCGAACTTGCCTGCCATTTCAAGACTCCTTCGTTTTGCGGTATCTGGGCGTGTACTCATCGTAGATTATCAGCCTGCTTAGCAAGACGGATGCTGACAAGCATCGACAAGGCGAAAGTGCTAAGCATACTGTTGATTGACGGCGGGTGATCCGCCCCGAATCTCGAGCGGAAAGAGACTGGTCATGGCAAAGCACAAGCTCTGGGCAATGGCGGCTGCGGCGGGAATCAGCGCCGTACTGCTCACCGGATGTGACGATCCGGGCGGCGGAGATTCGCCGGAAGAAGTTGAAGAAACCGAGTTCGACGACAACAACGGTATTGACGATGACCTTGAGGATGGCGCGGACGGAGACGAAGGCCCATCAGGCGTAGCTACAGAACCTTCGGAGTGATAACCCATGACGCACAGCAATTCGCCACGGCATGAAGATCTTCCCCTGCCGGACTATGACCATCTCCCGCTGGGCACCCTGCCCACACGTATCAACGGACTCGATGAGGAAGCTCTATCCCAGCTTCTGGCGTATGAACGTGCGCATGGGGACAGGCTTGCCGTTGTGCAGGTCCTTGAGCACAGGCTGGACGCACTGCGCAACGGCGCTGTACCAAGCGGACCGGAGAATCCTGACACTCCGGAGAGGACCAGCAGCAGGAGCGGTTCGCCCGTGAGTCCGGAAACCTCAGGCCCGCCGGTGAACCCGCCGTCGCAGGGAGTGCCCACCAACCCGGCCCAGCCGCGCTGATTTCAAGGAGTTGATTCCATGACCGCTGACGCCAGCTCCGAACCGATAAGGTCCGATCCTGCCGAGACGCAGGAAGAGACCGTCGAAGCGGTTGCAGAGGACGTCCGCTCCGAAATCCGGCTCGGTCATGTGGAGGATGACGTGACCCATGTGCTGGAGGAAAGGCTGGACGAGGCCGGAGTGCACCTGCGGCCGGAGAAGGTCGATGATCTCGCCGAAGACATCGAGAATGATGCCTCCACGTAGCTGCACGACTGAAGAGCTCAATGACGGCGGTTGATCGATGGGTGCCTCACCAGCGGCTATGATCCAACGTGTATGTATGTTAGGTCACAACCGCTGGGGGACCCTCAGATCGGAGCGTTATGAATTCCGTCGTGCTTGCGCTGGTTGGCGTCACCATGATGATCCTCGGGTACTTCCTGTACTCGCGGTTCCTAGGCCGCCGCATTTATAAGCTGCAGGAGTCTTTCGTGACTCCTGCCCATGAGCTGAACGACGGGGTTGATTACGTACCCACGAACAAATTCGTTCTCTGGGGTCACCACTTCACCTCGGTGGCCGGAGCGGCGCCCATCGTAGGCCCCGCCATCGCCGTGATCTGGGGGTGGCTGCCCGCCTTCCTCTGGGTGACTATAGGCACGGTCTTCTTCGCCGGCGCCCATGATCTCGGTTCGCTGTGGGCCTCCGCGCGACACAAGGGCAAGTCCATCGGTTCGCTCTCCGGACAGTACATCGGACCGCGCGGGCGCAACCTGTTCCTCGTGATCATCTTCCTGGTTCTGCTCATGGTCAACGCCGCGTTCGCTGTGGTGATCTCCGGCCTGCTCACCAGCACCCCTACCGCTGTCATACCCACCTGGGGCGCGATCGTCGTGGCCCTCTTCATCGGCCAGGCCATCTACCGCTACAAGTGGAACCTTCCGACGGTCTCCGTGATCGGCGTCGTCGCCCTCTACGCGCTGATCCTGGTCGGGGACCGGTTCCCGGTTATCCTGCCGGAGACAATCCTTGGACTCTCCGCCAACTCCTTCTGGATTGTGGTCCTGTTCCTTTACGCCGGAGTGGCCTCGGTCCTTCCCGTATGGATGCTCCTGCAGCCGCGTGATTACATCAACGGTCTTCAACTGTTCATCGCTCTGGGCATCCTCTACGGGGCAGTCATCATCTCCTCCCCGTCACTGGTGGCTCCCGCGTTCAACGATGCTGTGCCTGAGGGCACGCCGGGTATCGTCCCGCTCTTGTTCGTCACTATTGCCTGTGGTGCGATTTCCGGATTCCACGGAATTGTCTCCTCGGGTACGTCCTCCAAGCAGCTGGACAAGGAGACTGACGCACGCTTCGTGGGCTACTTCGGTGCGGTGGGCGAAGGCCTGCTGGCACTGGGTGCGATCATTGCAACGACGGCGGGTTTCCGTACCATCGCCGAGTGGGAACAGGTCTACAGTGCCTTCGGTCAGGGCGGCGTGGGCGCTTTCGTCGAGGGCGGCGGAGCGATCGTCAACAGCGGCCTCGGCATCCCCGCCGGTCTCAGCGCCACCATACTTGCAACCATGGCCGTCCTCTTCGCGGCCACCACCATGGACACCGGTATTCGATTGCAGCGCTTCGTGGTTCAGGAAGCGGCGAGCATCATCGGCGTCAACCTCAATAAGATGGTGGCCACGGTGATCGTCCTTGCCATTGCGATGGGCCTGACCTTCGGTGCCGGCGCGGACGGTGCAGGCGGCATGCTGATCTGGCCGCTGTTCGGCACCACCAACCAGTTGCTGGCCGGTCTCACGTTGTCCATGGTTGCTGTTATTCTCCTGCGCAAGGGCCGCCCTGTAACCCCCATCCTCGTGCCGCTTGTGTTCCTGCTGGTGATGTCCGTCTACGCGCTCATCGTACAAATGGGACAGTTCTACGCGGCGGAGAATTGGCTGCTCCTCGGCCTTGACGTCATCATTCTGGTTGCGGCGGTCTGGGTGATTTTCGAGTCTGCGATCGCGATGTCGCGGGCAAAGAAGAACCCGCCGGAGCTCGAGGATGACGAGCGCCGGCGTACCAGCGCCCGTACGCGCTCCTGACAGTGGCCCCCCGCACGCTCCTGCGCCGCCTGCACAACACGTGGGGTCAGGTGGGCGCAGGACTGCTTGAGTTCTATTCGGCGCCATACCGGCGCACCTTTGCCCGCGCGCAGCGGGACGAGGAGGACCTCTTCATGATGCTGGTCCTCTCGGAGGCGCTGGGTGTTCCCAACCCGGCGAGCTACTACACAGTGGAGCTGCTGCCCGTGGTCTATGACCGGTTCCACGACTGGCATCGAAGGATGGGTCTCGAACGTTCGCCCTTGGACAACATCTCGTGCTGTTAGACCTAGCTGCTGCCCGCAGGGTGCTCTTCGTGGGAGGGAAGGGCGGAGTCGGCAAGACGGCCGTGGCCTCAGCTACTGCCCTGGCGCAGGCGCGGGCGGGGCAGCGGGTGCTGGTGGTCTCCACGGATCCCGCGCACAATCTCGGCCACGTGTGGGAGCGCACCGTAGGGGACCGTATCACTCCGCTCGCCCAGGGCCTGGACGGGATCGAGGTGGACCCGCTCGCCACCACGGAGGCTCACCTCGCGGCCGTCGGTGCAACCATTCGCCGGCTCATGCCCGAGCATCTGGCCGGGGAGGTTGACAAGCACATGCGGCTCGCGCGGGACTCCCCGGGTGCCCACGAGTCAGCGGTACTGGAGCGCATCGCGGAGCTGGTGGAGCTGGGGCTGCGCGAGTATGACCTCGTCGTGTTTGACACAGCACCGTCAGGACACACTGCCCGCCTGATGGCGCTGCCCGAAATCATGTCCGCCTGGACCGAAGGATTATTGCGTCGCCGTGGGCGGTCCGAGAGCTTCGGTGCTGCCCTCCGCGGCCTCAAGGACGAGGGTACAGCCGAGGACATCGTGGGCACCGAGCGCTCCCGGGATCCGGCCGAGGAGCGCGATCTGGAGATCCGCCGCGTTCTGTTGCGCCGCCGCGAGCGTTTCGAGTCCCTGCGGTCGGTACTCGTCGACGAGCAGCGCTGCGCGTTCGTGATTGTCCTCGCCGCCGAACGGCTGCCCGTCCTTGAGACTGTGGAGTTGCACGAGCAACTGATCAGCGCGGGCGTTCATGTTGGCGCGCTGGTGGTCAACAAGCGATCGCCCGCCAACGCCGGCGGCTTCCTTGCCGAGCGGCGCAGGCTCGAAGATGTGCACCTGAGCACCCTGCGCGGGTCATTGCCGGACGTCCCGCTGCTGCAGGTGCCGCTGTTACCCGGTGACGTTGTGGGAGAGGATGCGCTCGGTCGGTTCGGTGCGGCGCTTGCCCGCGCGGATGTGGGCACCACCCCATCCTGATCCTGCTTCCCTGGGATCGTGGGCGTCAGCCTTCTTCTTCGTCCCGGCATGATTCAAAAGCGTTTTGTCCGGGGCCGTGTGAACCGGCGTCGGGATGGGTACTTCCCTGGCACCAAGCAACGGCTGCGAGACGAAGGAGCGCAATGACGAGCGATCCCCAGACCATGATGCGCGGCAGCGCCGCCGCCCAGGATTCCATCCTGACCATCTGTGACCCACGCGACGGCAGCGAAGTGGGAACCCTCGAAAGCGCCGGGCGTGAACAGGTTGCGCTCGCCGTCCAGCTCGCCAGGGCCGTGTCTCCGGAGTGGGCCGCGACGGCGCCCGCCGAGCGGGCAACCATGGTCCGGGCCGCAGCAGGTGCGCTGCGTGCGGGGGCGGATCGGTTGGCAGACCTGAACAGCAGGGAAACCGGACGGCCGCGCGGGGAAGCACATGCGGGCATCGAGGCGGGAGCATCGACCCTTGAGCAGTACGCCGAGCTGGGGCCGCTGCATCGAGGACACAGCCTGCGCGGGTCAGCACTCGCCTCTGATTACACCGTCACCGAGCCTCGCGGCGTGGCGGTGCTGCTCACTCCCTGGAATGATCCGGTTGCCGTTGCTGCCGGACTGCTCGGTGCAGCCCTGGTCACCGGGAACACCGTCCTCCACAAGCCCAGCGAACGTTGCCCGCATCTGGGCCAACTGCTCGGTGAGCTTCTGTCACCCTGCTTTCCCGCTGGCGTACTGACCACCCTGACCGGAGGGCCGGACGTCGGATCGATGCTTACCTCGGAGGACGGCGTTGACGTCTACGCCCACGTTGGCTCCAGCGCTACCGGCGCCCGGATTGCGCGTGCTGCGGTGCTCACCGGCGCACACGTGCTCCGTGAAAACGGCGGCAATGACCCGCTGCTGATTGACGACGACGTGGATCCGGCCTGGGCAGCGGAGCAAGCCGCTATCGGCGCGTTCAGTAACAGCGGACAGATCTGCACGGCCGTCGAGCGCATCTACGTTGTGGACGCGATCGCAGACGATTTCTGTGCCGCGCTGATCACTGAAGCACGAAGGCGCAACGAGTCCGGAACCATTGCACCGCTCGTTGACCGCCGCCTGCGCGATGCTGTTCACACACAGGTGCAGGCAGCAGTCGATGAAGGAGCCGAAACGGCGGAAGGCGGCGCGATCCCGGATGGACCCGGAACCCACTACCCGGCGACGGTCCTGCTGAACTGCAGTGACCGGATGGACGTCATGACGGAGGAGACCTTCGGTCCCGTGGCTCCCGTTGTGCGCGTGGGAAGCTTCGACGAGGGACTTAATCTCGCCGCTGCCGGGAGGTATGGCCTGGCGGCGAATGTCCTGACCGCCCGTATCGCCCACGCGCAGAAGGCCGTTGCTGCGTTTCCAGTCGGAACGGTCAAGGTCAATGCAGTCTTCGGCGGCGCTCCGGGCGGTTCGGCACAGCCGCGCGGTGAGAGCGGCCAGGGCTTCGGCTATGGGCCGGAACTGCTCGACGAGTTCTCCACGGTGAAGGTAGTGCACATCGAGGCGCCCGGAAAGTCAGCCCGATCATGACGGCACTGCCGGAGACCCGCGGCCTTACCGAGTGGGTGCCTCTCGAGCTTGCCCGTGTGGCACCTGTCGTGACCGTGGTCGGTGACGTGATCCTGGACGGCTGGTGGACGGGCACCATTGAGCGGTTTTGCCGTGAGGCTCCCGCACCCGTGGTCGACGTGCAGCGCCGCGACTACGCTCCTGGCGGCGCAGCCAACACAGCCATGAACCTTGCTGCTCTCGGCGCCAGTGTGCGTCTGGTCGGCCTGGTGGGAACCGACGACGCCGGAGCCCGCCTGCGCGCGCTGCTGGAGGACGCGGGGGTGGACACCTCCGGACTGATCGCAGTGCCCGGCGTTCACACGACCACCAAGAACCGCATTATCGGTGGTGACCAGGTGATGCTGCGGCTTGACGAACAGGACGGCGAACCGCCCGGGGATTCCGTGGCAGCGCTGGCAGCGGCGGTTCCCACCGCGCTGCAGGGGAGTGCCGCCGTCGTCGTCTGTGATTATGGCTCCGGAGCGCTGGGCGCAGCTGTGCAGGGGGCGCTGCGGGAGCACATCGGCGGCGCGCTCGCCGTGGTGGATGCGCATGACCCGCGGCCCTGGGCGGACCTGTCGCCGGCCATCGTAACGCCGAACGCACAGGAGGCGGCGCGGCTGCTGGGCACCACCTTCCCGTCCACCGCTGCGGAAGAACGGGTGGCACTGGTCACCGAACGCCGGGAAGAGTTGTTCGCGGCGACGGGGGCGGGCGCCGTCGTTGTAACGCTGGACCGGGACGGCACGGTGCTGCTGTCTGCGGAAGGTCAGGCGCACCGGACGTGGGCGCGGCCAGCCTCGGAGAAACAGGCCTCCGGTGCGGGAGATACGTTCGTTGCCTGCCTGACGGCGGCGCGGGCAGCGGGAATGCCGATGACCGCAGCGCTGGATTTGGCGCAGGCTGCGGCAGACGTTGTGGTGGGAAGGGCCGGCACATCGGTGTGCTCAACCGCCGATCTTGCGCAGTACCTGGGCGGTCTGTCCTCGGCAACCCTGCCGCTTGATGAACTGCTGCGGCGGGCGGAGGCAGAGCGGGAACAGGGCCGGCGGATTGTGTTGACGAATGGATGTTTCGACGTGCTGCACCGTGGCCACACGCGTTATCTGACGCAGGCCAAGCAGTTGGGGGACGTGCTGGTGGTGGCCCTCAACGATGACGACTCGGTGCGACGTCTGAAGGGACCGGACCGGCCCATCAATTCCCTGGCTGACCGCGCGGGGGTCATTGCGGCGCTCAGCTGTGTCGACTATGTGACCGCTTTCGATACCGACACCCCGGTGCCGCTCATTGAGGTGCTGCGGCCGGACATCTATGCGAAGGGCGGGGACTATTCGTCCCAGATGCTGGAGGAGGCGCCGGTGGTGGAGCGCTGCGGAGGCGTGGTGCGCATTCTCGACTACGTTCCCGAGCGTTCGACGACGGCGATGGTTGAGAAGATCCGCACCACTCCTACTGCTGCACCATGAGCCGCCGCTGGTCGGGGGAGTGGGGGCGGCCGGCTCCTTCCGTGGATCCCGAGCTGGACGTGTTGATTCCGTCCTACGGGCGGGCGCCCGAGCTGGCCGCCACGCTTTCGGGGCTGGCGGCACAGGATGGCCCCGTTTTCTCGGTGATCCTGAGCGACCAGAGCGACGGCGAACCGGTGTGGGAGGATCCCACGGTGGCCGCGATGGTGCGGGTTCTTCGCGCGCAGGGGCGGTCGGTCGCACTCGATCGGAATCTGCCTCGACGCGGGGTGGCGCAGCAGCGGCATATCCTGCTGGAGCGTTCGAGTGCGCCGCAGGTCCTGTTTCTCGATAACGACGTCTGGCTCGAACCCGGGATGATTGCCCGTATGCACGCCGCGCTGAAGGAAGCGAACTGCGGCTTTGTGGGCGCCGCGGTGCAGGGGCTGTCCTTCCTGGACGACTATCGGGAACACGAGCGTGAACCGCTTGAGCTGTGGGAGCGCGGTGTCCGCCCGGAGCGGGTGCGGCGGGATGACCCGTCCTTCAGCCGGTGGGCGCTGCACAATGCCGCCAATCTCACCCACGCTGCAGCGGAGCTGAACCTCGCACCGGAGGACTGGCGGCTGTACAAGGTGGCCTGGGTAGGAGGATGTGTCCTCTTCAACCGGAAAGCACTGTTGGATTGCGGCGGATTCGAGTTTTGGGACCAGCTGCCGGCTGACCACGCAGGCGAGGATGTTGCCGCGCAGTGGCGAGTCATGGAACGGTACGGCGGCGCAGGAATCCTGCCGTCGGGAGCAGTGCATCTGGAGTCGCCCACAACGGTGCCGGACCGCGAAACTGATGCCGCCGACGTCGTACTCGGTGTTGATGGGGTTTAGTTCTCGCCTACCTCTGACCGATCGCTGCTGTGTTTGAATTGCGGGATGGTTGCTACGGGGGAAATGGTGTCAGCGCCGAAGCTGGCCAGGGGTGACCGTGTGGCGGTCTTGTCGCCCTCGTTTGCGGCACCCGGCTTCGCGCCGGCCATTCATGAGCAGGCAATGAGCCGCTTAGCCGCTGCGACTGGGCTCATTCCCGTGGAGTTCCCCACAACTCGTTTGCTTGGGGCGACAGCTGAAGCTCGTGCTGCAGACCTCAACGCGGCATTCGCCGATACCAGCATTCGTGCCGTTCTGTCGACGATCGGTGGTGACGACCAGATCACCGTCATCCCACTGCTGGATCCAGCTGTTGTGCGTGCTGATCCGAAGATTTTCCTTGGGTACAGCGACAATACGAACCTGCTCAATTGGTTATGGCATCAGGGCGTGGCCGGTTTCTACGGCGGGTCAACTCAGGTACACCTTGGGCCGGGACCTTACATTGACGGAGCCCACCTTGCCTCTTTGAAGGCTGCCCTGATGACGGGCGAGGAGCTGGAGATCGTCGAGCCCGGTGAATCCGAGGACTTTGGACTTGATTGGCGAGACCCTGATGCCCTTGTGGAGTTCGGAGAGCGGGAGCCCACCGAATCTTGGACATGGGCTGGGTCCGAACGCTTGGTATCGGGGCGGACATGGGGTGGTTGCCTGGAGGTCATCGATCAGCTCGCCTTGGCTGATCGTCTACCGCGGGCCGCGGCTCTTCGCGGGTCGATACTGTTGCTGGAGACCAGCGAACTGATCCCTCCTGCTGATTGGGTGAAACGATGGGTTCGGGCACTTGGGGAACGCGGCATCCTCGAAGCAGTTGAAGGGGTTCTGCTTGCCAGGCCTCCCACGAGCGACTTCGGCGATCGCCCTGAGCGGGAGGAACGCGCCGGTCTACGGGCAGCACAGTATGACGCCGTCATCGAGCAGGTGAATTCATACAACCCTCGTGCGGTGGTCTGCGCCGGTGTTCCCTTCGGGCATACGCGACCACAGTGGATCCTGCCGTACGGCGGACGAATCACGATGAACGGGACCACCCGCACAATCAGCGCCCTCTATCGATAGGTTGAAGATGCCGCAGCCCTCCGGCCCATCGAGTCTGGATGCCCCTGCGCGGTTGATGCTGCGGAACCCGCTCCTGACAGACGAGGAGCAGGTGCTCGCTGCTCAGTCAGAGCTGGCGAAGGACGGCTTCAATTTCGCACTCAGCTATCCGGACCATACGTGGGAGCAGTATCTTGACAAGGTTGAGCGTGACCGGGCCGGCGTTGACCTCTCCCCGGGCCGGGTGCCCGCGACGATGCTATTTGCGGCGGTCGGCAACCAGATTGTGGGACGAGTCCACATTCGGCACGAGCTGACCCCGGCGCTGCTCGAGGAGGGTGGCCATATCGGCTACTGTGTGCGGCCGGGAAACCGCCGCCGTGGCTATGCCACCGAGATGCTGCGCCAAGGGCTGGAGGCGGCTCGCAACCTCGGCATCGTGCGGGCACTGGTTACATGCGATGACGACAATTCAGGATCGATCGGCACAATCGAGCGATGTGGTGGCGTTCTGGAGGGCGCAGTGACCGTCGAGGGTTCGGCACCCAAGCGTCGCTATTGGATCGATCTCAACTGAGCGCATGGGTGCGTTGGCAGAAGTGATGTGGTCATCCGGTGGATGCCGGATCGCATCGCGTTGCCTTTTCCGTTAATGACATCGACGAGGCCCTCGAAATCGCTGCCAGGCATGGTTGCCGCACACTGCGCGGCGTGGCAGCATACGCCGATGTCTACATGCTCGCCTACGTCCGCGGCCCCAGCGGCACCATTGTGATGCTCGCCGAGGAACTGCAGAGGAGCTGACCAAGCCCTACTGCAGGGCGTTCTCGCCCGCCCAGGCCTCCGAGTAGAATTCTGGGGAACTCGAGTCGATCAGTTCGGTATAAAGGTCTGGCTCCATTGCCTGCGCTGAATCAGGTGGGAGCACTGAGGCGAAGGCAGACACTCCCAGCCCGGCTGCACGATCCTTCACCGTCAGCCCGGCGGCCTCCAGGATCGTGGGGTACATGCTCAGCTGGTCCAGGCCGGGGCGCAGCTTGCTGCCGTCCTCGCCCGGAATCCAGATCCGATTGAAGATGGTGCGGTTGTCGATGCCTTCCAAGTGCTCGTTGGTGGGGTCGCCGGCGCTCAGCTGCTTGAGGTGGTCACCCATGATCACCACGGCAGTGTCGTCCAGATAGCCTTTCTCTTTCATATGGTCCACGAACCCGGCCACCTGGGTCATGGAGCAGGCAAACACGGAGATGGTTTCGTTCTCCGTGTCCACGTTGCAGTAGTCGTAAATATGCAGCGGCGCGTGTGTGTCCAGCGTCAGCATCGTGAGGTTGAACGGCTGACCGGTTTCCTCCGCCTCTGCGTGCAGAGCGTCGATCTCGTCCTTTGCGTGGGCCATGAGACGTTCGTCGCTCAGGCCCCAGTCGCTGCGGAAATTCGCTTCCGGTTCGCCGGCAGCGCGCCAGTCGGAGAGATCCTTCACCTCTGAGTAGCCATGACCGCTCAGGAAGACGTTTTTCGCAGCGAATGAGGCATTGGCGCCGCCCAGGAAGACACTTTTGTAGCCGTGCTCGTCAAGAATATCGCCCAGACAGATGGACCCGCCCAGGTATGTGCCGACTTCGCCGCCCAGGCTGTTGAGCGCGCCGCTTCCCAGGGCGGAGCCCGTGCCCTTCAGCGGGATGCCGCACTGGGTCGAAACCAGTCCGGCCATTGTCCAGTCGCCACCCTTGGTCTGCTGGAAATCCTCCACGCTTTGCCAGCCGTCCGAGGCATCGGTGGCCTCCTTGAGAGGAGCAAACGCGTCCTTCTCGAAGAGCTGGTCATCCGCGAGGGTGCCCTCTCCGGACTCGAGGTAGATCAAGACCAGGTTGCGCTTGTGCTCGTCGCCGGTGACGGTCGGCTCCACGTAGTAGTCGCCGAGGTCATACGAGGAGTTCGCCGCCTTGATGTAGTCCCACATGCTTACCGTGGTGGCGAAGGACGTGGCACCGCCGACGACCACCGCGGCCACCAGTGCGGTGGAGACGGTGTGCATGATCCACTGCGACCGACGCGGAATGATGACGCCGTTGCGGCGGCGCTTCCGGCGCCGCAAGTATTGCCAAAGGGCGATGCCGACGGTGATCAGCAGTGGCACTATGCCGATTCCCAGGATGCCCATCCAGACGATGACTCCGCCGCCGCCGTCGGTTTCCACAGAGACGAGGTTCAGGAGCATCTGACCCACCGAGATCTCGCCCCAGTAGAAACGGATGCCGACGGCGGCGATCAGCAGCGCGAGCCCCGCCCAGATCAGGACAAGGACAAGGATGCGTCCCATGACGACGCCGACTCTTCGTGTCATGGGAAGAACTGCGCCGAACATTGCACTACCTCGCGTTCCAGATGCTCGAATGTCCGCCGATCACCCTTACCATCCAACTCATTGTCGGGCCCATAAAGCCTAGTACCGATTACGTTAGCCGTTCAACAGTGGTTCATCCGTCAGCAAGGAGGAATTCATGCGCGCGCGATGAACAGCCACCCGCGACCGGGCGCATAGGGCAGGTCGCGTACCTCGACGCTGAGGAAGCCGGCCTCCTCCAAAGATTGCCGTAGGGCCTCTGCTGTTCTGAAGCGCAGGGTCGTTGTTGAGTCGATGCGCTCACCATCGGCATGAAATATGGTCGGTGAATCGAACGTCACCAACTCGCCGTCGACGGCCGTCACCTGCACCCAGTCCTCCACCGGGCCTTCACCAGCGACTTCCACGAGCTGCCGGGACAGCTCTTTGGTCCACCGTTCCCAGGCACGATCCGATGGCCTTCTCGACTCGAAGGCCAGTTGTCCGCCCTCACGGAGGCAGGAGTGGACAGCCAGCAACGTGGAGAGCCACTCCTTGTCGTCGAGAAAGACCTGGGCGACGTTCGCGGTCATCGTCGCCAAGTCATAGTGCTTCTGCCGGGCGGGAACAGCCGCGACAACCGGCGCCGTCCCAACAACCCATTCCGCGTTATCCGAGTTCACCTTCGACCGGGCGACCTCGATGGATGCATCCGCAGGATCGACGCCCAGCACGCGGATGCCGCGCGCCGCAAGGCGGCCGGCGAAAGTGCCGGTCCCGCAACCCACGTCCAGAACAGACGTGGCTCCAAACTCGTCGATCAGGTCCACATACGTGTCAAGATCACTCCGATCCGGATCCAGGGGGTCGTAGACGCGGGCGAGTCGGGGGTGAGAGAAAATGGCGTCAGGCACCGGCCCACCCTATGGTGACATTGCCCTGATAAACAATCAGCTCGCGTTCTATCCGGGGCGGTGACGGGGACATCAGAATATACTCGGACCATGCCAATAACGCGCCTCGACCGAGGCCTCCACGGTCAGCCGTCCGCCCTCGAGAATCACAGGAGCAATCCGTGAGCGGCGGGCTGGTAGCACTGCTGGACGATGTCGCAGCTCTTGCTCGCATAGCTGCCGCCTCAGTGGATGACGTGGCGGCAGGGGCCGCAAGGGCGGGGGTGAAGGCCGCAGGCGTGGTGATCGACGACGCCGCCGTCACCCCGCAGTACGTGTCCGGGGCGGACCCCTCCCGTGAATTACCGATGATCAAACGGATCTTTTGGGGTTCACTGCGCAACAAACTGTTGATTATCCTGCCGGCGCTGCTGCTCATCAGTGCGTTCGTTCCGGGCATCATCCCCTACATCCTCATGCTGGGCGGTACCTACCTCTGCTTTGAGGGCGCCGAGAAGGTTTGGCACAAGCTTCGCGGCCAGCACGATGCGAAGAAGACGCCAGCAGTGGAGCGGGGGCCGGAGGCAGAGGCCAAGGTCATCAAGGGTGCGATCACCACCGACTTCATCCTGTCCTGCGAAATCATGGTCATCTCGATGAACGAGGTGGCCGCCGAATCGATCTGGTCCCGTGCGCTCATCCTGGTTGTCGTAGCTATCGCAATCACCGTGCTCGTGTATGGAGCCGTCGGTCTCATCGTCAAGATGGACGATATCGGTCTGCACCTGACAACCAAAGATTCCACGGGATCCAAGCGGTTCGGTGAACTGCTCGTCAAGGGCATGCCCTCGGTGCTGGCCGCGATCACCTTCATCGGGACCATCGCCATGCTGTGGGTAGGCGGTCACATCATGGTGCAGGGCGCTCATGACCTGGGGTGGCACATGCCCTACGACCTGATCCATTCCCTCGAAGAACCATTCGCCGGAATTGCTGTGGTTGGAGGCCTGCTGGCGTGGCTCGTGAACACTTTGTTGTCGGCAGTCGTCGGACTTGCCTGGGGCCTCGCCATCATGGCCATCGTGCACCCGCTGCTGAAGGCATTGCCGTTCGGCAAGGACAAGGGTGGGCATGAAGAGGGCGATCTACGCGCAGCGGTCGCGGGCTACCGGCCGAAGAAACACGACGCCGATCACGCGTCGTAGTCACCATCCCAGCGATGATGGACAGATGAGCGCAACAGCGAACGCCGATAGTCCGTCCGACCCGGTGTCCCGATCCCTGGTGCGCCCGATCGTCCGGCTCACAGCAGCATTCATCGTGGGCTGCGCGGTGATCGCCACATTCCTGGACACCGCGTCAAGAACGCAAATCAACCCGTTCAATTTCTTCGGCTTCTTCACCATGCAGAGCAACATCATGACAGCCGCTGTGCTCTTCGTTGCGGCGATCCTCCAACTGAGGAAACGCCCGAATCCCAGGTGGCTCATGCCGGCCAGAGCTGCCACCACCACGTACATGGCCGTCGTCGGGGTCGTCTACAACCTGCTGTTGTCCGGCTTGGCTGGGGGAGTGGAGCTCGCTTGGGCGAACTGGGTTCTGCACGTCGCTTTCCCCATCTATGCGGTCCTTGACTGGGCACTCATCACGGATCGCTACAGGCTGCCGTTCAGGACGATCGGACTGATTCTGATCTATCCGCTCACCTGGTGTGCGGTGGTGCTCCTCCGCGGTGCCACCGATGGTTGGGTGCCCTACCCATTCCTTGACCCAGGCACCGGGTATGCGTCAATCGCGCTGTATGTGCTGGCCATAGCGGTGGCGTTCGCTACCTTCGGTGCATTGATCATCTGGACCAGCCGGCTCAGAATCGGTCAGGCGACCGAGACGCCGAACACCAGCCCCAACACGTAGGTTGCCGCAGCCGCTCCCAGTCCGATGGCGAGCTGACGCAGAGCCCGCTTGAGCGGAGATGCGCCGGAAAGCAAGCCGACGACGGCGCCGGTCGCCAATAGCGCCAGCCCCACCAGTACGCAGGCAACGATCACAGCCGCGATATCCGTCAGCCCAAAAATGTACGGAAGGACGGGGATCACTGCGCCGGAGGCAAAGAAGCAGAAACTCGCAGCGGCTGCGCCCATTGCGGTTCCCACGCTCTCGTGGTCGTCCTGCCGTTCCTGCCGCTCAGGCTGAAGGGAGAAGCTCGGGTCGCAGTCGCAGCTGAACTGCCCCAGGCGTTCGGCGGCGCGATGTTCGGCTGCCTCAGGAGACATGCCGCGTGCACGGTAAACCAGCACCAGTTCATTGGCGTCGATATCGAGCTCTTTGGCCGCCGTCAGGGTGACCTGCGTGGGGCGCGACGCCGTCAGCAGCTCCCGCTGCGACCGCACCGACACGTATTCGCCGGCACCCATCGACAATGCTCCGGCGAGCAGGCCCGCAAGCCCGCTGAACAACACGAACGCGCTGGAAACACCCGTTGCTCCAATGCCCATGACAAGCGCAAGGTTGCTCACCAGGCCGTCATTCGCTCCGAAGACCGCGGCCCGGAAGTTGCCGGAAAGCCGGTTGCGTCCGCGCGTCGCGAGCCCCCGCACAACCTCTTCGTGGATTTGCTCATCGGCGGCCATCGCACTGGTCGCGGAAGGATCCGCCGCATAGGGGGAGCGGCTTTCGGCACGCTGCGCGAGCGCGAGCACGAAGACTGAGCCGAAGCGGCGGGCAAGAAAGCCGAGAATCCTGTTCCGCAGCGACGGACGCAGGGGCTTGCCGGCGTCGTTCCCCAGAAGGGTGAGCCAGTGCTGTTCGTGCCGGCCCTCCGCCTGGGCGAGAGCCAGGAGGATTTCCTTCTCCTCGCCGCCGCGCTTGCGCGCCAGATAGCGGTAGGTTGCGGCTTCCGCCCGTTCGTCGGCGAGATACTGCCGCCAACGCTTGATCTCGGCGGGTGTTCGGGTTGCCTCGGGCGTCACAGCCGGCTCCTGATTTTTCCGGCCAGGGCTGTTGGGGAGCTCCGGCCATTAACGAATGCATGGCCGAAGGTCTCGTTCGCCGCTGATGCGGTGGATTGCCGGGCATCATCACTGAGTGCCAGTATGTCGACAGGCCGCGGAGCGCATTGCACTCCGGAACTACTCCCCTTCGCAAACATCAATGGTACCCGCAATGGTGCCTCAGGGCTGCACGTAGGGTAGTAGCGAAACCGCGTGCGTTCCGCATGCCCTCCCACACTCAAGGAAGAAGCGCCCGTGGAGTACAGACACGACACCAGTGCAGCACGCAAGAAACCGAGTCCGTGGCAGGACGGGCTGGGCAGGACCAGTATCCGTGGTGCCCAGTTGCTGCTGCTCATCACCGTGGCGGTCGTCTCTATTTACGGACTGATCCAGGTCCGGCTGGCGGTCATTCCGCTGCTGCTGGCACTGATCCTTGCGGCCGCAATCAGTCCACTCGTCAACATGCTGCGGCGCCATGGGTGGCCGAGCGCCCTCGCAACCGCCTTTTCGTTTCTGCTGTTGCTGGTAGTGCTCGGCGGCGTGATCACGGGCATCGTGTTTGCCGTGCGCAGTCAGCTGGACGAGTTGATCCAGCAGGCCAACCAGGGGTTCCAACAGGTCTACGACTTCATCCAGACCGGTCCCATCCCGATTGACCAGGAACAGATCGAGAACGCCCGGCAATCGGTCATTGACTTCGCCACCAGCTCGACCGTCGGAAACACCGCGCTGACCGGATTGACCGCCGCCGGCGAATTCCTCACCGGCGCGCTGCTGATGCTGGTGATCCTCTTCTTCTTCCTCAAGGACGGCGACAAGATCTGGGCTTTCATGCTGCGGCCCTTCCGTGGGGAGCGGTTGCACCGCGCACAGCGGGTGGGCCACAGGAGCCTTGACGTACTGGGCGGCTACGTGCGTGGAACGGCCATCATCGCCACAGTGGATTCCGTGTTCATCGGTATCGCCCTGCTGATCCTGGGTGTGCCGCTGGCCATCCCGCTGGCTGTGATCGTCTTCATCGGCTCGTTCGTCCCGCTCGTCGGAGCCACCGTCGCCGGGGTACTCGCCGCGCTGGTGGCACTGGTGGCCAACGGGCCGTTCGTTGCGCTGATGGTGATTCTCGCAGTCGTCGTTGTGAACCAGCTGGAAGGAAACTTCCTCCAGCCGGTTGTGATGGGACGCTCGCTGAACATTCACGCGCTCGTGATCCTGCTGGCGCTGACCGCCGGCACCATTCTCGCCGGAATCATCGGCGCGATCCTTGCCGTACCGGTGGCGGCGGTCACGTGGGCGGCGATCAAGGCGTGGACTGAGGATGATGAGCCGGAGCCGGTTACAGCGCCTGCAACGTCCGGCCCGGAGGCGGACAGTGACCGGGATTCGGCGCCCGCACAGGAATCCTAGGCCCATAAACTGCCCGCAGGTGCAGGGCTGCCGGTTCGAAGCGGCAGCCCTGCACCTGCGGGCAGTTTCTTGCGGTGAGTGATGAACCTGTCAGCGGACCGGGGTCGCCGGTCCTTCGCGGGGGACTTCCTCCTGGATTTCGCCAGCCACCCGCTTGTTCCACGCCGCCATGACCGCCGGGTCCGTCGGCTTGGTGGCAAGTGAGACCGCGATGTAGCTGACGGCTGAGGCAATGAGGCCGAAGTAGATCGGCTCGTTCGCGTACAGTCCGTCACCGATTGCCAGGCCCGCGTAGACGGCCAGCGTGCCGAGCGTGACGACGGACCCAGCGATCATCGAAACCGCTGCCCCCGGACCGGTGCCGCGCTTCCACACCAGGCCGCCGAGGATGGCGACCAGCAGGCCGCCCACCAGGATGTCGTAGGCAATGGTGAGGGCGACGACGACGTCGTTCAGGACGATCGCAACCAGTACTGCCAGGATGCCCAGCCCCAGTACCCACATGCGGTTGCCCGCGACGTCGTGCTCCGGATCGGAATCCCGGTGACCCTCTGCCGCAACCGTAGCGCCGCCGCGCAGCCCGTGGCGGCGCCAGCTGCGGACAAAAGGTACGACGTCGGAGCTCGCCACGGTTGCCGCGGCGATCAGTGCGCCGGACGCGGTGGACATCATCGCCGCAACTGCGGCGGCAAGGACCAGCCCGCCGACGCCGATGGGAAGTACATCGATGGCAACCTGGGCATAGACGTCGTCGGTGTTTTCGAGGACGGGCAGCAGCACGCTGGCTGCCATGCCGATCATGGCGCCGGCGACGCCGTAGAGGATGCAGTAGATTCCAGCGGTTGTGCCTCCCCATCGGGCGACGCCCGGCGTCCTCGAGGTGAAGACGCGCTGCCAGATGTCCTGACCGATGAGGAGCCCCAGTGTGTACACCACGAAGTAGGTGATGATGGACTGCGCGCCGATTCCGGTGATGCTGAAGAACTCTTCCCCGGCCCGCTCCCGGATGCCATCGAACCCACCGGCCGCGGAGAGCGCAAAGGGAAGCATGAGCGCGAAGACGCCGATGGTCTTGATGACGAACTGCGCCATGTCTGCCAGCGTGATGGACCACATGCCGCCTACGGTCGAGTAGATCAGCACGATGATTCCGCCGAGTGCGATGGCGAGCCAGCGGTCGAGACCGAACAGTACGACGAAGATCGTGGCGTAAGCGCCGGTCGACGTGGCGCACAGCACCACGGTGTACGCGAGCATGACGAAGCCTGCGATCTTGGTGGCCTCGTGCCCGTACCGGAGGGTGAGCATCTGGGAGACCGTGTAGATCTTCAGCTTCTGGATGGTGGGCGCGAAGAAGAGGCTGAGCACCAGGACGCCGGTGCCGATGGCGACGACGAGCCACATGCCGGAAATGCCGAACTGGTAGCCCAGCCCCACACCGCCCACGGTGGACGCTCCCCCCAGGACGACCGCCGCCATGGTGCCGGTGTACAGCACCGGCCCCAGGCGCCGGCCGGCAACGAGGTAGTCACTGGTATTTTTGGTGCGCGATTTGCCCCACCAGCCGAAGGCAAGCATCGCGGCCAGGTAGACCACCACGATGGCGACGTTGACGAATTCCATGACTCTCCTGAGAACGGGCGATTTCACCTATAGGCAACAGATGTTGTCTAGTAGGCTAGTTGTGACCGAAGTAACACGTCAAGTGTGACGGAGCGGACAGCGTCTGTATGCTCGTGAATCAGCCGTCCCGGAAGGAACCACAGTGAAGGCTCTCCCAGTAGAACCGAGCAACGCGCCGGTGGCGATTGGTTCGCGGATCAGGTCGGCGCGGCAGGCCCAGCGCATGACGATCGAACAGGTGGCCGGGTCCACCGGTTTGACCAAGGGCTTCCTCAGCAGAGTGGAGCGGGACCTGACGTCGCCGTCGGTGGCTTCCCTCGTGACGCTGTGCCAGGTCCTGTCCATTTCCATCGGTGACCTCTTCACCGTTCCGGAAACGCATCTCACCCGACTCCGCGAAGCACCGAAAATCAGTCTCGGCGGCGAGGGGATCAACGAACGGCTCATGACAGCGCGCTCGGAGCGGCGCCTGCAGATGATCCGTGCCGTCGTCGCGCCCAACGGAAAGGGCGAGTCGGACCTGTACTCGGTGGACTGCGAAGTGGAGACCCTGCATATCGTGGCCGGTCGGTTTGAGCTGATCTTCTCAAACGCCCGGTACGCGATGGAAGCGGGTGACACCATCACTTTCCCGGGCAGGGAACCGCACACCTGGGTCAACCCCTCGGACGAGGAAGCGGTGGTGCTGTGGACACTGGTTCCGGCGGCGTCCAGGAGCTGATTTTTCCTGTTCCAATCGTTACCGGGATACCAAGCGGGCTTATGGAATACTGAGCGAACGACGCCGGCTTGTGAAGGGACTGGAGCAATGAAGACTTCTCGGACAGCAGGGTTTGCGGTGGTTGCGGCCATCGCGTTGACCGCCACCGCGTGTGGCGGCGGAGGTGGCGGGACCGCCGATGGCGGGGAGGCCGCAGATTACGGAGCTGAACTCTCCGGCACCCTGACCACCGGTGGCTTCACCCTGGGCGATGAGGTGGCGACGTCCCGTGCGGACCTCGCTACCGCCGCCCTGGAAGAGGACGGTGTGACCGTCGAGATCAACGAAAGCAACTTCGATCCCCAGCGGTTCGCTGCCCAGGCCGCGAGCGGAACCCTGCCGGACCTGGTCGTGATGGACCGCCAGTATGTGGCGACGTACGCGGCCAAGGGACTGATCGAGCCGGTTGACGACTGCTTCACTACCCACGACGTCAACGCTGAGGAGCACTACTACCCTGCCGTGTTGCAGGATGTCACCTACGACGGGCAGGTCTACGGCATACCTCAGTTCTGGCAGCCGTGGTCGATCATCGCCAATACCCGCGTCATGGAGGAAGCCGGTGTCACGGCCGACGATCTGGACACCTCCAACCCTGACGCCGTGCTCGCTGCTGCGGAAGCAATGTACGAGTCTGACGGCGAAAACCCCACGCGCCTTGGGTTCGATCCGCAGATGCCCTCGCAGGCTCCCATTTGGTTTACGGCCTTCGGCGGAAAGATCATGGACGAGACCGGGAAACCGACCCTCGATGACCCCGCCAATATTGAAGCACTGACGTGGCTGAAGGAAATTTACGACGCCCAGGGTGGCTATGAGACCGCCTACAGTTTTGGCCAGACCTGGGACTTCTTCGGCGAAAACAACCAGTTTGTCGCTGATCAGGTAGGCGCAGGGCTGTACGCCCAGTGGTATCCCAACGTCCTCGCCGACTACGCCGATCAGCTGGAGATTTCCGGTGTCCCGCTGCGCAACCAGGACGGCGACGCCATCGCCGTTGCCGGCGGGCAGTCCTACGTGATTCCGACAGGCGCCGAGAACAAGGCAGCCGCCTGCAAGTGGGCCGTCACCAACACCTCCGATGAGGCGTGGATGGCAGCTGCCGAGGCGCGGGTCTCGGGTATGGAAGAGGGCGGCATGTTCACCGGCATCTTCACGGGTTCTCAGACAGCCGACCAGCTGATCAAGGATGAGTACCTGGAGTCGACGGGCAACGAAGGCTTCGATCAGCTGATCGATTCCTATTACCAGGCACTTGAAAACGGTGTGCCCCTCGGGTCGTCGCCTGCGGGCCTTGAGATTCAGACCGAACTGCAGAACGCCATGGCTCCGGCCATGTCCGGGGACAAGACCATCGATGAAGCACTGGGCGATGCACAGGCCGCCGCGATGCTGGTGTACGAACAGGCGACGGCCGGCGCGCAGTAGGCGCCGTCGTCGTCATCTGCCCGTTGAGTTGGCAGCGTCCGGGCGGCGCTGCCAACTCAACGGAAGGGGGTCAGCCTTTGCGGCCCTGACCGGCCAGGCCCTCGATGAAATACCGCTGACCGAACGCGAACAGGATCAGCATGGGCAGCGTCACGAGCAGCGCCGCTGTCATGACGTACTGGTAGTCGGCCTCGCCGCCCGAGGTGGGGCTGAACAGTGACATCGCGTAGGAGATACCGAGCGGCACGGTGTACTCCTCCGGGCTGCCCGTGTTCAAGTAAATCAGCGGAGCCTGCAGGTTGTTCCAGCTCGCCTGGAACTCGAAGATGAACACGATGATGAAGGACGGGATGGATAGCGGTAGGGCTATCCGCCGGAACAGCCCGAAGTAGCTGCACCCGTCAATGCGTGCCGCTTCGAAGATGTCGCGGGGGAGTCCGAGGAAGAACTGGCGCTGCAGGAAGATATAGAACGCCGATCCGAAGAGATTGGCGCCCCACAGCGGCACGGTGGTCCCGAGGAAGCCGAGCTCCTTCCAGATCAGGTACACCGGGATCATCGTCACTGCGCCGGGCAGCATCATGGTGCCGAGCACCAGGCCGAAGAGCAGGTTTCGGAAGGGGAACCGGAAGTAGGCGAAACCGAAGGCAACGAGTGAGCTTGAGATGGTGACGAGTCCGGCGGCCAGCAGCGCGATGATGATGCTGTTGGACATCCAGGACAGCAGGGGCAACTGCTGCCACACCTCGACGTAGTTGGTGAAAACCCAGGTCTCCGGGATGAGGCGGTTATCGAAGACGTCCTGGCGTGGTTTGAACGTTGCAGCCAGCAGCCACACGAACGGATACAGGAACAGCACCGAGAACCCCAGGAGAAGCGCCCAGAGGGCAATCCGGCCAAGAATGCTGCGGGGCTTGTACCAGGGGAAACGCTGGGTAGGCGATGCGGCGGACTTCCTCCGTGGATCTGATTCTGCGGCCGCCTGCGGTTGTGAGTTGATCACTGACGCCACTGCTACCGGCCCCCCTCGTAGTAGACGAACTTGTTCCCGAAACGGACCTGGAAGACCGTGATCAGGAGGATGATGACGAACAACAGCCAGGCGATGGCGGCGGCAAAGCCCATGTTGAACTGCTGGAAGGCCTGCTGGAACAGGTAGACGCCGACAAAGAGTGCCGCATCAGGGGAGCCGCTCGCCGTGTCCCGGTAGAAGAGCAGGAACGCCTGGTCGAAGACCTGGAGTGCGGCGATCGTCAGCACGATGGTGCAGAAGAACAGTGCATTCGAGATCATCGGCAGGGTGACGGAAAAGAACTGCCGGAGTGCTCCGGCGCCGTCGAGTGCTGCTGCCTCATACAGGTCCTGCGGAACGTTCTTCAGCGCGGCAAGGAGGATCAGCATGGTGCCGCTGACGCTCCACAGGCCAATGATGATGATGGACGGCTTCATCCAGTCGGGGTCAATCAACCACTGCGGTCCATCGATCCCGAAGATGCCGAGGAAGCCATTGATCGCACCGGAATTACCGTTGAGCAGCAGCAGGAAGATGGACGCTGCGGCGACGGACGGCGTCATCTTCGGCAGGTAGTAGATGATGCGGAAGACGCCGGCTCCGCGTTCGGGGATCCGGTGCAGCAAATAGGCCAGCAGCAGGGCGAAGCAGATTTCGAGCGGCACGGACAGCACGGCGTAGTACAGCGTGTTGCCCAGCGACGTCAGAACCTTCGGGTCCTTGAGCAGCAGCTCGTAGTTGCTGAAGCCGACAGGCGTGGCGGTGTCCGTGGAGAGGTCGTAATTCGTGAAGGAGATAACGAGGCTGTACACCATGGCTCCGAGCGTGAACACGAGAAACCCGATGACCCAGGGAAGGATGAACAGATACCCTGCCCTCGCCTCCCGGTTGAAGGGCTCCTTAATCCAGCGGGGACGCCGAAGCCGTCTCTTCCGGGGGGAGTCAACCGCTGTGGCCATGCTGCACCTCCTTGCTGTCGGCAGAGTCGCTTCTGAACAGAGTAAGCCATCAGCATGCTTTGTTTACGGCGAAAATCTTCCCATTCAGGAAGCGATGGGCTATACGCCCAAGGGGTGGTCCGATAACGTGAGCCATCCCTCTCAAGGTCAGGAGCAGTCAATGGACTGGACGCTGGAAGTCGTTGTGGTGCCGGTGAGCGACATCGCGCGCTCGATCGAGTTTTACCGCGACAAACTTGGATTCGTGCAGGATTTCGAGACCGACACCGGCGGCATGCATTTCACCCAGTTCACCCCGCCGGGCTCCGGCTGTTCCATCGTCTTCGGCAACGGACCGGGCATGGGATCCATGCAGCCGGGCACCTTGAAAGGCCTTCAGCTGGTGGTCTCCGACGCCAATGCGGCGCGCGAGGAGTTACTGGGCCGTGGTGTCTCGGTGGGTGACATCACCGTCTTTGACGAGCGCGACGGCGGCACTTTCTTTGGATTCGACGACCCGGACGGCAATTCCTGGGCTGTGCAGCAGATCAAGGCCCGCGCCGACAAGCCGCTGATTCCGCGCTCCTAGCGGTTTGTGCCGTCCTGTTTCAGCCTTCGCCACCCACCGGCGCGGTTGTTCGCAATGATCTGCCTGAACATTGCGAGCAGCGCGGGCGCGTTGACGGGGTCTCCTTCATGGAAGGCGACCGTCCGCGCGGTTTTGTTCTCATGACCGGCAGTGATGATTCCTTCGGGATCCGGCACCATCGCGCCGTCGTACAGGAAGACGTTCAGGTGATCCCTGGTGGTGAGGAACGCGCAGATATTGCCCTGCAGTACGAAGTACGGCTGGACCGTCCTCTTGATGGTTTCCTCGACCTCGGGGTCCGCTGAGTGCACCAGGTCCCGTACTTCGCGGCAGACGGATTGCTGCCATCCGGGAAGCGCGTCGATGTAGGAGTCGACGCGTGGATCGGGAATGTACTTCATGGTTTCTCCTTGGCGCTGGCACTCTCAGCGTAGCGACCTTGACTGAGACGCGTGCCACAATTAGCCTTGCGAGAAACAGTTGATGCCTATAGGGCAACTACGCGTTCGGGATTCGAACGGACATCACGGGGACCAAGGAGAGATGCATGGAAGAGTTGCGCGTTACGGCAGGCGGCCGTCTGGGGCCGATCGATTCGGCCCGCATTCCGCGGTACGCCGGAGCGGCCACGTTCGCGCGGCTTCCGCGGATCGACCAGGTGGAGAAGACCGATATAGCCGTCGTCGGGGTGCCCTTCGACTCAGGTGTCTCCTACCGGCCTGGCGCGCGCTTCGGCGCCAACCATGTCCGTGAGGCTTCGCGGCTGCTGCGCCCCTACAACCCGGCAATGGACATCTCGCCCTTCGAACGCGTGCAGGTCGCTGACGCCGGTGACATGGCCGTCAACCCCTTCAACATCAACGAGGCCATTGAGACCATCCAGCAGAACGCGCTGGATCTCACGCACGACGGCGCCCGCCTGGTCACGCTCGGTGGTGACCACACCATCGCACTGCCTTTGCTGCGCGCTGCCTCCGAGCGCGCCGGTGAGCCGATAGCGCTGCTGCACTTCGATGCGCACCTCGATACCTGGGACACCTATTTCGGTGCCGAGTACACGCACGGAACACCTTTCCGCCGCGCTGTGGAGGAAGGGATCCTGGACACCGAGGCCATCTCCCACGTCGGTACCCGCGGGCCCCTGTACGGGGTGAAGGACCTGGAGGATGACCGGCGGTTCGGCTTCGGCATCGTGACCTCCTCCGATGTCTTCCGCCAGGGCGTTGACGAGACCGTCGCCAAGCTGCGCGACCGGATCGGCAACCGGCCCCTGTACGTTTCGATCGACATCGACGTGCTGGACCCGGCTCATGCCCCGGGCACCGGAACGCCCGAGGCAGGCGGCATCACCAGCCGTGAGCTGCTTGAGATCCTGCGCGGTCTGCGCGGGATGAATCTGGTGGGCGCCGACGTCGTCGAAGTTGCCCCCGCGTACGATCACGCAGAGATCACCGGTGTGGCGGCGTCGCACGTCGCCTACGATCTGGTGAGTCTGATGGCCGACGAAATCTCCACGCGAAAGGACGGCTGATGCAGTCCGTTGAAAGTGACGCAACAGTTCCCCCGCAGCCGGTCACGGGCCAGCGCAACGGCGGTGACCTGGTTGTCGAGACGCTGAGCGCTCTGGGTGCCACCACCGTCTTCGGCATCCCGGGCCAGCACGCGCTGGGCCTGTTCGATGCGCTGTCCCGCTCCGACCTGCAGTTCGTCTCCTCGCGGGTGGAGAACAACTCCGCATTCGCCGCCGACGGGTTCTCCCGTGCCACCGGTGAAGTGGGGGTGCTCTTCCTCTCCACGGGCCCCGGCGCGCTGACGTCGCTCGCCGGACTGCAGGAGGCCTACGCGACCGGTGTTCCGATGGTTGTCGTCGCGAGCCAGATTCCGCTTGAGGGTCTCGGTGCCCGCCGGAAGGGCATGCTGCACCAGCTCGACGACCAGAAGGCATCGGCTGCCAACGTCACCAAGAGCCAGCGGCTGATCCAGCACGCCTCCGGTATCCCGTCCGCTATTCAGGACGCATGGACCGAAGCCGTCTCCTCACCGCAGGGGCCCGTCTGGGTGGAGGTTCCGCAGAATGTGCTGCTGGACGCCGTCGTCGTGCCCCAGGTTGAGGATGCGCTGGCAGAACCGTTCGACAACCCGCCACGGGTGGAGCTGGTCCGCGAGGCGGTCAAGTGGCTCTCTGAGGCAAAGCGTCCGGCGATAGTGGCCGGCGGCGGCACCCGCCGCGGCAAGGCCGAGAAGGAGCTCCTCTCGCTCGCGGAGAAGCTGGACGCGCCGGTGCTGTGCTCGCCCGGCGGCAACGGCGCCTTCCCCTGGAACCACGAGCTGTCGCTGCAATCCTGGGTTGAGGACCGCTACGTCACCGAGGTGCTTGAAGACGCCGACGTCCTGCTGATCATCGGTTCCTCACTCGGTGAGGTGACGTCCAACTACTTCAGCCTCGAGCCGCGCGGCCGCATCATCCAGATCGATGCCGAACCCCGCGTCCTCGAATCCAACCGTCCTGCGCTCGGCATCCGGGCGGACGCCGGCCAGGCGCTCACCGCACTGGATGAAGCCCTCGAACCGGCCGGGCGCCGCACCGGCGACTACGATCCCCGCAGGCTCGTCGCCGACACGCTCGCCAAGGTTCGGGCGCGTCTCGATGAGCAGGACCTGGGCAAGGAGCGGACCTTCATGGACGACATCCGGGCGGCTGCGCCGGATGATATGCAGACCTTCTGGGACATGACCATCGCGGCGTACTGGGCCTGGAGCTGCTGGGACTCCCGGGATGGTGAGTTCCATTCGGCGCAGGGTGCCGGTGGCCTCGGCTACGGGTTCCCCAGTGCTATCGGCGGTTCGGTTGGCCTCGCGTCGAAGGGTCTGTCTGACCGGGTGCTTGCCGTGTCCGGCGACGGTTCGGCCATGTACTCGATCGCCGAGCTTGCCACCGCCCGCCAGCACAATCTGCCGGTCACCTGGCTCATTGTCGACGACGGCGGCTACGGCATCCTCCGCGAATACATGGAGGGCGCGTTCGGCAAGGCAACGGCCACCGAACTCACCCGGCCGGACTTCGTGAAGCTGGCGGAATCCTTCGGGGTCCCCGCAGTCCGCGTGGCGCCCGAAGACGTGCGGGAGGCACTTGAGGCGAGCTTCGCTGCGGAGGGTCCCAACGTCGTCGTTGTTGAGACGCTGCTGAGGCTTTTTGCTCCCACGCACCTGTAGGTTGAAGGGCGAAGCCCGCTGACCCCCGGAAGGCCCGCCGTGTTTGATCTGCGCGAACTGGATAGGTCCATTGTCGGAGCGCCGATGGCCGGCGGCCCCTCGACGCCGGAGCTTGCCGCTGCAGTGAGCAACGCCGGCGGCCTGGGTTTCCTCGCCGCGGGCTATCGCACGCCGGAGGATCTCGAGGAGCAACTGCGCAGCGTTTCCACGCTGACCGGTGGTCCCGTTGGCGTGAACCTGTTTGTGCCCGATTCCTTCCAGCCGGAGGCGGTGCTCCTCGATGCCTACCGAGAGTTTCTGCGTCCGGAGGCTGCCGCGCTTGAAGTCGAGTTGGGTGAACCCCGGAACGACGACGACGGCTGGGACGCAAAGCTCACTCTCGTTCTGGACTTCCGCCCCGCCGTGGTGTCCTTCACTTTCGGCTGCCCGGACCCTGCGGTTCTGCGGAGGATGGCGGGCGCCGGGATCCTCCCGATGGTGACCGTGACAACCCTCGATGAGGCGGAGCGTGCAGTTGCGGCAGGCGCCCGGGCGCTCGCCGTTCAGGGCCCGGATGCGGGCGGTCACCGGGGGACTTTTGATCAAGGGCAGGTACCTTCCGCGAATCCGCTCGGTGAGCTGGTTGCCGCTATCCGGTCCAGGACTGAAGTCCCGCTCGCGGCGGGCGGGGGAGTGTCGGGGCCAGTCGACGTCGTGCGCTTGCGTGAAGCGGGCGCCGATGCGGTGCAGGTGGGCACCGCGCTGCTGCTCTCGGATGAAGCGGGCACCAATCCGCTGCACCGGGCAGCGCTGAGTGAGGGTCGGTTTGATGGGACGTCACTCACCCGTGGCTACACCGGACGGTACGCGCGCGGCCTGACGAACCGGTTCATCCGTGAGCATCAGGACGCGCCAGCCGGATATCCGCAGCTGCACCACGTGACTGCGCCGCTTCGCAGGGCCGCGGTGGACCAGAGGAATGCCGACGTGGCCCACCTGTGGGCCGGGACCGGGTTCGCCTCGGCGCGGCCGGGGCCTGCGGTGGAAATCATCCAGTCCTTGGCCTGACTACTGGGCTGGATGTCAGGCCTGAATTCAGGAGGCCGTTGATTCCCGCGCGATGACCTCGAACTGTGTCAGAATCTCGCGCGGCGCCGGGCCCGCTGGATTCTTGATGCGCTCCATCAGTACTTTGATCGCAGTCTCGGCGATCTCTTCGCGGCCCGGGTTGACGCTGCTGAGTGTGGGGATGGAGTAGCGGGTCTCGTCGAGATCGTCGAACCCGATCACGGCCACGTCGGAGGGGATGCGCCGGCCGGCCTCCTGCAGTACGCGCATGGCGCCCTGTGCCAGGGTGTCGTTGAAGCCGAACACCGCATCGAAATCCACGCCGCGATCAAGCAGCTCATGCATCG
Source organism: Arthrobacter tumbae (assembly GCF_016907495.1). NCBI lineage: Bacteria > Bacillati > Actinomycetota > Actinomycetes > Micrococcales > Micrococcaceae > Arthrobacter > Arthrobacter tumbae. Next base: position 2,383,191 of record NZ_JAFBCC010000001.1, read on the forward strand.
CTTCGGCACCGTTCGCGCGGTGCCACGTACCGACGTAGGCGACCAATCCGTCGTCGTACGCTATTCCACGCGACTCGAGCGCCTCACGGTAGCCCTTGAGTCGGAGCCCTGCCGAGCCGATGACTTCGCCTTCATGCGCACCGACGACGGCGATGCGCCGCCTCCCGGTGTCCAGCAGGTGCTCAGTGGCGGCGCGGGCGCCCTCGACGTTCTGCATGGTCACGTGGTCGCAGCCGCCGGAGAAGATCCGTTCGCCGAGCAGCACCATCGGCACCTCGGCGGTGACCAGCGCGGCATCCTCTTCACCGAGGCCGAGCGGGCTGAAGATCAACCCGTCCGACATGCGCAGGCGGGGGCTTTTGAGGACTTCGAGTTCGCGGTCGCGCTCGCCGCTGGTCTGCTCGATGAGCACCACAAGGCCGCGGGCTTCGGCGGCGCGGATGACGGCGTCGGCCAGTTCAGCGAAGTAGGGGAGGCGCAGTTGGGGAACGGCGAGGGTGATCGCGCCGGTGTGCCCGGACCGAAGGCTGCGCGCGGTGAGGTTGGGGCGGTAGCCCAATTCGGCGATGGCTTTGTTCACGCGCTCCCGTGTTGCCGGGCGAACGTTGGGGTGGTCGTTGATGACGTTGGACACCGTCTTGAACGACACCCCGGCCACCTGGGCCACGTCGTGCAGGGTCGTCGCCATGTGGAGTGTCCTTTGTGGTGGAGGAGCCGGTGGGACACATTTTGTGTCCCACCGGCAGAATATCGCGTCGGTGTGCTTCCGGGGGCAGGGGGGAGACAGGCCTGAGGGTGAGCGGTTCGGCCGATTCGGATAGCGGATTAGCCAAACGTGAGCGGTTAACCGGTATCCGATTGCCAGAAGGTTATCGTGGGGCGCCTTGGTCAGGAAGGTTGACGACTCACGTGCTGCATGAAAGTATTTCTAACGTTGTAATTTACGTTGTAAAGGCACGGGCGCCCGTGCATTCCGACAGGCAGGAACATATCCGTGACCACCACCACGCCCGATTCGACGGCGGCCACGACACCCGCCGGCTGCGACGTCCCTGTGGAAGCGCCGACGACCATCCGCATTGACCGGTCAGCTGTAGTCGCGCCGGTCAGCCGGAGAATTTTCGGCTCCTTCGTTGAGCACCTCGGCCGCTGCGTGTATGACGGCATCTACGAACCCGGCCACCCGACCGCCAACGAGGACGGCTTCCGCATGGACGTCGTCGAGCTTGTCCGCGAACTTGGTTCTACTACCATTCGCTACCCCGGTGGCAACTTCGTGTCCGGCTACCGTTGGGAAGACGGCGTCGGCCCCCGGGACCAGCGCCCCGTCCGCCGCGACCTCGCCTGGCATTCCATCGAGACCAACCAGGTGGGCCTCGACGAATTTGCGCGCTGGTGCAAGTTGACCGGCTCCGAGCTGATGATGGCCGTCAACCTGGGCACCCGCGGTATCGAAACAGCGCTCGACCTCCTCGAATACGCCAACCATCCCTCCGGCACCGCGCTGAGCGACCAGCGCATCGCCAACGGCGCCAAGGAACCCTACGACATCCGCATGTGGTGCCTGGGCAACGAGATGGACGGGCCCTGGCAGATCGGGCATATGTCCGCCGAGGATTACGGCAAGATCGCGGCCCGCACCGCCTCAGCCATGAAGACGGCGGACAAGGACCTTGAGCTGGTGGTGTGCGGTTCCTCCGGTTCCTCGATGCCGACCTTCGGCGAGTGGGAGCGCGTGGTCCTCGAGCAGAGCTATGACTACGTGGACTACATTTCCTGCCACGCGTACTACCAGGAGCGCAACGGGGATCTCGGTTCCTACCTCGCCTCCTCGCTGGACATGCAGTACTTCATCGAGACCGTGGTGGCCACCGCGGACCACGTCAAGCACAAGCTCAAGAGCAAGAAGACCATCAAGCTCTCCTTCGACGAGTGGAACATCTGGTACCTCGAGGAACACCAGGCATCGGATGAGGTCAACGATGAATGGCGCGTAGCCCCCCGCCAGCTCGAGGACACGTACTCGGTCGCTGACGCCGTTGTTTTCGGCAACCTGCTGATTACGCTGCTGAAGAACCATGACCGCGTGGCCTCGGCGTCGCTGGCGCAGCTGGTCAATGTCATTGCGCCGATCATGACGGAGCCGGGCGGCGACACCTGGCGCCAGACCACCTTCTTCCCGTTCTCCGTCACCTCGCGGCTCGCGAAGGGTGAGGTGCTGCGGCCGCAGATCGACGCCGGCACCTACTCCACGAAGGTCTACGGCGACGCTCCGCTGGTCGATGCCGTGGCCACGGTCGACGGCGGAAAGTCGGCACTGTTCCTCGTCAACCGCAGCCAGACCGACACCATTGACGTGTCCGTCGATGTGAAGGATCTCGGCGCCGAAATCATCACCGAGGCTCTCACCCTGCATGATGAAGACGCCTACGCCAAGAACACCCGTGAGGACCAGCTCCGGGTGGGCCTGAAGCAGCTGTCGGGTGCAGTGCTCGACGGCGGTGCGCTCAGCGTGTCGCTGCCTCCGGTTTCCTGGTCAGCGATCGCCCTCGGTTAGTGAACCAACGGCGCGCCAGAGGCGGGCGGGGGGAGCACTTTCACAGTGGACCTCGTCCCGTACTTCCGCTGGGGCAACCGGGGGCCCGGTGGCATGCGCGGCTGGATCCCGGCGATGTGAATCCGTTACCAAATGGGTGGCTCACGTGACCGTTCCGTGCTTCCGCGTGCCCGGTTCCGCCCGTAGCGTCTGAGCGCAAGGGGAGGAAATTCCCCTGCGGCGTTTGCCGCAAGTCTCCTGGAAAGCATTCACGTGTCCAAGCGCTCAGCTGTTGTAGCCCTTGCCATCACATCGCTCCTCCTGTCTGCTTGCGCGGCCAACGCAGACGCCGAAGTAGGAAGCGCCGGCGAACCCAGATCCGCGTCAGCCGCACCTCCTCCTGAGTCTCTGACCCAGCGGCCCACCGCTGAGCCTGCCCAAGAGCCCGCGCCGGTCAAGTCGGACGGCGCTGCGCCGCCTGAAGGGCGCATCCTGGTCGAAGAACCTGCTCCTCCTACGGAGGAAGCTGCGCCGCCTGTGGAACCTGCCCCGACTGTGGAACATGTGCCCACAGTGGAGGCGGCTCCGCGTGTGGAACACCCCACTTCCGCACCGGAACCCGCCGCGGGGCAGACACCTGCACCCGAGGCGTCCGAGGCCCCCGTGGCGCCCGAGGGGCCCGCGGAACCGGTCGAGCCGCTGCCTGCAGGTCCCAACGACCCCTTTGTGCCACCGCCGCACGGTGAACCGAACCCGCTGGCCGACAACCCGCGCCCCGGTGCGTCGCCGGGACCAACGCCAACAGGGCCGAACCCGGCAACCGGTGAAGACATCAGCGTCGCTCATCCGGAGCCCGGCTACCCAGGTCCTTCCATTGTTGTATCGCCGGGCCTCCTGCGCATCGGTGGTTCCGGCTACGCGGCCGGCGAGATGATCAGCGTGATTTTCTCGGTTCCGAATTCGGACGACAATTTCCTGAACCATGGTCCGGGCGCCAGGTCCGAGCCTGTCGTCGTGTATGCCGACTCCAACGGCTCCTACACCTACGACATTCAGGTTGCCCCGGAGTTGGCGTCGGGAGACTACGTCGTCATGACGTGGGCGCCGAACCGGGGTGGTGACGCGGCAGAGGCATCCAAGCGGTTCCTCGGCGTCTTCGTTACGTAGCTTCCGGTTCGCCTCGCGCTACTCCCGGTCTGGCTCGTGCTCGGTTCGAGCCTTCCCATGGGTGGCCGAGGGGTGGTGCACACCCGCCGCGGATGGAAAGCTGGTGCAATGTCATACAGCAAGGGAACCAAGGTCAGCTGGAACACGTCGCAGGGCAAGACGCACGGCACGGTCGTGGAGAAGAAGGACAAGGAGTTCACCTTCGACGGCCAGAAGTTCAACGCGTCGAAGGATGAGCCGTACTACATCGTCGAAAGCGAGAAGTCGGGAAAGCAGGCCGCCCACAAGGAGAGCGCGCTCGACAAGCAGTAGCGGGAATGTTTCCCGGTCTTCGCTGGTTCAACTAGATGCAAATGCATGAAGCGCAGCGAACGGAAGGACCGGCAATGGAAACACGCCGAGTAGTAGTGGTGTCAGGCGGAATGGGAACGCCGTCGTCGAGCCGGATGCTCGCGGATCAGCTCGGAGAGGCGGCCCGCCGCGAGCTTCAGCGCGCCGACGTCCACACCGACATCACCACCATCGAACTCCGCGAACTGGCCGTCGACATCGCAAATAACATGGTCACAGGTTTCGCCCCGCCCGCGCTCGCGGACGCGCTGCAGTCAGTTGCCGATGCCGACGCGCTCATCGTTGTCAGCCCGGTCTTCTCCGGCTCCTACAGCGGCCTGCTGAAGTCGTTCTTCGACGTGCTCGACAACACGGCACTGGACTCGGTGCCCGTGCTCATCGCCGCAACCGGCGGCAGCGTCCGGCACTCCCTCATGCTCGACCACGCCATGCGCCCGCTCTTCACCTACCTCCGTGCCCGCGTCGTCTCGACCGGGGTCTACGCCGGTCCCGAGGACTGGGGAACCGGATCCGACGGTGCACCCGCCCTCGACCAGCGCGTCACCCGCGCGGCCGGCGAACTCGCGGGCATGATTGCGGGGACGACGACGGCGCGCCGCCCCAACAGCGCGCAGGCCTCCCTTCCGTTCGAGCAGCTTTTGGCCCAGGTACAGGGCCGCTGATCCGCCACCGGGATATCCCACCCCATCGCGGGTTTCAGTGGGAATGTCTAGACATTCCCACTGAACGCGCCCGTTCGCTGGGATAGCCGGAGTTGGGTTTCACACGGCGTCAAGGCTGTGCCGGTCCACCCAACCGTGTTTTGCTGGACCCATGACTCGGATTGCAGTGGTGGGAGCAGGAATTGTCGGACTGGCTACAGCCCATGCCCTTCGCACGGCGGGCGCGGAGGTCACCGTCTACGAGTCCGGAACGCCCGGCGGCGGACAGTCCGCCGGCGACGGGCGGATTTTCCGGCATGCCCACAAGGACGTCCGGCTGGCCGAATTCGTCAATCACAGCCGCACCCTCTGGCGGGAATGGGAGGCCGAGTTCGGCGTGGAACTGGTGTCCGACGCCGGAGCGGTTGCCATCGGCGACAGCGTCGAGGACAAGTTGCGCGTTCTCAAGGACCTTCCACACATCCGCGTTGCACTTCTGGCTCCGGGTCAACTCGCATCCTCTTTGCCGATCCTCGCGGACTTCGAGGGCAAGGCCATGCTGGATGTGGATGGCGGCGCTATCCGTACCCTCGCCGCTTTCCGGGCCCTGACCGGAAGCCTCGCAGAAGCTCCTGTGACCGACCACGTGCTGACTGTCCAGCACACCAGTGACGGCGATGTCGAGGTCCGTACCGGGACCCGCGTTGACCGTTTCGACCACGCTGTTCTGTGCGCCGGCCGCGGCACGGCTCCGCTGGCACGTGGGGTGGGACTGGATATCCCGGTTGAACTTGCCGCTCATGCCCGCGTGACGTTCCGGGTACGGGGAGACGCCGAAACTCCGCTGCCGACTTTTCAGGACGGCAGCGGAATTTTCGGAGAGACCGGAATCTACGCGGCGCCTTCAGCCGACAACCGTTCCTACTCGGTGGGCCTCAGCGAGACAACCGGGGTACGTCAGGACGGAAGCCTCGCGGACCCGACCGCGCTCGAATCCCTTGCCGCCCGTGCAGCGGCCTATGTCCGCCACGCTCTGCCGGGCCTGGACCCTGAGCCGTCCGGCTACGTGCACTGCTGGGTGACCCGTCTGCCCTGGGGCGAGGACGGTGTCGGGGTCTGGTCTACAGGCAAGATCAGCGCCATTGCCGGCCATAACCTCTTCAAACAGGCGCCGGCTCTGGGGGAGGCGCTGGCAGAAACTGCACTATCCGGCGTCGTTCCGGCCTTGCTGCGTCCGGAAGCGCAGCTGGGGAAGGGCTGATCAGCGGAGCGTGAGCCTCAGTGCATGGTGAAGGTGCGGGCCACGGCGTCGTGCACGCGTGGCACTCCGGCCATTCTGCCCATTACCCGGTTGCGGACGGCCAGCACGCCGGGCGGCAGCGGACGCCCGAGAATCATGTTGATGTGCGCTTGACGCGAGGCCGCCAGCGCTGCCCGGCGCCGCTCCTGGTTGAAGCGCCGAAGTCCCAGTCCGACGTCGGTGCCCGCCAGCGAAGCGGTCACCAGCGGCACGAGCTGGACGGCGTCGAGCCACCCCAGGTTCATGCCCTGTCCGCCGATGGGCGACACCTCGTGCGCCGCATCGCCGATCAAAGCGATACGCCCCTGCACAAACCGGTCCGCTATGCGCCGACGAACCGTAAAGGAGCTCAACATCGTGTTGTTTCGGGTATCGACACCCACACCCGTCCGGCCCGCCACCAGCCCCGCGACTGCCTCGGCCGTGGGGTCTTCCACCAGTGACGGCATGCGCACCACCCACCGCCGCACCGAGCCGGGCAGCGGGAAAGACTCAACAATTCCGTCACGCTCGAGATACAGGGCAGCGGTGCTGCCGTCACCGGTGGTGTCGGGGAAATCGCCCATGACGTAGGCATCGGGATACGGCCGGATGCGTGCGCCGATACCCGCCGCATCGCGCACCGTGCTCCGTGCCCCGTCCGCGCCGATGAGCAGCGCGGACCGATGCGTACCGCTGCCGGTAAGGGTCAGAACCTCGCTCCCGACGTCGTGGACCGCCTCCACGGTTTCGCCCCTGCGCAGGGCGTCCGGGGCCAGCTCAGCGAGCCGCTCCGAGAGGATGCGCTCAGTTTGTTCCTGCGGGATTGCGAGCACGTAGCGGTGTCTGCCGGGAAGGGAGGCGAAGGACAGCTCCGCGACCGTCTGTCCGCGGCTGCGTGCAACACCGCCGGGAATCTGCACCCCCGCGGCAATCAGATTCTCTGCGACTCCGGCCTGCTCCAGTGCGGCAAGCGCCGGGGGGTGAATGCCGATCGCCCGCGAGTGCGAACTGCGCTCGGTGCGGCGCTCCAAAACCTCAACCCCAACACCCGACTGCGCCAGCAGGATCGCGGTGAACAGCCCCACCGGGCCGCCTCCGACTATCAGGACATCAGGCACGGTGCACCAGCAGATTCCGGAACGGTACCTGCCGCTCCACGCGCCAGCCTGGAGGCACGACGGCGCGCAGTTCCTCCGCCAGGTAGCTTCGCCGGATCGATGTCAGCCCGTCCTCGCGGATGTAGGAGCCGCGCAACGGCAGGGTAGCTACGGAGAACAGGGAAAACCCGACCAGGGTCCGCTTAAGGTCGCTGTGCAGGGCGAGCCGGGTGGCCAGCTTCTCGGAGTCGCTGAGCAGTCCGCTGAGCTCATCCGGCGAAAGGTGGTGGAGCACGTGGTTGGAGGTGACGACGTCGAACCGGGCACCCTCGGCGAGCAGCTCTGAACTGAACGCGCGCCGGAAAGTGAGTCCCGGCGTCGTCGGTTGGCTGCTTGCAAAGGTATTGGCGCGTTCGTCAGGGTCAATCGCTGTGATTTCCAGCTCGAAGCCGTCGCGGGCAGCCCAGCGGCAGAACGCACGCGCGATGTCGCCGCCGCCGGAGCCGACATCGAGGAGGGTGTTGGTCCGCGACGTCGACAGGACGGGCCGGATATGGCGCGCCCAGGTGCGGTGCCAGCCGGTGACCGTGCGGTTGACGAGCGGGAACTGGGCGTAGGTGCGGTCGAGTTTGAACGGATCGCAGCCGGGCTTGTCCATTTCCTCGATCGCAGTGACGTTCCGGTGGGCGAGGAACGCCATTCAGGCGGAGGTCTTGGTCAGGAGGGCCGTTTCCACCGTCAGCCCGGGCCCGAACGCCATCGAGCAGATGCGCTCACCCGAGTCGGAGTCCGAGGCGGGCTGGTCCAGGATGTGCTTGAGGACAAACATCACCGTTGCGCTGCTCATGTTTCCGTAGTTCCGAAGCGTTTCCCGGGCAGGAACCAGCTGGTCGTCGCTGAGCTTCAGCTTGGCCTGCACCTTGTCCAGGATGCTGCGGCCGCCCGGGTGGATGGCCCAGTGCTCGATGTCCCGGTACTCAAGCCCGATCAGGGACTCATCGCGTTCCAGCAGGGGAGCGAGGGCGCCGACGATGTGCTCGTCGATGATGTGCGGCACGTAGGTTCCGAGGACCATCTCGAACCCCTCGTCGCCGATGTTCCAGGCCATCGATTCCTCACCGACCGGCGTGAGTGTGGTTTCGAAGAAGTCGAGGGACAGGGCAGGTTTCGACGGCGGCGCCAGGTCCGGCCGCGCGGAGATGACGGCGGCCGCAGCACCGTCAGCAAAGAGGGACGTACCCACGATGGTGTCGGGATTGTTGGAGGACCGGACGTGCAGCGAGCACAGCTCGGCGCTGACCACGAGGACCACTGCCTTGGGATCGGCGTCGCAGAAGGACTTCGCCGCGCGCAGGGCAGGGAACGCTGCGTAACAGCCCATGAAGCCGAGGTGGTAGCGCTGTGCGGACGGATTGAGGCCCAGAGCGCGGACGATCTTGTAGTCCGGGCCGGGGTTGAAGAAACCGGTGCAGGAGACCGTCACCACGTGCGTGATGTCGCCGGCCTCGACACCCTCTGCCGCATCCAGCGCTTTCTGCGCAGCGTCGACGAAGAGCTTGGTGCCCGCCTCGGCGTAGACCTCGTTGCGGGCCTTGGTGCCCGGGCTGAGGATGGTCATGGTCTCCGAATCGAAGAACACGGGCGTCTCGCTGTGGCGTTCGAGCGTGAGCTCCTCCACAGCCGTGTAGCGCGTGTCGATGCCGGAGGAATCGAACGCGGCAGTCACCAGCCGCTGGCCCAACCTGTTCAGCCCCGGCTGCGCGGCAAAGACATCCCGTACCTGCGACTGCACCATGACGGTGGTCGGTACGGCGGTTTCGAGGGACCTCATCAGGACTGTCATAGTTCATTGTTAGGGGACCGAGTAACCGAACACAATACGAAGCAGGCTGACGGTGAGCCCGCCGCCTCTGCGCTGTGCCTCTGAAGCGCTCGCCGCCCGTGGCGGTAACGTGTTGCTATGGCACTGCATCGGAACGTACGACGACGACGCTTCAGCCCTGTGCGCACGCTGCGCTACGGCTCGGTGTGGGCGGTAGCGGTCGCGCTGCTGGCCGGGTGCAGCGCGCCCTCTCCGGACGGCGCTCCGGTGTCTCCGGCATCTCCCGGATCGTCGCCATCTTCTTCTGGGACGCCGGGTCCAAGCGCCTCCTCGACTTCTTCCGGGACGCCGGCTTCAAGCGCCTCCTCAACTCCGTCTGCGACACCGACGCCCTCCGTCGAGCCCACTCCGGAGCGTGTCGAGCTTCCCCGCGGCGGGGTGGAACTGTTCCCGGACTACCGCCTTGTCGGGTTCAGCGGGCACCCCTACTCGGCCGGACTGGGGCGGCTCGGCATCGGTGCAATCGACGAGCGGGTGGACGAGATCGAGGAACTCGGGAAGGAACTGGCCGGCGAGCGGAAGGTGATGCCGGTGCTGGAACTGATTGCCGTCGTCGTGCAGGCCGACCCGGGCTCCGACGGTGCCTACCGGACACGGACGTCCGACGAGATTATCGGCGAGTACCTTGAGGCCGCCCGCAGGCATGACGGGATGCTGCTCCTGAACGTCCAGCCCGGCCGCGCGAGCATGGCGGAAGAAGTACGTGCGCTTGAGAAGTGGCTGGTGGAGCCGGACGTGGGTGTTGCCCTTGACCCCGAGTGGGACATCACGGCGGAGCAGCTTCCGGGGCTCTCCTACGGGCACACCACCGGGGAGGAGATCAACGAGATTGCGTCTTATCTCGATGGTCTGGTGACGGAGCAGAACCTTCCGCAAAAGCCGCTCGTGTTCCATCAGGTGGCTCCCGGCGTCGTCAGTAATGTGGCGGCGATCCAGGAGTATGCGGGCGTGGAGGTGATTCGGAGCGTGGACGGAATCGGGTCTGCGGGGATGAAGATCGAGACCTACAACCTGCTGATGAAAGACCTGCCGCCGACCGTTCACGCCGGCTTCAAGCTGTTCTTCGAGGAGGACGTCGTACTGGGCCCGCTGATGACGCCCGCCGAGGTTCTGGCGCTCACGCCGCCGCCGGAGTACGTTCTGTACGAGTAGGGACCCATCCGTTGGCCCTGTGTTGCCGAACACAGGGAGAGACTTCATTCGAGGGATGGTGGATATGGCGGTTCGATCGGCTGCACTGGTTGGTGGCGCCCTGCTCGCTGCGCTCTTCACCAGCGGATGTATGGCTGTCGAGGAGAACCCGCTCGACGTGAACTCCCCACGCTCGCAGGAGAACGTCAGTGCGGTCGAGCCGACGGTGGCTGACTTCGGTGATGATCCCCTGAACCTCGCCGAAAACGGGGCCAACCTGTGTTCCACCCAGCCTGATGCCGGCTTCAGGGAGTTCACTGTTCTCATCCACAACGAAGCTCTCGAAACCTTCACGCTGGACGACGTCACTCTCCAGGATCCTGAAGGTCTCACCCTGCTGAGCGCCGAGGTTTCAACCGCCAACCGGGATGGTCATCACAAGGCGCACGGCGAGGACGACGGCGGTGCTCACAGCGAGCACAGCGCGGAACCTGCACCGGCAACTCCCTCCGAGACGGCGGCACCCGCAGGCCCGGTGGAGCCCGTCCCCGCTGAGGGATACAACATCACGACCCACGAGTACATCAACCTGGTGGTCGCAGTCTCGATTGCCGACGGCGTTGACGGCGGCACGTCGCAGGGCGTCTCGGTTGCCTACTCGGCCGGCGGCCAGGAATTCACGGGCACGCACCCGCTTGCGATCGAGCTGAACCGCGAGAGCTGCGCCTGACCCTTCCTCCACACCGCAGCAGCTTTTTAGATTGCTGACCGCGTCGGTGTCACAATGGCAGGCGTGAGTGCACCAGTTACTGCCCCTCCTTCCGTCTTCCAGCAACTCGCTGAGGAACTCGGCGTCCAGCAATGGCAAATCAAGGCCGCGGTGGACCTGTTGGACGGCGGATCGACCGTTCCCTTCATTGCGCGCTACCGCAAGGAAGTCACCGGAACCCTTGACGATGCCCAGTTGCGTGAGCTGGAGGAGCGGCTGCGCTACCTGCGCGAACTCGAGGACCGGCGGGCGGCCGTGCTCGAGGCGATTGAAGCGCAGGGCAAGCTCACCGCGGAGCTTCGTGCCGCCGTCGTCGGTGCCACCACCAAGGCGCGGCTGGAGGACATCTACCTGCCCTTCAAAACCAAGCGCCGCACGAAGGCGCAGATCGCGCGGGAAGCCGGGCTTGAGCCGCTCGCGGACGCGCTGCTCGGCAATCCGTCTCTCGATCCTGCCGTTGAAGCTGGCCTCTTTCTGAACGACAGCGTTACCACGGCCGAGGATGCGCTGGCCGGTGCCCGGGCGCTGCTCGTGGAGCGGGCCGGCCAGGACGCCGACCTGCTCGCTGACCTGCGGGAACGGCTCTGGAAGCAGGGCAGGTTGCGCTCGCAGGTGGTCTCCGGAAAGGAGGCCGAGGGCCAGAAGTTCTCCGACTACTTCGACTTTGTGCAGGCGCCGTCGGCCATGCCGTCGCACCGTGTCCTGGCGTTGCTGCGCGGCGAGAAGGAAGGCGTGCTGCAGCTGACGCTCACCGAGGCGGACTCCACTGATGCCGAAGCCGCCCTCCGTGCCAAGCGCCGCTTCGAAAACTCCGTCGCCGCATTCCTGGGCGTCGCGGACCAGGGCCGGCCGGCGGATGCGTGGCTGATGGCGACGGTCCAGCAGGCCTGGCGTCGGTTGCTCGCGAAGCTCTCGATCGACCTGCGGGTGCGGCTCTTTGTGGAGGCGGAGACGGAAGCCGTGCGGGTCTTCGCCGCAAACCTGCGTGACGTGCTGCTTGCGGCGCCCGCGGGTGGCCGCACCACCATCGGGCTCGATCCCGGGCTGCGGACCGGCGTGAAGGTGGCCGTGGTGGACGGAACAGGCAAGGTCCTCGAAACGGCGACCATCTACCCTCACGCTCCGGCAAGGAAGTGGGATGACGCGCTGGCTGCACTGTCGCGGATGGTGACCAGTCACGACGTCGAACTCATTGCAATCGGCAATGGCACGGCATCGCGGGAGACGGACAAGCTTGCGACCGAACTGATCTCGCTGATGGCCGGGCGTACGGTGCAGAAGCTCGTTGTGTCCGAAGCGGGTGCGTCGGTGTACTCCGCATCAGCGCTGGCATCGGCGGAGCTGCCGGAGCTCGATGTGTCGCTGCGCGGTGCGGTGTCCATTGCCCGGCGGCTTCAGGATCCGCTGGCCGAGCTGGTGAAGATCGACCCGAAGTCCATCGGGGTGGGTCAGTACCAGCACGACGTAAGCCCTGCGAAGCTGGAGCGTTCGCTTGATGCCGTGATCGAGGATTGCGTGAATGCGGTGGGAGTCGATGTGAATACTGCATCGCCGTCGCTCCTGACCCGGGTGGCGGGCGTGGGGTCCCTGCTGAGCGGGAACATCGTTGCGCACCGCGATGCGAATGGCCCCTTTACGCGTCGACGCGACCTGCTGAAGGTTCCCAGGCTCGGAGCCAAGGCCTTCGAGCAGTGTGCGGGTTTCCTCCGCATTGCAGGCGGGGACGAGCCGCTGGATTCGTCCAGCGTGCACCCTGAAGCCTATTCCGTGGCCCGGCGGATGGTGAACGACGCCGGTGGCTCATTTCGGTCGCTGAACCTGGCCGAGTACGTTGATGAGTCGATCGGGCTGCCCACCCTGCAGGACATCCTCACTGAACTCGAGAAGCCGGGGCGGGATCCCCGGCCCGCGTTTGTCACGGCATCCTTTGCCGACGTCGAGAAGATTTCCGACCTGCGTCCGGGCATGATTATCGACGGTGTGGTCACCAACGTTGCTGCCTTTGGTGCTTTCGTGGATGTCGGAGTGCACCAGGACGGACTGGTTCACGTCTCCGCGATGGCTGACCGCTTCATCAGTGATCCCCATGAAGTTGTGAAGTCCGGTCAGGTGGTCAAAGTCAGGGTGATGGAGGCCGATCCTGACCGCAAACGGATCTCACTCAGCCTGCGACTCAACGACGACGCCGCACCACGTGGTGCCCGGCTCGACCGTGAGGCGCGGGGCGGGGGAGGCGATGACCGCCGTCGTCGTGTGCCCGGTGGAGGGCCGGGTGGCACTTCGTCTCAGGGTGGCACTTCGTCTCCGGGTGGCGTCCAGCAGGGTGGGTCGAAGAAGGCTGGCCCAAAGCACGGTTCTTCGAAACCGGACTCTGCAAAGCCGGGCTCTTCGAAACCCGATTCGAGGCGGGGCGGCAAGGGCTCACAGGCCCCGGCGAACAGCGCAATGGCGGAGGCGCTTCGGGCTGCCGGGTTGGTGCCGCGGGACTAGCGCAGCGGTTACCTGTGCGGCAAACCGCGGCGGTGGAGTAGTGCGGTGGCGGCGGTTGGCGGCGCGGCAGACCGGGGAGCAGAACAGACGAGGGTGAGCAACATTTCCCTCACCCCCGTCTGTTTTCCTCCAGGCCGTGTCCGGTTTGCTCGCGGCGTCGTCCGGTTTGCTCTCGAGCGGGTTTGCGTTGCTCCCGCTGAGGTCCGGATTGCTCTCGAGCGGGTTTGCGTTGCTCCCGCTGAGGTCCGGGTTGCGCCCGACGCTGACCACTGGCCCGGCTGGCGGCACCCAGTGGCGGCTTCCGGACACGAAAGAGCCCCGCAACGCGAACGTTGCGGGGCTCTTTACGTTGTAGCTGAACCTTAGGCAGGCAGCTGCAGGACGTCGCCGGTGAAGATGAGGTCGGCGTGGATGAGGGTGTCGGCGTTGGCCTCGTAGAGTGCCTGCCATCCACCTTCGACACCCAGCTTCTCAGCAATGATGCTGAGGGTGTCGCCGGACTGGATGGTGTAGGTGTCACCGGACAGCGCAACGGCAGGGGCCGCGGGAGCTGCAGGTGCCTCAACAACAGGTGCCTGAACAACAGGAGCCTGAACAACAGGTGCCTCAACAACAGGAGCCTGAACAGCCGGTGCCTGAACAGCCGGTGCCTGAACCTGGACCTGCTGCGACTGGACCTGCACAGGGGCGGGAGCCGGAGCGGCGGGGATCGGGGTCGGGTTGGCGCCGGCGGTCAGGCCGAGCTTGGCCGAGCATGCGGGCCATGCGCCCCAGCCCTGTCCGTCGAGTACCCGCTCAGCAACAGCGATCTGCTCTGCGCGGCTGGCGTCCTGGGGAAGACCCTGGCCGCCGAAGCCGGCCCAGGTAGACGGGGTGAACTGCAGGCCACCGGAGAAGCCGTTGCCGGTGTTGATGCCCCAGTTGCCGCCGCTTTCGCACTGTGCAAGTGCGTCCCAGGTGCTGGCGGGAGCAGCGGTGGCTGCACCGGCCGAAGCGGTGATTCCGACACCGACAAGAGCTGCTGCTGCAAATCCACGGCGCGCGTTAAGAGTAAGTTTCTGATTCTTCATGTGGGTACGATGCTCCAAAAGGCCACCTGCACTCGTTCCGTCCCCGGACGTCTTTGCGACGTTGCTCACCCTTGACTGATCATTGGTCTTGTCTGTGGTGTCTGCCGGACGAGCAACGTACGGTGGAGGGACAGCACCAGGGCATTATGTGGCAGCCGTGAGTAACGCCGTCTGCTTTGTGATTACCCGAAGCGGGTTCTTGTCCACCGTAGAGGGTTTTGTAATCGTTGCCAAATCGAGACGCGGCGGTTCTTGACGAAAAGCGTCCGGAAGGCTGCTACTTCAGAGTAGTGAAACCCCGAAGACCACTGTAAAACAGAGGAATGGACGCGCACCGGACAATCACCTGTGAAATTCCTCTGAGATGGTCAGACATGGACGCCTACGGGCACATCAACAACGTTCAGGTTGTGCGGCTCCTTGAGGAGGCACGCATTCAGGCCTTCGGTCCTCCCGGAGGTACTGGCGCCGCAGGACAGGACCCGCCGGTGCCTCTCTTCAGCTCCATTGCTGCAGGCGTGCAGGCCCTGGTGGTTGAACACCGCATCAGGTACACGGCCACCCTCGATTACCGGAACGTGCCGCTGAAAATAGAGATCTGGATTTCAGACCTGCGAGCCGCGAGCCTCGGCATCGCATACCGCATCAACGACCCGGCGACTCATCGCGCATGCGTGTTGGCGCAGACCACCCTGGCCTTCGTGGACGGTGAATCGGAGTCGCTGCTTCGCATCACTGCGGGGCAGAAGCAGCAACTCGCGCCCTATGTGGGCCCGGCCCACTTCACCTGAGCATCTGAGCACGTGAGTTGGCAGGACACACCCCATTGGTTGGTCATAAGGGGCGTGTCCTGCCAACTCAACGGGGGTTACGCGGCGATGTAGCCGTTCGGGTTCAGCACATACTTCGTCGCAGCACCCTTGTCGAACTCCTCATAGCCGCGCGGTGCATCCTCCAACGG
Organism: Arthrobacter tumbae; assembly: GCF_016907495.1. Taxonomy (NCBI): domain Bacteria; kingdom Bacillati; phylum Actinomycetota; class Actinomycetes; order Micrococcales; family Micrococcaceae; genus Arthrobacter; species Arthrobacter tumbae. The sequence goes on from NZ_JAFBCC010000001.1 coordinate 2,398,568, forward strand.
GATCGCTTTCGCGTTCACTGCCTTGGCGATCTGCACCTTGTCGTGCAGGATCGCGGTCATGAGCTGACGGTTGTACTTCATGACCGGGCACTGGCCCGTGGTGAAGGACAGGGACTTGGCCCAGCCGGTTCCCAGGGAGATGGACAGCGATCCGACCTGCGCAGCTTCGTCGATACCGCCCGGATCACCCGTGACGTAGAGACCGGGGATGCCGAGCGCTCCGCCCGCCGCCGTAATGGACATCAGCGAGTTCAGCACCGTCGCAGGAGCCTCGTGTGAGGCATCGCTTCCGTGGCCGCGCGCTTCGAAGCCCACGGCATCGACGCCGCAGTCGACTTCCGGCACACCGAGGATCTGCTCGATCTGATCCTTGGGATCGCCCTTCGAAACGTCGACCGTCTCGCAACCGAAGCTGCGTGCCTGCGCCAGGCGCTCTGCATTCAGATCACCCACGATGACGACGGCGGCACCCAGCAGCTGCGCGGACACCGCCGCAGCGAGGCCCACCGGACCCGCCCCCGCGATATAGACGGTGCTGCCGACGGCGACGCCGGCCGTGTACGCACCGTGGAAGCCGGTGGGGAAGATGTCGGAGAGCATCGTCAGGTCCAGGATCTTCTCCAGCGCCTGGTCCCGGTCAGGAAACTTCAACAGGTTCCAGTCCGCATACGGAACCAGGACATACTCTGCCTGCCCACCGACCCAGCCGCCCATGTCAACGTATCCGTAAGCGCTTCCGGGGCGGTCGGGGTTGACGTTGAGGCAGATACCGGTCTTGCGCTCCTTGCAGTTCCGGCACCGGCCGCAGGAGATGTTGAACGGAACCGAACAGATGTCACCTTTCTTGATGAATTCGACGTCGCTTCCGACCTCGACCACTTCACCGGTGATCTCGTGGCCGAGCACCAGATCCGACGGGGCGGTGGTCCGCCCGCGGACCATGTGTTGATCCGAGCCGCAGATGTTGGTTGCGACAGTCTTGAGGATGACGCCGTGATTGACCTTTCTGCCGATATTCGCAGGATTGACGCCTGGGCCGTCCTGGAGCTCGAACGTGGGGTAATCGGTGTCAATAACCTCGACCTTGCCGGGGCCCTTGTAGGCCACAGCCTTGTTTCCTGACATGGTGATCCTTCCGAGTTGGTGGGCGTTCGTCATCGAACGTCCCTTCCGCAAGGCCATGGCCGACCCGTCCGTCAGCAGGAGGCCTCGCCGTCAGTCTAGGCGCGTGAACCTTCGGAAAGCATCAGTTCCCATAAACATTCCAGTCGTGCAAAAGCACGTCCCGCCGGGCTTCCGGGCGGGGCGTGCTTCTCGGCATGTGGATCGCTAGATGGCGCGGCTCCCACGGTGCCGCATGGCATACGCGACGCCCAGTCCGACGGCGACGACGCCGAGGATCAGGTTGAGCCAGTTAGTGGATGCGTTCGTGGAAAGAATGTTGGCCGCTGAGGTGCCGACAATCAATCCGTAGAGCCACATGACCAGCAGGACCGCACCGCTTCCGATCAGGAAGTTTCGAGCTGACAGAACTCCGCGGCTCATCCAGACTCCGGCAGCACCCATCGCCAGGTACACCAGGTTGAGGAGCATGGATACCTGGAACGCGCCCAGAAGCATGGCTTCGGAACCGGCTGCAAACGCCATGGAACCGTATTGTGTGGTGATGCCCGGGATGAACCCGAGAATCCCCACGAGCAGGAAAACTACTCCCATCCCCATCGAGGCGCTGCGAACGTGATCGCGCGTCACATGGAAATCATGCGCGTGGTGTGATGCGGTAGTCATCACCCCTCCTAATGTGTGAATATGACTCTTCGCTGTGCCGCGAAGCGTCAGGAGAGGCGCACCGCTTGCACCGCTGTCGGAGGAGCGCAAACCGCGCCCAACCAGCATTCTCATTTTACTGCTGAAACACCCACCTGATAAGGGAAAATGATGGCCAACTGGGCACTGATCACCGGCGCAACTGCAGGTCTTGGCGCGGAGTTCGCGGAGCAGCTTGCTCAGCGTGGGAACGGGCTTGTCCTGGTCGCCCGGGACTCAGCCCGGTTGGAGGAAAAAGCCGCTGCACTCCGCTCCCGTTTCAACGTGGCAGTGGAGGTGCTGGCTGCAGATCTGCACGACGACGACGGCGTCCGTCGCGTTCTCGACAGGCTGCGGGACAGCGCAGAGCCGGTTTCTACCCTGGTCAACAACGCGGGCTACGGCCTGCCCAAATCTTTCGAGGCCAACCCGCTCGAGGATGAGCTGAACCACGCGGCGATTCATCTCACCGTCCCGCTCGCCCTCAGTCATGCTGCGCTGCAGGGCATGCTGGCCCGTGGTTCCGGGCACATCGTAAACGTAGCCAGCGTTGCCGGGTTCACTCCGCGCGGGACCTACGGCGCACTGAAGGCAGCCATGATCAACTTCAGCACCTGGGCGAACTTCGCCTACACGTCCCGCGGAGTGACCGTGATGGCGTTGTGTCCCGGCTTTGTCCACACCGAATTCCATCAGCGCATGGGCATGGACAAGGGTTCCGTTCCACGCTGGATGTGGCTCAACGCGGGGGACGTCGTCAGCGCTGCACTGAAGGATCTTGCCGCCGGTAAGGCGGTGTCCATTCCCAGCCTGCGCTACAAGGTGCTTGCCTTCATTGCAAGGAACGCGCCGTTGTCGTTGGTTGCCAGGCTCGCAGCGCGAGGAAGGTGAGAGGCCATGTGGGTGGGATTCATTGAGTTCGACCTCCTGCTGGGGGACGTGCATTCCCTGAAGGGAAAGCGATCGCTGGTGCGGCCTCTTGTGGCAGAGGTGCGGCGGCGTTTCGAGGTGTCAGTGGCCGAGGTCGGTGCGCAGGACCTCCACCGCCGCGCAACTGTCGGCGTGGGGCTGGTGTCGGGGGAGCGCAAGCACGCTGTTGAGGTGCTCGATGAGGTTGAGCGGTTCGTCGCTGCGCGGCCGGAACTTGAACTCTTAAGTGCTCGACGCCGAATTGTAACCAGTGATGACTAACGTGTTGGTCAGCGCGCTTACTACTATGGGAACGTTGAGGCGTACTTACGAGGAGGTAAGAGCGTGTCCGGATATTTCAAGCTGGTTGACGCCCATGATCACGGGTACCGGCTCAAACTCATGGCCGGTGACGGCACGCTGATTGCCGTTTCCGCGTACTTCCCCACCAAACAGGCTGCCATTGAGGGCATTGACGTCATCCGTGAGATTGCCGGTACCGGTCCTGTCATGGACCACACCCGCAAGAACCAGACTTCCCACGGTCACGCTGCCAGGGAGCAATCCATTCATGGCGCAGCGAAGCCTCGCCTTTCGGCCTGAACGTTGGCTGACCGCCTGTAAATGCCTGGGCTAAATGCCCAGGGCGGCGTTTCCGTGCCCACGGCGGTAGTGGCCTGCTTGCTACCGTGAACGGATGACTGCCCAACCCGTCCGGCTTCTCCTCGACGTTGACACCGGAATTGACGACGCCGTCGCCCTCCTTTATCTGCTGGGCGTGCCTGATGTTCACATCGAAGGAATTACCTGCACCGCCGGCAATGTGTCCGCGCAGCAGGTTGCCGCGAACACCCTGGCGTTGTTGGAACTGGCCGGCGTCTCCGGCATCGAGGTTGCTACGGGGCGGGAAATCCCGCTGGACATCCCCCTGGTCACCACGGAGGAGACCCACGGAGACCAGGGCCTTGGCTATGCGGTGCTGCCGCCGGCCAGGCAAGCGGTGTCCAGCAGGACGGGCGTTGACCTGTGGGTGGAGGCTGCGCGGGCGAACCCGGGCGAAATCACGGGACTCGTGACGGGACCTCTCACCAACCTGGCGCTGGCTATCCGCCAGGAACCGAACCTGCCGCACTTGCTCAAGGGGCTGGTGATCATGGGAGGTTCGTTCAACTACCAGGGCAACACCACGCCGGTGGCTGAATGGAACACCCACGTCGACCCTCATGCCGCCCGCGAGGTCTATGCGGCGTACGAGGGAGTGCCGGCGGAGAAGCTGCCCATCATCTGCGCGCTTGAAACCACCGAGCGGATCGAGTGCCGGCCCGAACACGTTGAGCGGCTGTCTGCAGCCGCCGGTGTGCAGTCTGAGCTGCTGTCCACCGACGACGCCGACGGGTTGCGGAGCACCTCGACCAATCCGGTGATCGCGTTCCTTTCCGATGCCCTGCACTTCTACATGGAGTTCCACCGGCTCTACAACCAGGGCTACATCGCCCACCTTCACGACCTCTTCGCGGCGATGGTCGCAACCGGTGAGGCACGCTATACCGCGCGGGAGGCGCATGTCGACGTCGAGACCGAGTCTGCGCTGACCTTCGCCCAGACAGTGGGCGACTTCGCCGGGTTCCGGAAGCTCCCGCCGAACGCGCTGGTGGTGAGCGGCAACCATCCTGACGAGGTCTTCGAGCTGATGATCGAGCGGATAGCCACGCTGGCACGGAAGGTGCCTGGAACGTCCGGAGTTCCCGGGCAGGGTTAGTCCTGTCAGAACGTGCATGCAGTGCTTTCATTGCATGCATTGCCTGCAGTGAAAGCACCGCTACAAAAGGATCCTCTGCGCCGATCCCGGTACACTGGGAAGCTGCCGGCGGATCCCGCAGGCCTGCGCCGAGGTGACATGAGGTGCGCTCCTTGAGTCAATGTTCCTCCCTGCGTAAGGACCGCCATGAATTCTTCCCTGACGCTGCCCGCCCACACCGCCGCGCCGTCGTCGCGCCGGATATTTCTCATCACCGGCGCCGCAGTCATTGCCGCGACCTACCTGTATTTGGTTCTGGTGCAGCCCGCTGAGATTGCCGGCGGAACGGGATCACCCGCAGGTCTCATCACCCTCCTGGGTTTCCTCGGGGGCGGCGCGCTCCTGGTGGCCGGCATTCTGCCCGGGCTGAGCACGCAGGCCGTGGTGCTGATGCCCCTGGGTATCGCGCTCAACATCTCGTTCGGGCAACTCGCGGGAAGTCTCGGGCTGCCGATCTACCTTGATGCACTCGGCACGGTGCTGGTCGCTGTCCTTGCGGGACCTGCGGCGGGTGCAGCGACCGGCGTGCTGAGCAACGCGATCTGGGGTCTGTTCAATCCCTTCGCGCTACCGTTCGCGGCGGGATCCGCGGCCATTGGCCTGCTGGCAGGCCTGGCCGCGCGCTGGGGTATGTTCCGCCGCCTCTATCTGGTGCCGATCGCGGGCTTGCTGACCGGCGTCGTCGGCGGTTTGTTGGCTGCTCCCGTTGCTGCGTTCATGTTCGGTGCGGCCGGCACGATGGGCACGAACGCCCTTGTGGCCGCCTTCCGTGCGATGGGTGACACGTTGCTTGTCGCCGCGACCAAGCAGGGGCTGACATCCGACACCATCGACAAGCTTCTCGTCTTCACGGTGGTTGCGCTGATTGTGTACGCGCTGCCGCGTCGTACCCGGAACGCGTTCGGGTTCGTACGGCGTCACCGGGTGCTGCTGGGAAAGCCTTCCTCGACTGCGTCATCCGGCGGCGTGGATGTTCCGGACGAGAGCACTGCCGGAAGGAAGTAAGAAGTGCGGTTCCGCCGCCGGATCTTCAACCCGCTCACTGAGCTGGCCGTCGCCGCGTTGCTGGTTGTGCTGGTGCTGGTCATCAATGACTGGCGCTTCTCGCTCGCCGTGCTCCTGTGTGTCGTGCTTCCTGCGGCGGCGACCTCCGGGCGGGCACAGCGCATCGTCGTCGTGTTCGGGGTGCTGGTAGGGCCGATGCTCGTCTTTCTACTGCTCCTGCACGGGCTGTTTTATCCCGAGGGGAACACAGTTCTGCTCAAGCTGGGCATAGCCGCCGTCACCGCGGAGGGGCTGCATTTCGCGCTGTCCATGGGCGCCCGGGTCGCGGCGTTCACGGGGCTGCTCCTCACAGCGGCGCTCTGTATGGACGTCTCAGAACTGTTGGCCACCCTCACCCATCGCCGCTGGAACCGAAAGCTCGTGTTCGTGCTCGGCGCAGCTGTCGGGCTGGCGCCACACGTGTCCGACCGGGCAACTCAGATCACCAGGGCCCAGCAGGCACGCGGTCTCGTTGTCACAGGCAACCCGCTGTCGAAGCTGAGGGCGCTCGTGATGGTCGGGCGGCCGCTCATCGCGGGGTTGTTGATCGATGCCGCAGACCGTTCCCGCACACTTGTTGCCCGCGGCTTCGCCGGCACGGCGCTACGCACCAGTTACCGTGCGGACACCGACACCGCTGCCCAGCGGACTGTGCGCTGGGGAATGAGTGCCGCCGTCGTGGTCTTCACTGCCTGGTGGTACGTGGGGAGGCCTGCGTGATCTCCCTTGATCTGCGTAGCTTCGCGTACGACGACGACGACGGCGCGGTGCTGGCTGATGTTTCTCTCACCCTTGGCGCGGGGGAGCGGACGCTGGTTGTCGGAGCCTCCGGTTCCGGGAAGAGCACTTTGGCGGGCGTGGTTGCGGGGCACTTTGACGCCGGTCGGGGACACCGGTTCGTCGGATCACTTTCGGTGGCCGGTGAGCGCCTGGTGTTCGAGGGTTCCGGGTCCGATCCGCGCATCGACCCTGCGGCGTGGGCTGCGCAGGTGGGGTATGTCGGGCAGCGTGCGCACGGGCAGTTGTCGATGGTCTGTGAGACCGTTGCGGAGGAGATCGCCTTTGGGCTGGCCAACCGCGGTGTCCCCACCGAGCGGATGCGTGAGCTGGTGATTGGCACTGCCGCCAGGGTGGGATTGAGCGAGCTGATCGAGAGGGATCCCCGGCGGTTGTCCGGCGGCGAGCTTCAGCGCGTGTGTATCGCGGCCGCCGTCGTCGGCAATCCCGGGCTGCTGGTGCTCGACGAGCCGTTCAAGGGGCTGGACGCCGTCGGTCGCGGGGAGATTGACGTGCTGCTGAACGAGTTGATGCGGGAAGGTACGGCCATCCTGCAGTTCGAGCCGATGCTGCCGTGCGATCTCGACTCCCGGAGCCGGGTGATTGTGCTGGCTGACGGGACTGTGGTTGAGGGTCTGCGCGCTGAGGGTGGCGAGGATCTGCGGCGGTACGGGGTGGGCCTTGAAGGTGCGGCTCCGGATGCTGAACCGAGAAGCGGGTTTACTGTGACGGACGAAGCGCCGGTCATCCAGCTCCGCGACCTGACGTTCGGCTACGGCGATGATCCGGTCCTGTCGATAGCGGACCTCGTCATCGGGCGCGGTGAAGCCGTCGCTGTGCTTGGCCCGAACGGCGCCGGGAAGTCGACGCTTCTTCAGCACTTCAACGGGCTGCTGCGGCCGACTGCCGGTGCGGTGCACGTGGAGGGGCGGGACATTCGCGGACACTCAACCGGGGCTCTGGCCGCAACTGTCGGCTTCCTCTTCCAAGACAGCGACCAGCAGCTTTTCGAGCTGACGGTGCTGCGGGAGGCCTCCTACGGGCCGCGGGCTGCAGGTTACTCAACGAAGGAAGCGGCGCGCCTTGCGCTGCAGGCGCTGGGCGAGGTCGGGATGTCGGACTTGGTGGACGCCCATCCATATGACCTGTGTTTTCGGGATCGGCGACTTCTGGCCTTGGCGTCGCTGATGGCAACTGGTCCGCGCATTTGGGTGCTCGATGAACCGACGGTTGGGTTGGACCTGCGCGGACGGGAGCTTCTGGGGAGGCTGATCCGGCGCCATGCGGCGGGCGGCGGGACTCTGGTCATGGCGACGCACGACGAGACTTTTGCAGAAGCGGTCTGTTCCCGTGCAATCAGGCTCAATGCTGGAGCTCGTGTTGGGTGACCCAACCCGTTCAACCCGTCCGCATCACCCCACGCGGGCGTGGTCGAGGGCACGCAGCCCCAAACTCAGCGCTCAGCTTGCTAGCCTTCGCACTCGACACAGTAGGCATGCCCGTTGCTTTCCCGCGCTTTCTGAGAGCGATGCCGGACCAGGAAACAGGAATAGCACGTGAACTCGTCCTCGCCCTGGGGAACCACCTGGACGGTCAGCTCTTCGGAGACTATTTCTCCTCCGGGCGTATGCCCCTCATCAAGGACATCGGATTCGTCCAGCTCAGTGACGACCCTCCTTGCATCCGGGGCGTTTGCGGCTTGCAGTGCCTCCAGGGAGCGATCCTGGGATTCCTTGACGTCTGAACGGACTTCGTCGTAATCGGTTGCCACTTTAGATGTTCTTCTTTCTGGCGTTAACGGTTTCTACTAGAGCAATCTTGCAACACAGGATTGGGCGCCTTTGTTCCCGCGATCCGGCGATAGGGTCGGAGCAATGCAACATGAACAGCACGCCTCCAAAATTCCCGACCAGATGCTGCCGACGCCGGACCCTACCCATCCCACGGATGGCTTCGTCCGGGTGCGCGGCGCCCGCGAAAACAACCTGCGCAACGTGGATGTGGACGTTCCCCGCGATGCGATCGTGGCTTTCACCGGGGTGTCCGGCTCGGGCAAGTCTTCCCTGGCCTTCGGTACTATATACGCCGAAGCCCAGAGACGTTACTTTGAATCGGTGGCGCCGTATGCGCGCCGGCTCATTCAGCAGGGCCACAACCCCAAAGTTGAGCAAATCACAGGTCTGCCTCCCGCGGTGGCGCTTCAGCAGCGACGCGGCGCACAGAGCAGCCGCTCCTCCGTCGGCACAGTGACGACGCTGTCCAACTCCCTGCGTATGCTCTTTTCCCGGGCCGGCAGCTACCCGGACGGCGCAGGGCAACTTGATTCGGACGCGTTCTCTGCGAACACCGCTCCAGGTGCCTGCCCTGAATGTCATGGTCTGGGCATCGCGCACACCGTCACCGAGGATTCGCTGGTGCCGGATCCCTCGCTCAGCATCCGCGACGGAGCCATTGCTGCCTGGCCGGGTGCCTGGCAGGGCAAGAATCTGCGCGATATCGTCACCCATCTCGGCTACGACGTCGAAACGCCCTGGCGGAAGCTGCCGAAGAAGGACCGTGACTGGATCCTTTTCACGGAAGAGCAGCCCGTGGTCGAAGTGACACCGGAGCGGGACCGCGTAGCAAAGCCGTACAGGGGAAAGTTCTGGAGTGCCCGCAGCTACGTCCTGCATACCTTGGCCGATTCGCAGAGCACCGCCATGCGAAACCGGGTGCTGCAATTCATGCACACCGGGCCGTGCCCGCGTTGCGGCGGCAGCGGCCTCAGGCCCGATGCCCTCGCCGTGACGTTTGCCGGACAGACCATCGCCGACCTCAACGCAGTTCCGTTGAGCGAACTGGCCGACATCATCCGTCCCACCGCGGAGCTCACATCAGCCGGAACGGCCTCGCGCAGGCGGTCCTCAGGCGAAAGCAACGAGGTGGCGGTCGCCCTGACCAGGGATTTGCTGCAGCGGGTCACCGTCCTGCTGGATCTGGGGCTGGGCTACCTTGCACTCGGCCGATCCACTCCTACGCTTTCCCCGGGCGAGATGCAGAGACTCCGGATCGCCACCCAACTTCGGTCCGGACTGTTCGGGGTGATCTACGTGCTCGACGAGCCCTCGGCGGGGCTGCACCCTGCGGACGCCGAACCCCTCCTGACGGTGCTGGACCAGCTCAGGGCCTCCGGCAACTCAGTGTTCGTCGTGGAGCACAACATGGACGTGGTGCGTCGCGCTGACTGGGTGGTGGACGTGGGACCGCACGCCGGAGAGGGCGGCGGTGAGGTGATCTACAGTGGACCGGTCGCAGGGCTCCGCGAAGTTGCCGCGTCGGTGACCAGACCGTTCCTCTTTCCCGCGCAATCAGCCGGGGCGGACGGCAGCGCTGAACCTGCCGGCCATCAAGACAGCACAGCGACGCCTTCTGATGCAGCCAGGGAAGCCACCGGCCGGCTTGAGTTGAGAGCCATCACCCGGCACAACCTGCGCAACCTCGATGTGGACTTCCCACTCGGAGTGTTGACGGCGGTCACCGGTGTATCCGGCTCAGGCAAGTCGACTCTGGTCAGCCAGGTGCTCGCCGAGCTCATGAGCGATCGGCTGCACCAGCAGGTCAGGGGACCGGACGCCCCGGACACGGGCGACTCGGACACGGGTGAAAACGGCCTGGATGCCGCAGACACAGGGTCGCTGACAGTCGAGTCACCCGGAGGGCAAAACCACCTTGACCGGCTGGTCAAGGTCGATCAAAAGCCGATCGGCAGGACTCCGCGTTCCAACCTCGCAACCTACACCGGGCTCTTCGACGCCGTGCGGAAGGAATTCGCAGCCACCGACGAGGCTCGGTCCCGAGGCTACGGCGCCGGACGGTTTTCCTTCAACGTGGCCGGCGGCCGGTGCGAGGTCTGCCAGGGGGAAGGGTTCGTGGCAGTGGAGCTGTTGTTCCTGCCCGGCAGTTATGGGCCGTGCCCTGAGTGCGACGGCTCCCGGTTCAACCCCGAAACCCTCGAGGTCACCTACCGTGGCCGGAACGTCGCCGAGGTTCTGGGGATGACGGTCACCGCTGCCGCAGAATTTCTGGCCGACATACCCTCGGCGGCCCGTAGCCTCACAACCCTGCTGGAGGTGGGATTGGGTTACCTTCGGCTGGGCCAACCCGCCACCGAGCTGTCCGGGGGAGAGGCCCAGCGCATCAAGTTGGCGACCGAAATGCAGCGTGCCCAGCGCGGTCACACGCTTTATCTGCTGGATGAGCCGACCACCGGATTGCACCCCGCGGACGTCCGCCTGTTGATGGCGCAACTGCACGGACTGGTCGACGCCGGCAATACAGTGATTCTGGTCGAGCACACCATGGACGTTGTCGCGTCCGCTGACTGGGTGATCGATCTCGGGCCCGCCGGCGGCGACGGGGGCGGAAAGATCACTGCCGTCGGCACTCCGGCTGCGGTGGCGGCATCACAGGAGAGCCGGACCGCACCCTATCTCTCTGCGGCCCTCCGGGTCGGCGCCGCCGCCCTCCGGGTCGGCGGAAACGTCCGGTGAAGGGCGACCCGTTCAGGGCGAGCCCTCATCTAGCCCAGCCCTTACCCGGCCAGCAGTTCCCTGATGTCATCCGCCGTCAGCGCTGAACTGAAGACTGCGTCATCATCCATGACCGAACTGAACAGCTTGGCCTTCTGCTCCTTCAGTTTCATGACCTTCTCCTCGATGGTGTCCGTGGAGACCATCCGGTAAACCATCACGTTCTTCGTCTGCCCGATGCGGTGCGTCCGGTCCACCGCCTGGGCCTCGCTGGCCGGGTTCCACCACGGATCCAGCAGGAAGCAGTAGTCCGCCTCGGTCAGGTTCAACCCGAAGCCGCCGGCCTTGAGGCTGATGAGGAACACCGGTGCGGTGCCGTTCTTGAAGGAGTCGATGACCTCGCCGCGTTTCCGGGTGGACCCGTCGAGGTACGCGAACTCGACTCCCTGGGCTTCCAGGCGCGCGGCCGCGAGTTTGAGGTAGGACGTGAACTGGCTGAACACCAGGGCGCGGTGCCCTTCCGCGAGGACGTCCTCCAACTGCTCGAACAGGACGTCCAGCTTCGCCGACGGCACACCCTCATACTCCGGTTCCACCAGTGAGGCATCGAGACTGAGCATCCGCAGCAGGGTGAGCGAGCGGAACACGATCATCCGGTTCCGGTCAAGGTCCTCGATCAGGCCGAGCAGCTTTTGCCGCTCCCGCTGCAGGTGCGTCTGGTAGATCTTCCGGTGCCGCGGATGCAGTTCCACCGCGAGCACCTGCTCCTGCTTGGGCGGCAGGTCCGACGCGACAGCCTCCTTGGTGCGCCGCATCATCAGCGGCCGGATCCGGCGCCGCAGCCGCTGCAGACGCTCCGTACTGCCCTGCTTCTCGATCGGCGTGCGGTACTCCTCCGTGAAAGCACGCGACGACGGGAACAACCCCGGAGCGGTGATGTTGAACATCGCCCACAACTCCATCAGGTTGTTCTCCATGGGAGTGCCCGTGATGGCGAGCTTGAAGGGCGCAGCGAGTTCCTTGGCGCAGCGGTGCACCTTGGCCGCATGATTCTTCACGAACTGCGCCTCATCCAGGATGAGGCCGGCCCACTCCTGCTTCCCGTAGGCGTCATTGTCCAGCCGGAACAGCGCATAGGAGGTGATGACGACGTCGGCGCCCTCCACCTGCTCGGACACCGGCGTTCCGCTCTTGGCCTGCGTGTCAGCGATACCGCGCACCGTGAGCCCGGGCGCGAAGCGCTGCGCTTCCGCAATCCAGTTCGGCACCACCGATGTGGGCGCCACAACGAGGAAGGGCCGCTTCTCGCCCTGATCCTTTGCATGAACCAGCAACGCCAGCGTCTGGAGGGTCTTGCCGAGACCCATGTCATCCGCCAGCACGCCTCCCAGTCCGTGTGACCATAGGAAGGCGAGCCAGTTGAAACCGTCCACCTGGTAGGGGCGCAGGGTCGCGTGCAATCCCTCGGGGAGCGGCGTCTGTGCCACCTCAGTCAGCTCGAGCAAGCCATTGACCGCTGCACGCCACGACTGCGCCTGTTCCGTTTCCTCAGCGAGGTCCTCGAATTCAGCCCACAGGCCAGCCTGGTAGCGGCTGATCCGCAGCCCGGTCTCCCACTCGTTGAGCATGCGCGCCTCATCGATGAGTTCGCGGAGCTGGTCGAAGATGGGCTGGTTCAGGGACAGGTAGCTGTTGTCCACCAGCTTGATCCGGTTGCTGCCCTTTGCGAGGGCGGTGAAGATGTGGTCAAACGGAATCTTCCGGCCCTGAACGGTGACCAGGACGCCCAGATCAAACCAGTCGCGGTCCTCGGTATCCACGGTGGTGATGAGAAGCTGCGGGGTGTCCGTGAGTTCCTCGAACGTCGGCTTGCTTCCCATGATGTCCACGCGAACGGAGTCCAGCCGCTCCAGTCGGGGCAGAACTGTCTCGGTGAAGTCCACCACCTCCATCCCCGTGAAAATCCGGTCCTTCACCATGCGCCCACCGAGGGCGTCCCGTGCCGCCACGAGCGCGGCCGATTCGCTTGCAGGGTCACGGTAGCCGCCGTCGTCGTCCTTGTCTTTCAAGGGTTTGCGGGACTCTGTATCCCCGCTCTGGTAAGCCCAGTCCCAGGAAAGCTGCAGCTCATCCTCGCTGTAGGCGGCGGTAAGGACGAGGACTGGCGGGATGATTTCCGGGAAGATGACCGAGCCGTCGCTGCTGACCACGTCGATGGACTGGATGAGCCGTGGATAGAAACCCGACAGGAACTCCTGCTTCTCGCTCTCCGGAATGCGAACCGGTTTGGTGCGCTCGAGGAGTTCCCGATTGTGGTCGGTGAGCTTGCGCGTGGTGGGCGCCAGGGTGATGACGCCGCCCTCGGAAGCCGTGTAGACGCCGTGATTGGCAATGACGTGCGCTGATTCCGGCGCGTGATTCTCGCCGTCGATATTGATGGCCGGGCAGAGCTGGATGGCGTTGTCCGTGGTGGTCGCGTCGAGGAGCAGCACCGCTTCGGAAGCGAGCTGGACCGTGACGCTCTTCTTTGAACCGACGAAGGCGATCCCCAACCGCTGCGCCTCCTGCAGCAGCTGCCACAGGAGGGGGTTGCTGAAGTCATCCAGGTACAGCCAGGAATCGTTGTTGCCGAAGTACGTGACGCCGGTCCCGCGGTGCAGCGCCGGAAACTGGGCAAACCAGCGGTGCTGATCGGGATCCAGCTTCAGGCCGTACGTCTGGTAACTGATGTTTCCCCAGGCGAGGTTGTTCTTCACCCAGTTTCCCTTGGCATTCCGGATCACCGGGCGGACGCCGAGCTTGAAACCCCGGTAGGTACGCCGCTTCTCCCACTTGGACACCGTGGTGGGGCGCAGTTCGAACTGCAGGCCCAGAACGGTGGGCTGGATGGTGGCCAGCGCGCCGTCGTCGTTCTGGTGGGTTGAGAGGAGACCGGACAGGGATTCCTGCCACCCTGCCGGGCGAACCGACGACGACGGCGCCGTCAGCTCCTGATTGGCGCGGAGGTTCTCCATGTTGGACCGAAGCGCTACGGCGGCAACGTGCTTGCAGTCCAATCCCACCGGACAGGAGCACACGCTGTCGCGGAGGTGGTACCGGCCGTCACCCTTCTGCGCCAGATACAGCTGCGTGCGGTACGGCGAAGGCGAGCTTCCCATGACGCGTGCGTGGACCACTGTGGAGTCCTGTTCGAAGGTCAGCCCCTGCACGAGGGATTCCTTGGCGTACCCCTGCCCGCGCTGGAACGCGGCGCCACCGACCATGCGGATGATGTCTGCGACATCGATCATGGGATACAGGGTGTCGGGCATGAATTTATGCTCTCATGTGCCCCTGACAGACTGGTGCCATGCGGCTACTCACTGTGGGGCACGGAACAGCGGACCGGGAACAGTTCGGGGCGCTGCTTCAGGGAGCGGAGGTGCAGACCCTCGCGGATGTGCGGCGGTTTCCGGGGAGCCGCCGCAACCTCGATACGCGCAAGGAAGCGCTCGAGGATTGGTTGCCGTCGATGGGCATCGGTTACCGGTGGTTCGAGGATCTGGGCGGGCGCCGCCGTGGTGCTGCCGGGGAGCCGGAGACGGACACCTGGTGGCGGGTGGCGCAGTTTCGCGCATATGCCGCGTACACGCGGACCCCTGAATTTGAGGCAGCACTCGCGGAGCTGCGGACCGTCGCGGCACAGCGCTCCACTGCGATCATGTGCAGCGAGAGCGTCTGGTGGCGCTGCCATCGGCGCATTGTTGCGGACGTGCTGGTGCTGCTGCATGGCTTTGAGGTGCGACACCTCATGCCTGATGGCCGGTTGACGCTGCATGAGCCCTCCGCTGGCGCACGCAAGTCCGACGGCGCGGTGTACTGGGATGTGCCGGACTAACCGGTCAGTCCGGTTCCGAACTTCCTGAGCAGGTCTGCAAGCGCGTGGCGTTCGGCCGGGGAGAGGCCGGCGAGTAGTTCCTCTTCGGTGGCCAAATGGGTGGGGAGGGTGGCATCCACCAGGTCCCTGCCCTGTTGCGTCAGCGTCACCTCGGTTCCCCGTCCGTCGACGCTGCTCTTCACCCGGGTGATCAGTCCGCGGTCCTCGAGCCTGTTCAGGCGCTGAGCGACGGCGCTCGAGGTGATCATGGCGCTCGCGGCAAGGTCCTTCGGGCTGAGCGTATAGGGGGATCCGTTCCGGCGCAGCGTGGCGAGCACGTCGAAGGACCCGGAATCGAGTCCGTGACGCACGAAGTTCTCCTCAAGCCGGCGTTCCACCTGCTGTGCTACCCGGGAAAGCCGGCCCATGACATGCATGGGGGAGACGTCGAGATGCGGCCGCTCGCGATGCCACTGCTGCACAATCCCGTCCACGTGGTCACTCATGAATTCAGTCTAGACAATTCGCTAAGCACTTAGCTACTATTGCTAAGTGCTTAGCAAAACCGGTCGGACCCTCCTCGTTACCGCGCTCGCTCCCATGGTCTGGGGCAGCACCTATCTGGTGACCGTGACCCTGCTGCCGCCGGGGCTGCCGCTGACCGCCGCGGTGCTCCGGGCACTCCCGGCGGGTCTGCTGCTGCTCCTGGTGGTGCGGCGGCTTCCCCGCGGCTCCTGGTGGTGGAAGGCTCTAGTACTCGGTGGGCTCAATATCGGGGTCTTCTTCGCGCTGCTCTTCGTGGCGGCGTACCGGTTGCCCGGCGGTGTGGCCGCGACGGTAGGTGCGGTGCAGCCGCTCATCGTGGCAGGGCTCGCAACGTGGGTCCTCAAGGACCGGCTGTCGCTGAAAGTGGTGTTTGCCGGTATCACCGGTGCGGCCGGCGTCGCGCTTCTGGTCCTATCGTCGCAGGCGCGCCTCGACACGGTGGGCGTGCTCGCCGCGCTTGGCGGCGCAGTGTCCATGGCTACCGGCGTCGTGCTTGCGAAGAAGTGGGGCAAGGCTGAAAAGCCGCTCACCATGACCGCCTGGCAGCTGGTGGCAGGCGGGCTCCTGCTGGTCCCGCTGATGTTCATTGTCGAGGGTGTGCCGCCGGAGCTGTCGGCGGGCAACGTCAGTGGTTACCTGTATCTCTCGCTCGTCGGAACAGCCGTGGCGTACGTGTTGTGGTTCCGCGGAATTCAGCGGCTGCCCGTCACGGCGCCATCCTTCCTCGGACTGCTCAGCCCGGTGGTCGCCGCGCTCCTGGGGTGGCTGGTGATGGGGGAGCAGCTAGCGCTTTTGCAGGGAGTCGGTGGGTTGCTGGTTCTCGGTTCCATCCTGGCGGTCACTGTGCGCAGGCGGTCCGGTAGGCAGCCGGCGGTCGCTGTGCCTGCCGTTGGTGAGTCGCCTGAAATCCGTATCCCGACGCCGCTGCGCTAGATTTGTTGGACCGCACCCGTTTGACCAGGAGACACCCATGACCCCTCGTACCCTCTTCCGTAGTGTCGCCGTTGCGGAGGCGATCACCTGGGCACTGCTTCTGGCCGGCATGTATCTGAAGTACGTCACTGAGACTACCGAGGTGCTGGTTTCGGTGGGCGGTGCACTGCACGGTTTCGTCTTTCTCACGTACCTGGTGAGCACCACCTTTGTCTGGGTCAACCAGCGGTGGAGCAAGGGCACCGGGGCGCTGGGCCTGCTCGCCGGGATCATTCCGTTTGCGACTGTTCTTTTTGACTGGCAGCTTGAGCGCCGGGGAAAGCTCGACGGCGGATGGCGCCTGGCGGCTGGACAAGACTCCCCGTCCGGTGCAGTTGAAAACCTTCAGGCGTGGGTGCTGCGCAACCCGCTCACCGCCGCGCTGGTTGGGATCGTCGGCGTCAGCGTGGTCTTCGCTGCCCTCCTGATCGCCGGTCCGCCCGTTCCTGTGGGCTGAGCTGGTTTGTGCGCTGGCGGTTTTACCTGATTTCGCGCTTTACCCGATCACATGCCCGCCGCGCATCTCTCAAGGAGTTCCTGCTGATCCACCGGGTCGAGCTGGCTGCCGGAGAGAGCGCGCGCAATCCGCTGCCGCTGTTGGCGAGAAACCTCGCCATGCCGGCCTGAGTCGTTGTGCTCGGTCTCCGCGATCAGGTCGACCAGGCGGCGAGCAACGCGCGGATCATCCATGCCGTAGGTGCAGACCTGGGAAACGACCAGCTCAAGCAGCATGGCGAAAGTCCGTCGGCGGATGGTAACCCGCAGGGTGCCCTGGCTGTCGGTCATCATCCGGTGTCCCTGGTCTTCCCTGGCGAGCGAGGACAGACCTGCCGAGAGATGTCCCAGAGCGTGCACGCAGGTCGTTGGGTCATTGACGCTGGGGGAGATGGCGCGGACGGCGACGTCAAGGATCTGCTGCACGGGGAACCCGATGTCCTGGACCGAGTTGCGTTCGAATCCGATGGTGGTCGAATCCTCGACCGCCTGCCGGAGTTGTTCCGCAACATCGCTGGTCCAGTGGCCGCCGTCCCGTTGTGTTGCATGCGCATAGGGCACACCTTCGACGAGGAAGTCTCCCGGTGGGCGCCTGAGGACGATCACTGCATCGAACTGCTCGGCAACCTGAAGCAACGCCTCTTCATTGACCTGCACGAGGAAGCCGGATGATCCGGCAGGAAGATCCAGCGCTCCGGCCGGTGCGTCCAGTTCGATGTGTGGTGTTTTGGAGCCTCCTGTGACACCGCCGATTGTGGCCGTAAAGTCGTCGTGAACATCCTCCAACATCCGTTCGACACGAAGTTGGCGGGAGAGGTGGCCGAGGAACAGCACCAGTCCGATGACCGTTGTCAGCGACAGAAGGAAGGACAGCGTCACCGCGATCTCCGGCACAAAGCCGGTGGATTCCTCGTCGTTATCCCGGATGGTACGCAGGACCGTCAGCGAAAAGGCGAACGTTGCGAGGAAAAGTGCAAGCGTATTGTGGACAAACCTGTCGCTGGTAAAGGTGCGCAGCAGGC
This sequence comes from Arthrobacter tumbae, assembly GCF_016907495.1. Taxonomy (NCBI): domain Bacteria; kingdom Bacillati; phylum Actinomycetota; class Actinomycetes; order Micrococcales; family Micrococcaceae; genus Arthrobacter; species Arthrobacter tumbae. Next base: position 2,416,301 of record NZ_JAFBCC010000001.1, read on the forward strand.
GTGGTGAATACTGGCTGCTGGCAAGCTGCAGCGTGACCACCGTCAGCGAGAAAGTCAGGGAGGTCACGGTGACGGTTGACGCCGCGATGGCCTCCATGAGGGAACGTGCGGCTGCTGCGCCGCCACCGAAGAGCAGGGCTGACAGCGCGGGCGGCATGTCGTCGTCGAGCTGGTGGTCGAGCCAGGTGACCCACTGTGCAAACACCACGGAGGCAACGATGGCGATCAGCGGGACGGGCCAGAGCTGAGTGCGCACGTAGTCGCGGACCATGCGCGGACTCAGGTTCGTTGCGCTTTTTCGGAATGACCTGCTGCGTCCCATTTGAGAACACTAGCAATGCCTGGCGCTGCTAGCTGTCAGCTGTCTGCTGTCACGCGCGCGGGGACTTGCACGCAAACTTGCACGCGGATAGAAAGCCTGCTTATCATTCTCGAGTGCTTCAATCTTCAATGACTCCATTGCCCTCAGCCCGAAACGATGATCGGCGGGGCATCGTCGAGGACGGTCGGCGCGGTTCAGCCGACGATGGCCGGCCGGGAATTGCCGGGGAACTGAGGGAATCGGCTCGCCGGATTCGGGATCTGGAACGGGTTCGGACCCAGCTCGCGCGGACGCTGCTGGATGTTCAACAGGCGTGCGAGACTTCCAGGGATCCTGACCATGCGCAGCGCTTGATTTCTGCCGCGGTACGCGATCTCGAGGAGCTTGACGCTAGCTTGTTCGAGGCGCGGACGCTGCACTCCACGACTGAGAGCTGTGAAGCACTTCTCGCGAGCTGACGCCTGGCCTCCCCGGGTCGGCGCCTAACCTGCCGTCAGGTCCTTCTCGGCGAACTCATCAGTGAATTCATCCTGTGCCAAGCGGCTTGAGGCGACACGCTGGTCCGGTTGTTCTGCAGTGAGGCGGGGGAACCCGCCGAGATCCCGGATGTGGGCGATCAGTTCTTCCCGGAGTGCGGAGTCCGAACCGAAGGATGCCTGTGCCTCATCGTCTTCCATGGCCTTGGCCCGCTGCAGAATGGCCTCGCCCTCCCGGGTGAGGCTGACGATGAAGACACGACGGTCGTCGTCGCTCCTGGTTCTCAGAATCAGGCCCCGGATCTCAAGCCTTTCGAGGAGTTTGCCGGTGGTCTGCGCCTGAACCCGAAGTTCCCGGGCCAACTCCACCTGCGTAATGGCGCTTTTTCTGCCGAGAACGCGAAGAGTCAGGAGCCCGGCGTGGGTGGTTCCCAGCTGGCGCAGCCGTTCATTCTCGCGATTGGCGCTGAGCCGGGCGGCGGTGTTGAGAAGTCGGTCTGTTGGCCACTGCGCGATATCCATAATGTGTTGTCTCTTCCGGTCGCCGTGCAACGATTCCTTGCGGTTGGTTGTGCTCCTGTTGATGGTGGTGGAACCGGGTTTCCCTGCCCGGTGGTTGCCCTCAGGGGTGATGCGGTGTGTCCTGCTGCTCCACAGCCCACGTCATGCGTTCAAGGAAACGGGTGACGTGCAGTGCCTCTTCGGAACTCAGTGATTCAGCAACTTCGAGCATCCGCTTGTGCATGCCGCCGAGCGTTTCCCGTACTTCAGTGTCAGCGCTGCCTGTGGGGATGATCTCGACGGAACGCCGGTCAGTGGGATGCGGCCGTCGGACCAGGTGTCCGCTCGCAACGAGACGGTCAACTAGTCCGGTGGTGGACGCCGTCGATATCTTCAGCATGCGCGAGAGATCCTTCGGGCTGATGCAGTGCCCGGCCTTGTGGGCCCGCATGGCATACCTGATGGCCAGGAGATCTGTTTCGTTCATCTTCATGGAATCACGCGTCCGACGGCGCATCTCGGCTTCTGCTGCACGGTAGGCGCGCAGCGCGTTGAGGACATCCACGCTGCCAGGGTTGTCCTGGTCGACGTACCAGTAACCGGCGCCGTCGGTGTTCATCGCTGTTCCCATATCCATCATTTTATCGCCCAGCTACATGCTAGGCCACCTAGCGAAGCTCAAGGGCTGATCAGGTTTTGAAGCTACCTCAGCAATTGGTCTTTTTTCGTTCGGGTTTTGGTGATGGACAGGTCAAGCCAAGGTCGTATATAACTAGTCTGGCTAGTTACTATTCGGCCTATTGAAGGGAGCAGTCGATGATAACCAGCGCGAATGGGTCATCCGAGGAAATCATCCCTGTTTCTGCTGGTAGCTCCTTGGATTCCGGGGATCAGCTATGGATGTCCGGAATCGATGTGGGGGTCGACGACGGCGCCTCGGGCACGGAGCGCATCATTGCGGCGGCTGGAGCGGTCGAGTCGCTGGAGTGGGAACTGGATCGCGCTCGCACCGCGCTGGCCGTGGCGATTGAGCGGGCCGCGTCCGAGGGAAGCCCGGTAGACGCGATTGCCACGGCTGCGGGAATGACCCCTAAGCAGGTTGCCGCTCTACTCTGGGCGCCGGGTATGGACCTGCCTGAGAGCCGAAGCTGAAGGCTCAGTAGCTGAAATCGGCGCAGCTGTCGCCTGAGGGGCCGGAGTCAGCTCAGTGCGAGCTTCTACAGCGATTCGGCCTTGATCGCGATGTCTCGAAGATCCCTGGCAAGCGCCTTGCGGGCGATGCGCATCCCCCATTTCCCGGAAAGTGCCTGTACCAACGTGTTCATCCGGGATGGATTGACCATCGTGGCGGCGAAAGTCATGGTGGGCCACCTCCATTTCCACGGTTTCGGACCTACCCATCATGGTGCGCGTTTCCTTCCAGCGAGTGCCCTCACCGTAGGGACCGTGTTCAAAACGCGTAGCGGATCCGGCAGTACGGCGCGATCTCCTCGATGAGCTCGGTCAGCTGCCGGACGTAGCGCCCCTTGGCGCCGGAGCGGTAGCGGACGTTGGTGAAGCCGTTGGAGGAGACCTTGGACTCCTGCAGGTCCGGCCGCCACAGCACGTCCTCGGCCTGCGGATGCCACCCGAGGTTGACCTCGTGAAGGCGTTCGTTGTGGGTCAGGAAGATGACTTCCGCTGCGAGCTGGGCCTTGGCCGCAGGCGTGAGCGTCGCATCGAGCTCGCGGAGGAGCTGCTCCCAGTCGCGGAGCCAGGTGTCCGTGACAATGACGGGGGAGAAGTTCACGTGGACCTCGTAACCGGCGTCGACGAAGTCGTTGATCGCAGCCATCCGCTCTGCCACGGGTGAGGTGCGGACGTCGATCGACTTGGCGAGGTCCGCCGGCATGAGGGAGAAGCGGATGCGGGTGTGGCCGCCGTGGTTCCAGGTCAGCATTGCCGGATTGACATACTTGGTGGCAAACGACAGCTTGGCCGTGGGCAGATCGCGGAAGAGCTCGACCAGATCCTCGACGTTGTCGCTGATCAGGGCGTCCACGGAGCAGTCGCTGTTTTCGCCGATGTCGTAGACCCACAGCTCAGGATCGCACTGGTTGGGCTCCAGTTTCATGCCCTGCCGCGTTGCGTGCCGCTCAAGGGTGCCGGCTATCTGGTCGATGTTAGCGAACACCGTCACGGGGTTGCTGTACCCCTTGTGCCTGGGGACGTAGCAGTAGGCGCAAGCCATCGCGCATCCGTTGGCGGTCGAGGGGGCGATGAAGTCCGCTGACCTGCCGTTCGGCTTGACCGTGAGCGCTTTCTTGACGCCGAGAACCAGTGCCTCGGTCTTGATCCGGGACCAGCGGGGCACGTTGGTTTCATCACCGTGGACTTCCGGGATGTTCCAGTGGTTGTCCACCAGCACGACGTCGGCATCCGGCCATCGCTCGACAATTTCCTTGCCGCGGGGCAACTCCAGGGCAGCAGGCTGGGCGTAGATGCGCTTGATCTGCAGCAGCCGGTTGAATTCCATGCGTTAATCCTCCCTCCTCCTGCCGAATTGGCAGGACACACCCCTTGTGAAGAGTCATACGGGGCGTGTCCTGCTCACTCAACGGGGTGATTACAGGATTGGGCGGCCGCCCGTAACGGCGATCCGGGCGCCTGACATGTAGCTACCGTCGTCGGACGCCAGGAGAACGTATGCAGGGGCGAGTTCGGCGGGCTGGCCGGCGCGGCCCAGGGGAGTGTCGTCGCCGAACTGCTTGACCTTCTCTTCGGGCATGGTCGAGGGAATGAGCGGGGTCCAGATGGGGCCCGGTGCCACGCTGTTGACGCGGATGCCCTTCTCGCCGAGCATCTGCGCAAGGCTCGCGGAAAAGTTGGCGATGGCTGCCTTGGTTGCGGCGTAGGGTGCCAGGGCTGGGCTCGGCATGTCCGAGTTCACCGACGAGCTGCCGATGATCGAGGAACCCGGAGCCATGTGCGGCAGGGCGGCCTTCACCAGGTGGAACATCGCCGAGACGTTCACCCTGAAGGTGTACTCCCACTCCTCCTCGCTGATCTCATCGAGGGTTTGGTGGCTCATCTGATAGGCGGCGTTGCTGACGAGGATGTCCACCTTGCCGAACTCCTGCACGGCCATGTCGATGATGCCGCGGCAATGCTTCGAATCCGAGAGGTCGCCCGAAACGAGGACCGCCTTCCGGCCCGCTTCCTCGATGTAGCGTGCTGTTTCCCTGGCGTCCTCATCCTCATTGAGATAGGAGATCAGGACGTCGGCGCCTTCACGAGCGAAGGCGATGGCCACGGCACGGCCGATCCCGCTGTCGCCACCGGTGATGACCGCTGCCTTACCGGTGAGTTTGCCGCTGCCGCGGTAGCTTTCCTCACCGCAGTCGGGCGTTGGATCCATGGCCGACTGAACGCCGGGTACATCCTGTTGCTGTGCTGGCTGGCCCATGATTTTCCTCCACGGTTCGTTGTCTGTCTATGGGAACTCTTGCGCAGCTCCGGTGGCTTCCCAGCGCCGGAACCCGCCGTAGCTGCGCAAAAGTTCCACGGGTGTTACGCAGAAGTTGGGGGTGTTAACCGAAGAGGCCCGCCGTTTGGGGGAAACGACGGGCCGGCTTCTGGATACTTAGCGGTTGAAGATGCCGCCGAGTACGTTCTTGGGGCGCTGCTGCTCACCCTGGTTGGCTCCGAGCACGATCACTGCGCCGCTGAGGGCGGGCAGGATCCACTGGAGCGTCTTCAGCTGCGACTGGGCTTTCTTCAGCTCCTCCGGCGCTCCGGGCTTGGGCTCGGTTGCACCCTGCCCGCCATGCTGGCTCAGTTCGCCGACCTTCTTGCCGAGGATGCCGGAGTAAAGGGACGCTGCCATGCCGACCACCGTGATCGCTGACTTCACCACGGTATTGGCAACAGCGCCGGGCTGTCCCGCCAGGCGGCCTTTGTTGGCTGCAATGAGGCCGATGCCGCCGACTGCGTGTGCGCCGAACGCAGCAATCTGCACGGGCGTCCAGCGTGCCCAGCCCACCGTGGAAAGGCGGGTGCGTTCCGTCGGGTCCTTGGCTTCGGCCGCCGCGCCGTTCAGGCCGACGGCGCCCATGAGCGATCCGCCGAACCAAGCCGCAGCGCTGAGATCGTGTAGGGACCGTACAAGCGTGTTTCCTGCCATGATGCTCTCCTTAGACTTGGGTGTGCCGTAGTCCGATAGGGATGTTTGGAAAACGGCTCCCTTCATGTTTATCAGCATGCTTAGCATTTTGCGAGTGATCGGGTGGAAAATTTCACCCGGCAGTACGATCGACGGGTGCTACCGTTCCTGCTTCTGGCCACCCGTGCCGAGAATGCCGCTGCCGAAGGCGAGTACCGCAGCTTTCTGCGCTTCACTGGTCTGGCGCCGTCGGCCCTTCACCGCTTCCGGGTGGAGCAGGAGCCGCTGCCCGCCCTCCGGCTTGAGGACTATTCCGGGATCTTCCTCGGTGGAAGTCCCTTCAATTCGTCGGACGCGGAGGACAGCAAGTCTCCGACCCAGCACCGGGTGGAACGGGAACTCGGTGAGCTGCTCGATCGCATAGTTGACGCTGATTTTCCGTTTTTCGGTGCCTGCTACGGCGTGGGGACACTGGGGCGGCACCGGGGCGCCGTCATTGACCGCACCTTCGCGGAGCCCATTGGTCCCACCGAAATAACAGTGAACGACGACGGCGCAGCGGACCCGCTGCTGGCCGGCCTTCCGCTTCGCTTCGATGCGTTCGCGGGGCATAAGGAGGCGTGCACCACGCTTCCGGCGGGCGCGGTGCTGCTGGCGTCGTCGTCGTCCTGTCCGGTTCAGATGTTCCGGGTGAAGCAGAACCTGTACGCAACGCAGTTCCATCCCGAGCTCGATGTGGCCGGACTCGTTGAACGTATCCGGATCTACCGTCACGCGGGCTACTTTCCGCCCGACCAGGCAGAGACCGTGATCGAGCGTGCCGAAGGCGCGTCGGTGACTTGGCCGTCGAAGATCCTCAACAACTTCGTGCGGCGTTACGCGCGCGACTAACCCGCTGAGTTGAGCATTGCTTTCACCCGTAGTTCATTCCGCGTTGACCGGGAGGACTTCGGCGGCCTGTTGCATCGGATGAGGGGACCACCCACACTCATCCGAAAGGGACTGAACCTTATGGCTTATCGCCTGACCAGGACTATTGCGACCAGTGCTGCCGGGCTGATGCTCGCGACCGCGCCCGCCGCCATCGCACACGCTGCGCCCGCGGAAAAGTCGAGCGATGCCCCGATCCTCATCGGGCACCGCGGAGCAGCCGGGACTGCACCGGAGAACACCGTTGCGGCGTTTAAGGACGGACGTGCGTCCAGTGCAGACTTTTTCGAAATCGATGTGCAGTTGAGCGCCGACGGCGTTCCATTCCTCTTCCACGACAACACGCCCGCGCGCACCACCAACGTTGCAGACGTGTTCCCGGGCCGCGAGAACGACCCGATCACCTCCTTCACCTGGGCGGAACTTCAGCAGCTCGATGCCGGCTCCTACTTCAGCGGCAGGTACGAGGGGGAGCGCATCCCGCACCTGGATGACGCTGCTCAGGTCGCAACCGCGAAGACCGGGGTGTACATCGAGATCAAGGCTCCCGTGAACTCACCCGGTGTTGAGCAGGTTGTCGCCGACGAACTCCGCAATGACCCGAAGTGGACCAAGCTGGTCGCCGCGGACAAGATTCAGGTTCTCGGTTTCGACGAGGCTTCGAACCGCCGCTTCGCAGCGATCGCGCCGGAAATTGAGCTGCAGCAGCTCACCGGCGTGGTTCCTGCGCGTGCGGTCGTAGACTCATGGGCGACGTTCGCGGATTCGGTGGGCACCAACTACCGCGCGCTGACGCCGCAGAACGCCGCCGACGTCAAGGGTGCCGGTCTGATCCTCGGTGTGTACACGGTGAATTCGCCGGAGGCTGTGCAGTACTCGCTGGATCTTGGCGTCGATGCGGTGACTACTGACTTCCCGATCCAGAACCAGCGCTTCCTTCAGGGTCAGCCTGTATTCCCGGGAGCCGGCGTCGAAATTGCGGACTCCATGAACAACCCAGCCGGCGACGACGTTCAGCCCGGGAACGGCGAGCACGTTGTACTCCGCAACACCTCGGCAGCGAGCGTTGATGTGAGTGGCGCGATACTCCGCGATGCAGCGAACAACATTCTCACTGTCGGTGAGAACTACGTCCTGGCTCCGGGCGCCGAACTGCGTGTCTACACGGGTCCCGGCACCAACTCAGCTGAGGCGTATTACAACGGCGGCAGCGCTTCCGTGTTGAACAACGGCGGTGACTCGGTTGCCCTGTGGGTCGGCCCGCGTCTGCAGGACGTCTTCGCGAACTAACGTTTCGCGGAGCCAGTTCCTTCGTCGAACTGCGCCCGTTCGCCGGCTTCACCTCGGCGGGCGGGCGCAGTTGCGTCGCTTCGATTCGTGGCCCGGGGGCTGTCGCGCACGTCTATCTCCTGACAGGGTTAGCCCATGACCGATCAGCCTAAAACCATCGTCTTCGACGTCAATGAAACGCTGTCCGACATGAGTTCACTCGCGGACGCCTTCGACGCTGAAGGACTCCCTCCGCTGACAGCGCGGGTCTGGTTCGGAGGCATTTTGCGGGACGGTTTTGCGCTGACCGTGACCGGCGACAATCGTGCGTTCTCCGACGTCGCCAAGGACAGCCTTCAACGTTTGTGTGCTGACATGCTGGGGTCGGGAAACCATACTGCCGCAGTGGACAACATTTTGGGCACACTGACATCACTGCCAGTGCACGACGACGTCGTTCCCGGCGTCGCAGCGCTCGCCGAACTCGCAGAGCTGGTCACCCTGAGCAACGGTGCGGCCTCTGTTGCCGAGGGGCTCCTCGCGCGGGCAGGCATCCGCTCCCACTTTGCGGAGCTGCTCAGCGTTGCGGATGCTGCTGCATGGAAGCCCGGGACGAGTGCGTACGGGTACGCCGCCATGGAACGTGGCAGGCAACCGGCAGAGATGCTCCTGGTCGCTGTGCATCCCTGGGACATCCACGGAGCGCATCGCGCGGGGCTGCGTACGGCGTGGATCAACAGGACGGGTGGCGCCTATCCCACGTACTTCGATGCGCCGGACCTCGAAGCAGGCAGCCTCCCGGAGCTCGTCGAGAAGCTGCCGGCGGGATAGTCGCTCCAAAAAGGTGCTTTTACTGCATGCAATGAAAGCAGTGCATGCACCTCTCTGAACGAACACCCTTGGCGCTCCGTCGTACGCAACCGCAGAACTGATTCAGTTCTGCGGTTTTCCTCACTCAAGCCTTGGAATGCGGTTCTAGTCTGAGAAGAGTCGGATGGGGGATGCATGTCAGCGGGAGTGACACCAGGGGGAGGCGCCACCGAACAGGCGCACCGGGCCCGGGAACGGGTTGAAAAGCTGAAGCAGGAGTTGGCGCGCGCCGAGCAGCAATTGCACGCCTGGCAGGCCGGTGCGTTGGGCGAACGCATCGTCGCCGAGCGGCTGGCCGAGCTCGAAGGTGAGGGCTGGCGTGTCCTTCACGATGTGCACTGGCCGGGGCGGCCAAAAGCGAATCTGGACCATGTGCTCGTTGGCCCGGGAGGCGTCGTCGTTCTCGACACGAAAAACTGGACCGGCACGGTCGAACTACGGCGAGGGGAGCTGCACCAAAACGGGCACCGGGCACGGCGAATTGACACTGTGCTGGACCAGGCGAGCGCCGTCGCAGCACTGCTTGAACCACAGCATCGGCATCTCGCCGCCGGATGGATCTGCCTGATCGGTCAACCGGGTGTCGCTGGTCGCTCCAACAGTGGGGTCCGCGTTGAAGGCGCAGAAACCTTCATACCGGCATTGCGCTCACTGCCGACGGTGCTGGATATCGTCGCGATCGACGCGATCGCCCTGCACCTTAGGGGGCTACTGGCCGGTGATCGCAGTCCGGGCTTGTGGACGACCCGGGAACTCGAGGAAAGCAGCGACGCTGCTTCGCATTCATTTCAGCGTCGCCGTGGTGGGGTTCGGGACCGGGTGGCTATGGCGCCGCCGTCGTCCCGGCAGCGAGAGTCCCGTCAAAGTTCACAGCGCCGAAGGAAGAAGCGATCCGGACTTGCAGGAGCGGTGATCAAGTTGTCCTTGCTCGTCATCGGCATCATGACGCTGCTGAACATCCTGGACGGTGTCGCAGAACGATCACAACCGGCTCCGGCGCCAATCCCAATAACGACCGTTCTGCCACCGGATGGAAGTTGACTGTCCTTCGGAACGCTGCGGCAGTTGGATGGAGGCGCCTAGCATGGAGCAGGACATCCCCGAGCGGAAGGCACCGGCATGATTTTTATCGTCGTCAAGTTCAACGTGAAACCAGACTGGAGTGATCGCTGGATCGATCTGACGCGCGAGTTCACCGAAGCCACCCGGGCTGAACCCGGCAACCTCTGGTTCGACTGGTCGCGCAGCGTTGACAATCCCAACGAGTTTGTCTTGGTCGAGGCATTCGAAGACGACGCCGCCGGCGACCATGTGACCAGCAGCCACTTCGCGCAGGCCATGAAAGATATGCCGCAGGCACTGGTGGAAACCCCGCGGATCATCAGCGAACAGATCTCGGCCACCGGATGGAACCGCATGGGCGAACTCACCATCGACGGGAGCGCCGATGTCTCAGGGCAGTGAAGCCGGAGGAGGAAACTCCCATCACCCGGTGCTGATCATCGGCGGCGGGAATGCGGGTATTTCCCTCGCGGCACGACTCAAGCGCTACCGGGTCAAGGGGATCGCCGTCGTCGACCCCACAGAACAGCACCTGTACCAGCCGTTCTTTTCCCACATCGCCGGTGGTACAGCCAAAGCGGAAGTAGCGGTCCGCCCGCAGGAATCCGTGATGCCGAAGGGTGTCACCTGGCACCGGGACTCCGCGACAGCCATCGATCCGGCGGCGAAAACTGTGACGCTTGGATCCGGGCAGACCCTCACGTATGAGCACCTCGTGGTGTGTCCCGGAATCCAGAAGAACTGGAACGGGATTCCCGGTCTGCAGGATGCCTACGATTCCCCCTACGGCGCAACGAACTACAGCCTCGACCTCGCGGTGAAAGCCTGGCGCCTGCTCAGCAGCCTGCGTTCCGGAACCGTGGTCTTCACCATGCCCGACGGGCCCATCACCTGCGGCGGCGCAGCGCAGAAGCCCATGTACCTCGCGTGCGATTACTGGCGCTCGCAGGGCGTCCTCGACAACATCCGCGTGATCCTCGCCGTTCCCACGAGGACCGTGTACGGCGTCGATGTTGTGGACGAGGAGCTGAACCGCAAGATCACCGAGTACGGCATTGAACTGCGCTGCACCACGGAGCTCACCTCGGTTGACGCCGAGGACCGCCTCGCAACCCTCCGCGACACCGCGCGCAGTACGGAGGAACAGGTACGGTACGACGTTCTGCACGCAGCACCGCCGCAATCTGCTCCGGAATGGATCCGCGCTACCGGGCTGGCCGACGACGACGGTTTTGTCGCCGTGGACAAGCACACTCTCCGACACATCACCCACCCAACGGTCTGGTCATTGGGCGACGCGGCGGGAACACCCAACTCGAAGTCCGGTGCAGCGCTCCGTCAGCAGACCAAGGTCCTCGCGAAGAACCTGGAGTCGGTGCTCAAGGGCAATCAGCCGGGCCAGAAGTACAACGGGTATGGCGCCTGCCCTTTCACTGTGAGCCGTTCTACAGTGGTGCTTGCCGAGTTTGATGACACTCTCACGCCCAAACCCACCGTTCCCGGCTGGAAGGGTCTCGCGAAGGAGAAGCGACTCACCTGGCTGGTGGAGCGGTACGGATTCATCAGGCTGTACTGGTACGCCATCTTGAAGGGCCGGGCCTGAGCCCGCGTTCTGGTTCTACAGAGAGGATTCGCATGTCCAACCAGATCACCGTCACCCGCACCTTCGCAGCACCAAGGGAACGCGTATTTGCCGCGTGGACCGATCCTGCTGACTTTGCAGTGTGGTTCGAAAGCTCACAGGTCAACGTGCCGCTCGACTCCCTCGTGCTCGACGTGCGTCCCGGAGGTACCTGGAGCGCCGTGATGGAACTGCCGGACGGCAACACCATCAACTGGGAGGGCGAGTACACGGAGGTGACTCCGCCCGAACGGCTCTGCCTGACCATGACCGACCGGCCCGGCACTGATCCGGGAGCTCCTATCGAAGTCACCTTTGCGGACGTAGACGGCGGTACACAGATGACCCTGGTGCAGGACGCTCCGGACTTTTCAGAGGACCAACGCGACCAGACCGCAGCGGGCTACCAGGCGTTCTTCGACGACATGGAGGGGCTGGTCGTCACCTGATGGCTTGATCTTCTGATGTCATAAGCTCCTGGTGGCCGCAGCACCTGGTGGCCGCGGTTTGTGATGCCGGCGTCTTCTGGTTTGATGCGGCCGGTTGGATCGTCAGCCGCGTCGGCGACCCCGGTAGACCGCATCCGCGACAGCCAGCGTGGCGCCGTCGGGACCGCTGGCTTCCCGTGGACGCGATTCGACTGTCTGGTGTTCCCAACCGTCGTCGAGCAGGCCCACAATGTCCTCCGCCGTGAAGTAGAGGTCCGGGACATCGGGACGCGACACACCGCTCTGCATGTCCGAAGGATGATGCCCGACAATGAGCAATGTCCCGCCCGGTGCGACGGCGCGTGCCAGGTTCCTGAACAGCGAATCACGTTGCGTGGTGGGCAGGTGCATGTACTGCGCGGTGACGAGGTCGAATGCACCGGCCTGAGGTTCCCAGACGGTCAGATCCTGATGTTCCCAGCGCACAGGCGGGGTGGTGGAGCCCCGGTTCTCGGGTTGATTCTCGTGATGGTCCTGCTCGTGTTCGGCTGCGCGGGCAAGGGCAACCGCTGAGATGTCGACGCCGATGACTTCCCAGCCGCGTTCGGCCAGCCAGAGTGCGTCGGCGCCTTCTCCGCAGCCGACGTCGAGAGCTGTGCCGGACGGCAGTCCGTCTGCTTCAGTGACCAGTTGCGGATTCGGGCGACCACTCCAGATGCGCTTCTTTTCGCCATAGCGGGCGTCCCAGAAGGCTTCGTCGAACTCGCGGGGTCCATGCTCGTGGTGCTGGTGCTGGTGCTGTGAGTGCTGGTCATGCTGGTCTTGCTGTGAGTGCTGTGATTGCATCAGGAAACCTCCGCTCCCATCCTGCTATCCCGCGGGGCGGCTGCGGAAGAGGAATCTGCGGAAGAGATAACTGCGGCGGAAGAGTGAGCAGCCCCGGAAGAGGGAGTAGCCGTCGAAGATTCCCGGTGGGCTGCAAGATCCTGCTGCAGTTCTTCGGCCATCAGGTCATTGTTGATCGCCATCGCAGCCATCGATCCCGATGCAGCGGACGGCAGTACCTGCAGCATCAGGTTGGCCACGTTTCCTGCTGCCCACACGCCGTCCACGCCGGTTGCGCCCATGTCGTCCACGGCGAGGTGCTCTCCGACGCCCATCGGATGCTGGACCGGAGCAAGACCGAGGCCAGCGAAAATTCCGGAATTGGCCACGAACCGTGGCGCAACGACGAGAGCTTGCAACGGAACCACACGACCGCCGGTGAGTTCCACGCCGCTGAGGGTGCCGCCGTCGTTCTGGTTCAGTACGCGGGAAACCGAGCCGTCGACAACCGTGACGCCACGCGCAGCCAGGTGCTCCCACTCCTCCTCGGTGGGTTCGACGGTGTCGTTGAGCAAGAGAGTGATGCTGCTGCTCCATTGGCGGAACAACAGTGCCTGATGCACTGACATGGCACCGGTGCCGAGGATGCCGATGTGCTGGTCGCGTACCTCCCAGCCGTGGCAGAAGGGACAGTGCAGCACTTCCTGGCCCCACCGTTCGTGGAGTCCGGGGATGTCCGGCAGTACGTCCGTGAGGCCGGTGGTCAGGAGCAGGCGGCGGGAGAGGAGGACAGTCCCGTCGTCGAGCGTGGTGCGGAAGCGATCGTGAGGATTGTCGGTGGAAGCAACGTCGACGGCGGTGCCGGGAACAATCACGCCGCCGTAAACCTGTACGTCAGCCCTGCCTGCGGTCACGAGGTCCAGCGGGTTCATACCCTCACGGGTGAGGAAACCGTGTACGCCGCTGGCCGGGGAGTTGCGTGGTTCGCCGGCATCGACGACCGCGACACTTCGGCGGGTACGCCCGAGCATCAGCGCAGCACTGAGGCCGGCACCACCGCCACCGATAACGACGACGTCATATGAGTTCAGTTCAGATGTCATGTACTCATCGTGGATGGCGGAACTTCGATCAGCAAGTAAGCTTGCTGATATGGCAAACTAGAGTCCATGACGGATGAAATTGGTGAAGCACTTGCGGCAGTAGGTCCTCGGTTGAGGGCGCTGCGGGTAAAGCGGGACGTGACACTCCAGTCGTTGTCCGAGTCGACCGGGATTTCGGTGAGTACCTTGTCGCGGTTGGAATCGGGCCAGCGTAAACCCAACCTGGAGTTGCTGCTTCCGCTGGCTCAGGCGCATCAGGTGCCGTTGGATGAGCTCGTTGGCGCACCGACCACCGGTGATCCGCGCGTTCACCTGCGTCCGATCGACATGGGTCGCGGAACGGTGGTTCCGCTTACACGCAGGCCGGGAGGCATTCAGGCCTACAAACACGTACTGCACGCTGAAATGGCGCTTGAGGAACCGGACCTGAAGGTACATGAGGGTTATGAGTGGCTGTACGTACTGAACGGAAACCTGCGGATGGTTCTTGGTGAGCTCGACCTGGTGCTGCCTGCCGGTGAAGCGGTGGAGTTCGACACCCGGGTGCCGCACTGGTTTGGGAAGGCTGACAGGCATGCGGTGGAGTTTCTGAGTCTGTTCGGGCGTCAGGGGGAGCGGCTGCACCTGCGGGCGAAGACGACGTAAGCGGCAGGCAGCGGTGGTGGGCGCAGTCGGCGCGGCTCGGGCGGGCTGGGCTGCTCGTGTGCAGTCGGTGCTACTCGGGTGGGCTGGGTTGCTGCGCTGCTCGGGCGCAGTCGGCGCGGACTACTTGGCCTCGGTGCGCCGGGTGATGCGTGCGCAGCAGTAGGGCCCTTCGGGATCCGGAGTGACCGCGTGTGTGGCTTGCGTCGCCCCCGGTTGCCGGATCCTGTTGTGGGCTCCGGATTGCCTGTGAAGTCGGACATCTGTCGAGCCTTTCTCCTGTGCTTGCACCATTGACTTCCTCAGTGCGCGGTGTGCAGAGTGCTGGTACCACTACCCGCAGCGACGTTTTATGGCGAGCTCGCAGTCGGAGGCCCCTGCGCGACCAAATTTCTAAACTAACTGTTCGTGGCAATGCGCCTTTGCGGGCCACCTCACCGGACGAAGGACTTTCAATGGACAGCACCAGTTCCCAGGAACGCAATGACGCAATGGTGATCATCGGGGCAGGCCTGACGGGCGCGACGGCGGCCGCAACCTTGCGTGAGGAAGGCTTCACTGGTCCTGTGGTCCTCGTGGGGGCGGAAGGCCAGATACCTTACCTGCGTCCGCCGCTGTCGAAGGGATTTCTTGCCGGCAAAGAGAACGAGGAATCACTCCTGCCGTACCCCGAGCAGTGGTACGCAGAGAACGACGTCGAACTCCTCACCTCAGACGAGGCGGTCAGCGTCGATTCCACCGCCCGTGCGGTTACTTTGTCGAGTGGCCGTTCACTCTCCTACGGTCGGCTGCTGCTCGCTACGGGCGCTGTTCCCCGTCAACTGAACCTGCAGGGTACCGACCTCCAGGGGGTGTACTACTTCCGCACGAAAACGGATAGTCAGCGTCTTCATTCAGAGTTGACAGGCGGTGGCCGCCACCTTGTGCTTATCGGATCCGGCTGGATAGGTATGGAGGTTGCCGCAACTGCACGTGAACTTGGCAATGAGGTCACCCTGCTCGGGTTGGAAGAAGTTCCGTTGAGTGCGGCGATCGGTCCCAGGCTCGGCACAGTTTTCATGGATCGCCATCGGGAAGCTGGTGTCCAGTTCAGGCTGCCGGCTTCGGCGAAAGAAATCAGGGGTGACGATGCCGGCCGTGTCACTGCAGTAGTAACCGATGCGGGTGAAACCCTGTCCGCGGATCTCGTTGTGATCGCCATTGGGGTGGTGCCGCAGACGGCGCTTGCAGAAGGAGCCGGACTCACCATCGAGAATGGAATTCAGGTCGATTCGGGGCTACGGACCAGTGCCGAGGGCATCTTTGCAGCTGGAGATGTGGCCAGCGCGCTGCATCCTGTCACGGGTCAGCATGCGAGGAGTGAGCATTGGGCAAACGCCATCAGTGGCGGAAAGGTGGCAGCACAGTCGATGCTCGGCCGAGACGCTGTGCTGGACGACATTCCGTACTTTTATACCGACCAGTTCGATCTGGGCATGGAGTATTCCGGCTACGGTGCCCTGACGAAAGATGCGGACATGGTGGTCCGCGGTAGCCTCGAGGATCGTGAGTTTGTCGCCTTCTGGCTCCGCGACGACCGGGTGGTAGGCGGTATGAACGTCAATGTGTGGGACGTGCAGGACGGGATCCAAGACCTCATTCGGAGCGGCAAAGCTGTGGACCGCAGCGTGCTCGCTGATCCGGACTCGGACCTGAAAACTGCCTGATGGGGGATCGGACCTGAGAGCCTGAGCTGGAATCGACACGGGCTGCGCGCTCAAGCCCGGTCAGGTCTCTGATGTAGCACTCGCACCGGCCCACAACCGACCCACAACCGGCGTCCGGTGCCTTTGGCCAGGGCTTCGCCGCTGGTCAGGGTTCTGCCGTTGGTCAGGGTGGTGCCGCGCGTTGGGTGCCCGTGTGGGTGTGGGTGCTCGCGTGGGTGTTGGAGTCTGTGCCGATGTTAGAGCGCGCGAGGTGGTTGTGGATGGCTTGTTCTACTTGCCAGTAGCGGTTGCGTTTGGGGGTTTGGTGGGGGTCGAGGTATTTGGGTGGTGTGAACCAGGGGATTCCGTTGATTGATTCGACGGTCCAGTTTCCTTGGTGGATTTGGTGGTGATGCCAGGAGCACAGCAGGACGCCGTGGTTGAGGTTGGTGGTTCCGCCTGTTGCCCAGGGGATGGTGTGGTGGGCTTCGCACCAGGTTGCGGGCGTGGTGCAGTCGGGGAAGGCGCAGCCTTTGTCGCGTGCGACCAGTGCCCGTCGCAGGTGGGGTGGGAAGAGGCGTTGGGTGCGGCCGATGTCCAGGACCTGGCCTTTGCCGCCGAGTACCAGTGGGAGGATGTCGGCGTCGCACGCGAGTTTACGGATGCTGCGGGCGCTCAACTGTTGGGCGAACACCGAGTGCCCGTCATGCCCGTTGTCTGCCAGGTCGCTCATGTCGTTGAGGAGGTCGCGGTAGTTGATGGTGACCATTACTTGGGGGCGGTGGCCTCCGGTTGCGGGGAGGCCGTCACCTGCGAGTGCGATCCGGCAGGCTGAGACGAGACCGTCGAGAAGGCTCTGTTCACGGGTCGGCTGATCGGGGCTGGAGCCGGCGTCGTTGGCGCCGCCGTCGGTGAGGTTGCCGTTGTCGGCCGCGGCAGGTGGGGTATCGCTGTGGTTTGCGTCGTCCTGGTGAACGGTGCCCTGGTTTCGGGGGTTGGTGGCGGTGTTCATGACGGTGATGAGGTGTTCGTATTGTTCGTCGGTGGCGCCGATTTCCATGAAGTGCAGGCCGTGGCGTCTGCCGCGCAGGAACACGCCCTGGCGTGCGCGGAGGATTTTGTCGGTGGGTTCGGTGCCGTCCTGGTCGATGATGTCTTCCCAGCGTTGGGCCAGGGCCCGCAGGACGTCCTCATCGGATTCGACGGCCTGGTGGACCAGGTGCTCTTCCATGGCATCGAGCTCGGGGCGGGTCGCGGCGGGTGACACGCGGTGCATGGCGTTGCGGATGATGGTGGCGGCACGGCTGCTGAGCGCGCCGGCACTGGTTGCTTCAGCCAGAACAGCCAGGGCAGGCTCTACGGCGGCTCCTGGTCCGGGAAGCTCGGGTAGGACGTCGTGTCCGAGCCGTAGCCGGCGGTTCGCTTCGGTGCGGCTGATACCGATTTTCGCCCGCAGGTAGTCCGCGGTGTTCTTGTAGGGGTCCCGGGCGTCCGTGGTGGCGAGCTGGTGGTCTTCGGCGGCACGGGCAGCCACGGTCTGCAGATGATCGACCAGTTTGGAGAGTTGCTCGACCTCGACCAGGGTTGCCGCGGCCTCCTGCGGACTCAGCGTCAGGTACGACGACTCAAACTGCTGGGCGAAGCTCAATAGGCCGGACCGCAGGCCACCCAGAAGAGAAGCATCTTCCATGGTGGGTTCGAGCACTGCGACGGCCATACCCAAATTTTATCGAACACGCGTTCTAACCGCGATCGAATACCGCCAATGTGGAGGACAAGTGAAACAAACTTATCCACAGCCCAGCCAACCCGCACTCAGCCCAGCGCACGCTCCAGTACGAAGTCCGTCTCGACATTCCGTCCAAGCTGAAACGTCTTTGCCCCTACACGCGTGAATCCGTGCTTCTCGTAGAAGCGGACGGCACGGGCATTGCGGTCATTGGTGCCGAGCCAGATTCCTTCGGCACCGGTTCCCTTCGCAGCAATCTCCAGCGACGCTTCCATGAGGCGCGACGACGATCCCTGCCCGTGGTGCGACGGATGCACATAAAACTTGCTCAGCTCCACGGTGGGGAAAATCGAGAGCGAAGACCTCACCTGCTCGTCCTTGGGCAGCCCCTTGACCAGCGTGCTCCAGGCAAGAAGGTGCCCGTCCTCCCGCAGACATAACAGGATTTTGTCCGGGTCCGCGATGTGCTGGGTGAACCGCTCCTCGGAAAGCTCCGTTGCGATGAAATGTGCGATGTCGTCGGGATGCGATGTCGGCGGACAAGCGAGCGGGAAGGTGACGGCGGCGAGGGTGGCGAGGGGGCCGGCGTCGTTCGCGGTGGCATGGTCAATAACAACGGTCACGGAGTCAGGGTAGCGCTGATTGCCGGCCGGGACATCGATCCCGTATCGGAAATGACGCGGCCGCCCTCAAGTGTGACTACCCGTTCTGCTCGTTCGATGTCCTCGGGTGAGTGGCTCGATTCGATGATCGTGACGCCACGCTGCAGTTCCTCGTCGACCGCCACTCGGATGAGCTGGTGTGCCGCTGTGTCCAGGCCGGCGGTGGGCTCGTCAAGGATGAGGATGTCCGCTTCCTGTGCGAGTCCTTGCGCAATGAGCGCCCGCTGCCGCTGCCCTCCGGAAAGTCCAGTGAGCTGCCGATCTGCGAGGTCCGAAATTCCCAGGCGTTCCATGGCGTCCCGCGCAATCCGGCGATCACGCGGACCAAGCGGCAGCAGCCAGGGCCGGTGAGGCCACCGTCCCATCTCGACCGCCTGGCGCACGGTGCTGGGAAGCGTCTCCGGGATCCGCGTGTGCTGGATGACAAAGGCCGGCCGGCTGCTGGTGGTGAGGAGCACCGAGCCGGACTGCGGCCTCAGTACGCCGGCAGCCAGCGCCAGCAGCGTCGACTTCCCGGACCCGTTGGTGCCCGTAACCACCGTATGCACCCCGCGCTCGAACGTGAGAGTGAGGCCGCCAAGCGCCTGCCTGCCCGGATAGGCGTATCGAACACCGCTCACAATCACCATGATTTCTCCTTATGTGCGAATCATTCTCATTATCAATATAGGATGAGTCGCGATGGAATGGTTACTTGAGCCCCTGAGCGCGTCCTTCGTGCAGCGTGCCGTGATCGGCGGCGTGCTGGTCGCTGTGTTCTGCGCGGTGGTCGGCATCTGGGTGGTGGTGCGGGGTATGGCGTTCCTCGGAGACGCGATGGCGCACGGGCTGCTGCCGGGAATCGCGATCGCGTCGCTGCTGGGCGGCAACCTGATCGTCGGCGCAGCGGTCAGTGCTGCGGCGACCGCTGCGGGCGTCTCGGTGATCACCAGGAACCGGAGGGTCTCGCAGGATACGGCGATCGGGCTGCTGTTCGTCGTGATGCTCTCACTCGGGGTGATCCTCGTGTCTTCGGCCGGCACCTTTGCCGTGGACCTGACCGGCACGCTGTTCGGAGACGTCCTCGCCGTCGCAATAGACGACATCCTGGTGCTCTCGATCGTCGGCGCCGTAGTCCTGGCCACTGCTGCCGTCCATCACCGCGCGTTCACCGCCGCCGCGTTCAATCAGCAGAAAGCCGCGAGCCTCGGCCTGCACCCTCGCCGCACGCACTTCGTCCTGCTGTGCCTGATCACCTTGGCGGTAGCGGCATCGTTTCAGGTGGTCGGCACGCTTCTCGTCTTCGGCCTCCTTATCGCTCCGCCGGCCGCAGCGCTGGTCTGGGCGAAATCCATCCGCACAGCGATGGTCCTCGGGTCCGTTCTCGGCGCCGGCAGCGTCGTGGTCGGCTTGTGGATCTCCTGGTACGCCTCCACCGCGGCCGGAGCCACCATCGCACTCGTCGCCGCCCTGTCCTACTTCGTCTCCGCGCTCGCCCACGGACTCCTCAACCAGGCACGAACCGCTCCCTCCTTAGAAACGGAACTTCAGCCCAGTGCATCGAACTAAGACCCCTCTCCTCCTGCTTGGCCTGCTCCCGCTGCTCGCAGCATGCGCAACGCCCGACGCCGGTACCCAGCCCGACGCCGGCAGCCAGACTCCTGCTGAAACGGCACCTCACGGCTACATCGCCGGAGCGCAGGAAAACTCTGAGCCGCAGACCGGGCTGCTCACCCTTGACCGCGAAACCGGCGAAGCCCAGCTGCTCTCACTCCTGACGGAAGAAACCGTCGACGCCGGCACCTTCGGCCCCGTCAGTACGGTCCACCAGGACGGCCGCTACACCTTCATCACCACCGACGATGGCATGGATGTGTTCGACACCGGTGCCTGGACCGTCGCCCACGGAGACCACGACCATTACTACAGCGCCGAGCCCGGCGTCGTCGGCACACTGGAACTCGAAGACCCGGGAGCCGTTGCCGGCAACGGCTCGGTGATTGCCGTGTTCTCCGATTCGGAGGGGTACGCCTCCCTCTACCTGAGGGAGGATCTGGACGCCGGCAGGATCGTCGAGACCGGACGCATCACCACCAGCCCGCACCGCGGAGTCGCGGTTCCCTTCGAGGACTTCTTCCTCGTCAGCGTGGCAGGGGCGGACGGAATTCCCGACGGCGTCGAAGTGCGGAATCTCGACGACCAGACAGTGCTCCCCAAGGCACGTTGCCCCGGGCTAAGTGCGCATGCGCAGACGCGTGCCGGCGTCGTCTTCTCCTGCACAGACGGCGCGCTGTTGATAACGGAGGACGACGGCGCGTTTGCAGCCGAGCATATCCCGTACCCCGCGGACGCTTCAGCCGAGCCCGCAGACACGCTGAACCACCGCCCCGGTTCCAACGAGCTTGCGGGTCCCGCTGGCGACACCGGGGTCTGGCATCTCGACGTCTCGGAGCGGGTATGGACGTTCCTTGAGACACCCGTTCCGGTGGTCGCCGCGTCGGCAGTAGGAGGAGACACACAGCGCGTTCTCGCCGTGAGTACCGACGGCTCCCTGCTGTCCCTCAATCCTGAATCCGGCGCAGTCCTCAACCAGGTTCCGCTGCTGGAACACGTCGAGGATTCGGTGCCCCAGCTCCGCATCGACACGTCCCGTGCCTACGTGAGTGATCCGAACGGCTCGACGGTGTACGAGATCGACTACGCCGACGGCCTCCGCGTTGCCCGAAGCTTCGACGTTCCGTCCGCCGACTTTCTGCTGGAGACCGGACTGTGAGGCGCGCGCTCACCGCCGCAGCGCTTGTCCTCGCAACCGGATTGAGCGGATGCTCCGCCGCCGCCGCGGACCGGCCCACCGTCGTCGTCACCACCAACATTCTGGGCGATATCACCCGCAACCTCATCGGGAACCAGGCCGAGGTCGTCGTTCTCATGGAATCGAACGCAGACCCGCACTCCTTCGGGATTTCGGCCCAGCAGGCGGCCCAGATCGAGAACGCCGACCTCATCATCTCCAACGGCGCAGGGCTCGAGGAGGGCGTGCTCAACCATGTCGAAGCAGCCGCCGCGCAGGGCGTGCCTGCTATTGAGGCCATGGACGCCATCGAGCCGATCACTTTCACCCACGACGACGACGGCACTACCTCCCACAGCGCCACTGACGGCGACGGCGGCACTACCGACGATCCCCACTTCTGGACCGACCCCGGCCGGGTGGCCCGGGCGTCCCAGGCGCTTGCCGACGGAATTATCGAGCACGTGGACGGTGTGGACGAAGGCCTCGTCCGCAAGCAAACCGCCGCATACCGTACGAAACTCAGCGTGCTTGAAACCTCCATGGAGGACAGCTTCGCCACGATTCCCGGGGACAGGCGCAAGCTCATCACAAACCACCATGTGTTCGGTTACCTCGCCCAGCGGTTCGGGTTCGACGTCATCGGCGCAGTGATTCCGAGCGGAACCACGCTGGCCTCGCCGAGCTCGTCGGACCTTGATGACCTAACCGGGAAAATCCGGAACGCGGGCGTCGTCGCGATTTTCGCGGACTCCTCCCAGTCGCAACGGCTTGCCGAAGTGCTTGCCGCAGAGGTGGGCACTGATATCGACGTGGTCCCGCTGTTCACAGAATCCCTCGGCGTTGAAGGTTCGGGCGCCGACACCTATCTCGACATGATGCGCGCCAACACCGAACGCATCGCTGCAGCACTGTCATGAATCAGCACTGTCATGAATCAGCACTGTCATGAATCAGCACTGTCATGAATCAGCACTGTCATGAATCACCCACCGAAAGGAATACCCATGCATCACCGCTCCAAACCCGCCCGCTTCACCTTCGCCCAATCCAGACCCGCCCACTTTGCCACGGCGCTCGCGGTCACGGGCCTTGTACTCACCGGCTGCGGAACCAACCCCGAACCGGCAGCAACGGGTGCCGCCGACGCCGCAGTAACCGTCGCTGAACCCACACCGCGCCTAGTCACCACGTACGACGGCGGCATCCAGGTGCTCGACGGTGAAACGTTCGAGGTGCTCGGCGACTTCCCGCTGGATGGCTTCAACCGGATCAATCCGGCCGGCGATGGACGACACGTCATCATCTCGACCGCCGAAGGCTTCGAGGTGGTCGATACCGGCGCCTGGACCGACGGCGGCATTTCCTACGCTGAGGAACCGATGATGACGGACATCGCCTTCCCCACGAGCAAACCCGGCCACGTGGTCCGCCACGACGGCAAGACCATCCTCTTCAGTGACGGAACCGGCGAAGTGATGGTCTTCGAATCCAGCGACCTCGCCGAAGGCCA
This sequence comes from Arthrobacter tumbae, assembly GCF_016907495.1. Lineage (NCBI taxonomy): Bacteria > Bacillati > Actinomycetota > Actinomycetes > Micrococcales > Micrococcaceae > Arthrobacter > Arthrobacter tumbae. Next base: position 2,438,850 of record NZ_JAFBCC010000001.1, read on the forward strand.
GCCGGAGGTCGAGACCTACTCGGCGGAGGAAGCGCACCATGGTGTCGCCGTCGAGCTTTCCAGTGGTGAACTGGTGCTCACGCTCGGCAACGAGGAAGAGCGCCCGGGCATCGTGGTGTTCGACGAAAATGGCGAGGAAATCGCCCGCAACGAGGATTGCCCGGGTGTACACGGTGAAGCGACGGCCGCAGGCGAGGCCGTAGTGATCGGCTGCGAGACCGGCGTCCTCATCTACGCGGACGGCGAGATCACCAAACTGGACAGCCCCACCGAGTACGGCCGGATCGGCAATCAGGCCGGCTCCGAGGAATCGGTCATCACGCTCGGCGACTACAAGCAGGATCCCGACGCCGAACTTGAGCGCCCCGAAACGGTCTCGCTGATCAACACCGAGACCAGTGACCTCACCCTGGTTGACATCGGTACCAGCTACAGCTTCCGGTCGCTGGCCCGCGGTCCGCACGGTGAAGGGCTGGTCCTGGGAACAGACGGCTCGCTGCACGTGATCGACCCCGACACCGCCGAAGTGACCAACAGTTTCCCGGTGATCGGCGAGTGGGAGGAACCGCTCGAATGGCAGCAGCCGCGGCCCACGCTCTTTGTCGAAGACCACACCGCCTACATCACCGACCCGTCAACCAACACCATCCATGCAGTTGACGTGGAATCCGGGGAAACCACCGGAACCGGTGAAGTGGAGCACACTCCGAACGAGCTGACCGCCGTCACCGGATGAGCTGAGCAAGCTGAAGGACCCCATCGCTGTGATTGATCAGCGGCGGGGTCTTTCGCGGTCCCACGGCCCGGTCCTGTCGCTGACCCACGGCCGCACGCTGGCTTAGGATCGAAGGACCGCCTCTGAGCTGTGCCGATGCTCACGCGTACTGACCGTCCGGAAGGCTGGGATGCACGTGTTCCCTCGAACCGCGCACGCTGTCGGTGCGCCCTCCCGGCGTTTCCTCACCGTCGTTTCGGTGCCGTCTTGGTGGCGGCACTGATTCCGCTGGCACTTTTCGGACTGTCCGACGACGGCGGCACCGCCAACCTTGTCGGCTGGACTCTGCCGCTGGTGCGCGTGCTGGTGCACCTCACGAGCCTGACAGCGATCGCACTGCTCTGCGTCGGCGTACTCTTGCCTGCGGGCGACTTACCCGCCGACGGCTCACCCGCCGAGGACTCACCCGCCGACAACGCCGGTTCGGAAAATCTTTCGCCATTGGCCGTGCGGCTCGGCAGGCGGGGGAGTGTGGCGGCGCTGGCCGCCGTCGTCGTTTGTGGGGTGTTCCTGCTGTGGACCTATTTTGAGGTATTGGGAGAGGGGCCGCTGCAGGGGGCAGGATTCGCTGACTTCGGGGTCTTTCTGGACCAGCTCGCGTCAGGGCGTGCGCTGATCGCGCAGATCGGATTCCTGCTGGCCAGTGCGGTCACGGCATGGGTTGCACGGACTTCCACTGCGCTGAAGATGGCACTGTTCCTGGCCGTTGCGGGTACCACTACGCTGGCCCTCGGCGGTCACGCCGCTTCTGAGTCCGGGCACGGCCTCGCGATGTTCAGCATGACCGGGCACATTGCGGCAGCGTCAGTGTGGGTCGGCGGGCTCGCGGGCCTCGGATGGCTAGCGCTTCACCGGAACGACGAGCTGCACACCGCGGTGAAGCGGTTCAGCCGCCTCGCGCTGATCTGCGCGGCGGTGGTCACTGTCAGCGGCGTGGTCAGTGCGGTCGTGCGGGTGCCGGACCTTGCTGCACTGCCCGGTTCCCTGTACGGCTTGGTGCTGTTGTTGAAGGTGGTCGTGCTGGGAGGGTTGATCGGGATCGGGGCGTTGCACCGTCGTCGTCTGCTTGCCGGAACCTCCTTCAGCAGGGGCGACTTCGGAAAGCTGGCCGCCGGTGAACTGGTGGTGATGGGTGTCGCTTATGGTTTGGCCGTTGCGCTGGTGGGGCTTGAGCCGCCGCTGTAAACCTGGTCCATTCGGGGCTCGCACGTCCGGAAGGCCAGCGCTCAGGGTGCAACCGCGTGGCCGAGGATGTGCGCGACGCGCGGCGCCAGCGGCTGAACTGAGAACCCGAAGCGCTTGTTGTCGCTGACGTCGAACCCGGCGGCGATGATCGATTTCAACGTGTCCCGGTTGGGGTGGCAGCCGCCGGCAGCCCGTTGCCACAGGGGCGTCATCACGTCCTCGACGGCAGCGAGGACTTTCCGGTCGGAGCGGACGTGCTCGTAGAAGGCCAGAATCCCGCCCGGGCGCAGAACCCTGCGCGCCTCCGCCAGTGCCACACCCTGGTCCGAAACGCTGCACAATACGAGGCTCGCGACCACTGCGTCCGCACTGCCATCCACCGCCGGAATACTCTCCGCCGTGCCGGTGACCACCCGAATGGGAACGGAAACAGCGGACGCCCGGCGCCTGGCGAGTGCCCTGAGGTAATCGTCGGGTTCCACCGCCAGAACCTCGGTGACCGTGCGCGGATAGTGTGCGAAATTCGATCCGTCACCGGCTCCGATTTCCACAATCCTGCCGGTCAGGCCCGCCAGGAGTGCGCGGCGGTGTTCGTCGGCGCCCCTGCGGTTCATCCCCTCGACCGCCCGTGCATAGGCGCGGGCAAATCGGGGATGCTGCAGTTCGGCGGGTCCTGGCTGTGAATCCGGAACGGTCATCGCGGTCCTCCACCGTGTTCAGCCGGCCGGAACGCCGGCATCGTTCCCAACTCTGGGGGTGCACCGCTCCGCCGTCAAGGACCGCGAGGGTCACCGTCGTCGGGCTGTTGGGTCGCACGGCCAGACGACAATCAGAGCTCCGGTACGCACGGCCCCGCTCCGAGCTTCGCGAGACCGGCGAGGTCTCCATCAGCAAGGGTGGTTCGGCCGTCATTTTCCTCGTACATCAACTGGTTCGGGTCATCCACGTGGTCGAGGCCGAGCACGTGCGCCAGCTCATGGATGACGATGGCCCGAACGTGGTCGCGCCCGCTCTGGTAACCCAGGATCTCGGTCATGGCAGGCGCATCGAGCATTACCTGACCGGCCACGAGGACAATGGGTTTGTCCGGACGCTGAGCCACCTCACTACCGCCAAGCCCCGCTGTGGGACCCGCAAGATCCGGCACCTCGGCCGGGCTGGTCCACGTTATGAGGATCGGTGCCCAACGCTTGCCGTACAGCTCGGGCTGATACGAGTTGCGGCTCTCAGGGCTTGGAGCTTCGGTTGTTGGTCCGTCGAAGACGAAGGTAAACCCGGTCGCGGCAGCCACCTCGGCAACGGCCTCCTGAACGATCCCCTCGGTTCCGGCCGGCGCAAAATCGGGACGGACTACGTAATGCACGGGCCGACACGGATCATAGGCGACGAATTCCTGCAGGAGGCCCGGGTAGTCAAAGAGCTTGTACTGAGCTGAACCGGTCGACGGCGGCGGGGTGCCCAAGGGCATGGCCGATGCTTCAACCCCACGCGGCGGCACATTGGACCAGGGGAGGTGCGGAAGTACATCGGGGAAGATGTCACGTTCGAAGACCGTGGGAGTCAGGTAGAGCGCAACGACAAATGCGATGAGCGCTGCAGTGCGGACCCGCAACTTGAAGCTCGAAGACCGCGGACGACGGCGGCGGCGCGTCTTTGGCGCACGCATCCCGCCGTTTTCAGCCGCGTAGGCACGGAGCTGTTCGTTGAGCGCTTCTTCAAGCGCCCATTGCGGGACGCGTCCCGAGCCGGATTGCCGCAGCCCGCCCGACGACGGCGGCACTGACGACGGCGGACTAAATGGCGACGACGGCGGCCCGAAGGGCGACGGCGGCACATCGTCTTTTCGGGACCACTCGCGATCCAATACCCCCATGTGTGTCCCTTCCTTTTAGGGCAGACCTTCCCAGAATCAGTTTCCCTTGCGGACTGTGGTTACTCTCTTGTTTTGGGCCAATCCTGCTGAAAAGCTGCGCGGCGGCAACGGCCGAATCCCTAATGGCGGACACCTCGTTGGAATGCTCAGCGGTTTCGTGGTGTTGCGAAGGACAAGACACCCAACGAAAAGGAGCGGTTATGTCACGCATTGCCATCATTGGAGGCCACGGGAAAGTGGCGTTGCACCTGTCCAGGGTTCTGTCCGGAGCCGGTCATGAGGTGAGTTCGATCATCCGCAATCCGGATCAGTCGGCTGACGTCGAGGAGGCCGGAGCGAAGCCTGTTATCGCGGACGTGACTCAACTGGGGGTCGGTGAGCTGGCCGACGTCGTACGTGGACATGACGCGGTGGTGTGGTCGGCGGGTTCGGGTGGCAGCAGCCCTGAGGCGACCTATGCGATCGACCGGGACGCCGCAATCCGCTCCATGGATGCCGCGAAAGAGGCCGGCGTCAACCGGTACGTAATGGTTTCCTACATCGGCGCGCGCAAGGATCACGGCGTACCCGAGGACAACGGGTTCTTCCACTACGCCGAGGCGAAGGCTGCGGCAGACGAATACCTGCGCGGCACGGATCTCGAGTGGACAATCCTCGGCCCAGGCGCGCTGACCACGGATCCCGGTAAGGGAACCATCGAGGTGTCGGCCGATCCACAGCAGGATTCAGTGGCCCGTGAGGACGTGGCGCAGGTGGCTGCATCCGTGCTGAACAACCCGGGGACTGTCGGGAAGTTCGTCCAGTTCAACACCGGCGAGACGCCCATCGCGGAGGCGCTCGAGGTGGTGTGACGCCGCCCTTGCCCGGACACCGAGAAGCCCGTTGAGGTGGTGACGACACCTCCGCCGGTCGTGGCGCCGTCGCCGTCGTGTGCATGCTGCCCCCGCCCTCAGGTGCGGGCGCAGCGCCCACTCAGCGACCTACGAAGCGGTCCTTGAACCGCCGGTAACGGCGTCGGATCAGGCTCACCAGACTGGCGTCACTGATGGCTTCCTCCAACAAATCGATGCGTCGGTTCAGCTCTCCGACCTGGTCCTCCATGTAGTTCTTTCGCTGGTGGAGGTGGTCAAATTCGTGCTGGTTGTAGGAGGTGAGGTAAAGCAACGCGCCCATTCCCTGCGATGCAACGTATTCCCGCAGGTGGCGCTCGCGCACCTCGAGGTCGAGGCGGATGTGCTCTTCCCGCTGAGCTACGCTGTTTGCCAGATCACCGGAGGTTTCGCGGCGGCGGTTCCAGTATGCGAGAGGTGTTCCGTCGATGAATCCCAGGCGATGGCGCTGCAGCAAACGCAGATAGAACTCCCAGTCGCCCACCACTGACAGTGATTCGTCGTAATAGCCGATGTCCTCATGCACGGAGCGTCGGTAGAGCACCGAGATGGGTACGCAGCGATTACTTCGGAACATGTCGAAGAGCGTCACCGACCTCATCTCGGGCCAGAAGATCTCGCGCTCCAGATCTTCGATCCGCTGGCCTTGAATGCGTTCCCAGACAATCTCGGTCCGGACCGCGACGCCGGCGTCTTCACCGTTACTCAGATGGCGGACGGTTTGCTCAAGAAACTCGGGGTGCCATTCGTCATCGTCATCATGGATCGCAATGAACTCCGATGCAGTGGCACGGATTCCGGCATTGGAAGCGACTTCCATGCCTTTGGAATGCGCATGGTGCAGAGCGCTGGCGCGACCTCCCAGGGCCGACGCATGTCGTTCGAGGAGCAGATCAACCTTGTGCGCGTCCCCACCATCGTTCACGATGACGAGGATCCAGCCTTGGAACGTCTGTCGGAGCACATCCTGAAGTGCCCGTTCCAGAAGCAAAGGGCGGTTCTTCGTCCGCATGATGATGGCGACCGCTGCAGCAGGCTCAATTGTCATGGTGTGTTATTTCCCCTCGATCCGGGCTCGAAGCGACGCTACCCCGCGCACCGCTCGGAAGCTTCGTGACGCGAACCAGCCCTGCAACTCACTCCTTGCGGCATCCGTATCCCGGCGCGCAAGGTCCAGGTCTCCGGTGAGCTGTTCCCGCACTACGCGAAGTTCCTCCACCTCTGCGCTGAGGCGAAGGAAGGCGGACTTCACCGCCGCTGCCTGCTTGCCCCATGGTCCCGCTGCCGGCAATTGTGTGGTCCGGCTCAAGGTCGGGGTGGAGAACGTTTCGCCTCTCAGGGCGGATACGACGTCGTTCCACCACGCGGTGAACTCCTGGCGCCGCTGAGGCCCCGCAGTTGCGCAATGGGCCCTGATTTCGCCTCGCCTGGACCAGGCTTCCTCCACTGCCAGCCTCGCTGTGCCATCCAGGAGCGACAGCGATGAAAGGGCGAAGTCTTCGAGGCCCCAGTGCGCCAATGCCCCGCTGAGTCGGGTACCGCTGTAGTTGTCGGACGCCACAGCCACCACTGGGGCACCCGTTTCCATGGCAAAAATCACCGGGTGGTAGCGGGAAGTGAGCACCAGTGCAGCGCCGGACGTGAGGCTGGCGGTGCGGTGAGCTGTCTGGATGGGCAACACAAACTGTGGTGATTCGCCCATGGCCGCGAGACCCATGGCCGCGACGATATCGCGATGAGTGGCTTCGTCGCCATCACCGGCACCCGGCGACGCCATATGGGGAAGGAAGACCAGTGGCAGCCTACTGATCTGCTGGGCGTGGTTGAGGAACGCTGCCACTGATTCAATAAAGTCGAGGTAGGCGGCAGATCCGCTGGGAATGCCGCTCGGAGCCGAGAAGGTGACCGCTGCATACTGCGTCGGCAGGTCAAGGGCTGGTTCAGTGCTTGGACGTTGCGCGTTCAAGCTGGCTTCCGTTGCAGGCCAATCCCCGGCGGAGGCTGCGAAGAAGGCGGCGTCGTCGAGACACTCGCCAATGCGCGCTGACCCGTCGAATTCCCTGAGTAGTTGAACGGTGAAAGCCTCCCGCCCTCCAACGAGGCTGGCTTTCCGCACCATGCGCTCGGCCGTCGCGCCATCCTCGCCGTACAGGGTGGGGCCGAGGGTTTGGCCGCCAAGAACCACGGGCTTGCCGAGGGAATGGGCGATGCTGACTGCGGCGGCGCGCTCGTACAGCAGCCAGCCATAGATTGAGTTCATGTTGCCGCCACCTGCGATGAGCAGGGCATCGCAGGACCTGAGCGCTTCAATGAAGCCCCATACCTGGTCCGAGGGTGGCAGCTGGGAATGGTCGCCTGCGACGACGTCCCGGATGCGCCGGAGGTAGTCGCGCCTGTCATTCGGAGGCCAGGGAAACTGCAGCGTGGGAGCGGCTTCGACTCCGGAATAGCGGGCGAGTGTGTCTTCCACGTCTCGGCTGAAGAGGAGGATGCTGTCGATATCCCGGGCTGCCAACTCCTCGACAGCAGCGTGAGTCATAGCTTCGTCGCCGACATGGTAGACAGGCTGGCCGATGTCTCCCAGGACAGCAACTCTCATGGAATTCCTCATTCTCGTTCAGCAAGCGAAGCGCCAGGAGGCTGGCCGCCCCGATTCAGTGTGACCGACTCAGTGTGCCCGACTCCCGGCACTGGAACAAAGTATCAGTCGCAATTGAACGCCGCATCGCTGAGCGGGAGGCCTTTCAGGGACGCTCACTTCTGCGGTTGCTGATCGGCGAGAGTTGAATCCCACACCTCGCACGCTCGCAGGGCCTGCGCCAGTTCTCTGCCGCCACCCTGCGCGATCAATTCCGGGTCGCCCACGATAATCAGCAGACTACGAGCCCGCGACATCCCCACATACAGCTGCTCGGCTGCCCGCTCCAGCTTCTTGAAACCGTCCACGCAGAGAATGACCACTGATCGTTCGAGTCCCTTGAAACCGAGTACATGGCCATAGAACTCAGACTCCTTCGCATGGAACTCGTTCCAGTATTCAAGGGTGGTGCCGGCTTCATGGTGCTGCAGGTGAATGGGGTGGCGGTGGTTGGTGGTGAGCAGGGCGATCTGGTTGGCCGGCCAGCCCTCGTCGATCAGCGCGTCCACGCAGTCTGAAGCGCGGTCCAAGGCATCCTCGGTAGTGCAGTCCACCCGCCGCACCGGCATCCCGGTGTTCCCCCGCGGCGTGAAGTGCTTGCCGGCCAGGGGTTTGAAGGTCAGGGCGATGCGGCGTGTGTTGCGGAGATTGTCGTCCACATGAATGGGGACCAGGTCAGCGAGCGGTCCGTTGGTGAAGTCCGCGGTGCCGCCGCTGCGGTGGTAGACATCCTGCCGGTCGTCCATGAAGGCGTAGATCTCGCTGGAATCCGGATCCTTCAGGCACTGGAACAGCGCTTCCCACCAGAGCGGAGCGAAGTCCTGCGCTTCATCCACCACCACGGCGTCGAACTTCTGATCCATCGGGAGGTGAGCGGCTTTGTCCTTGAGGAGTCGCGGCATCTCCTCGTCAAAGTAGGACTGCCCTTCTCCGTCCGGCACCCCGAGGGACCGCACGTACTCGTGAAACTCGCCGGTGAACGCCGGTTGCCTCTGCCGCCAGGAACCCACCTTGTTCTGCAGGTGCATTCCCAGGCCCTTGTTGTAGCAGAAGACCCCAACCCGTTTGCCTGACTTGCAGAGCTCCTGCGCTTTGGCGAGGGCAAGCCACGTCTTGCCGCTGCCGGCGCCGCCGGTGAAGCGGATGCGCGTGATATCCCGGGTAGCGGCCAGCAGAGTGTCCTGCCGCTCGGTCAACTGGTCCTGCAGGTCCTCGCTTTCGGCTGTATTGGACGTGTCACTGGGCAGGGAATCGAAGGTTCCTTCCAGCTTCCGCGCAATCCGTGCCAGGTACGACGCCGCCAGCGGAGTTGCGCCGCTGGCTTCCGTCTCGATGGCGTGACGGATTTTCTCGGCCGCTCCGGGCAGGTCTTCTCGATCCAGAACCAGTGCCCGGGGAGATCCGCTGAGTGTCCAGTCCCGGGGTACGGACGTATAGGGAAGGCACGCCATGTAGGCGAAGCGGCTGGTGAGCACACTGCCCAGCTGCTCACCGATCCACTCCTGGAACGCGTGCTTGGAGCCCTGGGATTGCACCAGTGGACTCTGAACCGGATGCTTTCCGGAGCGGTCCGATTGGTACCACTGACCCTTATCCACACTCACCAGGCCACCCTTGACTTCGATGGCTGCCATGCCGACGCCGGGCCACAGGACGAGCAGATCGGTCTCGTGTTCGGAGCTTCCGTGCCGTACCTGAACCGAATGCGCCAACACCACGCCATCCGGCAACGCTGCTTTCAGCACCTGCCAAACGGCACGCTCCGCCGACTGGCCGTCATCGAAGACGGGCTTCTCGGGGATGCAGTGTACGGCGAACATGTCCTAAGCCTCCACCGAATCCGCACTGTAGCTTTCTCCACATAAACCGATGAATGCGCCAAGTTCTTCGAAGTGCTCCGGTCGGGACGGAAGATGATGTGTCAGCTCGGGGGAGCGGATGATGATGGCCCTCCACTGACCGCGGGAGATGGCCACGTTGATCCGGTTGCGATTCAGCAGGAACTGGATGCCTCGTGGCGCATCTGACGCCGCGGAACACGCCATCGAGACAATGACCACGGGAGCTTCTTGACCTTGAAACTTGTCGACGGTGCCGACGCGGGTTCCTTCCAGCCCAGCATCCTTGAGCTTCCGACGGATCATCTGAACCTGTGCGTTGTAGGCAGCGACCACCAGTACGTCGGCATTCGTGAGGGGACGCCGTACAGCCGCGTCGTCCCAGGCAAGACCGATGTGCTTCTGCACCTGCCGAACGACTTCCTCGGCTTCCTCTGAGGAGGCGCTTGCATTTCCGCTGTGTTCAACCAGAACGCATTCCACGCCGGCAGGCACGCCTTCCAACACCCGCTTCGTCGCGATGACCGCACTTTCGAGTTTGCCGTCGTACGCCAGCCGCGACACCGCCGAACACAGGTCCGGATGCATCCTCCAGCTGTCGGCGAGGAAGTATCCGAACTCGGGTCGAAGCGTTGCGCTGCCCTGCGAGAGCCAACCAAGTGCCGACTCGTCAACCGGCTCGGGATGATTTGCCTGCGTCACCTGCGGCAACTGTTGAGGGTCGCCGAGCAGAAGCAGGCGCTTGGCTGCACGCGAAACCGCAAGGGTATTAGCGAGGGAAAACTGGCCGGCCTCGTCGATCACCAGCAGGTCGAGCGATCCCGGCGGCACCTTGCTGCCGGTCATCGTCCAGGCTGTACCGCCGACCAGCGCGCCGTTCAACCCGTTAAGCAGGGCGGAGACGTCGTCGTCGGTTCTGTGAAGCCACGGCGCCTCAGGATTGCTCGTCTTCTTGGCGACTCGATCAGCCGGCACACCGGCTGCGAGGGCTGCTCCGAGCATGTGCTCGATGACGGCATGGGACTGTGCCACCACACCGACCTTCCAGCCACGCGCCACCAAACCGCAGATCACATGGGACCCGATGTAGGTCTTGCCGGTGCCCGGCGGACCCTGGACAGCGAGGTAGGAACGGTCCAGAGCTTCGACAGCTGCGGTGATGGCTGGGATGTACTCATGATCGACGACCTCCGGAAGTGCGGCTCCGCCGGTCAGGCGAGGACGTGCCTTACGGAGGATCTCGAGCCCGGGGGTGCGGGGAAGCTCGGGAAGGCTCGCTCCAACCTCCCTCGCCAAGTCGGAGAGGGCAGCGCGGATGGACTTCGTAGCGACCGGCTGATCCGCGGTCAGGGCCATCGGCGTTTGCCCGTATTGCTCCCCTCCGCGCTTGAGCTTCTCCCGGACGACGAGGTGCTCGCCGTCGCGATCGGCGTAGGTTTTCACGACCTCCGTGCCGAACCAGCCCTCTCGGCCGCCGACTTTGCCGTCGAATGGCTCCAGCCCTTCCGGAAGCGGTTCGCCGTACATGCGGAACCAGGTGCTTCCCGGCTTGAAGTCCGAACCCTCGGACGAGATTCCGCACAGGTCGAGTTCCCGTACGTGATTGCTTCGTGCATTGGGCTTCTTCCAGTCATGAACGACGGTCGCATGGCGCACGATGAAGACATCCCGCGTATTGGACCAGTCGTCGACGGGAGAGCCGAGCCGGTCAAAGTGCTCCCACCAGAACTGCTTTGCTTCCCGCCGGTGGTAACCGACGGCTGCAGCGACCATGGCAATGGCCTGTTCGTCGTCGGTCAGCACACGGGTTGTTGGCAGGGAGAACACGTGATCGAGCAGCACCTGCTCCTCGGGCGTGGGAGGTTCGGACCTGTCGACCTTCGGCTCCTGAGGCTGCGCCAACCCGATGCCGCGCTCGGCGGCCAGTCCCAGCAGCCAGTTCCGCAACTCAAGGGTGGACAGACAGTCGTACTGGTTGTAGTGGCTGATCCCGGCGAGGATCTCCGATGCCCGCTCGGTATTCCCGCTGTCCCGTGCCTCGCAGAACTGAGCGTAGGCAACCACTGAGGCGCCGGCGTCGGTCACGTCTCCCGAGCGCAGGTTGCTTCCCATGTATAAAGGTTCGAGCTTCTTGATGCTGTACGAGCGGTCTGAAATCCGCAGGCTCGTGCGCACAGTCTCATACAGGTCAACCAGCACACCGTCACGAAGGAGAGTGTCTACCGCTTCCTCGCCGATCAGATGGATCAGCGAGAGATTTCGCAGAGCACTTTTTTCGTAGGCTGCGTAATGGTAGATGTGCATGTTGGGATAACGACGGCGTCGTTCGGCCACGTAGTCGAGGAAGTTCGCAAACGCAGTGCGCTCCTCGACACGATCGTGCGCCCAGAAGGGCACGAACGGCGGTTCATCGCCCTGCGCCGGCGGATTTTCCACAACGCCGAAAAGGTACTCAATGCCCCAGCGGCCGGAAAGCGGATCCTGCCAGAGCGGATCGCCTTCGAAGTCAAAGAAGATATCACCGCCATCTGGCTCGGGAAGGTTGCCGAAGCTGTTGTTCTCCAGTACCCGGTAGCTCAGCGTCTGCTTCTCGTTGTGCTTGTCCGTGTACTCGACGCTCCCGTCGATATCTGCGTCTCCGGTTTGCATCCGAGCCTGGTCTTGGAGCGCGAGGAGGCTCTCATTATCCGGGAGAACGTCCATCGCCGCCAGATCGTCAATCGTGTGAATGCCGTCCTGCTGCAGCTTCGCCCGGCGGGTGGTGCTCATCCGTCCAACCAGCAGCAGATCCCTCGTCTCTTCGACCATCAGCTGGCAATATTCGCACCGTCCGCATGCACTGTGCGACTCGCTACCCCAGATCACCGGTTCCGGCTGGCTGCGATGTGCACCGATCAGGTTGAGAAAACGATCTCTTCGCTCCCGGTACACGGGCAGCAGGTCCGCTACCCGGTGATTGCTGTGCTGTTCATCGCCGAGCACCAGCGTTACCAGCGGCGCAAGCTCTATCCCGGCTTTCAGCAGCTGATCGCCGTAGGCCGCCAGCTGCAGGAGCGCGCCAACCTTGGCATGGCGGGCAAGCTTGGTGTCCCAGACGGCGTACGCGCCGTCGACCTTCACCAGAAAGTCCGACCGCCCGTGAAACTGTCCGTCGAAGAAAGCGGCCTGAAAGACAACGTCAGCTCCGCTGCGCAAAGCTTCGACAGATTCTGTGTGCTTCGCGAGCAGGAGTGAACGCTCCATACCGGCGGCGGGAACGACGTCGTACACGCCAGTTCCCCGCTCTGGATCCCATTCACCGTGCTCGGTAACGAACTGTTCGAGGATTCTCTGTTCATGGACGTCGCCGAGTTGGGCGGTGCGCTCAAGCATCTCGTCGACGTCGAATTCGGGCTTCTGCGCGCGGCCCAGTTTCTCGTCGAGCACCCGGAGCGTGCGGTATTCACAGACCGATGCGTTGACGAGGTCCGTCGCGGAGAAGACAAGATCGGGCGTGTTCTGGCCACTGACGGGCTCGAGTAGGAACATTGCACCTCCATGGGTTTGTTATTCCCATGGAAACACGCACCCCTGACAATTCTAAGCGGGCTGAATCTCGTCCTCCGCTGCCGGCTCCTCGATATTCTCCCGATAGTCGGCCAACACCAGGATCGGCAGGTGGTCCGACGCCCCGCGCGGCAGGGTCTCCACCTTGTCGATCTCCAGTCCGCGCGACGTCGCAAAGTCGAAGTGCCCCCGGAACACCATGCCGCGGGTGTAGGTTCGCCGGTCGCTCAGCGAGAGGTCGTAGCCGGATTCATTCATGCGCTCGGTGAGCTTCTGCGTGAAGAACGGGTAGTTGAAGTCGCCGACCATCAGGGTGGCAAAACCGTCTCCCATGCTCAGGAGCTCGGCGTGCGCTGCGTTGATCTGGTGCCTGCGCAGCGAATTCGAGGCCGTCAGGGGAGCCGCGTGGAAGGACCCGGCAACCAGCGTGTTGTCGGTCTGCAGGTCGAGGAGCTTGACGCCGATCAGCCGCTCGTGGGCAGGCGTGAGCACCCGGTCATGCAGGGACTTTTTCAGCGAGAACGAGTCGGCACGGACCATATCGAAGCGGTCCCGCCGGTAGTACATGGCGAGTCCCAGGCGGTTTTCCTTGGTGGCGGTTGCCATCTGCAGCCCACCGACGACGTCGGGCAGGTCCGAGGCATCGCACTCCTGCAGGCACAGCAGATCCACCTCGTAGTCCTCGGCGAGGGCTTCGAGCTCACCGCTGGCCTTGTGCTCACGGAGGTTGTAGCTGATCGTGCGTATCAGGGCCGCACTCCTTTGGCGATGGACGGCAGAAGCAGGTTCAGTCTAAACACTCTCAGGCTTCGTCGAAGATGATGACTTGCCGGATTGCCTTCCCATCAGCGAGTTGGTCCATTGCCTCATTGATGTCCTCCAACGCAATATGCGAGGAAATGAGCGCCTCGACAGGCAGCTTCCCCTCCCGCCACAGCTGCGCATACGTCGGGATATCCCGCTGAGGGACGGCTGAGCCGAGGTAGCTCCCCACAATCGTGCGCGCTTCCGCCGTGAGGCCAAGCGGTGCAATCGACGCCCGCGCGTCCGGCGACGGCAGGCCAACGGTCACTGTGGTCCCGCCGACGTCCGTGAGCTGCACCGCAGTCTCGAACGCCCGGGCATTGCCGGCTGCCTCGATCACCACCGGCGCCTTGATTCCCAGCTCGAGGGCCTCCTGGGGTGTATAGACGCCGGCGGCGCGGAGTTCCCTGGCCGCGTCCAGCTTCGCAGGCACCGCGTCGACGCCGATGACGTCGCCTTTACCCAGTGAAATCGCCGTGATCAGTGCAGCCATACCGACGCCGCCCAGCCCCACAACGATCACCGTGTCACCGTCCTGCGGCCTGCCGGTGTTGATCACCGCACCGCCTCCGGTGAGCACAGCGCAACCCAGGACGGCAGCGATTTCCGGTGGGACGTCGTCGTCGATTCTCACCACTGACTTCTGATTGACGACGGCGTGCGTCGCGAAAGCGGAGACACCGAGATGGTGCTTGACCTCCTTCCCATCGCGGTGCAGGCGCTGCCCGTCGCCGAGCAGCACTCCCGCGTTGTTGGCGGCGGAGCCGGTGGAGCAGGGAAGCTTGCCATCGGTCCGGCAGTTCCTGCACTCGCCGCAGCGCGGCAGGAAGGCCATCACCACGCGGTCGCCAACCGCGAGACCGGTGACCCCTTCGCCCAGTTCTTCCACCCGCCCAGCCGCTTCGTGGCCGAGCAGCATCGGCACGGGCCGGACGCGGTTCCCGTCGACGACGGACAGATCCGAATGGCACAGCCCTGCGGCCTCGATGCGCACCAGAATCTCGCCCGGCCCCGGCGGATCAAGCTCGACCTCACCGATGCTGATGGGGCGGGAGTCGGCATAGGGCCGGCCCCGTCCGACTTCTTCGAGAATTGCTCCAGTGATTTTCATGGGTGCCTTTATCCGGTGGATCAGGTAGCGGCGGCCAGGCGCCGTCGTAATTCTGCTGCCAGACCGCCGCTGTCCACTTGCATGGGCAACGGTTCGCGGCCCCAGAGCCACAACAGGACGTCGTTGGGTTCCCCCTCAATGATGGCGTCGGGGGAGGAGCCTGCCGCGGAGGAGATCTCGACGTCGTGAGGCAGCAGGCGAACCGACCAGGATCCACCGCCGCTTTCGAGCACCAGATTTCCGGTGACCTCTGCCGGGGCGTCGTCAGCAACCTGAGTGGACCGCCCGCGCTCGAACATGACGGTCAATACCTCGTCAATACCGTCGATTGCGAGGTCCGTCCCGATCGGCTGAGGATCGCCCAGGGCTGCTTCGAGGTCGTAGCGGTGGATCGATGTCTCGTGCGCCAGCCGGCGGATCCAGAAGCCGACGGTCTGATCCTCCGCGACCCACGATTCGGCTGGATCCGACGGATTGTGCGCATCGAATTCAGCGGTGATCCGCTCGTAGCAGGCTTCCAGGATTTCGACCGGGCCCAGCTGCAGAATCTCCTCGGGAACCCAACGGCCCTGCGGTTTGGTACCGGTGCGGATGGTCTCGGCCTTCTGCAGGTAGACGAGGGCAGTGTGGCGGACCAGTTGCTCGATGTCCCAGTCAGGACAGGCAGGAACACGGGCGGTGAGGTCGGCGGAGCGAGTGAGCTCCAGCAACCGCGAGAAGTCCTTCTCCATCCGCTCCCGGTAGCGGTCAAAGGTGAGGGTATACGGGTAGTCGGGATTCATCGGCCGGTTCCTTTCGCCAGTTCAGGGATCCCGCCGGCGAGGATCGCGTTCAGCAGCTCCCGGACGTTCTCGAAGACGTAGGCCGCACCGGCGTCGCGCAGTTCAGCCTCGCTGGTGCCGCCGGTGGTGACGGCAATGGTGCGCATGCCGAGCCTGTTGGCGGCAAGCACATCCCAGACGGCATCGCCGATGAACACCGCCTCTTCGGCCTTGAGATCTGCAACCTTCAGCGCCGCCTCAAGGATGTCGGGGGAGGGTTTGCTGATGCCGGTATCGGTTGCGGTGGTGGCGCCGGTGATCGAATCATCGGCATCGATCACCTTCTTCAGGACGGCCAGTTCCTCGTTGTTTGCGGACGTGGCAAGCACGACGGCGAGGCCCGCCTCCGCGCAATGCTTCAGCAGGTCGCGGGTGCCGTCGAACGAGCGGATAGCCGGCCACTGCGCTGAGAACAGGGCGCCGTGTGTGTCCTTGAGTGCCTCGTCCTGGTCGGTGTTCCGGTCCTCGCTGATGAGGTGCTCGATGAGGGTGGTGCCGCCCATCCCGATGGTGCGGTGGATGCTGGCCATGGGCACATCGTGGCCGAAGCGGCGGAACGCTTGCCACCAGGCGAGGGTATGCAGGTAATTGGTGTCCACGAGCGTGCCGTCCACGTCGAAGAGGACGCCGCGGGCGCCGTCGTCGTGCTGTTCTGTCATGATTCCGCCTAGCATCGTCGCCGTGCAATAAGATGTGCTCCAATACGGGTGTATCGGCGGTAACTCACCAACAGGATCCCGGTCTACCAACCTTGTCTCAGAAGGAATACAGATGTCGAGTTACTCCACCCAGAATCGTGCTCCGTACCCGAGCGAACAGCCCTTCGCGACCGCCAGCACCCGCAGGTCTCCGGGCATGAGCCACGCAGGTTCAGACTACGAGGGAAAGCGCGCTGCTCAGCTCTCACTCGCCTACGGCGTGCTCGGGATGTTCCTGTTCTGGTTCGTCTTCGGTCCGCTTGCGATCAGCTCTGCGAACAAGGCCGAGCGGATGGGCGAGCCGGCTGCCGGCGGGCGACTGCTGGGATGGGTCGCGATCATCCTCGGCGCGCTGAGCATCCTGCTCATCATCGGGTGGGTCCTGTTTTTCGCTGCCGCTTTCTCCAGCGCGTTCCCGAGCGGGATGAGCGTCTGACCCCACTGGGGCAGTAAGTCTGACGCCCGCTCACCGTTGGGAGGGCATGTGGGCCCTTTCCCTGACCCCGGGCAGGAGCAGCACCGCCGCTCCGGCTGCACAGCAGAGCATGACGACGGCGGTGGGCACCGGGGAGGACAGCCCGAAGGCTCCGGTGACCGGAGCGATGATGGCCGCACCAGTCATGTTCGATGCGCCCAGGAGCGAGGCAGCGGTTCCGGCGCGAAGACCATGGTGCTCGAGTGCCGTCGCCTGGAGGGCGGGAGTTGCGAGCCCGAACGCCGTTGTGAATCCCATGATCGGTGCCATCAGACCCCAGACGCCCAACTGCGGAGCAAGGCTGACGCTCAGCAACAGCACGCTCGCAGCGACTACGAGGGCAACGGCACCGATCCGCACCACCAGTACCGGAGACGTTCGCCGGGCAATGAAGCCGCCTATCTGCGCACCGATGACCATCAGGGCGCCCTGTGCACCGAACAGAAGGGCGTAGCCGGTGGGGCTCAGTCCGTAGACCTCCTGTATCAGGAAGGCGCTTCCGGCCATGAAGGACATCATGGCGGAGAACAGCAGCCCGCCGGCCAGAGCGACGGAGCGGAAACGCCCGTCAGCGATGAGGCTTCGGTAGTCGTCGGTGAGGCGCACGCCCTTTCGCTGCAGTCGGCGCTCGAGTGGATTGGTCTCATTACGCAGCAGGATGGCGCCTGCCACGCAGAGCAGTACAAGGCCGTAGGCGAGCAGAATCCAGAACAGTCCGCGCCAGCCCACAACCTGCATCAGTTGGGCGCCGAGCGCGGGCGAGGCGACCACGAAGACACCCGACACGATGGCCAGACGCGCGAGGATGATCATCAGCTGCTTGCCGGTGTAGAGGTCGCGAACAATGGCCAAGGCAATGACGGCGCACGCCGCTGAGCCCATGCCCTGGAATGCCCTGCTGGCGATGAGCCATTCCATCGAGGGCGCCAGGGCGCAGGACACAGTTGCGAGGCAGTAGACAACGATCATCACGGCGAGCGGCCGGGCGCGTCCGACGGCGTCGGACACCGGTCCCGAGGTCAGCTGTCCGATGCCCATACCGATGAAAGCGGCGGTCAATGTCAGCTGCACGGCAGACTCAGGCACCCCGAACTCCCGGCGGATAGCTGGGAAAGCAGGCAGGTACAGATCCATGGTCAGAGGCCAGATCACCTGCAGCATGGCAAGGGCGGCCACGAGGATGAGGACGCGCGGACGCGCCTGCGGCGGAGAGCTATCGGCCTCGGTGATTGCCGGTGAGGACTGTGCCTGGTTCACGAAGGACCTCCCGGTCGGATAGCGCTTTCCGACTACTCTACGCGGTGAGCCGCTCCCGGCACTTAGCATCCTTCTCGTTTTCGCCTTCGCACTCCTTGTGCTCCTATAGAAACTTTGACGCACCACCCACCCGCCCTCTATGCTTTTGTGAATCGATTCAATGTGAGGGTCGGCACGCAGCGGGTTATGTTCCTGCGGTTCGAGGCGCCTCTACCAGTCACAGACCACGAAGCTACGCCGGGAAGGAATCTCCGGCTCCTTGCCAATGGCGACGAAGGAATATCAGCAATGAGTAGAACGCCCACCGATGACATCAGTCCGGTCCGCGAAGCCAGTATCGGTCAAAGGGATCCCAAAAGAGCCGCGATGAGCGGTTGGATCGGAAGTGCCCTCGAGTACTACGACTTCGCGTTGTACGGGCTCGCCGCGACCCTGATCTTTCCCGCCATTTTCTTCCCGTCCGAGAATCCAACTGTCGGGATCATCGCCTCCCTCGCTACCTATGCCGTCGGGTATGTCGCCCGTCCGGTCGGTGCGGTTGTCCTCGGCGCGTACGGTGACCGGCACGGCCGCAAGCAGGTCCTTGTCTTTGCGATGCTGTTGATGGGCTTCGCGACCTTCGCCGTCGGACTGCTGCCCACATTCGGTCAGGTGGGCCTCCTCGCGCCGGTCTTGCTGGTGGTCCTCCGCCTGATCCAGGGATTCGCAGTTGCAGGCGAGCTCGGCGGAGCCAGCGCCATGATCGTCGAGCATTCCCCGGATGCCAGGCGAGGATTCTTTGCGAGCTTCAGCCTTCAGGGCACCCAGGTAGGGTCCATTCTGGCTACCGGTGTGCTGCTCTCACTCGCCGCCATCCTCCCGGATGCCGACTTTGAGGCCTGGGGCTGGCGCATCCCGTTCCTGCTCAGCGCCCTGGTGATCCTCGCCGGTTACTACATCCGTCGTCGGGTGGAGGAGCCTCCGGCATACCAGGCCCAGTCCGAAAGCGGCGAGACAAAGCGCCGGTTCCCGCTGATCGAACTGCTGCGCACCTACCCATGGGTGGTGGTTCGCTGCATCATCATGACCTTCACCAACGTCATCGGTATGGCGACGCTCATCTTTGGCGTTGCCTACGCGACGCAGGATGGGTACGGCATTGGATACTCGAGTGACGACTTCCTCTGGGTAACCCTCGTGGCAAACGTTGTCGCTGTGTTGACCATCCCGGTCTTCGGCGCGTTGTCGGACAAAATCGGCCGACGAACGCTCATGGTGGTTGGCGGGCTCGGTGGTGGCCTGTTGGCAGGAGGATACTTGTGGGCCATCGACCAGCGGAGCCTGCTGCTGGTCTTTGTGTGCGTCGTGATCGTGCAGGGGCTCTTCTTCCAGATGTGGAACGCCACCTTCGCCACGTTCTTCCAGGAGCAGTTCCCCATGAGGATCCGCGTGACCGGGTTTGCGGTGTCACAGAATGTCGGGCTCATGATCGCGTCATTCTTCCCGAGCGTCTTCACCGCTATTGCTCCGCCCGGTTCATCGAACGTTCCGATGGTTATCGGCATGACTACGTTCGGCATCTGCGTGGTTGCAGCGGTGGCAACACTTTTGTCCCCTGACACCAGGAGCAAGTCGCTCGAAGACCTCGAAGTCTCCTGACAGGCGCGAAGAAGCGGTACCCGTCGGGTGCCGCTTCTTCGATGCATGCCTGCCACTAAGCGGGCACTGACAAAGATGAATATGCCCATCGATGCCACAACGGAAATCGAAGCGATGGCGCAGGACATGTTCGAGCCGTTCCCTGCCAATGAATACCCGAACCTGGCGGCGTTCGTGACGGACCACGTTCTGCAGCCGGGCTATGACTTCGCAGAGGAATTCGAGTACGGCCTCGACGTGATCCTGGACGGGCTGGAACAAGCCCTCAGCTAGCGCAATCGGCCGTTCTAGCAGCACTACAGTGCGGGAAAGAGCCGTGATCTGAGCACTCAACGGGACAGGCGGCACCGCCTGCCCGTAGCGGCTGAACGACCGTCCGCAGCTCAGGTGGGCAGATTGTTCAGCTGCTGCTGAACCAACTGCTCAACCTGCCAGTAAGTGTTCCTCCGTGCAGCACGGCTCGGATCCAAGTATTTGGGTGGCCTGAACCATGGAATTCCGTTGATGGACTCGACGGTCCACTTTCCCTCATGAAGCACGTGGTGGTGCCGTGAACACACCAGCACTCCATCACTGAGGGAAGTGTTGCCTCCGGTGGCCCAGGGGACGATGTGGTGGGCTTCGCACCAGGTTGCCGGGATGGTGCAGTCAGGGAACGCGCATCCCTTGTCCCTGGCGACAAGTCCCCGACGCATGTAGGGAGGAAAAAGGCGTTTGGCACGTCCGATGTCGAGGAGTTGACCATCACCGCCGAGAACCATGGGAATGATGTCCGCATCGCAGGCCAGTTTCCGGATGCTGCGAGCGCTCATTTGTTGTGAAAAGACGGCGTGACCGGCATTCCCCATGTCAGCTTCGAGGTCCTGATAGTTGATGGTGACCATCACCTGCGCCCGGTGGCCACCCGTGGCTGGCAACCCATCACTGGCCAAGGCAAGACGGCAGGCTGAGATTAGGCCAATCAGAAGGCTTTGCGGCCGTGTCAGCTGATCCGTGTCCCACTGGTCTGCGATGTCTTGTTCGCTGACGTTTCCGCTTTCGCCGCTCGTGGAGAAGCCAGTGCCGTTGGCTCCTTTACCGCCTACGCTGCTGGCGGAGGTGCTGCTGCAGTCCCGAGTGCCGTCATCGTTGTTCTGGGTGGCACCCGACACGCACCGGGGATTGGTGGCAGTGTTCATCACCGTGGACAAGTACTCAAACTGTTCATCCGTGGCGCCGATCTCCAAGAAGTGCAATCCGTTACGCCGGCCACGTAGAAATACACCCTGCCGGGCTTTCACTACCTTCTCCGTGGGTTCCTGACCATCCTGATCAAGCGTGCTGTCCCCACGCTGGGCGAGCACCCGGAGGGTGTCCTCGTCCGATTCGATAGCGTGCCTGGTGAGGTGGCGCTCCATCGCGTCCAGCTGCTGTGAACTGGCGACAGGACGTACACGTTGAACCGCATCACAAATGACAGTGATGGCTCGTCCGCTCACCAAACCTGCGCTCGAAGCGGCAGCCAGCACAGGCAGCGTCGGTTCAGTGACCGCTCCCGGTCCGGAGGCATCCGGCAGGAGATTCGCGGCGAGACGAAGGCGACGGTTCGCCTCACTGCGACTAATGCCGATCTTCGCACGCAGATACTCCGCAGTATCGCGGTGGACAGGCAGCGGTCGCTTACTCTGAGCCGGTGCGGAGGACGCGCCATTCCAGTCCTGCTCAGGGCCGCCGGATTGGTGCTCTACTTCACCTAAGGCCGCGATGTCGTGGGCGACCACGGTATGGGCGGCGAGCACCTGCAGAGAATCGACCAGCCTCGATAGTTCCTCGACTTCCACGAGGGTTGCGGCGGTCTTCACACGAGTCCGCGCGAGGTAGCCTTCCCTGAGCACTCGCCCGAACGCTTCAAGGTCAGAACGCACCGACTGCAGCAGGGAGTTCTCCTGCAGCTGATGGTCATGAAGTGCGAGCGCCATGAATAAAATTTATCGAACACCAGTACTAATAGCGATGGCTGAAGGCCAATGTGGAGGAATAGTGACCCACTGCTTATCCACAGTGTGGACGGGATCTTCAGCGGTGTTTCAGCTCCTCAGCGTGAAGAGGCGGACTACCAGCGTGGCCAGGATGCGTACGCTCATGATCGGCGGTGGGAACCGTTATGCGCGTCATGTGTTCTTCGTCTGCAGTAACAATCCCCAAAGCTATCGCGTAGGGGCAAAGGCAGACGAGAATGAGCGGCAGCGGGATGTGATCTGGACGGAGACCTCCCGCGAGGCGGGGCCCGTTTCCCCCAATCGTGGCCCCGCCGCCTCACTCCTTCCTCCCCAAGGAATCAGCAAGCCCCTCAGGTGATGCTTGGGCCGGGAACAGTCGCCACGACCTGACGAGAGTTCCCGCCGGGCAGGGTCCGCTTGCTCAGCCTTCGGCAGCGGGCCGGCCCGGTCACAGCTACCGGGTTTACCAACCCGTCGAATCGAGAATGAAGCGCGCGGTTTCCTGCGGCTGGTCCCAGTGTGGGAAGTGCCCGCAGTTCTCGAAGACGTGGAGGGTGGCGTCCGGGTAGAGCGACATGGCGACGGCGGCTTCGCTGAGCGGGGTCACCTTGTCCTGTCGGCCCCAGCCAAACGCGAGGTTCCCCTTGAGGGTGCCCTGCGGCGCACCCTGCTGCCGCGGTCCGTGTGCAAGTGACCTGCGCGCCTCATCAAGGCTGCGGGAAGTACTGAATCCGCGAAGCTCCGTGAGCACCAGGTCCGGATCGAGTTTCCACGGAGCTGCCGAGAACTGCGCCAGCAGTGCGGTCCGGCCGGCAGCCTGTTTGACGAGTGACGGCAGAACGGACTGGATGCGGCGCACCAGCGCGATGGAGGCTGTGATGGTGCTGTTGAAGATGCGCACCTGGGTGTCATTCCAGAATCCGCCGGGATCGAGCGCCACGACGTTGCCGGTGTGCCCGCGGCGGGCCATCTCGACCACCATGCGCGCACCCATCGAACTGCCCACAATGTCAGCCCCCTCGAGCCCCTTCTCGCGAAGGAACTGTTCGACGGCGGCGGTCAGAGTATCGATGCTCACCGCACCCGTAAGCGGCTCGCTCTTGCCGAACCCAGGGAGATCGATAGCGATGACTTCGCGCTGTTCCTGCAGCATCGGAAGGATCGGATCCCAGTTTCGGATGCTGGATCCGAGTCCGTGGACGAGGACAAGCGGTGTGCCGGAGCCGGTTTGTTCGGTGTTCAGCATGTGAATCGTGTTCCTTCCGTTTCAGGGCTGTTCGTCGCAACCGGTACCTGTGGATGCCTCGCGCACCGAAATGAAAGCCGCTACCGCCAGAACACCGCAATGATGATGTTGAGCAGCGTCAGCCCACCGATCACGCCCAGAATGGCGGACGGCACCGCGTCTTTCTTCCGGTTGATGAAAGCCAGTACGACGACGGCGACCATCACCAGGAGCTTCACTCCAATTTTGATGTTGTCGACTTCCGCAAGATCACCCGCTTCGATGACCCCTACCAGTCCCAGCCCGGAGACCAGCTGGAGCCAGCCGCCGTGCATGATGCCCGGCGTGATCACGGCCCCGCCGGTGCGCATGCTGCGGATCTGCGCGATGACGCCGCCGAGGATGGCAGCAAGACCAACGAAGTGCAGAACGAGGAGCAGATTGCGCAGGAATTCCATGGCACCAGCTTAGGTCGTGGTCTCCTCACCTGTTGGGGCGGGGGCCGTCCGCTGCGGCGCGCTGCCACTCCACGGAAAGCGCCGGTATCCTTGATGTGATGCCATTCGACGCTCCACCCTCGGTAACTCCTGACCAGATCAGCGGGCTTGTCGATATCTCCAGCTTCCGGCGTGGGGCGGCACAATGAGCTCCGCATACGGCAGGCCGAAAGTACCAGCGAAACCCCTGGCGCAACAGACACCCAACACGTCCGAACCTCCCGCCTGGCAGCGCAGCCTGGACTCGCTCCTGAACCCGAAGCCTGCTGCGCCGGTCAGTGCGTACTCCGCCAGCGGCTACTCCGCCCGCCCGCCGGGGCCGGCGGTTCCCCTGGCGCTTTCCTTCGAGCTGCGCGAAGGTGCACCGCGTTCCTCGTCCAGCCGCTTCAGACGGCAGGACCCGGGCGTGCATCTCTATATCCGGCCGGTCCACCGAAGCGCCAGCGGCAATTGGGTCGCCGGTCAGCTGCGGTGGCAGAGCTTCTTCGCCGGGTACAACAGGGCGGGTTTCGAGGACGCGCACTGGGACTGGATGTCCACCTTCGCGGCAGTCCGCGCACGGAGCGCAGGCTCGGGCCACGGCCCGGGTGAGTTCATGAGGGTGGACGATTTCCGAAGCCCTCTGCTGTGGGACCTGTTGGTGCGCGGCCGCGAGGCCGGAGTGCAGTTCCTCACCGCCGGGAGCGGGAAGGTGACGCTCCACAACAACGCGGACGTCAGCCTGGACGTAAAGGCCGACGGCCGCGGACTGATCCTCGCGCCGCAGGTGGAAGTCGACGGCGGTGCACTGGATCCGACGTCGATCGGCCTTGTCGGTTCCCCGGCCCACGGTATTTTCTGGTGGGGCCCCGACGACGCACACACACCGCTGTCCGACCGGAATATCGCGCTCGCACCCACGTCCGCTCCGGTTCCGGAGGCACTCCGTTCCCTGGTGACTGCGCGAAGTCCGCTGCAGATTCCGGGAACGGGCCGCGAGGCGTTCCTCCGGGACTACTATCCGCAGCTGCACCAGCAGGTGAACCTCACCTCAAGGGACGGCTCGGTGGAGCTGCCGGAGATCCCGCCGCCCTCCCTCGTCCTTCGAATCAATTACGCTCCCACCGCAGCAACAGGCTCGCGCCGTCGTTCCTCCGATGCGCCCGCGCACACCGAGGCGGTGAGATTGCATTGGTCCTGGGAATACACCCATGGAGGAACGACGACGGTGCACCCGCTTCCCGAGGACGGCACCAGCCACCGAGACCGGCCGGCGGAATCCGGCACCCTGGCCACCGTTGCCGGTCTGCTCGACGGCTTCCGCGCCGCCTGGTATGACGCCTTCCCGCGGCCGGCGGAAGGCTTCGCGGGCCGGCCGGAACCGCGGGAACTGCACGGCGTGGCCGCCGCTCGGTTTGTCGCGGAACTGGTGCCTGAGCTCGAAGCCCTGGAGCACGTGCGCGTCGTGCAGAGCGAGGATGTCCCGGACTACACGGAGCTGACCGAGCAGCCAACCGTTTCCGTGAGTACCAGCGAGACGGACGACCGCGACTGGTTCGGCCTCGGCGTCAGCGTCTCCCTGGGCGGCACGGAAGTTCCGTTCGGCGAGTTGTTCCGCGCGCTCGCCCTCGACGAGCAGCACCTGCTGCTGCCCGGCGGCGGCTATTTCTCGCTGGACCAACCCGAATTCTCCCAGCTCCGCCGCCTGATCGAAGAAGCCCGGTCGCTCCAGGACAAGGACACCGATGAGCTGCGGATCAGCCGCTTCCAGGCTGGGCTATGGGAGGAACTGGCGGACCTTGCGGCCACGGCCGAACAGGCGGAGTCCTGGCGTAACTCGGTGTTCGCGCTGCTCGAGCTGTCCGAGGTGCCCGCGAGGGACGTGCCCGCCGGAATTCAGGCAACGCTGCGGCCCTATCAGCAGGAAGGATTCAGCTGGTTGGCCTTTCTCTGGGAACACGGACTCGGCGGCATCCTGGCCGACGACATGGGGCTGGGAAAGACACTGCAGGCGTTGGCGCTGATCGCGCACACCCGGCAGGCGGGGCAGGAAAAGCGGCCATTCCTCGTCGTCGCACCCACATCCGTGGTGCCGAACTGGGCAGCCGAGGCTCACCGGTTCGCACCGCAGCTTCGTGCGGAAGCAGTCCTGGACACACTGCGCCGCAGCGGTGCCGATCCTGCCGCGCTGGCGGGCAGCAACGACGTCGTTATTGTGTCCTATACGCTGTTCCGGCTGGATTACGAGGCGTACGCCGCGCAGGAGTGGGCAGGGCTGATCCTGGACGAGGCGCAGTTCGTGAAGAATCCGGTGACCCGGGCCAGCCAGAATGCGCGGGAGTTCCCGGCACCGTTCAAGCTGGCGATCACCGGCACGCCGATGGAGAACAACCTGATGGAGCTGTGGTCGCTGTTCGCAATCACAGCCCCGGGCCTGTTCCCCAGCTCCAGGAAGTTCGCGGACTACTATCAGCGGCCCATCGAGAAGGAGTCCGACGGCGAGAGGCTGGCTCAGCTGCGGCGCAGGATTCGTCCGCTCATCACCCGCCGCACCAAGGAGCTGGTCGCCAGGGACCTTCCGCCCAAGCAGGAGCAGGTGCTCGAACTCGAGCTTGCTCCCCGGCACCGCACGATCTACCAGCGGCACCTGCAGCGCGAGCGCCAGAAGGTGCTTGGCCTGCTTGATGACATGAACAAGAACCGGTTCGAGATTTTCCGGTCGCTCACGATGCTGCGCCGGTTGAGCCTGGACGCGTCGCTGGTGGATGAGAAGTACGCAACAGTTCCATCGAGCAAGTTGGACGCGCTGTTCGAGCAGCTCGAGGACCTTGTCGCGGAGGGCCACCGGGCGCTGGTGTTCAGCCAGTTCACCGGGTTCCTGGCCAAAGCGGTTGAACGGCTGGAGGCAGCCGGAATGGAGTATGCCTATCTGGACGGAAAGACCCGCCGCCGTGCAGAGGTGATCGAGAAGTTCAAGTCCGGGGAAGCCCCCGTCTTCTTGATCAGCCTCAAGGCGGGCGGGTTCGGTCTCAATCTGGCGGAGGCGGACTACGTTTTCCTGCTGGACCCGTGGTGGAACCCGGCGAGTGAAAACCAGGCGGTGGACCGGGCGCACCGGATCGGGCAGCAGCGCAATGTGATGGTGTACCGGCTGGTAGCCAAAGACACCATCGAGGAAAAAGTGATGGCCCTGAAGGAGAAGAAGGCCAAGCTTTTCACTGCAGTAATGGACGACGACGCGATGTTCTCTTCCGCTCTCACCGCCGGCGATGTGCGCGGCCTGTTTGAGTGAGAGCGCTGGTGATACTGCGCCACAGAGGGGCACGCCGTCTAACCCAGTAGAGCGACCGGCATGATCGTGCCGGTTTGTCGGTTTTGACCTCAACACCCGGCTGTCCCCAGTGCAAATAGACGGAAATCGGAACGTTCGTACCGTTTATTGCTCGATTGCCGTTGAAAAGCTCCTCGATCACCGACATACTTGAAGAATCGGTACGATCGTGCCGGACGAGGAGTGGATGATAGTAGTGGCTTTCGAGCAGACTCTTGCGGAATCCGTGCGTGCCCGACGCGTCGCCGAGCACCTTACCCAAGCTGATCTCGCTGACCTTGCCGGCGTCTCGGAACGATTCGTCCGATCCGTTGAACACGGGAAGCCGACGGTCAGGTTGGAGTCGCTGCTGGTGGTCCTTCGCACTCTGGGACTCGATCTTGCTGTCACGGGCTGGCGCCGCGAGGCGCAGCGCGCTGAAGGGGCGGAATCGCAGAGTCGTGGCACACGGTGAAATCATTCGAGGATGTCAAGGGTCAGCGGCAGGCTGACGTATACAAACGGGGTGTCCTCGCCGCACGACTCGAACGGTATGAGAGTGGGACACGGTTCAGCTATTTGCCGGAATACCTTGTGGTGGGCGGTCCAGCTGTGGCGGCATCGCTACCGCTCTCATCCGAAGACGTGATCAGGACCAGCGGCGCTGTGCCCCCTTTTTTTGCTGGTTTGCTGCCTGAGGGGCGCCGCCTGTCATTGCTGCGCAGGGCCGTAAAAACGTCGATGGACGATGAACTATCTCTTCTGCTCGCGGTGGGAGGTGACACGGTGGGCGATGTGCGGATCGTACCCAGGGGCAGCGTCGTGGCGGAGGTTCCTGCCGCCGTCGTACTGGATCCAAAGGTGCCGGTTGATTTCGACGAGGTGATGGAGCAGACCGGGGTCGACCCGAGCGCGTTGGCCGGCGTTCAGGACAAGCTTTCGGCAGGAATGATCTCGCTTCCAGTGGAAGCGGGGGGAAAGCGCTTTATTCTCAAGCTGGATCCGCCCGAGTATCGGCATGTGGTCGAGAACGAGTTCCTGATGTACTCGTATGCGCGTCGACTGAAAATACCCACGAGCGCGGTGCGTGTAGTGCGTGATGTGGCGGGGCGGCCTGGGCTATTGGTCGAGCGGTTCGATAGGGATACGGCCCCCCAGGGGGAACTTCGCCGGCTGGCCGTGGAGGATGCAACTCAGATCTTGGGGCTGCATCCGGCCGCTAAATACGACGTGCCCTATGAACAGGTGTGCCGGGAACTCATTGCGCTCTGCGATGCTCCGCTTCCGGCGCTACGCAACCTGGCGCTGCAACTAGTCTTCGCTTGGCTGACGGGAAACGGCGACCTTCATGCGAAGAACGTCTCTCTCCTGCAGGATGCGCTCGGCGGTACCGCAATCGCGCCGATCTATGACATCCCGTCGACCGTGGTCTACGGAGACAGATCACTTGCTCTGCCCATAGCGGGGAAGCGGACAGGTATCTCGCGCAAGCATCTTTTGGGCTGGATGGAGGATGTGGGCCTGCCGCAGCGGGTGGCCGATCGGGTCCTCGGCATTGCTTTGAATGCGAACGGGGCTCTGATTGACGACCTTCGTGGGGGAGCGGCGCCATTCTCTGACGCTGAGATCAGGAGTTGGGTAAAGGAACTGAAGAACCGCAGGCGGCTGGTCGAGGAGTAAGGCTCGCGGCGGGTCCGTGGCTCCAGAGCTTGGGACGCGAATGCTCCCTAGGATTAGCGCATGATCCTGACCCAACTGCCTCCTCAACCGTTACGGGTGATCGTCGAGCCGACCGGTGGAGCGGAGTGGTGGGAAGTTGTCGGAGCTCTCGGCCCACTGGCAGTCCTCCTGGCAGCTGTCATTACCGGCGCCGTCGCGTGGAAGAGCGTTCGACAGTCGCAGAAAGCGCTGGAACAGGAGATAGACGCTGACCGGCGAGACCTAGCGCAACGATCACTCGCCGACCAAAAAACCCAGTGGTGGGAACGCGTCCAGTGGGCGCTCAACGCTGCCTTTTCCGGCGACCCGAACCGGAAAGCGGCGGGGATCGCTATGGTCCGGGTGCTCAGCGAACCGGAGTGGCTCACGGCCGAGGAGCTCCTGCTTCTCGACGCCGCTTGGCGGGAAGGGCTGGAGCCCGAAGAATCTCAGCCGCGTGGTGTCCGCGCAACGGAGAACGCGTCAGGCCGACGCGTCAAGGCGGAAGCCGCCAGACTCCGCGTTGCTCTCGATCGTCGCCTGCACCGGGCTACACCTGACTGGGTGCACACGGTCGCTGAAGCGAAGCTTCAGTAGCCGCTGAGCAAACAGCGTCAGGCCACGTGTTGGACCGGGAGGGTGCTGCTGAGGAATTCCCTGAGCGATGTACCTTTCACACCGTAGGTCTCCGCCATGCCGGCCATGTCCATGGGTGAGTCGTAGGTCTCCAGTGCGGTGAGGAGCTGCACAATGAAATCCGGCATCCCGGGCACCGGTTCACCGATCGGAACGGTGCGGACCTCGACTGCATGCCGCAGGAACTGCTCGAACACTGCGACGACGTCCCGCCAGGAAAGCGGTTCCGGACCGCCCAACCGAAGCGTTTGGTTCTCGGCTGCCGGGGAGTGGAGCGCCGCCAGCGTGTAGGCGGCGACGTCGGACATCGTCACGAAGGAGTGCTTGCGCTCGCCGGAGCCTACCAGCGTGACCGGGGCGCCCGACAAGGCCGGACCCCCGACGACGCCCATCAGCAGGAGGTCGATATACACATTCGGCTGGATCGACGTCCACACCATGCCGGATTCGGCGAGGTGTTTCTCCGTCTCTCCCTTCGCACGAAGCAGCGGCATGGTGCTGGTGGGGTGCGCGCCAAGCGAAGAGATGAAGATGAACCGCCGGACCCGCTCGGAAACGGCTGCATCGACCAGATTGCGGTTTCCGATCAGATCCACTGACTCGATGGTGTCGGCCCCGCCCCGCGCCGTCGAGTTCGCCGTGGTGATGACTGCGTCGACGCCCTTGCAGGCTTCCCGGAGTGAGGAGGGATCTTTGAGATCTCCGAAGGCAACCTCCACGGTCGGCCCGAAGCTGCCCGCAGGATCTGCCCGGACAAGGACACGGACAGGTTCGCCCTGTCGACTGAGTTGCTGCGCAATGAGCCCGCCGAGCTTGCCGGTGGCTCCGGCTATGAGAATCATGATGCTTCCTTTGAGCTAGCGATCCAATAGGTAAGTGAGAGCAGCAGTGACGTCCTGAGCGTCGTCGTCGACTGGCTCCAGAAAGAACCGGGCGCCCGTGATCGTCTCGGTCCCGACAGTGAAAATAACGACGCCGCGCAGCAGGTGGGCATTGCCGTCGCGGCCGGTGCCGCGATGCTCCCA